>NZ_NTMG01000055.1 GCF_002487355.1 Candidatus Methanoperedens sp. BLZ2 | reverse complement strand
ATATGAAGGGATATTCATAAGGATAGTTTCAGCAAAAAAGATTACACTCCCTTAGCCCATTGCCCATTAAAATTTGCTCCCCTAAAATCAACATCATTACTAAAATTTACTTTTCTGAAATTAGCATTTTCATCAAACCTTACACCTTTAAAACTTGTCTTGCCTCGAAAAGTACTACCTTGAAAATTAATAGGAGATCTAAATTTAATATTAGTTAAATCGACATAATCTCTAAATTCCGAATTTGTAATCACTATATTTTTATCAATATATTGGTCGGTTAAATTGAACGTTCCAGATATTATGTTATCAGAATATTCTCTATTTAGTCCATATTCATAATTAATTAGACTCACAATTTCACTAGCATTAATGTCAACCTTCTGCGCCTGAACAGTTTCTGAGACCGTCAAAACTAATAAAACGGTCAAGAATATCAGCACATTCACTTTGCGAGAATCCATTTAGTATCCTAATTTGATTTCAATTTTGTGTCACGGCCAATTAATTTCTTTAATTTTCATCATAAAACAAAATTCTTATCTTTGCAGAGACTATTAAAGGTTATCTATCAATAACTGCATATAATTTTTTCTAATATGCATTTTTAAGACAGATAGCTCAGACAAAATACAATAATATTCAAAGATATTATTTCATGCTACTTCTAGGTGTTTGACATTTTGTCTTTCGCACCTTCATCATATTTCTTATAAACATCCTCCGGCTCGAGCAAGTTCTCCCCAACAACCTCACTCTCGATCGTCCGGTGATAACACGACCTGTATCCGATAGGACAGACGCCTCCTATCTGCTCGATCTTGAGCACAATAGCATCAGCGTCACAGTCTATCAAAATATCATGAACGATCTGCTCATGTCCGGCGCTTTCCCCCTTTTTCCAGAATTTGCGTCTTGATCTGCTCCACTGATAACCTCTTTTTGTTTCGATGATGGAGAGCTTCCCTGTCATTGAATGCAACCATGAGAACTTCTATTGATATAAAAACCATGATGCAACATAAAGTTATGATCAATACCACAAACTATATACAGATTTCAGGGTGGAAAAAGTGGGAAAATTATAAATAGAGGAAATATCCATAATAAGTTTATTGTAAACTTGTGAAGTATAGTGAGATTTCACGAATACAACCAAAATAATAAGTGAGGAAAGATGGCAAGGCCGATTGAGTTAGGATTAGTCCTTAAAGGGAAGGATGCAAAAGACTTCTGGGAAAATGAGAAGAATCCAAAAGTAACAGAAGAACAGAAAAAGATGTTCAAAGAAGCCATGCATATCTACAAAACTCATAAATTTTAAGGTTAATGGCTCAAATCCCTCATGGGGAGCTGCAAATATTCCCATTGACTCAAAATCATGGATTATCCTCTTTTACTTCTTCAAGCACTGAACTAAACGAATTCTTGATGGGAGCTATTTTGCTAAAACGATCTCTATGGTAGAAACGTTGGAATCTCCCCGGTCAGTTGTAATTTTTTCTGTCCCGATCTTTATCTCTTTTATTTTTGTTTCAGGTATAAACCTGTTCCTTGAAACTTCCACTGCATCAACTGCTCTTGATATTGCTTTCCCTCTTGCTTTTACAAAAATTTCCGCAGCGCCATTATTGAATTGTGTAACTATGGCAAGAACATAGTTCATCACTGGTTTGTTCCCGATAAATACTACATTATCCTCTGTCATTATGTTGTCTCCCTGATTTTTTTAAGATATAAATACAATACACCTACATATATTTACCGAAATTTTTTTTAGGAGGAATATAATACATAGAACCCAAATTATCGCATTACTGCGGTTCAATTTTCGATCATTGTGTATTAATTATAACCGTCTCCTTTATATCCAAAAAGATACCACTAGGAAAATAATGATCAAGCTCTTGGAACTTTATTCGGGTAAGGCAAAGACCGTTTATAAAACTGATGATCCTGAAAAGCTGATAATGGAGTTCAGGAACAGCCTTACGGCTTTTGATGGTAAGAAGAAAAGCGAAGCGCCAAAGAAAGGATATTACAATGCGCAGATCGCAGCGAAGCTTTTAACACTCCTTGAAGATAAAGGTATCAAAACTCATTTTAACAGTATGATATCAGATACTGAGATGGTCGTGGATGCTGTCGATATCATTAAGATCGAAGTCATTGTAAGGAATATAGCGGCAGGTTCTCTTGTCAGGAAATATCCGTTTAAGACCGGCCAGAAACTTGATCCTCCGATTTTGGTTTTCGATTATAAGAGCGATGTGCACGGCGATCCTATGATCAATGATGATATCGCACTTGCGCTTGGACTTGCAACAGGACAGGAACTTTCGGAAATTCGAGAAATTGCACTTTCGATCAATTCTATCCTTGTTGATTACCTGGATAAGAGGAATCTCCTGCTCCCGGACTTTAAGCTTGAATTCGGAAGATATAAAGGTAAAATCATACTTGCAGATGAGATATCCTGCGATACATGCAGGTTCTGGGATAAGACAACCGGAGAATCGCTTGATAAGGATGTGTTCAGGTTCGATAAAGGCGACCTTGTGGCTGCTTACCGGGAAGTGGCAAGAAGAATAGTACCTGAAATATTCAAGTAGTGAAATTTCGGAATAAATTCTGACAATTAAGTATTTATAAAAAGAACAAGAGATATTACATTGATGTTCGACGTTGAGACTTTCAAAAGGCTGTATCCTGATATAATTCCACAATCTCCACAATCCATAATTTTTGGTTTTATTTCTGGAATCCTCCTTTTCTCCCTTCTTTTTATTATTCCATATCTTTATGTCAGGTTTTTGGAAAAAAGGTTGATCTCATTTTTGGATTACAGGCTTATTCCCTTTATCAAGTTCAGGTTGCGGTTAAAAAAATTAATTGATCTTTTTCATCGGGTACTTGAATTCCAGATATTTGGCGATCGCAGATCAGGGATCTAGTTCAATTCAATTCTAATCCAATGACTTTTTATAATTGTTTGCAACTATCTGTCCCTGGTGCTTAATTTGAGAATCGCATGGTGTATTACTGGCGCCGGGCATTTTTTGCGTGACAGCTTTGATGTTTTCAAAGAACTTAAAAGAAAGAACAATGATCTTAAGGTCACATCGTTTGTATCGCGTGCCGCAAAAGAAGTTATTAAAATGTACGGATTGCAAAACGATCTGATTAATATTTCAAGCGGCAACTACCTTGAAGAATGCTTTTGTGAGCAAGAGCAGGGTGCAAGCTTCCCGAAAGCTGGAAGATTGCTATTGAAAAAATACGATGCTCTTGTCGTCACTCCCGCAACTTCCAATACGATCGCTAAACTTGCGTATGGAATAGCAGATACTCTTGTTACAAATGCTGTTGCCCAGGCTGTAAAAGGGAACGTTCCGGTTTATATTGTTCCCGTTGATATCGAAGGACATATAGAATCAAAAATGCCCTTCTTTATAGACCGTGAGATCTGTCAAAAGTGCGAGATTTGCCCGCCGGTGAGACAATGCCCGAATAAGGCAATTACCGATCAGATCGATCTATTAAAATGCAATGGATGCGGATTTTGCGTAAAATTATGCAGTTATGGGGCGATAACGGGTGGATTAACAAAACTTAAAGTCCGTGATGTTGATTCAAGGAACGTGAAAATTTTAAGTGAACTTGAAGGGATAACAATCCTCAAACATCCCCAAAAAGTTCATGATTTCATAAGCAATGCAAAAATTGAAGTACTAACCGATAAATGAAGGGTTATAAAAGAAAATAGAGGCAAATATCTTGTTCCCCACTAAAAAAGTTCAGACATTAATAGGTACGATTATACAGGTTGAGATGAAAGGAGACAAACATACACTTGAGGGAAAGCTTGAAAGTGCTGATGAATATTTAAATCTGCACCTCAACGATACATATGAGATTGTAGAGGGTGTAAAATCACGCTCCCTTGGTTCTGTAATCTTAAGAGGAAATAATATTATCATGCTAAGTCCGGTAGAGTAGGGGAATAGAATGGAGATTGAAGAAAAAATCCTGCAGCTGATACAATCAAAGAAAAACGGCATTCTCCAGAACGAACTCTGGAAAACTGCTAAAATAGATAGCAGTAAATGTTCGAGGGTCGTCACGAAGCTCGAAAAAGACGGATTGATCACAAGAGAACAGGATTCTTCAAAAGGAACCAAGACCTACCTGATCAAACCTGTTGTAAAAAAGGAAAAAAAAGCAAAGAATTTCAATTTATTAATGACAAGAGACCTGTTCTCACCATGCACAGGCTGCTCTCTGGAATGTATTCCTGAAAATTGCATACCCCTTTCCGAATGGGTTTATTGTTTAGAAGTTGAATAGGTTAATCTGGTCTGCAACACTGACCTTTTGTGCAATACCATTACTGCCAATTTTCCAGAGATGAGCAGATTCTGATTGTGTGCCTGTATTTTTTCTAATAACTTATTCATTATATATTTCAAATAATAATTCATCTATATTACCAAGATATTGTGTTCTTTCATTGAATATTTCATAAATCTTCTATCCCATCTTTTTCGCTGCAAGTTCTATCGCTTCGATCAGGCTATCTTTTGGCATTATCGAAGTAACTGGAATCCGCAATATCTTTTCAACCGTTGTGCTCACAATAGGAGCGCAAACAAGCGCCTTTGCGCCATCCCTTTCAGCTTTTACTGCGGCTATAATAGCTTCTTCCATAGAAGTGGCAGAATATTCCCTGATTGTGAGGAGCCTTCCAGCTACTTTTAATTTTTTTTCGGTGATATAATCAAGGACCGGGCGGGCGGCGATAACGGCGATAAACTCAATTTTTTCAGTTCCTTCAATTTTTCGAAGCGCTGAGACGATCTGCCTTAAGGTCTTAATGTTAGGTTCACGCTGGCCTGATAATAATTTATATATTGTACTTGCAGGGATGCCTGATTTTTCACTGAAATCCGCTGCTGTCAAATGAAGTTCATCCTTAATTATTCTATGGAATTCCCTGATAAAGATTTCATCAGATTCCATTGCTGCATGTATCAGATCTTCTGAGGCCATTACAAATATAGATATATTTGTGATTATTAATACGTTTGGGTCAATTAGAACTTAAATTTGCCTGCAAATCGCTTAATTTCCAAAACTTACAGGATTATCATTGATATAGAGTTCCTTAATAAGCGCCCTGCATGTCCTGTCCACCGATACCTTGACCGAAACATCACGGATTTCCCGCTCAATGTCCTTTCCCTTACCTTCCGGGACAAAGTAGCTCTCAATCCCCCAATTCACATTGATGCTGTTCTGATAAGAGTATGTTACCTTTCCTTTCATACACACCTCGTTTTTTTGAAGGGGCTGGTTGTAATGTCCAACCCTTGTTACAAACCAGAACTTCTCTCCTTTTGCCAGGGTCGCGAAAACATCCTCTCCAGTCATAAAAGGGCTGTCGTACCCAATTTCGGTAAGGTCGATCGCAGAGATATCATACCGCAAATTCACATAGTTTCCCCTGAACAGGTCGTTTGGATCGACAGGGGCAGTCTTCAGAAGTATTTCCTGCCCCATGTTTAAAGTGTAATAATTATAACCGATAAAACCTAAAAGGATCACAGCAGGAACAAGCATTGCTTTGATGAATGTTTTACGTTCCATTATTCTGTCACCTTCATGGAATTAAGTAGATTTCTTCTCTTTTTCTCAAGATATGTTGCAAAGAAGAACAGGAATATCCCTCCGATAATGAGTCCAAGACCTTTTGGAAGCATCCCCTGCAGGTGGTTAATGTAAACCTGCATCACACCGAGTGCAAAAAAAATGATCCCTATGTTGACAAAATCCACTTCATTCTTATAATACCCTATGGAGATTGTCACTATCGAAAGCCCTATCTGGAATGCACTCAAAACAGCAAATAACAGGGTTTCCGAACCAGGGCTGATCTCAAAATAAGTATTGTATTGTTCAACATGCATTGTAAAAAATTGCTGGGGATATGTATTAATGGCAAACAGGACTATCCAGCCTATAAAAGCCGCAAGCAGCAAATAAAATTCATATCGTATGCTCTTTAGCTTTTCCTTTGCCAGAAGATTTGCAAGAATAGAAATTACTGCTATTATTGCAAAGGCTGTGAAAAGAAATTGCGCGGTGGCTGAAAAGCCCGCCTGTTGAGGATAGTTGTATATGTAACGGAATTCAGTTGGCCAGATGCTGAAATAAAAGTATGAAAGAAGAATAAAAAATATTCCAAACCCTTTATATATCATCCTGAATCGTGCCCATTTATCCATGAGTTGATGCAATTGGCCGATACTGTAAAGGCCAATACCGAATATCAGGAATAGCAGAAGCGGTGATGACATGCCCCTGTATTCAGGACTTACCGAAAAGGCCAGCCAGTAAGTAAAGGTGAGGATACTTAACCCGATCGTGGGTCTTGAATCAAAAACATAACCCATCGGGGATATGGCAATAAACCAGAGAAGAACAAGCCAGTGTGCGTCAACATTGATGTTAAAGATCTGCCCGATAAGGAATATGCTGGCGCCGACCAGAATAGAGCCCAGGAAAATCAGCGCATGACCAGCCCTGGGATAATTTTGTTTTTCAAATCTTATAACATATCCTGCATAATAACTTGAAAATGTTGCCAAAAACAGGAGCACAATTTTAATAATATCGGGTATTTTCTCCCAGTTCGAGGCAAAGAACAGGATTATCCCCACCCCGATAAGTATTACAGCAAGCGTTGAAAGAGCTGTTATTACATTGCCGGGCTTGTATGTCTTTTTTTCAACACCATGTCTTTTCATTATGGTTTCGGCCTGGGTACTGTCTATTATGCCATCCCTTTGCCACTCAACCATTTCATCTTTGAGCCGGCTGTAAAATTCTTCGTCTTCCACCAGATTCCTTCTTTTTATATTTTTGCAATGATATATTCTTAATGATTAATAAAGCTTGTTGTGATTTTATATACAGTGTCAGGAATGACAAAAGCTACAAATCCGCGCTCTTTGTACTATTTGGGAGGCATATCAACTAAAACAAAAAGTAGAACAAGAACATAACATCTTGCCCATCTATGGATACCCCCGGCATCCAGAAACTTTCCAAGCAATTCAGTAAGTAAGTATTTTATACCATTGATACATGAAGAACGCAAAAAAAGGACATGATTTATTATGACTATTGAAAAAGGCGATTTTATAAGAGTTTCATATTCAGGAAAAACGGATGAAGGCCGCGTTTTTGACACGACCGAAGAAGATGTTGCAAAAGCAAACAGCATTTATAATGAAAAGGGGAAATACGGCGGAGATGTCGTCATAGTAGGTGCAAAGCATACAATTGCAGGATTGGACGAGGATTTTGTGGGAAAAGAAGTTGGATACACCGGCAGCGTAACGATTCCTCCGGAGAAAGCTTTCGGCCACAGGAATCCAGAACTTATAGAAAGCATACCAGCTACAAAGTTCACCCAGAGGGTCCAGGTTGGAATGCCTGTAGAGGTAGATGGACGCCCGGGAGTTGTAATAAGAGCAATCGGCAGGATGGTGCAGGTTGATTTTAACAGGTTCCTTGCAGGGCAGACCGTAACATACGACTATGAAATAAAAGAGAAAATTGAAGATGACGAAGGCAAAGTAAAAGGTCTCATCGGGTTATATGTCGGAAAAGATCTGCCTGTCCAGTTAAATGATGGCACGGCAACAGTTGAGATCGAACCTGAAATGACATATAGCCAGAGATGGCTCATGTCCAAAAGGCAGATCGCACGTGAAGTGATCGATAACACCGGAATCAAGGAAATAATTTACATTGAGAAATATAACAAGGAAGTATTAGAGCCAGTGGTTAGAGATCCAGAGCTGGAAGTTACTGAATAATTATCCTGGAACAAGAGCTGGTTTAACAACTTCCCACAAAATCAATAATACGATTGCGATTTCAAGCAATATATTCAATTGCTCTGACGAAAGCTCCCTTGCGGTAATATAAAGGTCTTGCAGCGAATCGATTTTATGCTGCACGACTTTTTCAAAGTCCCCTACTTTAAGGGTATTTAGCATTTTCTGGTAGGCTGACTGGTAGTACCAGTCCTGCGTAATTTTCTGGGGATTCATGAGGTCTTCTATATCATCAAGGATAACAAGCCCGATCTCACTTACTTTCAACAGGGATTTTTCAAGCTTTCTTGGGACCTGTGTAAGGAAATAATACCTTGAAGTGCTAAGTTTTTTTATAGCATCAAAAGCATTTGTGATCTCAGCGTCGATTTTCTGGTCATAGAGCTGGAACAACAGGAGAAGTGAGATGGAAAGTTCAAGTAGTTCGCGAAGGTCCTTTATATAATCCTCGCATCCCAGTATAAATCCCCCTTCTGTAGAAGCAAGAAAAAGATCTTCATCGTAATATGACAGGTCATTTGAAAGTTTTTCAGTGATCTCTTTGCTGTGAAGCCGACGGATGGATGTCTCGCCCGAAAGAAAACGCGTTATTATCTCACCATAGTGTTCTTTCAGACCTTTCGAGTCAAGCTTCGGAGTAAAATCCTTGAGTCTTAGAAGTGTATATTTTTTAAAATGGGGATAATATTCAATAGTCATATCAGGATTAAGCTTTTTACGCATCTCGTTTATTTTTTTAATGGCAAATGACTGAAAATCAAACCCTTCCACAATTATCGTATTTGAGTGGAGAGCTACCAGGATATCATTGAACAATATCCTGTCCCTGATCTCTATTTCAGTACGAAGGATCGAAGCGCCTGCTATAAAAGCATCTGCATATACATTTGTGCTGCATGTTATTTTTTCACTGCCTGCCACTATTACGGTAACACATTCGGATTGTTCCACTTCTATGGGTTTATTCCATTTTTCTGCAATTACTTCGGAACCTATGAATCTCCTCAATTGGGTCTTATCCAGTTCTCCCCCATGCCCGAAAGCCAGAAGAATTGTGAGTTTGCCATTTAAAATGGTCAAATCGCCTGCTGCATCCATGTGTATGAATAATATGTTTGAAAAGTATATAAAGATATTATAATGATATTAAGGATGTCCCGGTCATCTCTTTGGGTTTTTCAATTCCCAGGACTTCAAGAAGCGTCGGGGCTATATCTGCAAGTATCCCGTCCCTTAACTTGACTCCGGCATCACAAAAAAGGAAAGGCACAGGGTTGCAGGTATGTGCTGTGTGTATCCCGCCTGTTTCATCAAGCATCTGCTCGGCATTTCCATGGTCTGCTGTCAATATCAAAAGTCCGCCTGCCGAGCTTACTGCTTCGAATACCTTTCCAGCGCATTTATCCACAGCCTCAGTGGCTTTCACAGCGGCTTCAAATATCCCGGTATGCCCGACCATGTCAAGATTTGCATAATTCAGGATAATTATATCAAACTTGCCTGATGATACCGCCTTAACAACTTCATCGGTTACAGGATAAGCGCTCATTTCCGGTATATGGTCATAGGTGGCTACTTTCGGAGAGGGCACCAATATCCGTTCCTCACCAACAACAGGCGTCTCCCTCCCGCCATTGAAAAAAAATGTGACATGGGCATATTTTTCAGTTTCTGCTATGCGAAGCTGTTTTAAATTGTGATAGGAGAGAATATCTGCAAGAATATTTTTAAGGGGATCGGGAGGAAATGCTACCGGAACTTTAAATGTCTCATCATACTGCGTCAGGCACACAAAATGTGTGTGCGGAAAAATTTTTCGTTTAAAGCCACTAAAATCATCATCAATAAATGCCCGGGTTATTTCACGGGCGCGGTCAGAACGGAAATTAAAGAAAATCACCGAATCCTTATTCGAAATTACAGAAACGGGTTCATTATTTTTCAAAATTATAGTAGGGGTGACAAACTCATCATTCTCACCGCGCTCGTAGGCTTTCTCAACGGCCTGGCTGGCTGATCGCGCCGTCTCTCCTATTCCAGTCATTGCATCGTATGCTTTTTCAACCCTGTCCCATCTTTTGTCCCTGTCCATGGCAAAATACCTGCCAGATATTGTTGCAAATTCTCCCCCCAGTTCTTTCATCCTTTTTTCCGCATCTGCAATATAAGAAAGGGCGCTCCTTGGGGGCACATCCCTGCCGTCAAGGAATGCATGGATGAAAACATTCCGAATACTATGTTTTTTTGCAAGTTTCAGAAGAGCATAAAGGTGAGTGTTGTGGCTGTGTACTCCGCCATCTGAAAGCAATCCCATAAGATGCAGCGATGAGCCTTTTATTTTGACATTTTCTATTGCATCAATAAGGATTGAATTGCTGAAAAAATTCCCCTCCTTAATCGATTTTGTAATCCTTGTCAAGTCCTGGTAAACGATCCTTCCAGCCCCGATATTGAGATGCCCCACCTCGGAATTTCCCATCTGGCCGACAGGAAGCCCGACAGACATGCCTGATGCTTGAAGGGTTGAATGAGGATAGGTTGAAAAAAGCCGGTCAATGTTGGGCTTTTTTGCGGCTGCAATGGCATTTCCTTCTTTTTTCTCGCTAAGTCCAAAGCCATCCAGGATCATCAGAAGGACGGGTTTTCTTTTGATAATGATGGTTAATGATTCGTTCGCCATTGCGTGTTTTCTCCTTAAAAAGTTTCTCAAGAAATGTATTTCAATATCATATTGACAAACTGTTTGATATCGTTGATATCTTCGGACATTATTATGAAAATCCTTTTTGTATCTATTTTACCATATCTATGCACGAGCAGATTCCTGAATTGAGCCATTTCCTGAAGCCTTATCATATGCCAACCCTTGCTCGCCTGGCAGCATCATACCTTTCAAGATGGGGTTTGAAATCATAATATAGATCTAAAGACGATGTTTCAAATTCAATTCTTTTTTTCTCATCTTTTGAGAACAGAAGCTTTCCGAATCTTAATACCTGACTACGAAACCTCAGGGTTGAACCATTGAGAATCCTTACATCAACGGTCTTTTTTCCAGGTAATGCTCTCTCAATTTTAATTGCAAGCCTTGAAGGGTATAATGGATCTTTTTCAATCAGGCTCTCATCAATTAGATAAATAGCAATATCAATGTCACTGTTTTCATTTTGTATGCCTTTTGCATAAGAGCCGAAAAGGAAAGAAAAGAGGACTTCAGGTTCTTTTTCAAGTACTTTTATGATTGTTTCCACGTAATATAAATGTGCAGAGGGTTTAATAAACTCTTTGACTCTCCGGGAATACTATGGTCACCATTTCCCCGACCTGATTATCGAAACAAGAAGCCCTATTCCCAAAAATCCCGCAATAAGGAACCCGATTATACCAAGAAGAGGCACACCGAACAGGCTCGGTGACATCCTGGTCTGGATAATAAGTGAAGAACCCACGATCAATGAAGCAATGATCATACTGAAAGACAACCTGTTGCTTATAATATCCAATTCTTCGACAAGACCATCAAGCCCCACATGTTCGAGTTCAAATTTAAGTGTCCCTTTTTCAGCTTTTGAAAGTAAATGATTAAATCTTCTTGGGAAATTTTTCATAAGGTTAACAAAATCTATTACTGTTTTTTTAGCGCTCTTTAATATATGTGAAGCTTTTGTGCGCTCTTCAAGCATTTTCTTGACATAAGGCTGGGTCATTTCTCCAAAATTATGATCAGGGTCAAGCTTTCGGCTTATCTCATCCCTTATGATAAGTGTTTTTGACAAAAGCATTAAATTTGTCGGGATCATGCCTTTTGTTCGTGAAAAAATATCGATTAAATCACGAAGGAACGCAGTCGGATCAATGAATTTGCTTGACAGGCTGTAATACTTGTTTAAAAGTTCTTCAAGTTTAGTCCGAAGCACAAGGCTTTCACTTCCTGAATCACTAATAAGTCCCAGTTCAGATAAAGCTTCAATAAGAAAATCCATATCATCCAATTGTACCGCTATTATGAGATTTGTGAGACTCTCGCGAAGCACGGGGTCAATATGTCCTGCCATTCCGAAATCAAGAAAGATAATTTTCCCTTCACGCGAAACAAGAATATTTCCAGGATGCGGGTCAGCATGATAAAAACCATCTTCAAATATCATTTTCAAATATGCATTTGCAAGGTCTGTTGATATTTTTTTCCTATCGAGTTCAGCCGCCTCAATTTTATCGATATCCGTAATTTTTATTCCATCTGAAAATTCCTGGCAAAGAACATGCTTTGTGGAATATTCCCAGTACATTTTAGGGATCTTGACGGTCTCACTTTCCTGGAAATTGGCGTAAAACCTATCTGCATTCTGTGCCTCATGGGTATAGTCGATTTCATGCCTTATTATCCGGGAAAATTCATCTATAAAACCCACAGGATTAAAAAATTTACTTTCCTTAATATGCTTCTGCGCAAATTTTGCCATACTGGTAAGGATTACAAGGTCGGTCCCGATAATATCCTCGATCGCGGGTCTCATGACTTTAACTGCCACTTCTTCACCCTGGTATAATGTTGCATGGTAGACCTGTCCTATTGAAGCTGAAGCTATCTGTTCCCGATTAAATGTCTGGAAAATATCCTCGATTTTTTTCCCGAATTCCCTCTCGATAACCTTTTTTGCTTCCAAAAATTCAAATGGCGGAACACGGTCCTGGAGCTTTTCAAGTTCCTTTATGTATGCTTCCGGGACAATATCATGCCTTGTACTTACTACCTGCCCGAATTTAATAAAAGTAGGCCCCAGTTCTTCCAATGTCAGGCGAAGCCTTTGCGCTTCTGAAAGGATGAGTATTTCTTCCCTGAGAGGCTTGGGCCTGAAAATTCTTTCTCGAAAAGACCTGAATGGGCGAAGCCCAAACCTGTCTACAAGGTATCCGAAACCATGCTTGATCATTACGTCGACGATTTGCCTGTATCGTCTCACGTAAACGTATTGTTTATCCAGCAGGTTCACGATCTAATTCCTGGAATAATCTAATTTTCCTGTTTTTTTGTCATTGCCTCGATTGTCTTTTCAAGCTTCTCTATCTTTTTCTCAAGAGCAGTGATATCACTTTTCATCACTACGCCGCTTTTTTTAAAGGTTTCCTTTATTTTCTCATTGATCTTGTCTTCAAGTTCTTCCATCTGTTTTTCTTTTTCTGAAAGAACTTCTTTTACGAATTTTTTCCCTTCTTCCCTGCTGATCTCCCCTTTTCTTATCATTTCCTGTGAAAATTCCTCGATCTTTTCCTGTGTAAGTGATATCACACCTACCCCGAACAATCCCATTTTCTTGAACATCTCTGACATTTCAGTCATTGTACCTCCGATTTTTATATACTTCAGGCGCAAGATTTATTATAACGCCCCAATATGAAATTGGTTTATTAACTGATAATCTTTTTGATAAAGGAGACAAAATGAAAATGATTTTTAGCGGCATAGTGATTCCCATATCCACTATAGACTGGTATGGCAGGTCCGTATCTGTGATTTTTTTTAACGGATGTAATTTTAAATGTTTATATTGTTCCAACAATAATTTCATAAAAGTTGCAAATCAGCGCATAGAGCCCCTGTATAAAGGAGGGAGCGTTATGGAAATAGAAGAAATAGAAAAAAAGATCCTTGATGCAAAATCCTTTATTAGCGCCGTAGTTTTCTCAGGAGGAGAACCAACGACCCAGTATGACGCATTAGAACATCTTGCAAGATTCGCAAAAGAACAGGGGTTGCTTGTTGGCGTCGAAACGAATGGGTACTATCCTGAGCGGCTTTCCAGGCTGATAGAGAAAAAGCTCCTTGATAAGATATTCCTTGATATCAAAGCGCCCCTTGATGATGTACAAAAATACAGCTATATAACAGGAAGAGATGATGCCGCGGGGCGCGCAAGCAAATCGCTGGAACTTGAAAATGTTGATATCGAAGTCAGGACAACCGTTTTTCGCCCGTTTTCAGAAGTTCTGGGAATTGCCAGCGCACTTGTGGGAAGGGAGTGCATCTATGTAATCCAGCAGGGTATTCCTGAAAATGCCCCTGAAGGTGAGATAAGAAAAGAGAAAGTGCTTACAAGGGATGAGATGATTGTTCTTGCGAGGAGCGTTTCTTTTTTGAAGAATGTGAGGATCAGGACTAAAGAGAGGGGGGAGGAAAAGATAGTTTAGTGCCTTGATTCATAATTTTTTCAGACCCAACACAACCCTCTTTATTTCCTCCATACTCGCATCCGTCTTAAAGGAAATCCCTGAAAAATGCGTTCGTGATGCTTGAAAACCCCGCTCCTTCAAAGCAGAAATAACTTCGGCGGTTGACATTGCAGTTATACCGAGCGCTTTACAAACCTTATGAATGTCGTAATGCATCGGGATCGGAAGTTCATCCCTGCATGCAGCGACCAGTTTCAGAGCCTCTTTAAATTCCCTTTTTTCAAGCTCGACTAACAATTTCTCACAAAACTCCCGTTCATGAAGTTTCCCGAGCCACAGCGGCCCTGCAAGCGATGTGGTGTGTCCGCACACAGGACATTTTTCTTCCAGATGGACAGCCAGCCCGAACTTCCACTTCCTATCGCCGCAATTAAAGCAATGTGAGAGAAATCCCATTTCTTTTAGGGATTCATCCGCTTCTTTGATACCTTTTTTCACTGATACAAAGAGCCTGACATAATGAGCCGAAGCATAAGAGAGTAAAGGCGTCATGGCCTTATCATATTTGGCAAGCGTCCTGGCAACTGCTCCCATGAGAACCCTGACTCCCATCTCAGGATAGTATTCAGTTTTCAGGGGTACGGCTGAATAGTTCCTGATACCTGCTTTCTTGTGGGCGCCGCAAAGTGGCGCGGTATCTGTGGCCGTTACGCAAAGCAGCCTTTTTGTTGAGTAACAGGCAGCATCCAGGAACGGCGCCGGGGTCCCGAAAGGGTCAAGATCTGTGATATCGAAACTATCATCCATCATCACCACATTAGCGTTTCTCTTTATTGCAGTGCAATTCGTGAGGTTATTGAGTTCGATATTCTTTTTTATTAATTCGAATGAAGTTCCTTCCCAGTCGCTCATTGTGATATTAAGACCCACTTCATTGGCGATGCGAAGCCCGCGTATCCCTGATGCCGAAAGAGCATCAAGATAAGTGTATCCAGGCTCATCTTTTGAAAAATATGCTATTGCTGCAACCGCGACGTCCCGGTTTACTTTCATTGCAGGATTATAGAAGACAGGGGCTGATGATGGTGGAAAACTTGAGTTCTCATCAGGGATGGGAACTTCGACCTTTGTCGTGCCTTCTGTGATAATTTTTGTGAGCATGGGATTGGCCACATTTGGCCGGAATTGCTTATATAATGTATCATGTTTTAAATAAAACTTAAGGAAGCCCTGGGAGGGCTACTATGATCCGCAGCAAACTTCAAAATGCCTTCAAATTTACAGTACTGTCAAATATTCCAAATTAAGTGATAATTATTTTTAGGGGATTTTATCAAAAAATATGAAGATAATAGTGATCAATATGTTATCTTCATATCCACTGCAAGAAGCTTCTCCCTTTGCTGTACTGATGTTTCAATTTTTGGATTAGGTCCATCGGATGGGGGGACTCTCTGGCTGATTATTTTCCCCAGAATTCACCTATCAAATCTCCTAACATTTAACCCATCTCTCTTGATTTTACTACCATTCACTTTTTTGCCATCTTTTGCAGATATTCTCCTATCTGTTCAAATTCTTCTTTGAACTTTTGATAGTCATAGTGCTGGGCATGGATGATAGCACTCCACCTGGCAGTATAGCTGGCAAGGAATACAGTTTCGGCAAGCTCCTCCTCAGTCGCACCGTTCATCGCAGCGGCTCCTTTGTGGAAAAGCTGACAGTAGGGGCATTTGATGTTGGCTGCCACGGACAAACCCATAAGCTCCCTGTATTTTGCAGGTATCTCTGTTTCTTCAAAGTTATACTTCTTGAAAAGGGGCCATTCCTGGACAAGGACATCTTCCGGTAAACCTTTCATGAAACCAGGAACTATACCCATTGTTTTCTCTATATCTTTTAGTGTATTTTCATAAACTCCCATATTTACTAACCTCCTTGGTATTGATATGCAGATTACTTCTGGTGGAACGATTTGATCGGCTCTTCAGTGTGCAGCGACTCTACCATAATATTTCCACCACTCTTAACAGGATACATTTCTGTATCTCTTATACATTTTTTGAATCTGTTAGTATTTATAATCTGCTATCGAAACCATTTTAGGGGTATTTTTTAAATTTATAAATCTATTTAGGCCGATATTTGATTTTATTTCTGGAAATTTTAAATCGGCTTGTAATTTTTTTGACCTCTCTGAATCGATTGTTAGTATTTGCTGAATAATTAACCACTTTGGATTGGATAAATCCGATATTAAAAGTAATTCCATCTTTTATTTCACAAAAATACCTTTAAAGCTTTTGATTTAGTTAAAAAAAGCCCCGGGAGGGATTTGAACCCTCGACCTAGAGATTACAAATCTCTCGCTCTGCCAGGCTGAGCCACCGAGGCTTTAAGGAAAAGCTTTCGCTCGTAAGGATGGAATCAGACTTAAAAGCTTCGGTATTTTATTTTATAAAATGATCGTTTGAAATTTTAAGGTTCACTGGATTTTTTCCTCACAATCTCCACACCCTTCTCCAGCATAGTTTTCAGGATAATGGCCTGATCAATTGAATAGCAAATTATTTTATCGTTGTCTGATCTAATATATGTCGATGCGCAAGATCTTCACTCTCTCGATAAAGAAGAATTTAAGAAACGTCCCGCATTTCTGGAGGAGTTGAATAATTATGAAAGAAAGGAGCATGGTGGTTTAGATGATAAATGAAGAGAACGTAAACCAGGCAATTTTTGACTACTCAAACAAAAAATATGGAAAACGATCAAAGGAACTATTCCAGAGATACGTAGATGAATTCCCCGAAAAAGATGTGGAACTACCCGATGAAAAATGGCGTAACAATTTTCTTGCATGGCTTTTTTTTGAAAAAGTGCTTCCGGAAACAGGCATGACCATTGCAGAAGAATTTGCGAAAAACACGCCCGATCTGAGTCCTGAAATGAGAGAGAACGTTCTGCAGATGAAAAACATTATCCGATCCAGATTTATAGTTATTTCCAGAAAGGATTTATTTTTAAAGATCAAGGATATGGAGGGAAACAAAATCTATAAGGTTAAATTACATGCCCCAAGTCCCGTATATCCAAACGCCGTTTTAACTGGCAGAATTCATCCATTTGGCGATCATTACCGTTTCGCCGGCGTATTTTTTATGTCGACATCGCCACTTATATTGGATCCGGATATTCTTATGAGTGCTTATGAGAATGACGGGCTTAAGAAGATCGAGAGCATTCCATTACGCAAGGGTTCTTCTCTACAGTCAATAATGAACAAATATCCGGCTCATTGGATAGATTGGATGTGCAAGCATTATGGTTTGAAAGAGAGACTTAAAACTGAAAAAGTCAGGGCGATTGAGAATAAAATTGTAAATGACCTCTCTCAGATCGTTTCAGAATTACCGGAAAAGTCTAAGGAAGCGCTTGCTTTTTGTATCAAACAGGGCGGATTTGTGAAATATGGTCAGCTCAAAGACTACGATGATGATATGGATTTCTTCTGGAAGGAGGGAAAAACCTTATCCACAATTGGCTTGCTGAGGCAGAAAGGACTGCTGGTTGTTGGAAAAATGGTCTTTGGTGAGAGACAATTCAAGGTCGCGTTTATACCCAACGAATTACGTGATGGTTTGAAAGTTTTGCTCACCTGAATGTCCATCCAGTGAATCGATAGAAATATCAAAACCATGAACATATCTGTGCCTCTGCCACGAGTTTTGACATCTCACGAACGATTGTGCAGGAATTTTCGTATAGCAAACTTATCTTTTGCATTATCAATATGAACCTACAAATTTATGCAAAATTTTACCAATCTCACTGAATGAAGGAATTATATACTATTGTGTCCTTTAAAAATGGTGATAAAAGGGATTTATAAATATGCCAAGAGATAAACCATTCAATTCAGGAGTCATTGAAAATGATATCAGAAAAAGATAAGGAAATTATCATAAAATACTCTAAAAAATATAATGTCTCCTCTGTAATTCTATTTGGTTCCTCGACCCGAAATGACAAAGAATCAAGTGATATAGATATCGGTGTAAAAGGGATTGAACCGAGACTATTCTTTGATTTTTATGCAGAATTATATAAAAATTTATCAAAACCTGTGGATCTCATCGACCTGTCCAGGAAATCATTATTCAGCAAGCTTGTAGAAAAAAGAGGAATAAGAATTTATGGATGAACTGACTGAGCAGATTCTGGCAGAAAAAGAGAATGTGGATATTGCGCTGCAGAATCTGGAAATAGCTATGGCAAGAACAGAGAAAACAGTTATTGAACTGGCGGCTATTGCGACTTTTCTTCACAAGTGACAAAGCAAAAGGGGCGAGGTTATAATGCCCACGATCACGAGCTTTGATATTTCACAAACGAGAGCGTCGGAATTGTTAGTACTCCAGCCACCTTATTATTTCTTCAACAGTCCATCTTTTGATTCCACAATTATCAAAATGCCCATCGTTGCTGAAAATCCCATCATTCTTTATAGATAGGGCGAGCGCGACAAATTCTGAGTCTTTTAAATCGATCTTTTCCATGATGTTCTTTGCTTTTTCAAGGTTCTTTGAAAATGCATCTTTTTTTATGATCTCCACTTTGTTCAAGAGATAAAAAAGTGTGAAAAAAACTTCCTTTTGGCTTAAACCAGTTTTCTTACAGAGAAGCTGTTTATGTTTCAGCAATTCTATCAGAACCAGTTCTGGCAGGTAAAATGTGATCTTATCTGTCAGGAGTATATCCCTGATTGTGGATTTCTTACTTATCAGCGCCGAGATTATAATATTGGTATCAAGCACCAATCTCAGTCTTGTAATACTTTTCAAATAAATCACGCTTGATCAAATTATCAATTTCTTCAACATCTTCTTCTTTCAGTTTACTTTTTGCGAGTATGGATTCCACTATTTCCCGTTCATTCATGAAGAAGATAATATCTTTGACCAATTTTTCGTTCCAGTTCATAAACCGAAATTTCTTCATTTCTTTTGCGATATCGTTCGGAATGTCAACAACTAATTCGGTCATATTATTCAATATCTCATTAGATTTGAGATGTTATATAGATTTATATGGGTTTTTCTTCAGCTTCATCGTTCAAATCAATTTTTCGTTCAATAATATCTCAAATGTCTCATCAAGGAACTCCTCCGGTGTTACATGATTTGCCCCATTGCCACTTCTATCATGAGCTTCGGGATTATCAAAAGGATGTTTATGCCAATCTCCACCCACGCAGTCCCTGCCGTATAATCTGTTCTCCTATCCCACCAATACATAATTTATAGTGCCGGATTCATGAATATTTGGCAAGCTTATTTAGTTCTTTTGTGATCGTCTTGATCCCATCAAGTGCGAGTTGCCAATCGCAGTAATACTGAGATAATATTGCGGAACCAAAGCAGAAGTACTCGACTTTAAGAATTGCATTAAGCCTTATCTAATTTGCAAAGGATATCCATCATTTTCTTAAGAGACTCTTCTGTCTGCTGTGATACTTTCTTTGAAGATTGATGCCCTTTCACTTTTTTAAGAACCTCTTCAAGCGACTTTAATACTTGCTCGGTTGCTGTTTTTAATCTTTGCTCAGCAGCAGCTTTTCCTATTCCTTCGAGGTATAAAACTACCTCATTTACAGCCATATTATATCTTTGGTCAGCCGCAACTTTTCCAATCAATTCTAAGGAACGTATTGCTCTTTGTGTTTCATCTTCAAATTTTTGTTCTATTGCAGTTTTTCCGACTTCATTAAGCCTTAACTCTGCCTAAATTAAGTAATATCTCAATTTTACAATCTTTATAAACAG
>NZ_NTMG01000061.1 GCF_002487355.1 Candidatus Methanoperedens sp. BLZ2 | reverse complement strand
GGCTTCAACCACAACCATAAGATAGAATATTCCATTTCTGAGAATAAGGTCAGCTTGACCCCTGATTCTGTCCAGTCTAACCTTTTGATATTCTCCCATACGGATAGGAACAGTCAGCCTTCCACTGTTGGTAAGGATAGATATGGCTTCCAGCTTTCGGAAGGACAGGATTCTTTGATCATAAACGATAGCTCCGGTAGGCTTGAATGTTGGTTTGATAGTTTTATCCCGTTTATAGGATTCACAAACCTTAGCAATAGCCCTTATGGTAAGCTGTGCAGAAAGTTTAAATTTATCCCTGACATCATAATAGACAACCTTTTGAAGTTCCCTCTTGTTTGCGGTTTTCAGTTCAAAAGCAATATCGGCAATATAATTACACGCTTCGTTAAACCTGTGCATGGTTTCAAGAATAGCACTATGCTGTTCCTTGTTTGTATCCAGTTTAACCACAAGCGTTTGTTTCATATCAAATATCCAGTATGTTTTAATACAAACCCACGATTTTCTTTTAATAGTTCTAAACATTTTTTACAGGTTACATCTACTGGAATGTCAGCAAATTGAAAACTATTTCCCGCCGATTTACATATTGGAGATTGGGTATTCTCGTTATACCAATGGGTTTTATCAATGCTGTTCATATTGATATAAATGTTCAATCTGTATATATAGTTATTTGAAGGCGGGGTAAGATTTCTCTCCTGATTATAAATCAGGGGCTTCCTCTACCCCTGCACCCCAACGATGTGAAAAGCTTAATTCATAATAAACTCATATACTCCAGTGTTAATATGATGGTAATTAATTCTTATTAAATGGGGTGATTTTTCTGCCGCAGAAGATCCGGAAAAGAGATGGGAGAATAGTAGATTTTGACAGAGCAAAGATAGCTAAAGCTATTTTTAAGGCATTTATAGCAACAAAAAGCCAGGATGGTGAAAGAACAGAAGATCTTGCAGGCCAGGTTGTGGAACTTCTTGATAAAAGAATAACCGGAATACCTGGTGTAGAAGATGTGCAGGACGCTGTCGAGGAAGTCTTAATTAAAAATGGGTATACTGGCATCGCAAAAGCATACATATTATACAGGGAAAAGCGGGCCCAGATCAGGAAAGCCAAAGAATTCTTTGGTGTGAGGGATGAACTGAAAATGAGTGTAAATGCTGTGCATGTCCTCGAGCGGCGCTACCTGTTAAAAGATGATAAAGGGGAAGTTTTGGAGACTCCTTTGCAGCTCTTTGAGCGAATTGCAAAGGCTGTGGCTCTTGACCCTGAATCTGAGGAAGAATTTCTTAACATACTTGTGAACCTTGAATTTCTTCCGAACACACCCACTCTTATGAACGCAGGCACTGATATCGGACAACTTTCTGCGTGTTTTGTGATTCCGGTAGAAGATTCACTGACAAGCATTTTTGATGCGGTAAAAAGCATGGCGCTGATCCAGCAATCAGGCGGGGGTACAGGATTTTCATTCTCGCGCATAAGACCAAAAGGAGATATTGTAAAATCCACACAAGGAGTGGCCTCAGGTCCTGTTTCATTCATGCGGGTATTTGATACCACAACTGACATAATCAAACAGGGAGGGAAAAGACGCGGCGCAAATATGGGAATACTGAGGGCGGATCATCCGGATATTATTGAATTTATCACTGCAAAAACAAAGGAGGGATTCCTTACAAATTTCAATATATCAGTAGCTGTTGATGACAAATTCATGAATGCGGTCAGGGAGGATAGCGATTATGAGTTGATCAATCCCCGAAACCGGAAAGTCGTGAAGAAAGTTAAAGCGCGTGAAATCTGGAACCTCATAATAACGATGGCATGGAGAACAGGGGATCCGGGAATTATATTCATAGATGAGATCAACAGGCACAATCCCACGCCCCACATAGGGGAGATTGAAAGTACGAACCCATGCGGTGAACTTCCTTTGCTGCCTTATGAATCCTGCAACCTGGGTTCGATAAACCTTGCTAAAATTGTGAAGAATGGTTCTATAGATTGGGAAAAGCTGGAAAAAACCGTAAATATCGGGGTCAGGTTCCTTGATAACATAATTGACATCAATAAATATCCCCTTCCCCAGATCGAGGAAATTACAAAGGCGAACAGGAAAATCGGCCTTGGGGTAATGGGTTTTGCCGATATGCTGGTTCAACTGGGGATTTCTTATGATTCAGAAGAAGCATTGAAAACCGCAGAAGAAGTGATGGGTTTCATCCAGGAAAAATCACATATATCATCTGAAAGGTTAGCGCAAGTTCGAGGCGCGTTTCCAAATTTCCCTGGCAGTATATATAAAAAACCAATACGCAACTCTACAGTAACAACAGTCGCGCCCACAGGTACAATAAGCATTATAGGTGGATGTTCAAGCGGTATCGAGCCTCTATTTGCTGTTTCTTTTGTCAGGAATGTACTTGAGGGCACAAAACTCATTGAAGTGAATCCTTATTTTGAATCCGTAGCGAAAGAAAGGGGATTTTATAGCGAAGAATTGATGATGAAAATCGCAAAGACTGGCACACTTGCAGGAATAAAAGAGATACCTGATGATGTAAAACGGGTTTTTGTGACCGCTTTTGATATAGCCCCCCGGTGGCATGTGAAAATGCAGGCTGCATTCCAGAAATATAGTGATAATGCGGTCTCAAAAACCATAAATTTCCCGAATGATGTGGATATCAAGGAAGTTGAGACGGCGTTCATGCTCGCTTATGAATTAAAATGCAAGGGGATCACCGTATACAGGTATGGAAGTAAATCCAGGCAGGTTTTGTACCTGGGAGATTCTATGGATAAATATGTGTCTGTGGATTCTGAATATTCAGGAGGTTGCGCAGCACAGGTCTGTCCGGTGTGATTCAATCAATAGGAACAGGGTGAATAGAGACTTTTATTATCGATCTGTACCTTTGCCATTTCTACAGCATGTCTTGTATACTCTGTCCTGCTTATTTTCCCATGTGTCAGCCATCCGATAATACCTTCTTCGTACCCGATATCCGGTTTGTCGGTTAAAGGAATAAATGCCTCTGAGATGGTTATTCCTTCATCCACGACGCGCTTTGTGCATTCTGCAGGATATTCAAAAGCAGGTCCAAGACCAAGATATATCCGCGTGCCGTCAAAGATGGCACAGCAGCAAAAATTCATATAACCGCTACTGGTTTCAGGCACATGAGATATACCGTCCTCGATCCCTACCGAATATTCACAATCCCTGAAAACCGATCTTGCCCTCGTAATTGCGCCTTTGATAATCTCATCAAGGCTCGCGGGCTGCTCGCTGACCCCGGACTTGCATGCCACGCCTGTTACCTGGTAAGAATTGAAGACCTCATTAACTGCTTTTATTTTATTCTTGTTCAAAGACGCAACAATAATTACTTTTCCAGGCATAACTTTCCTTTTTTCTTGAAATATGGCCACCCGGTCTTACAAAGATGAACTCTTCCGATCGGGTCATCTTTTACCCAATCCATAAGGTAGAAGAACTGCGCTTTATATTCGTCCACTGTTTCCTCAACAATGGGGGGCGGATCTGGAACACCAAGCCCCCGAAGATATTCAATAAACATCTCTTCCCCTTTTTGCTGGGCAATACCGTCAATTTTCCGGACAGTGAATTTATAGTCCTCATTTTTTAACCATTGTGCTGTTTTATCATGAATACAGCCTGAGCATATCTCAATTTCCTCATCCTTGCTGACATTCAATTTTTTGATGCCTTCTTCAACAATATTTTTTGCTTCTGTAAGATATGCTTTCTTCTTGAACATTTCCAGGTTGAAACATTCTATCGGGATAATATCGTAATAGATCTCAGACGTCTCTTTCCTGACAACAATGATCCCTACACCTCCTATGGGTGTTCCCCATCCCTGGTCATCGATCTGGACCGTCATAACCCATTGATAGGTTTTTAAATATATGATTGTATCTGTGATCTATAGAGTTCATATCAGTATGGATCTTCAAAACGTCTATGATGATAATAATTTTAATGAGTAAAGTTTAAATAACTTTGAGGTAATATTCTGTGATGGTGATACTCATTATGCAAAAGGAGAAACATAACGTACATCCAAATATCGACTGGGACGCACTTGATAAAGGCTGGGCCGACCAATATGAAGATGATTATGGGTGTCGTTTTTCAAACATGCATTTTAATAACATCAAAACATATATTCACACCTCACATCAATTTGAGGAAGGGGCGATAGGTTCAGTTTAGCATAACAATATTTTTTCAATTGTAAAAAATTAATAATCTTAACTTAATAATTCTCGTAACGTTTGTGAAATAGTATCCAGGTCAGTCCTGGTTATGGATGGATGAACAGGCAAAGAAATGACCTCTTCGGATGCTTTTTCCGAGACCGGAAGAGAATCGCTGTATCCCAGGTCTTTATAAAACGGTTGTTTATGAATGGGCAACGGGTAATATATTCCTGTTCCAATCCCTCTTTTGTTCAATAACGATATAATTTCATCCCTTGTAATGCCATTTCTTATTCTTACGGTATATTGGTGAAATACATGTTTGCAGCGCCTATCAACATAGGGCAGGCTTATTCCTTTTATATTATTCAATGATTTTGATAAATATTGTGCATTCCTTATCCTCGAATCATTGAATTCATCAACTTTCTTTAATTGGACTAAACCAATAGCTGCTGCAATATCTGTCATGCGAAGATTATATCCTAACATTTCATGGTAATATCGCTGTCTTGAACCGTGCGACCGTATCATTTTCGCTTTTTCTGCTACGGTTTTATCATTCGTTGTAATTATCCCGCCTTCACCCGTGGTCATATTCTTTGTGGGGTAAAAGCTAAAAGTGCCTGTTCCAAATGAACCTGATTTTTTCCCTTCAAAGGTTGCGCCGTGTGCCTGGCAGGCATCCTCTATGATTATGAGATCATTATCCTGTGCAATTTCCATTATGCTTTTCATATCTGCTGATTGCCCGTACAGATGAACCGGAATAATGGCTTTTGTTCCGGGAGTTATTTTCTCTATGATCCTCTCAGGGTCAATATTAAAAGTGTCTTCTTTTATATCTGCAAAAACAGGTTTTGCGCCTGTAAATAAAACTGAATTTGATGTAGCTGCGAAAGTAAAAGGTGGGGTTATGACTTCGTCTCCATTCCCGATTCCATGGGCCAGCAGTGCAGCATGCAGTGCAGCAGTCCCGGAATTCACTGCGACAGCATAGGAAGTCCCGACATAATCAGCAAAATTTGATTCAAAATCCTTGACCTTCTGGCCTTCTGCAATTACTCCTGATCTCATTACCTCAACAACGGCATTTATTTCGTCTTCACCGATTATGGGCTTTGCTATGGGGATCATATACACCTAAATATTATTTAAGACTTTTAATTCTTCTGGTAGTTCTTTAAATCTGGCTGGAAAACCTATCGCCAATTTCCATGGGGGCACATCCTTTGTGACAAGCGCGCCTGCTGCAACCATTGCGCCTGTGCCTACTTCAATGCCTGGTAAAATTGTGGAATTTGCGCCAAGGGAAGCGCCTTTTCGAAGTATCGGCCCTTTCAGGCCGGATTTAGTCCTTATCGGATATTTATCATTTGAAAGCACAGCGCAGGGCCCAATGAAAACATGATCCTCAATAATAACATTCAGGGGAATATACACGTTTCCCTGGATACTGACATTATTTCCAATAATTGTGCATCCATCAAGAATAGTATTTGTACCAATGAGCACATCGTTACCGATCCGTGTCTCTTCGCGTACCATGACATTGTGCCCTGTCCGGAAGTTATTACCGATATCAACATCAGAATAAATTGTCGAATTTGACCTTATCACAGCATGATCTCCGATATGAGAGCCTTTGAAGTCCATGTCCTTTATATCTGACCCTGAAGATGCGGCAATTTTCAGGATATTCGCTGTAGGATGTCCAATTATAACACCATCGCCAATTATCGCGTTCTTTCCTATGGAACTTTTTCCGTATATTTTAACATTTTCAGATCTTATCATAGATTACTATCCGGGGATTATAATCCCAATAATGCTAAAAATCGCTGTGACTGCATACATTGCGTAAGTAGCCTGCTTTTCGTTCACCTTTTTATAGTATGGTAGTACCCATTTTAGTGTCAGGTTATTCGGCACTTCAAGTGTGCCATCTTCTCTGACCTTCCCGAATTTGACCTGAGGATACTTCCTGGCACGCCAGTAAACATACATCAGAAAATTAATTGTATGAGGCAAGAGCATGATAAAACCGCTGATAATAAAACCTTGCATGACTATCAGAACACCAATTGCAGATCCGACTGTGAGTGAGCCCACATTTCCCCAGAATATCCGCGATGGGTACCGTTCAAACAGAAAGAACCCGAATGTTGCACCTGTCAGGGCGATTATTGAAAAAATTGAAACGATATTATCAAATTGTCCATTTATAATGGATTTTATTATCAGGGAAACAAGAATGATGACTGAAAGGCCGGATGACATACCATTGAACCCTGAGTGCATATTCACAAGGTTTGCTGTCACAAGGACAAAAGTTGGGACTATCAGCTGGCTATAGAAAATCCCGAGTTCCACATTTCCAATAAATGGGACTACAATAAGGGAATGAGTCACATAATGCATCAAAGGATATGAACAATAATACATAAGAACAAGTTTGGCGGGTCTTCCAATATCGATCATATCATCGAGGATACCAAACAGGCCAAATAGAAGTATTACATTTAATAATACATAATTTACAGCATCAAAATTATAGAAAATTGAGTTGATGGACATCGAGAAAAGGACAGCCAGCATTATGGCAATTCCACCGCCTGTCGGAACCATCCGGTTGCCTTTCTTGTAGTAATCCTTTACAACCAGTCCTCTTTTAGTTAGTTTCCGTATGAGATAAGGTGTGGTAGCTAATATGATGAAGAAAGGAAACAGGAATACCAGACTTATTTCAAGAATTTGATAGAAATTCATACGATCCAGAGTTTAATAGAGTAAGAATTATTTAGTCTTTGTGTGAAATGAAATATTTATATGATGTATAAATTGGAAGTAAATTATTCTTCTTTATCCTTCCTGTGCTGGAATAAAAATACAAGGCCGATAATTGCTGCTACAGGCAGGGCTACAGCAGGGAACTCGGGGGTAGGTGTTATCTGGACTCTTATTACTGAATCTGCATCATAAGGATCTGGATTATCAACCCAAAAAACCTTATATTTCAATAGATAATCATCATTTGATTCTAATTTATTATTATAAGTTACAATAAAAGTTGCCGGACTCGCCCAGCCCGACGGATTTGAATTTTGTATCTCTGATCCGCTATGTGTAATACCATCAGGATCCTGGATTGAGATTGTAAATTTATCTGTCGGATTAAATCCAACCCCATCGATTGTAAATTTTAAAATAGCAGGTCCATCAGAAGTTACGTTTACTGTCTGGCTTTTACCTTCATTTACATTTAATGAAATCGGATTGGGATTTGCATCTATGCCAGCAGCCAGTGCAATCCCTGTCATCGTTATCATCGCCCCGATTAACACTGTAATCGTTATAAATTTATTCACCATGTTATTTTAATCACTCTTATATACACATTTATCTACATTCCAACTCATAAGCCACCATAGCCGTTGAGTAAATTAGTTATTAATACTATTCTATTCAATATATATGTATCTCTTTTAATAGATTAAATAAATCATCGTTATGCTAATAATAATCATTTACTCTGAATATTTTACTCGTTCAATAACATATCATGCTTCTATCCAATACCAAGATTAATTAATAATAAAATTAAATGGAATGGCGATAATGAAAAAAAACTCTCTTAAAAATGCGAGTATTCAATTTAAAGTTTTTCTGATACTGTCTGTTCTGTATGCAGTGTTAATTTTTTACTTTTCTTCCATATCAAGTTCCGATGCAGAATCGATTTCGGGTTTTTTAGATATTGAGTTTATAAGAAACATATTTCGTTATCTTTCAAGCTCTGATTTTAATTTTCTGCTCTCTCCATTTTATATATTCTATAAGCAGCCGGATAAGCTGGTGCATTTAATTCTTTATGCAGGATTTGGAATTTTGTTATGTTATACTTTAAAGAACTCTCCAAACTCAACATTACATAAACATGCCCTGTTGTTTGCGATAATTATTGGAACGGTATATGGTGCAAGTGACGAATTCCACCAATCATTCGTCCCTGGCAGAACAGCAAGTTTATGGGATTTAGCTGCAGATAGCACAGGAGTGATCATGGCGCAAGCAGTAATCTTTATAAAAGATAAATTCTGTATAAGAAACAGGATTTTTTCTATATCAACTAAATAAGGTACATTTAAATGAAAAAGATCAGGATAATTGAATACCTTAAAAATCGATTAATCAATAATCTGGATTTAATTTTTATCCCGATACTTGTTATTTTAGCGATAATCTTCATCCTGATACCCCCTTTTAACCAGGGATTCCTGAGAATTATCTTTGCATTGCCCTTGCTACTCTTCCTGCCCGGATACATGCTTATTGCAATAATATTCCCGAAGCGCGGGGAATTGAGTTCCATTGAAAGATTTACATTTAGCATCGGCTTTAGCATAGCAATAACTGTTTTTGACGGATTTGGCCTTAATTATACCCGATGGGGTTTTAAGTCCGATTCGATAACAATAAGTTTATCATTAATTATTGGGATGTTCTTCTTATTAACACTTATCCAGAGATGGAGATATGGGAAAGAAAGTTATGGTTTTACTCTTTCAGACATAAGATCTTTTTATTATATCCTTAAAAATAAAGAGCCTGAAACCGGGCCGGATCATGCCCTTGAAAAAATGCTAATCAAAACAATGATTATATCCATACTTATTGTAAGTGCAATGGTGATCTATACAAAAGTAAATACAGAACCTGAAAAATTTACATCTCTTTATATCCTTGGCGCAGATGGAAAAGCCGAGAACTATCTGACTGAAGTCAGCATTGGTGAACCTTATACAATATTGGTCGGAGTAGAAAATTATGAGTATGCGCCTGTATATTATATGCTCAGGGTGAATTTCGGAGGAAAAATCCTGAAAGAATATCCTATTATTCTCGATCATAACAATAGATGGTTAAACAATGTAACAGTTATACCTGAATTGGCGTCTTCTATCGCGAGTGGAAATAAAACAAAATTAGAAATTGATCTTTTTAAAGATAATAAATCTTACAGATCAGTCCATCTTATGGTTAACACCAATCTGGATTCAGTTAAATTTTCAGAACTGCCCAACATCATAAACGGTGATATGGAATCAGATGAAGGCTGGTTGTTTTTTGGAAGCAGTCCTGATATTAAAGGTAGCTATATATATGAAACTATCTCATCCAGGGTTTATGAAATGAACTATAGTTCAAGAAATCCGGATTCCTCTGGAATTATTTATCAGAATTTAACGACCCGGGGGGATGTCCTGGCAACGCTTTCCTTTGATGTTATAGATTCGGAGTATTCAAATACATCATCCTTTGCTTTAAAGCAGGCGTTACTTGACGGACAGGTCATATGGGAAACAAGGGTCGGGGATAATAATAACACCTGGGCGCATATCGGAGTCCCGGTGCTGTTGTCGGGGAAGAATACTCTTGCATTTCGGGTTTATAGCAATTCAACTGATGATCTCACAAGAACTGTCTTGTGGGATAATATAAAATTAAAACTTTTTAAAAGCGGATTGCCTCAATTAGGAGATACTCTGGAAAAAAAGGGTCTGGCAGTTAAATTATATAATTTTTCGAGAACTGAAAACTTATCTTCATTAAATTTTATAATTGAAAACACTGGAAAAATAGAGAAAAATGTGAGTTTAAAACCAGCTCCTGTTATAATCGATGATCTTGACAATCAATATGAGATGTTAGGAATCGGACTGATTGATAGGGTAAAACTATCACCAGTTTACCCCGGAGTCTTAAAGAAAGGTACGATAAGTTTCAGGCCGATCAATAATAGTGCAAAAGATCTCAGGATAATTCTATATCTAAATGGGGAGAAGTACGAATTCAACTATCATGTCGAACCGAAAATATTAGGCGAAGATGGGAATACACCTGATAATATAAATGCAACAATGGGAGATATAATTACTAAAAATGGATTTGAGGTCATGTTAAATGGCTTTCAAAACACACCGGAGGTGACCTCCCAGGTCAGTATTTCTGTCAAGAACATAGAAAGTGAAGAGAAACCATTTAAATTAAATCCATCTGCAATACTAATCGATGATCTTGGCAACCAATATGGGATGGTTATAATCCAGAGAAGCGGCCAGATAAAACAGACCACTGTTTATCCCGGGGCTATAAGGAGAGGTATTATATTTTTCAAGCCAATAAATCCTGATGCAAAAGATCTCAAGTTGATTCTATATTTAAACGGGAATAAATATGAATTCAAATTCAAAGCACAAGCGAAAATATTAGAAGAAAAGGGTTTTTCCAACAGTATTTCAGAAGAAATAAATGCTGGTTTGGGAGATACGATCACTCAAGATGGATTTGCTTTAATGTTAAAGGGATTTCAAAATACTCCTGGTTGGTATTCCCGGATTGATATTGCTGTCAAAAATATGGAAAATGAAAGAAAGCAATTTTATCCAACTCCAATAATCATTGATGATCTGGGCAACCAATACGAGGGCATTGGTATCCAGAGGAGCACCCAGATAAAATTATCTCCTATATATCCCGGAGTTGTAAGGAGAGGTTCGATTTTTTTCGAGGAAATAAATCCTGATGCAAAATATCTCAAGGTTATCCTGTATTTGAACGGGAAGATATACAAATTTGGCTTAAAGGCCGAATCAAAAATATTAGATGATAAGGACCTTAATGGCAACATATCAGCCTATCTTCCAATTAATGCTACTATGGGCGAAGCACTTACTCAGGGTGGATTAGAGATAAAACTAAAAAGCTTTCAAAATACTCCTGGTTGGAATTCCCAGGTTGTTATTGCAGTAAAGAATTTTGAAACTGAAGATAAACAATTCAAATATAATTCATCTCCTGTCCTCATTGATGATCTTGGAAATCAATATGAAATGACTAATATCAAAAGGAGCAATCAGATAGAACAAACTACTATAGCTCCATCTGCCCGAATAGAAGGTGCCATATTTTTTGAGCCAGTAAAGGAAGAAGCAAAATATATCCTATTTATTTTGCCCATTTCTTCTGACAAATATATATTTGGTTTTGAACCAAAGAATATTCTCATTTAATCCGGTTCAAAGCCATCATCATACCAAAACTAATTATTATAAAAATAAACCACCCAATGTATACATGGACAAACATCATTTTTTCAATGCCATAATAATAGCCAACAATATATAATATGGAAACCCTTATCAAATTGGAAAAATAGGCAATAACAATTGCTGCAAACATCAATAAATAGATATTTTTATTTTCGGTGATATTTTCCATCTTAACATATCCCACAATAATGCCTAAAAGCAGCATCATTGAATAGAGGCCGGAGCAGGGTCCGCCTATTACAACGGTAGCATCTTCAAAACCATTGAAATGAACGGTCTCAATCCCGACAATATGCAGGTCCATATTCGTTAAAGAGGTTGCAATAAAAAGAGAGGGGAGCAGCACAAAATAATGGTCAAAATCATGAATGAAATTATTTTTTAGAGATGGTAATATTATATAAAATAAAAGAAATAATAGAATAAATGTTCCAGACATGTATATCCCGAATTCGCCTATGCGCCTGTACTTGCCTGTACCATAAGCGATAAAAGATATGCCCATAAAAAGAGCCATGGTGTCAAGAGTACCGAGCTGGTTCATGGCCTTTAAATTATATAGAATATCGGCAAATAATATGAATATTCCAAGCACAATGTAAAATTTTGAGCTTTTTGTTATGTATGCACCTTGAAGCTTAAACCGTGTTGTAAGTCCTAAAGTAATAAGGAACATTAGAATTCCTATGGGGATAGAGCCTTCACCAAATTGAATTGTTGCGCCGGTGAAAAAAGCCATTACAAGCAGGACTATCAGGATATTATGTTTTTGCGTACTAATAATCTTCACCAGTGATCATATTATATAAGGATAAGCTATATATAATCTAGGGATTAATTTGACTGTAAAAAAGTTAATATCTGTAAAACTATGCTAATACCAAAAGATTTTACAGGTGTGGACTAATAGTATACATTCTCATGAACACTTACAAGAGAATTTCATTGTTTATATTTCTCATAATTTTTCCATTGATATTGGGAATAATTTATGATAAGGCCAGGGTACTGATCGGACTTTTTATTTTATCGGTTATTATAGTCTGGTTTATAATAATCAATGCAAATAAATTCGTTTTGCTTCTTTATAAGGCGCGACCAGCTCTTTCAGGAGACTTGCCTGAAATCCAGGAAAAGATCAGGACACTTTCAGCAAGATATGGTGTGACTGTGCCATCCATTTATATAACTGAGGTAGAGCTTCCGGGCAGTTTTATTATTGGCAGGGATATGCACAGGACCATTATTGTCGTTCCAAAAAGGTTATCGACCCTGTTAAAAAGTGACGAAGTTGAAGCAGTGCTTGCACATAATATTGTGCAGATAGATAATAATATTCGAAAGAGGACCATTGTTGCCCTGATAACTGCCATCATGACCATGCCTTCCCTGGCAATTCGCTGGGGGGCGGCATTTACAGGATTTGGGGATTATAATGACCCTGCACCGAAGCTATTTGGATTATTTATAATGGGACTAACTGCGCCTCCTGCCGCAGCCCTTATTCAATCTTTATCAAAAGAAGATTATGACACAAAGGCCATAACCCTGTCGAAGAATTCTGATGCACTTATTTGTGCGATCAAGCGTCTTGAGTCTAATAATGTCACAGGTTATTCGTCTCTGGGCTTCCTTTGTCTTATTGATCCGCAAAAGGAAACATTTTTCGAATATCTATTTAATGTTCATTCTTCCCAGAAAATACGGGCACAGAAATTGAGGAGAAAATAATATGATTGAATTACATTTTGGTCTTAAATTTAGAATGAAGACCTGGAAGAAAGCACTGGCATTCAGTTTTCTTTTTTATTTGATTATATTGTTCATATTTAGTATTATATTAACTTTTACATTAACAGATTTTAACTATAAAGTAATATTTATGTTCTTTGCATCCTACATGACTTTGTTGATATTGGGCTTTCTTCAGATGTTTAGAATATTCAAAGCCAGATTCGTTTAAAAAGATTCGAAAAATAATCATCACAATACCACATCACAATGATGATTATAATAATTAATATTTTATTTTTTAACAGCGATATATTTATATCATTTGAGGGGTTTGTATGATTCGGTTGGTTTAGATAAGAACCAAATTATAAAAAAACTGGTGAAGTTATGTTCAAAAAGTTAGGAAGGAAATCAATATTATTGTTAGGATTTTTAATTATAGCTGCCGTTATATTTATCTCTGTATCAGCAAGCGGAGATTCGGCCACAGTGACCGGAGTATCATCGGCCACAGCCAATGGAACCTATACAACAGGCCAGACAATAGCGATAACCATAACCTTCAGTGAACCAGTAAACTTAACCGGTTATCCAGAAATCCAGCTTGAGACAGGCACAACCGATCAACAGGCCATATATTCCAGCGGTAATGGCACTGATACACTTATCTTCAACTATACCGTCCAGGCAGGAGATGCCTCAAACGAACTTGATTATGTCGCAACAGGCTCACTCACAACGAATGGCGGAACGATCAAAAATAGTTCGGGCATCGATGCGATTCTCATTTTGCCCGCTCCAGGTACATCAGGTTCGCTGGGTGCAAACACTGATTTTGTGATAGATGCAGTAGCACCAACAGTTGAACTTATATCTGGAACCACCAACCCAACCAACGGCCTGATCTCAGTAACTGCAACTTTCAATGAGTCAGTTACAGGCTTTGATTCAGCAGATATTTTAGTAACAAACGGTAGTGTAGAGAACTTTGGTGGATCAGGAACAACTTATACTTTTGATGTAAATCCAACCGACGGTACAGGTATCACAGTAACGATCGGTGTTCCAGCCGGCTCAGCCCAGGATGCAGCAACCAACAACAATACAGCCTCAAATACGCTATCATATACTTCAGATACAGTTTCTCCGACAGTAATTCTCTCCTCCTCAACCTCGAATCCGACCAACGGCCTGATCTCAGTAACTGCAACTTTCAATGAATCGGTTACAGGATTCATAGCAACAGACGTCACAGTTACAAACGGTACTGTAAATAATTTTGCAGGCTCAGGAACAGTTTACACTTTTAACGTGACTCCAACAGGTGGAGCAAACATCGCAGTAACGATCGATGTTCCAGCCGGTGTTGCCCAGGATGCAGCAACCAACAGCAATACAGCATCAAATACGCTATCATATACATCGAATACAGTTACACCGTCAGTAATTCTCTCCTCCTCAACCCCGAATCCAACCAACAGCCTGGTCTCAGTAACCGCAACGTTCAGTGAATCAGTTACAGGCTTTGATTCATCTGAAATTTTGGTAACCAACGGTACAGTAAATAACTTTGCAGGATCAGGAGCAATTTATACTTTTAACGTGACTCCAACAAATGGAGCAAACATTGCAGTAACGATCGATGTTCCAGCCGGTGCAGCCCAGGATACAGCAGGGAACAGCAATACCGTATCCAATGCGCTATCATATAACTCAGATACAGTATCTCCAACAGCAGTTCTCTCTTCCTCAACCCCAAATCCAACCAATGGCCTTATCTCAGTAACCGCAACGTTCAGTGAATCAGTTACAGGATTCACATCAGGAAACGTCACAGTTACAAACGGTACTGTAGAGAACTTTGGTGGATCAGGAACGAGTTACACCTTTGATGTAAATCCAACTGACGGTGCAGGTATCACAGTAATGATCAACGTTCCAGCCGGCTCAGCCCAGGATACAGCAGGGAACAGCAATACCGCATCCAATACCCTGACATATACTTCAGATACTGTTGCACCCTCAGTAACGGAAGTCTCGTCAACCACAGCCAATGGAACATACAGCTCAGGCAAGACGATCGCTGTCACAGTAAAATTCACAAAATCGGTAACAGTAACCGGTACACCACAGATCCAGCTTGAAACAGGCTCAACAGATAGACAGGCCACCTATTCCAGCGGTTCAGGAACCAACACTCTAACCTTCAATTATGTTGTCCAGTCAGAAGATATTTCAAGCGATCTGGATTATGTTTCAACCACTGCATTCACCCTGAACGGAGGAACGATCAATGACAGTGCTAACAACGCTGCCGTCCTGACTCTTGCCCCCCCCGGCACAGCAGGATCACTGGGTGCGAATAAGGCCATCGTGATCTATACGCAGCTTATTATCTCGGATGATTTCAGTGCTCCTTCACTTAACACATCACTCTGGACATTTATTAATCCACGATATGATGCAAACTTTACAATGGTAGGTACTGGAACCAAGAATGCATTGTTAAACATCTCGATTCCTTCAGGTTTAGAACATGATGTTTGGAGTACCAACAATGCACCCAGAATCATGCAAAATGTTAGTAATATAGATTTTGAGGTCGAGGTTAAGTTCCAATCCCAGGTGAACAAAATGTATCAAAGCCAGGGAGTGATTATCCAGGAGAATATCAATAAATACATAAGACTTGATATTTTCTATGATGGATATGATACAAGGAAGTTCGCTGCAACTTTTTCTAATGGAAATCCAATAGTCATAACAAACAACATAATTAATGATCCTCCCGTATTCCTTTATATGCGTGTTAAAAGGGAAGGGGACCAATGGACGATGAACTATTCTTCAGATGGAAAGAACTGGACTACAGGCACTGCATTCTCGTATTCATTGAATGTAACATCAATAGGGCCATTTGTGGGGAATGCTGGCAGCAGGTATGTAATACCGCCTGCCCATAACGGTTTAATTGATTATTTCTTTAATACGAACAACCCTATAATACCTGAAGATGAAACGAAATTAAATATTTCAGGTTATAAGCTCAATGCCAGCGATGACAGAGGTATTTCTGGCTGGAATATTACATTAACCAACGATTCAACGACAATAATCACATCAACTAATAACGAGGGCTTCTATCAGTTTACGAACCTTGTAAACGGGACATACACCGTCTTTGAAGAAGAGCGATCAGGATGGAAGAATATTTCGGTTAGATCCCAGGAGATCAATGTTACAGACCAGGATATAACGAATGTCAACTTCACGAACAGACCGATAGTTAAAACATATATAATTTCAGGTTACAAGATCAATCAAAGTGATGGCACTGGAATCTCTGGCTGGAATATAACACTGACAAAGGGGTCAAACCTGACAACCAGGTCCACAAACGCGAACGGTTATTATGAATTCACTGATATTATTGACGGTACATACACAATTTCTGAAGAATTGAAGATAGGATGGACTAATGTTTCTCAGTTATCCCGGAATATCACGGTTTTTGGCCAGGACTATACAGGCGTGAACTTCACGAACAAGCCAATATCAACATTCAAGGTCTCAGGTTACAAGCTCAATGCCAGCGACGGAAGAGGAATCTTAGGCTGGAATATCACGATAAAGAATGATCATGGTCAAATAAGCAATTTCACTGATGAGAATGGCTATTACGAATTCGCGAATGTTGCAAGGGGTACCTACACAATATTTGAAGAACTGGAATCTGAATGGACCAATGTTACCCCGGCATCAAAGGAAATAACGTTAGACAGGGACATAAGCGAGAACTTTACGAATAAACCACTGGTTATTGTCTCGGATGATTTCAGTGCTCAAGAACTGAATACCGGGCTCTGGACCATTGTTGATCCACGAAATGATTCAGATATTTCCATAATAGGTACCGGTACCAAAAATGCATCATTATCCATTTCGGTTCCCGATACATCACAGCATGAATTTAAGATCGGAAACTATGATGCTCCACGGATTATGCAGAAAGCAAGTAACAAGGATTTTGAAATAGAGGTCAAATTCCAGTCCGAAATGACATCAGTGAACCAGATGGAAGGAGTAATTATCCAGCAGGATAACAATAAATCAATCAGGTTTAATTTTGAACGGGATTATTTCAGTACAAATATAATGGCGATCACTTTTGACAATGAATCGTATAATGTAATGTCGATGAATTCAATCAGTGGCTCTCCAGCACCCCTTTATATGCGTATTAAGAGGGCAGGCGACCAGTGGACAATGAACTATTCCACAGACGGTATGAACTGGACTACAGGCGCTATATTCTCGTATGTATTAAAAGTGACATCTATTGGACCCTTTGTTGGGCAAAGCGGTTCAGGCTACTTCCCACCTGAATATACAGGTAAAATCGATTATTTCTTCAATACGGAATCAATAATAGTCCCTGAAGATCCAACGAAATTCAACCTGACAGGCTATAAGATCAATGCCAGCGATGGCAGCGGGATCCCTGGCTGGAACATCACAATAACTAATGGCTCAATCCAGACAAATAAGTCCACGGGATCGGATGGTTTCTATGAATTCAAGGAACTTGTTGAAGGTACATACACAGTATTTGAAGAACAGCGATCAGGATGGACGAATGTTTCACCTGTATCTCTGGAGATCAAAGGTATAGACCAGGACATACTTTCGAATTTCACGAACAGGCCAAGAGTTTATACCTACAATCTCTCAGGTTACAAGATCAATGCCAGTGACAATACTGGACTCCAGGGCTGGAACATCACGGTAACTAATGGCTCAGCAACAATAAAAACATCAACTGATAATACAGGTTATTATGAATTCACCGACCTTGTAAATGGTACATACAATGTAACTGAAGAAGAAAGACCAGGATGGATAAATGTCACGCCCCTGACCCAGGAAATCACTATCGATGGCAAGGATAATCAGAGCGTGAACTTCAGGAACCAGCCAAGAGTTTATACCTACAATCTCTCAGGTTACAAGATCAATGCCAATGACAATACTGGACTCCAGGGCTGGAACATCACGATAACTAACGGCTCAGCAACAATAAAAACAACAACTAATAATACAGGTTATTATGAATTCACCGATCTTTTGAATGGTACATACACTATATCCGAAGAACTTAAGCCGGAATGGTTAAATGTCACTCCATTATCCCTGGATCGCACGATCCTGGGCAGCAATGTACAGAACGTTAACTTCATGAATAAACCTCTCGAAATTATCTCAGATGATTTCAGTGATGAAACGCTTAACACATCGCTCTGGACATTTATCAATCCAAGAAATGATGCAACCCTTAATATGGCGGGTTCAGGTACCAAAGATGCATTGTTGAACATCTCGATTCCTTCGGGTTTAGACCATGATGTCTGGTCCGGAAACAGGGCTCCAAGGATCATGCAGAACGCTCCTAACAAGGATTTTGAGATCGAAATCAAGTTCCAGTCAATCTTGAACAAGAAATACCAGAGTGAGGGCATTATAGTAGAGCAGGACAGCCTTAATTATATCAGGTTTGATTTTGAAAGTGATGGGACTTATACAAAAATATTCGCAGCCACTTTTGCTAATGGTGCAGGGACACCCAGGTCAATGATTATTATTAACAGTAGTTCATCAAGTCCGGTTAATCTGGCTATGCGTGTGAAAAGGGTAGGCAATCAATGGTCAATGAACTATTCAAGAGATGGGATAAACTGGAACCCAGGTATTAATTTTGTTTATACATTGAAAGTGACATCAGTAGGACTCTTTGTAGGTAATGCCGGACTCCCGGCACCTGCACATACCGGTCTTATAGATTATTTCTTCAATACGAACTCTCCGAAAGCACCTGAAGATCCATCGAAATTCAGCATTTCAGGTTATATTATTAATGCAAGCGATGGCAGGGGAATCCCTGGATGGAATGTTACAGCGAAGAGTGACGCGATACAAACAACAGTCTCAACTAACGATACAGGATTCTATAATTTCCCGTACCTTTTAAATGGCACATACACTATATTTGAAGAACTGCAACCAGAATGGGTTAATCTTACTCCATTATCCCGGGAAGTCACAATTGATGGCCAGGGTGTAACGAACTTTAACTTCATAAATAAACCTCTGGTTATTGTTTCTGATGATTTTAGTTCTCCATCTCTTAAATCTCCGCTATGGACAGTTATCAATCCGCTAAATGATTCAACAATTTCCATTATAGGTACCGGTACTAAAAATGCGTCATTATCTATTTCGGTTCCCGATACGTCACAGCATGAATTTAAGGATGGCAACCTCAATGCACCAAGGGTTATGCAGAATGCAAGTAACGAGGATTTTGAGATTGAGGTCAAATTCCAGTCTCAAATGACAACAATGAACCAGATGGAAGGGGTAATTATCCAGCAGGATAATAATAAATCAATCAGGTTTAATTTTGAACAGGATTTATTGAATACAAATATAATAGCGCTCACTAATGACAACGAATCATTTGAAGTGAAGTCGACGACTTCAATCAGTGGCTCTCCTGTTCCCCTTTATATGCGGATCAAAAGAGCAGGCGATCAGTGGACAATGAACTATTCCACAGACGGTATGAACTGGACTACAGGCGCTACGTTCTCGTATGTATTAAAAGTAACATCGGTTGGACCTTTTGTGGGACAATCTGGCTTACCATACTTCCCGCCTGCATATACCGGTCAAATCGATTATTTCTTCAATACGGAATCAATTATAATCCCTGAAGATCCAACGAAATTCAACCTTACAGGTTATAAGATCAATGCCAGCGATGGCACAGGGATACCTGGCTGGAACATCACAATAACTAATGGCTCACTCCAGACAAATAAGTCCACCGGATCGAATGGTTTCTATGAATTTAATGACCTTGTTGAAGGTACATACACAGTATTTGAAGAACAGCGATCAGGATGGAACAATGTTTCACCCAGATTATGGGAAATCAAAGGTATAGACCAGGACATACTTCAGAATTTCACGAACAGGCCAAGCGTTAATACTTACAAAATCTCAGGTTACAAGATCAATGCCAGTGACAATACTGGGATCCAGGGCTGGAATATCACGGTAACTAATGGCTCAACACCAATAAAAACATCAACTGACGCCACTGGTTATTTCGAATTCACAGACCTTGTAAATGGTACATACAATGTAACTGAAGAAGAACTACCGGATTGGATAAATGTCACGCCCCTGACCCAGAAAATCACTATTGATGGCAGGGATAATCTGAGCGTGAACTTCAGGAACCAGCCAAGAGTTTATACCTACAGGCTCTCAGGTTACATCACCAATGCCAATGACAATACCGGACTCCAGGGCTGGAACATCACAATAACTAATGGCTCAACGCCGATTAAAACAACAACTGACGCCACTGGTTATTATGAATTCACAGACCTTTTGAATGGTACATACACTATATCCGAAGAACTTAAGCCGGAATGGCTCAACGTCACTCCATTATCCCTGAATCGCATGATCCTGGGCAGCAATGTACAGAACGTTAACTTCATGAATAAACCTCTCGAAATTATTTCAGATGATTTCAGTGATGGAACGTTTAACACATCGCTCTGGACATTTATCAATCCAAGAAATGATGCAACCCTTGCTAAGGTAGGTCCAGGTACCAAAGATGCATTGTTAAAAATCTCGATTCCTTCGGGTTTAGATCATGACATCTGGTATGGAAATAATGCTCCAAGGATCATGCAGAACGCTCCTGACAAGGATTTTGAGATCGAAATCAAGTTCCAGTCAGTCTTGAATAAGACTTACCAGAGTGAGGGCGTTATCATACAGCAGGACAGCAAAAATTTCATAAGGTTTGATTTTGAAAGTGATGTGACTAATTTAAAAATATTCGCAGCCACTTTTGCTAATGGGAAAGGTACGCCAAAGACAATGTTTACTATTAACAAAACTTCTCCAAACCCGATTAACCTGACCATGCGTGTAAAAAGGATAGGCAACCAGTGGATGATGAACTATTCAAAAGATGGATCCAACTGGACAGCGGGCTACAATTTCGCATATATATTGAAGGTGACTTCAGTAGGAGCCTTTATAGGCAATGCTGGAACCCCGGCACCTGCCCATATAGGTCTTATAGATTATTTCTTTAATACAAACTCTCCCCTCATTCCTGAAGACGCTCCATTGCCGGGTACAAAATTCAATGTATCAGGTTTCAAGATCAATGCCAGCGATAACGCCGGTCTGTCTGGCTGGAATATCACTATATCGAATTCCACGATGCTGATTGGCAGCACGTTAACTGATATTGACGGTTCCTACAAGTTCACGAACATCACAAAAGGCACATATACGGTTAGTGAAGAAATAAAACCCGAATGGATGAATGTCACTCCACTCTCCCGGGAGATCATAGTTAATTATGATGACATTTACAATGTTAATTTCACAAACAGGCCAATAATTCATACCTATAACCTCTCAGGTTACAAGATCAATGCCAGTGACAATACTGGTATTGCTGGCTGGAACATCACGATAACCAATGGCTCAACACCAATAAGAACGTCAACTAATAGTACAGGTTATTATGAATTCAAAGACCTTGTAAATGGTACATACAATGTAACCGAAGAAGAGAGACCCGGATGGAGGAATATCACCTCCCTGATCCAGGAAATCACTATCGATGGCAAGGATAATCTGAGTGTGAACTTCAGGAACCAGCCAATAATTTATACATATAATGTCTCAGGTTACAAGATCAATGGAGACGCTGGAACTGCAATTTCTGGCTGGAATATCTCAATATCCAATGGATCGATGACAATAAACACGTCAACTAATAATGAGGGCTTCTACAGGTTTACAGATCTTATAAATGGCACTTATAACGTAACTGAAGAAAATCGTAAAGGCTGGAAGAATCTCACAGATTTAACCCGGAAGATAACGATTTCAGGCGGAGATATCTTAAACCAGAACTTCATAAATAAACCACTGGGTATTGTATCGGATGATTTCAGTAATCCAGGCCAGGATCCCTCGCTATGGACAAAGATCGATCCGCAAAATGATTCATCATTCAGGATTGATGGCATTGGTACATCAGATGTATTATTTAACATCACCATACCTGCGGGTAAAGCGCATGATGTTTGGATTTTGAACAATGCTTCAAGGATTATGCAGTATGTCAATGTCAATGATTTCGAAGTCGAGGTTATGTTCAAATCCGTTCTAAACAAGAAATACCAGACCCAGGGGATCATCATCGAGCAGGATAAAGACAACTACATTCGATTTGATTTCTTTAGCGATGGTACAACTATAAATGCATTTGCAGCTAATTTCACTAACGGATCAGCATCGATGAGAGTGAACACCCCAATTGGTGCGGTTCAGAGTAGCGCTATCCCTCTATACATGAATATAAAACGAGTAGGAAATGAATGGACACAGAAATATTCCTACGATCGTATAAACTGGACAAAATCCGTAAGCTTTAACCTTTCATTAACAGTGACTTCCATAGGTCCATTTATAGCGAATTCAGGACCTACTCCGCCAGCTTTCACCGGTCTAATTGATTATTTCTTCAATGCCGATTCACCTGTTATCCCTGAAGATGCATTAAGATCCAATGTATCAGGATTCAATATCGAGGATAATAACGACAATGGCATATGGGATGCAGGTGAAGTAGGGATACCTGACTGGAATATATCTCTATTCAACAATAATACCGGTGTAGAGATCGCCAGTATGAAGACCGACCCTTCAGGTAAATATGCATTCTATAACCTCATAAATGGGACATATAAAGTGAAGGAAGAAACGAAGGCCGGGTACTTTGCAACGAACAGCACATCATTTGTGTTCACCGTAGCAGGCAAAGATATAGACAATATCAACTTCACAAATTCTGCTCCGAAGCAATTAAATATTTCCGGATTCAAGATCGAAGATAAGAACGAAAATGGTATCTGGGATGCAGGTGAAGTCGGATTACCGAACTGGAAGATCTCCCTGTTCAATAACTCTACAGGTGTAAAGATAGCTGAAACAACGACAAACTTCTCAGGTCAATATGTGTTCTATAACCTTTCAAGGGATACATATAGAGTGACAGAAGAAACAAAGCCCGGGTACATTGCCAGTAACAGCACATCTCTTGTTGTTTCTGTTTCAAATAAAGACATAAACAACCTCAACTTTACAAATTACTTAACACCAAAATATAATGTTTCCGGGTTCATGATAGAAGATAAGAACGAAAATGGTATATGGGATGCCGGTGAACCGGGCATATCAAACTGGAATATCTACCTTTTAAATAATACTACAGGTTTAATGATAAACAACACGAAGACAGATTCTTCAGGCCGATATATATTCTATAACCTTTTAAGAGGCACATATATAATAACAGGAGAAACAAATCCTGATTACAATGCAACTAACAGCACTTCTATCGTGATCAACATATCCAGAAATGACATAAACAACCTGAACTTTACAAATTTCCTGCCGCAAAATGCACCCGGCATCACTACACAACCGGTCGATATGAATGTAAAATTGAAGAAAACAGCAACCTTCAATGTAGTAGCTACCGGAACAAAGCCCCTCTCATATCAGTGGAAGAAGAACGGTGTGAACATTGGTACGAACAGTCCATCCTACACAACCCCACCAACAACAATGGCAGATAATGGAGCTACTTACAGCGTTACAGTAACAAATTCCCTGGGAACGGCCACCAGTAATTCATCAAAGCTTACTGTCAGGAACATCATTTCTGATGATTTCAATGTCTTCCCCCTGGATTCCTCGAACTGGACTTCCGTCAATCCACTGGGTGATGCGACAATTACCATAACAGGCGCGGGTTCAGGAAATGCATCGTTGAACATCAACTTACCTGCCGGTACTTTACATGATGCATGGACAACGAACACTGCCCCGCGTGTAATGCAGACCGCAGACAACACGGATTTCCAGATCGAGGCGAAATTCGAGTCTGTAATGACATCGGCGACACAGATACAGGGAATAATCGTAGAACAAGACAGCAGCAACTATATCAGGTTTGATTTCATTAGATCTTCTGCAACTGCAACAAAAATCTATGCTGCAAGTTTTGCATCCGGATCCGCTACCCAGCGAATAAACAACCTGATAACCTCAAGCAATACCCTGTACCTCCGGATTAACAGGACAGCGAACCAGTGGAAACAGTATTACTCATACGATGGGAACAACTGGACTCTTGCCGCGAATTTCAATCATGTATTGACGGTGAACACTGTAGGGCCATACGCAGGTAATGCGGGAAATCCGGCGCCTGCATTTAACGCTAAGATCGATTATTTCTTCAATTCATCATCTCCTGTGGTACCTGAAGACAATACGGATCATAATCCTCCCAACATTTCCCTCTGGTATGGAAATCCGCAGAGCTTTGGACAAATTGGCGTCCCCCAGCAGTGGGTGAACATTCTTGGCAACGCTAATGACGAATCCGGGGTTGTCTCAATGAATTATTCCCTGAACGGGGGAAGTGCCCGGCCTCTTACAGTAGGGCCTGATGGCATGCGTCTCCAGTCCAGGGGTGATTTCAATATTGAGATCAACAGCATAGACCTCTTGTGTGGAAACAATCAGATAGAAATCAAAGCGGCTGATGGCGCAGGAAACGTGAAGAACGAATCGATGACGGTCCAGTATTCCTGTAACAACTCCTGGCCGAGAACGTACTCAATCAACTGGAGTGATGTTACCAATATCCAGGATGTAGCCCAGATTGTTGATGGAAAATGGACTCTAGAAACTAACAGTATCCGTTCCCCCATTGGCTATGACCGTTTGGTCGCAATTGGTAATATGACATGGGACGACTATGAGATCACAACTCCGATCACTCTTAACTCTCCCTTGATTACCAATCCTATGGGAAATTTTATCGGTTTCACTGTGAGATGGAAGGGTCATTATGATTGGAACAGTAAGCAGCCCAGAAACGGCTGGTGGCCACTGGGAGCCTTAGCAGGCTATTCATATGTCGGATCAAATAATTATAGGCTGCAAATCCAGGGGAATGGTGGTAGTATAATTGCAGATGATACAAGTGGAAAGAAACTTACAGTCGGTGTTCCCTATATCTTCAAGATGAGAGCGCAGACAGTTGGTTTAAATTCAATTTATTCCCTTAAGGTATGGGAACAAGGCACATTTGAGCCTTCTGAGTGGACTATCAGCGGTTCCGGAATTCCGGGTGAATTGAAAAATGGTTCTGTTGTGCTTATGGTTCATAATGCAGACGTAAGCATAGGAAATGTTAGTATCAAACCCGGGCCGTTTGATATTGATACCACACCACCAGCCATAAGTAATGTTGTTTCTATGCCGGATGTGTCCTCGGCAATTATCAGGTGGAATACGGATGAGTCAGCAACAAGCAACGTTTCCTATGGGCAAAGCATAGCTTATGAGAATGGCAGTATTGTTGATGGAACATTAACGACGTCTCATGCGATTACCCTGACGGGTCTGACAGCTGGGACGCAGTATCACTATCAGATCAATTCCACAGATACAGCAGGTAATTCCGCCAATACGGCAGACCTGAGTTTTACGACTCTGGTGACCCAGCCAGGCATTAAATCGGATGATTTCAATGCTCCCTCCCTGAACACATCGCTATGGACCGTAGTTAATCCACAGGGTGATGCGACATTTGCCATCATAGGGAATGGGACTTCTGATTCATTGTTATCTATTACCCTGCCGGCTGGCCTATCACATAGTGCATGGTTACAAAATACGGCACCGAGAATCATGCAACCAACCTCAAATAAGGATTTTGAGATAGAGGTGAAGTTCCAGTCCCCGACATCAGATTTACAGACCCAGGGATTGATTGTAGAGCAGGATAGCAACAACTATCTGCGGTTTGATTTTGTCAGGGAAGCAACAAGAACGAGACTATTTGCAGCAAGCATTATCGGCGGGTCTGCAAAGATTAAAACTGATATCCAGATTAATTCAAATAATCCGATATTCTTACGGGTAAAAAGGACAGGTGACCAGTGGCTGCAATCATATTCATATGATGGTGTGAACTGGATCTTTGCACCCGGCTTCAGCCAGGCATTGACTGTGACCTCAGTAGGGCCTTATTTTGCGAATACGGGGAACGCCGTTACGGGTCTTGTCGATTATTTCTTTGATACCTCTTCTCCTGTTGTTCCTGAAGATACACCGCTGCCAGCAATCATAACAATGCAGCCTGTAAATAGTACTGTATTAAATGGATCGGCGGCGACATTCAGTGTCGCAGCAGGTGGAACCCCGCCATTGAGTTATCAATGGAAGAAGAATGGTGTGGACATAATAAATGCAACCGGTTCTTCGTACACAACTCCTGCTGTCTACCTGCCAGATAACGGCACAAAGTTCAGTGTTGTAGTGTCAAACGGTTATGGAAGCGTGACAAGCGATGAGGTAACACTGTCAGTAATTGAAGCTGGTTCACAGTGGTGGGATGCACAGCGCAATTTCCGCATACCTGTGACAGTTAATGCTACACAGTACGAACGATCTGAAAAACCAGTTGAAGTGAGCGTGGACTTTACCAACATGCTTAACATACTTGGACAGGCTGGCACCTTTGATGAGAATTCGTTAAGAGTTGTTGAAACAGATAGCTTGGGCGTGGTGTTGAGCTCTACGGTCCCATTCCAGTTCGATAAAGACCCTGACTTCGATTCAGCTACAAAAGCGACCGGAACTATCGTCTTCATCATGACTGGCAAGACACAGGCAAACGCTAACAGGTATTACCAGGTTTACTTTGGTCTGACAGGCACACCTTATTCCACTCTGTCTGTGACTCCACAGGTTACACTTACCGATAATGTCTCTGATGAAGGGCAGTTAAGCTATCGGATAGGAGCAGCCGGCAGCACTTACTACTTCCAGAAACAGGCAGGCGGTTTATCGAGTCTTGTGGATGCATCAAATAATGACTGGATCAATTTCCATCCGACTCCCTGGACCAGTGCAGGAGGGGGATACCGCGGCATTCCCAATGTTTATGCTAATGGGATTTTCCATCCGGGCTGGACAACCGGTACAAGCAGTATAGTCTCACAGGGACCGCTAAAGATCAGAGTAAGGTCAGTCACAAATAATGGACTATGGGAAAGTCTCTGGGACTTCTATCCCGGATATGCTACAAATACCATAGTAAAAGCAGGCGGCACCTACTGGTGGCTCTACGAAGGTACTCCCGGCGGGTCGTTAGATCAAAATACAGATTTCATGGTCAGATCTGATAATAGGAAGACCATGCTCTCTGTGAGAACAAATGATGATATTCCCACAGACGAATGGGTTTATTTCAGTGATCCGAATGTGAATCGCTCCCTGTTCGTTTCGCACCATGAGGATGATTCATTAATTGATGAATACCATCCGATGACGGATACCGGAGGTTCAATGGTAGTCTTTGGTTTCGGCAGGACTTATTCCCAGACTGCAACTATTTCGCCACAATCCGGTCCACAGCATTTCACAATGGGTCTTATGGACGGAACAGAGTTTACACCAGGCTCGAAGACCGTTTACTCAGCATATAAGGATCTGAGTATTACGACAGGCATGGTAGAACAATTTGACAGTGTAAGCCCACCAATCATTGTAACGCAGCCTGCAGATAGTCTGGTTACACTGGGAAAAACAGCAACATTCAGTGTCGGTGCCATAGGTCAATTACCTCTGTCTTACCAGTGGAAGAAGAATGGAGCAGACATCCCGGATGCGATAGGCGCATCATATACTACGCCTCCCACGGCCCAATCAGACAATGGGGCGCTATATTCGGTCATAGTGACAAACGATAAAGGAAGCGTTGCCAGCAACCAGGCAACCCTGAGGATCGGGGCATCGTCCAATAACAGCCAGCTGATTATAATGGATGTAAACTATACCCACAATAATTATACGATGGCGTTCTCATACTTTGGTAAACCCAATGTACCGGATAACCTGGTTTCGCCAATAAATTATGCGGGGGGAACAATCTATTCAAGGCTTCAGGTAACCACTAAACCAAGCACGAAAATTGTGAATTATCAGATGTGTATGTTCCAGGATAAAATTGTAGAAGAAAAGCATGCCTGTACAAATTTCGTGAAGTTCAACCGCACAGGTACCTATTATGCCAGTCAGTCAATGACATCATTGTATCAATATTACAATATCTCATGGGACAGGAAACTTCTTGACCAGATGCTTGTTGTTAAAGATTTAACTGGCTGGCCGGTAGATACCCGATACGGATTTGACGGAAATTGGAGCGGCTGGCCTAACCTGTATCTCTATTATCCGATGCAGGTGCGATATACTGCCATAATAGTACCGCCTGGCGGCGGACAGCCGGTGTGGGACAATCCTCCGGTTATTACGACCCAACCCGTAAATCAGACAGTAACTATAGGGTCGAGTGCCACATTCAGTGTTGTAGCATCAGGACAAGCGCCGTTATACTACCAGTGGCAGAAAAATGGCGTAAATATCAATGGTGAGCACAACCAGACCTATACGACTCCACCGACGACATCGACAGATAATGGTTCCAGATACCGTGTCATAGTGACCAATGAATTCGGCAGCGTTCCAAGCAATGAAGCGGTGCTTACAATTCCAGTGGATTTAACACCCCCGGCGGTTATCGGGAATTCGCCCTCAGGAACAGGTGTTCCTTATACAACGAAGATAAGTGTTACCTTCAGCAAAGCGATGAATAAATCCTCAGCTGAGTCAGCGTTCTCCGTTATTCCTGATATTTCAGGAGGGACTTTCAGCTGGAGCGGGAACAATATGACCTATACCCCGGCTTTGAGCCTTGGATTCAACACAACTTACAATGTCACGATCGGAACTGGTGCAAAGGACCTGTATGGCAATAATATGTCATCTCAATATCAATGGCAGTTCATTACAAAAGAAGAGGATCTAACATCCCCAGCGGTCATCGGGAATTCGCCCATCGGAACGGATGTTCCTGTGACCGCGCGGATAACAGTGAACTTCAGTGAAGAGATGAACCAGTCATCGGTAATATCATCATTCTCAACTAATCCGGCTACAAATGGAAGTTTCAGCTGGATAGGAAATAATATGACCTATACCCCGGTTTTGAACCTTTCATATAATACAACCTATTCTGTTGAAATTGGAACCGGCGCAAAGGACATGGCAAATAATATGCTACCTGTATATTCATGGCAGTTCACAACGATTCCGGATACATTCCAGCCCTGGGTGATCAGTAAAACGCCCGGTGGAACAAATGTTCCAGTCCTTTCCTCGATAAATGTAACCTTTAGCGAAGAGATGAATAAATCCTCAGCTGAGTCCGCGTTCTCCACATTCCCTGATACTTCAGGAGGGACTTTCAACTGGAGCGGCAACACTATGAAATATACGCCACCCACGAGCCTTTCCTACAATATGGTCTACAATGTAACAGTCGGGACAGGTGCAAAGGATATAGCTGGTAATAATATGGCGGCATCGGTTACCTGGCAGTTCACAACCGCATCCCTGCAGCCAAATCTGGTCAGCAATGGCGGATTTGAATCAGGAACCACATCATGGAGTTTCTACACGAACGGAGCATGGACTTACAGTGCAGCACCTCCAGGTTATGACGGAACTGGCAACGCATTAAAAATTGCTTTCACCACTATTGGTACGAATATGCAGACATACCAGAACGGAAGAACTCTGGAACCGAATACTCGCTATCGGCTGAGTTTTGCAGGATATTCAACTGTGGGACATGATGTGACTGTTAATTTGCTTAAGGACGTTTCACCATATACCAACTATGGTTTATCCAAAACGTTTAATCTTAATAACAGCTGGCAGTCCTTCACCACTGAATTTACCACAAGCGGTTTCTCCGGGACGGTGAAAGATGGAAGAATACGGTTCTGGTTTGTAAGCTTTGCAGCAAAAGGAGAGACTTATTACTTCGATGACATCCGGTTGGAAAAGGTAACCTGATACTGTGTGAACTGTAAACTACCCGGGGCTGGAAGCCCTGGTGTTTATGGTTCTTTGTTTTTCTCAATCAGGATAGAACTGAGTTTACACAGAGTTCAAAGACTGTTTACTCAGCATATCGTGTTTAATGATTAAAATTTGTAAGAGTTAAGGGTACGGAATGTGGATGTATGGACAGCTCTGAAATATTAAGAATCATTCTTTAAAGACTTATCTCATGGAAATATAGCCTATAAGACCGGAATATCAAGCATAGAATTCAGGTTATTTCCTGAATATTAAAATAAAATGATCTTAGTGCATTAGATTAATAAATATGACTCACTAAACTTTAAAAACGTCACATAATCCAGAAAAATTGTCGAAATATTTAATATATAATAATGTTGAACTATCGATTATCTTTGATAAGATAAATAGGAAGAGGATAGAAAATGCTAAAGAAAAATGAAGGGTCATATATACTGGAAACGGGAATTTTACGAATAAACCTGGAATGGATAAAAAAGTATCTCGGATTTCTATGTATTTTAATACTGACAATACCGGGTATATCTTCTGCCGCGTCGACCAGCATTCTCGTAAATCCGGGATTTGAGTCAGGCACCTCTCCCTGGATTTTCTATACCAATGGAGCAGGAAAATTCTTGAATAACGCTCCTGGCATCGTGGGTACTTACGCAGGCCATGTAACGATATCCTCACCAGGGACAAATGTCCAGTTATATCAGAAAGGCCTGGTGCTTAGTCCCAACACTAAATACACCCTGAGCTTTAAGGCGTATTCGAACACAGGCCATGATCTTTCTATTTCGCTTCTGAAGCACGGCTCTCCCTATACAAAATATGGTTTGTCAAATTATGTAGTTAACCTTGGAACTTCATGGAGCCAATACTCAATTCAGTTTACTACAACTGGTTTTTCCACAACAGTGAGCGATGGCCGCCTGATGTTCTGGCTGGCACCATACGATGCCGCATCTGATCAGTATTACCTTGATGATGTTGTTCTTACGAAAGTTTCCGTGGATACGCAAGTATCACCGACAATTGTTACTCAACCAGCCAGCAAGACAATTACAGTGGGACAGACTGCTATATTCAGTGTTGCAGCCACGGGCACAGCGCCGTTGACGTATCAGTGGCAGAAGAATGGAACAAATATCCCTGGTGCGACAGGCGCATCGTACACAACTCCTGCAATAACGCTTTCTGATAACGGAGCTCGATTTCGGGTACTGGTATCTAATGCATGGGGCAGTGTAAACAGCAATGAGGCAACACTGACTGTCAGTTATATACCTGCGCTTTCGATTATTTCTAATCCGGGATTTGAGTTGGGTACCTCTCCATGGGTCTTCTATACTAATGGTGCAGGCACGCTGTTGAACAATGCGCCAGGTTTTGGGAGCCCGCATGCAGGTCACATTACAATTTCCCAGCAAGGAACTAATGTCCAGTTATATCAGAAAGGCCTGGTGCTTAGTCCCAACACTAAATACACCCTGAGCTTTAAGGCATATTCGAACACAGGCCATGATCTTTCAATTTCACTTATGAAGCACATCTCCCCCTATACCAGTTATGGATTATCGAACTATGTGGTTAACCTTGGAACTTCATGGACTGAATACTCAGTTCAGTTTACTACAACTGGTTTTTCAACAGCAGTGAGGGATGGCCGCCTGATGTTCATGCTGGCACCGTACGATGCCGCTTCTGATCAGTATTACTTTGATGATGTTGTTCTCACGAAAGTTTCCCAGGCTACTCAAGTACCACCCACAATTGTTACTCAACCGGCCAGCAAGACAATTACAGTGGGACAGACTGCTATATTCAGCGTTGCAGCCACGGGCACAGCGCCGTTGACGTATCAGTGGCAGAAGAATGGAACAAATATCCCTGGTGCGACAGGCGCATCGTACACAACCCCTTCCGCGACTCTATCATATAATGGGGCAGCATACAGGGTCATAGTGACAAACGCAAAGGGAAGCGTTACCAGCAATCAGGCAATCCTGACTGTTAGAGCATCATCCAATACCAACCAGCTTGTTATAATTGATGAATACTATACCCACAATACGATTACGAGGGCATTCTCGTTCTTCGGAGTTTCCAATGTCCCGAGTAATCTTGTTTCCCCTGTAAATTATGCAGGAGGAACAATCTATTCGAGGCTTCAGGTAATCACTAAACCAAGCACGAAAATTGTAAATTATCAGATGTGTTTATTCCAGGATCAACTTGTAGCAGCAAAGCATGCCTGTACAAATTACCAGAAGTTCAACAGCACAGGTACCTATTATGCCAGTCAGCCAATGACATCATTGTATCAGTATAACAAGATCGTCTGGAGCAGGCAGCTTCTTGAACGGATGCTCGTTGTTAAGGATAAATATGGCATGCCGGTAGATAATCGATATAGACCTCCTTTTGGGCCATTTGATGGCGAAAACTTTAATCTATATTATCCGATGAAGGTACGGTATACTGCTATAATAGTGCCACCTAATGGCGGGCAACCAGTATGGCCTTAAGTTTGAATTATATCATGGAATTTAAACTTGTACTGGAATGTATATCCCTGAGCTATCCTGAAGGTGCTTCAGGATAAATCGGAAAGTACTGCATTCACAGATATCTATATAAGATAGTCTATATATAAGAACGGGGTAGTTCACTAAAAACAGGAAAAACAGTTGATAGAATGAAAATAGCAATTATCAATCAACCTATCGGCCAGATGTTTCCACCATCTTCACGAGGTTCGATTGAGATAATAACATACGAGCTTGCACGCAGACTGGCTGGTTCCCATAATGTCATTGTTTATTCACCCGGACCAGGCATCCGGAAGAAAGAAAAATGGGAAGATAAAATTGAATATTTACAAATACCTACTTATTTTGATAGGAAGTTCCTGCTGAAAGTTATTTCTCCTTTTTCAAAGTTTCGTCCGGTTAAACAACCTGTGTTCGTATCCAGGTTGTATTATCTTGGATATATTTTGCAGGTAGCAAACGACCTGAGGACCCAAAAATATGATATTGTCCACATCTACAATTTTTCCCAGTTTATTCCAATAATCCGTGCTTTAAATCCTGAACTCAAGATTGTCTTGCATATGGAATGTGATTGGATGGCGCAACTTGATAAAAGCGTTATTGAAAAAAGGCTTAGTAAGGCCAATTTAGTACTTGGCTGTAGTGATTTCATTACTGAAAATATCCGATGCCGTTTTCCTCAATTTACCAGCCGATGCCAGACAGTCTATAATGGTGCTGATATTAACAATTTCTCAATAAAATATGGTAATAACCCGACGAAAAACAATGATATTAAAAAATTGTTGTTTGTGGGCAGGATTTCGCCAGAAAAAGGTGTACATGTACTATTAGAGGCTCTTAAGAAAGTTGTAGAAAAATTTCCAAAAATACAACTTGATGTAGTTGGTCCGGATGCCGAAACACCCTTTGAATTCATCGTTCGTGTAGAGGATGATGAAAAAGTATCTAAATTGGCATTATTTTATGATAACAGTTCTGGCAGCAGTTATTTCACCAAACTTCGGGAGAAACTGCCCGGAGATCTGGCAAATCATGTAAATTTCCCGGGCAATATTCCACAATCACAATTAGGAGCTTATTATCTAAACGCTGATATATTTATATTTCCTTCGGTATGGGATGAGCCTTTTGGAATGCCCATTATTGAAGCTATGGCGTGTGAGATTCCAGTAGTTACGACGCGCGGAGGAGGAATAACCGAAATTGTAGAAGAGGGTAAGACTGGATTATTGGTTGAAAGAGATGATGCCGATGGTTTAGCCGGAGCAATCTTAAAGCTTATTTCAGATGATGAATTGAGGGAGAAGATGGGAAAGGCAGGTCGACAAAGGGTGATTGAAATTTTTTCATGGGACAGGGTAGTTGAGAATTTATTACATAATTATGAAAAAATTTTGAAGGATCATCAGATATAGATATAATATGTCAAAAAAGGGGGTATTCAGGTATTTTATCGCATCACTTATTCTTTTAAGTGTAATATTTTCTGGGTGCGTGAACAAGACTCCTGCTCAAAAGCCCGGATCGACCGCGACATTATTCCAGCATGTCATCATTGACAGTGCCGATGTTGGTGCCGATTTAAAAGGTGTGGGCGATCTTAATGGTGATGGCTATCCGGATATCATCGTTGCAGACAACAGCGGCACACCATTGCAATGGTATGAATGGCCTTCATGGACAAAGCATATAATCGATAACCGTTCTGTGTTCACAACAGATATGCAAGTTGCATCAATCATCGGAGATGGTATATTGGATATAATCATTCCCGATTATATTAACGGCCAAATTCTCTGGTATGAAAATCCTGTGCGCACGGGTGATAATCCGAATGGTACCTGGACAATGCACGTCATCGGCTTCTCCAGAGCGCATGATGTAGAAGCAGGAGATGTTAACGGTGATGGTAAAATTGACGTTGTAGTGCGGCCTCACGATGGTAAGCATATTCTTTACTTGCAGAATAATCCATTATCCTGGACTCGCATAGATATCACAACATCTACAAACGGTGAAGGAACGGCTCTTGGTGATATTGATGCTGATGGAGATTTAGACATTTTAGGAAATGGATACTGGCTTGAATCTCCGGAAGATCCAACGAATCCTAAATGGATTATGCATACTATAAGCAATAATTGGCCCACCCGTGTAAAAAATAAAGTCGCAGACATTAACAAAGATGGCCGGTTAGATGTATTAATCGCGAACTCGGAGAGCACAGGGCGCCTGGTCTGGTATGAGGCTCCGACCAGCCCTGGAGACGCCGGCGCCACATGGATCGAGCACGTGATCGAACCTTCGGTCGACTACGTGCATGGCATTCTGGTTGCCGATTTCGATAACGATGGCGATCCGGACGTGGCATTTTCCGAGATGCAGCAGTCTGCTCGCAAGCGTGCGGGCATATATTGGAATCCTGGGAACGGCACTTCCTGGTCTCTAAAGATACTTGCAACCACCGGATCCCATAATATCCGTATGGGCGACATTGACAGGGATGGCGATATGGACATCGTGGGAGCAAACTACGAAGACACCTCGCCTGTCGAACTGTGGAGAAATCTGCTGAGTAACGGATCAATACTTTCGCTGGATCGCTGGTCATACATTCAGCTGGCGAACAACAACATGCGTACATTCGGACTGGACTTTGGCGATATCGACCGGGACGGCAAGACCGACGCAGTCTCTGGTCCATACTGGTATCGTAATCCTGGCGGGAAGATGACGGATGCGTGGATAAGATCAGGCATGTTCCCCAACGGTATTCATGCAATACTGGTAGTTGACGTAGATGGCGACAATTTCACCGATGTAATCGGGCAGAAGACGGAAGGAACCAATCCGGGCATCTTCTGGTTAGAGGCAAACACTCCTTCTGGTACTACCTTTACCGCTCGCCGGGTGGCAAGCCTTCCGGCAGCCAGTCATCCTGAAGGGTCGCAGGGGTACAAGACTGCCCAAATCGAAAAGGGAGAACGGCCCGAAATCCTGATATCGACCCGGAGTGCATCTGGCCGTGGCATCTATTATCTGCGAATCCCATCGACCAACCCGGAATCTGGAAACTGGACAAATGTCCTGGTTAACAGTAATCCTTCCGACGAAGGATTTGGGATTGACGATATTGATGGTGACGGCAACCTGGATATAGCTGCGACCACAGGTGATACAAAGCGGGTTGAGTGGTATAAGAACCCCGGGAACAAAGCCTCAAACTGGACTGCATTCGTAGCTGGTTACTTCCCTGAGGCAATTTTCCCGGATCGCCTGGAAGTTGCCGACCTGGACGGAGATGGAAAACCGGATATCGTTGCGACCGAAGAGAACGGACTGACCGGCGGGGCAGAAACGTTCTGGTGGAAGCAGCCGGCGAACCCGATGACCTCGAATTGGACACGTTCGCTCATCATTTCGCAGGGCTCGACCAATAACCTTGGCGTTGCCGACCTGGACCAGGATGGAGACAGGGATGTCATTCTGGCTGAGCACAAGGGAACGTTGAACCTCTCGATCTGGGTCAATGACGGAACAGGACTTTTCAAGGAGCGATTGGTGTCGAGCGGGAAGGAGAGCCACCTGGGGGCCCGGACAGTAGATCTGGACGGGGATGGCGACCTCGACATTGTGAGCATAGCCTGGGATGCGCCTCAATTCATTCATCTCTGGAGAAACGATGCGATCGTGGCTGAACAATAAAGAATTTGCTGTAAAATTATAATTTAGCGGATGTAATAATTTCCAAACATTTATATGCAGGAAATTCATAACCAACAATTAGTACATCATACAAAATGGTGTTGTAACGTGGTATACAAATTTACGAATTCATGCCGGCTTTCAATCAACCAGTCCTTGCAGTATTGAGGGTAAAGCGATTGAATGGTGAAGGGGCAGTCTAATTGTAATCAGTCGGATGAAAAAAAGGTGAAAAGATGGAAGATAAAAGAGTTTATGGTGGGCCTGCCCTTGGAATCGCAGTTGGAATAATGATGCTGGCAATATTGCTGACAGGAGTGGCGGGAGCCGCTATCGAGACTGTAAATTCCATTTCTACGTCAACTAATCTTATACGCAACCATGGATTCGAATACGGGACAATATCATGGACTTTCTTCACCAACGGAAAGGGAACATACAATATAGCATCACCTGGCATTGAAGGAAAAAATGCTTCTAAGATTTCATTGAGCAGTGCGGGTACGAATATCCAGCTATATCAGACGGGAGTAACACTGGAACCAAATGTCCGCTATCGATTGAGCTTTGCCGCATATTCAACGACAGGACATGATCTGACTTTGAATTTGATCCGGCACGTTTCACCATATAACAACTACGGTTTGGTGTATACGGCAGGTCTTGGCACAGGCTGGAAGAATTTTACGACCGAATTTACGACGAAAGGTTTCACACGTACTGTTAATGATGGCCGTTTTCAGTTCTGGCTGGCACCGTTTGCGGCAGCAGGAGACACCTACTACATCGATGATATTCGATTGGAAAAGGTAATTTCCACTTCTCCGGTACCACCGGCTATTACAAGGCATCCTGTGAATCAGACCGTTAATGAAGGTCAGACCGCAGAGTTCAGTGTCGTAGCTACCGGGACTGCACCATTGAGCTATCAGTGGCAGAAGAATAGTGTAAATATATCCGGTGCAGTCGATCCAATGTACACGGTCCCGGCAACGGTCTTATCAGATAGTGGTTCGAATTACCGCATCCTGGTGACAAATTCGGCAGGCAGCATTATGAGCAATGCAGCAGCGTTAGCGGTCATTCCTGCGAACTCAATAAATCTAATTATGAATTCTGGATTTGAATCAGGAACTACATCCTGGCGGTTCTATACGAGCGGAAAGGGTACTTTCACTGCGGCATCCCCCGGTTATGAAGGAAATAATGCCGCCAAACTTGCTTTTGAAAGTCATGGCACGAATGTCCAGTTGTACCAGACAGGAGTAACATTGGAAGCAAACATCCGCTATCGGCTGAGTTTTGCGGCTTATTCAAAGACAGGGCATGATATGACTGTCAGGCTGTTCAAGCAAGTTTCGCCATATACCGCTTATATGCCAGAGTTTAAAGTAAATCTCGGTACGACCTGGCAGACTTTTACGACTGAATTTACTTCAAGTGGTGCGGTTAATGATGGCCGTTTACAGTTCTGGTTTGCAGCATTTATGACAGCAGGAGATAGATATTACATCGATAACGTTCGGTTGGAGAAGGTAAACACATTTAGCCCGCCAGTCATATCAAAACAACCTTCAAACCAGACAGTTACTGCTGGCCAGAATGCAACATTCACCGTAGTAGCCACAGGCACCTTACCCCTTAGTTATCAATGGCAAAAGAATGGGGTCAATATTTCAGGGGCAACAAGTGCATCATACACAGCATCTGCAATAACAGCAGCAGATAACAACGCACAATTCCGGGTTAGAATTACAAATGCATATGGCAGTGTTTTATCAATATCCGTCTCAGCCCAGATTGCCCCGGATACTAAAATATTCCAGCACTCCATCATCGACAGCGCCAATCTGGGTGCCGATTTAAAGGCCGTAGGCGACCTGAACGGTGATGGCTATCCTGACGTGGTCGTCGCAGATAACAGCGGGACACCGCTGCAGTGGTATGAATGGCCGTCATGGACAAAGCACGTGATCGACACCAGTTCGGTCTTCACGACTGACATGCAGTTAGCTTCGATCCGTGGAGACGGTATCTTAGACGTGATCGTTCCCGACTTTGTCAACGGTCAGATCCTCTGGTATGAGAACCCCAGGCACACAGGCGGCAGTCCGATGGATTCATGGACAAAGCACATCATCGGTTATTCCAAGGCTCATGACATAGAAGTGGGTGACGTCAACAGGGATGGCAGGGTCGACGTTGTGGTACGCCCCCATTTCGGCAGGCACATTCTTTTCCTGCAGGATAATCCATTGTCCTGGAAGCGTGTGGATATCGCAACCTCCACGGATGGTGAAGGAACGGCTCTTGGCGATATCGACCGCGACGGATATCTGGACATTGTGGGAAACGGGTACTGGCTTGAAAGTCCGGATGATCCAGCGAATCCCAATTGGATCCGGCATACCATAAACGGCAGCTGGCCCCCCCTCGTCAGCAACAAAGTCGCGGACATAAACAAAGATGGCCGGTTAGATGTGTTAATAGCGAACTCGGAGAGCCCCGGGCGGCTGGCCTGGTATGCGGCTCCGGCAAATCCTGGAGACGCCGGCGCCACATGGGTCGAGCACGTGATCGAACCTTCGGTCGACTACGTGCACGGCATTCTGGTCGCCGATTTCGATAACGATGGGGATCCGGACGTGGCATTTTCCGAGATGCAGCAGTCGGCCCGCAGGCGGGTAGGCATCTACTGGAATCCCGGGGGCGGAGCTTCATGGTCATTGCAGGTTCTTGCGACCACCGGATCCCATAATATCCGTATGGGCGATATCGACAGGGATGGCGATATAGACATCGTGGGAGCAAACTACAAAGACACCTCGCCTGTCGAACTGTGGAGAAATATGAAAGAAAACAGGCCTACACTTCCGCTGGACCGATGGTTCTACATCCAGCTGGCGGGCAACCACACACCTACATTCGGACTGGACTTTGGCGACATCGACAGGGACGGCAAGACCGACGTTGTCTCCGGGCCTTCCTGGTATCGTAATCCAGGCGGAAAAATGACGAATTCATGGGCGAAGTCAGCCGTGTTCCCTAACGGTATTCATGCAATACTGGTGGTTGACGTAGACGGGGACAATTTCACAGATGTGATCGGGCAGAAGACGGAAGGAACCAACCTGAGCATCTACTGGTTGGAGGCAAACGATACAAAGGGTAGTAGCTTCACTGCCCGCAGGGTGGCCAGTCTTCCGGCCGCCAGTCATCCCCAGGGGTCGCAGGGGTACAGGGTCGCACAGATCGAGAAAGGAGGACGGCCGGAAATCTTGGTGTCAACGCGGAGTTCAGCCTGCCGGGGTATCTACTATCTCCGAATCCCGTCTTCGAATCCGGAAGCTGGGAACTGGCCAGAGGTCATAGTGAACAGTAATCCTTCCGATGAGGGATTTGGAGTCGCAGACATTGACGGTGACGGCAACATGGACATAGCTGCGACCACAGGTGAGACAAAGCGGGTCGAGTGGTATAAGAATCCCGGAACCGGTGCATCTACCTGGCAGGCATTCGCAGTGGGGGACTTTTCCGAAGCAGCTTTCCCTGATCGCCTGGAAGTCGCAGACCTGGACGGAGACGGTAAATCGGATATCGTTGCGACCGAAGAGAACGGACTGACCGGCGGGGCAGAAACGTTCTGGTGGAAGCAGCCTGCGAACCCGATGACATCGAATTGGATCCGTACCCGCATCATTTCGCAGGGCTCGACCAATAACCTTGGCGTTGCCGACATGGACCGGGATGGAGACAGGGATGTCATTCTGGCTGAGCACAAGGGAACGTTGAACCTCTCGATCTGGGTCAATGACGGAACAGGACTTTTCAAGGAGCGATTGGTGTCGAGCGGGAAGGAGAGCCACCTGGGGGCCCGGACAGTAGATCTGGACGGGGATGGCGACCTCGACATTGTGAGCATAGCCTGGGATGCGCCCCAATTCATTCATCTCTGGAGAAACGATGCGATTTAGGATATTATGGGTCCGAAAAAGGGCAGGATTTCTTTTCATCCCAATAGCTAACGTTTTCTCCCTCATTTAGAGATTTGTTGCTATATAATATATATAGAGTCTCAACATAATAGACTATAAATTTACCTTTATAAGGAATGTACCGGGAAGAATGAAAAGAGGACTTTTTCAATGACAAAACAGGAACTATTTTCCAGGGAACTAAATTCTGCCTTTGAATTGCTTTCTCGTAAGGTATCTTATGAAACCGGGATTATCCAATAAACGGATCGCTGAGAAATTGCCAACAATATTCTAAGTTAGAGAGGAGTATAATTATGTCCTTAACAAAAAAAACGTTGAAAAATATAAGTGCTGTTGGTTTATTTCAGGTTTTTGGAAAAATTCTCAATTTAGTAACTCTAATTATCCTGGCTCGACTACTCTCGCCATCGGATTTTGGCATTGTCGCAATAGCCGGTATATTGATTACATTAGTTGATGGGTTAAAAGATTTTGGAATGTCCAGTGCGGTCATTCAAAGAAAGGAAAACGTTGAAAAATCCTTACGGACTGGATTTTCGATTAGATTAATAATGAGTATCCTTCTTTTTTGTGTAGTTTATATTGTCGCTCCTTTGTGGGCAAATTTTTTTAAAGACCAGGTAATTTCCTCGATTTTGAAAATTTCTGCGATTGTTATTATAATTGAAAATTTTAATTTTATACCAAATACGAAATTGACAAAGGAACTCAGGTTCGAGAAGATTGTTATATCTGGTTTTTTAGGCAATATTTCATATTCTGCAGTGGCAATTTTCATGGCATATAACGGCTATTCTTTTTGGAGTCTTGTATATGGCAGAATTATACAGGGAGTAGTCTCTTCTATCATTTTCTGGATTATAAACCCATGGAAATTCCATTTACAATTAGATAAAAAAATAGCAAAAGAACTTTTCAACTATGGAAAGTACGTAATGGCAACCGGATTTATAATTTTAGCTTTTGATAATTTAATTTATACCGTTTTAGGAAAGCTAATAGGACCAACGGTTGTGGGATATTACATAATAGCTTATACCTGGGCAACCTTTTCATCCAGGCAGATAGTTGTAATATTTGATAAAGTTCTGTTTTCAACATTTTCAAATATTAGTAATGATATTCCCAGACTGGGAAATGCATTTTTAAAAACTCTAAAATATACCTCTATTATCACCATACCTATTACACTTGGTATCTTTGCACTCGCTCCGGAATTTGTAAAGATAGTACTCGGAGAAAAATGGGCTCCCGCAATTTTACCATTACAGATATTATGTATTGCAGGTTTAGTTTATTCTCTTTCTTCAGCAACGAGCAGTCTATACCTTTCTATGGGAAAGCCCAATATATCAACAATACTGGTTGGAATGCAATTATTTTTAATAATTTTATTTATTATTCCGGCAGCAAAAATTTTTGGTTTAATTGGAGTAGCATCTCTTGTTTCTCTCTCCGGATTAATTTTCGCACCTATTAGTTTTAGTCTTGCAGTAAAATTTCTGGGAATAGAGGGAAAGAGTTTTGTCAAAATATTAATACCACCACTCTTATCAGCAATTCTAATGGCAATTTTTATTATAGGAATTAAAGAATACACAAAAATGTATGATATTATTTCAAAATATCCTCTATTGTATCTAATATTTTTAGTCCTGTCAGGAATTATTATGTATGTATTAATCCTATTTATTCTGACAAATGGTAGATTAAAAGAAGACATTCGAATGTTATATTCAAATCTGATCTCATGATGATATTAACTTTAACAACATTTAATATGCGTTAAATTTATTATAAATGCAAAAATTTTACTAATAAAGGAATTACAATGTTAGAAAAAAAATCCTGTCCAAATTGTGGCTCATTGGAAATGCCATCCATAATTTATGAAATTGCAGACATACCCATTCATAGTGTACAATTATTAAAAACTAAGGAGAAAGCCATAACATATCCGAAAAGAGATATTGAATTGGGATTTTGTGAAAAATGTGGTTTTATCTCGAATGTTTCATTTGACTCAAGTGTTCATGAATATTCAAATGAATATGAATCAACACAAATTTATTCAACAACTTTTAATCTATTTGCCCGGAAATTAGCCCGGAATTTAATTGATCGCTATAATCTTCATGGCAGGGACATAATTGAAATCGGATGTGGTCAGGGGGAGTTTTTATCAATGCTTTGCGAACTTGGGAATAATCGCGGCAGGGGTTTTGATCCGGCTTATATACCGGGACGCAATGAAAATCTTGAAAAAAACCATGTTTCTATCATAAAAGACTTTTATTCAGAAAAATATGCTGATATTCAATGTGACTTCCTTTGCTGCAGAATGACACTTGAACATATATATGAAACAGCCGATTTTATAAGAACTGTTAAAAAATCTATTCATAACAAACCTGATACCACAGTATTTTTCCAGGTTCCGGATGTCAGGCGAATCCTGAAAGAACAGGCATTCTGGGACATATATTATGAACACTGTTCGTATTTCAGTCCAGGGTCCCTGGCTAAATTGTTTAGAAATAACGGTTTTGAAATTATAGATCTGTATATTGATTATGACGATCAGTATATAATGTTAGGAGCACGATTGAGCCAGGGAGAGAAACGTAACTCGTTACCAGCAGAAGAGGATATAGTGCAACTAAAAAGCCAGGTTGATCTATTCTCTAAGAACTGTAAGAAACAATTAAATACGTGGAAAAGCTACTTTGAAAATTCAAGGAAAAAAGGCCGCAAAGTAGTCCTCTGGGGAGGAGGTTCCAAAGGAGTTGCATTTCTAACCACTCTCAACATTCTTAAAGAGATAGAATATGTAGTTGATATCAATCCAAAAAAACATGGAACATATATGGCAGGTACAGGTCAAAAGGTCATTGCCCCGGAGTTTTTAATTCAGTACAAGCCTGATACAATTATAGTTATGAATCCAATTTATTGTAATGAAATTCAAGAGACTCTTGATAAAATGGGTGTTACTGCAGAACTAAAATCTGTTTAAAAAATCTGTTTAAAACATGAAGAAAAGAAAATTGAACATAATTCGAATGAGCCGATGTTAGTGAATAATAAGAATATAGTGAATAATAAGAATATAGTGAATAATAAGAATATAGTGAATAATAAGAATATTCGGAAAGAAAGTATATGTCCTGTCTGCAAATCATCAAATACTGATGTCTTTCTTGAGATTCCGGATGTCCCTGTTCATTGCAACCTTCTATGGGAAACAAGCGACGATGCTTTGAACGCTCCAAGGTCCGATATTATTTTAGTGTTATGTGAAGATTGTGAACATATTTTTAATTGTGCTTTTGATCCCAGGCTAATGGAATATACGCAACAATATGAAAATTCATTACATTTTTCTCAAATTTTCCAGGGTTATGCTAAAGAATTGGCAGATAGATTGATAGAAACCTACAATTTACACGGAAAAAGTATAATTGAGATAGGATGCGGAAAAGGGGATTTCTTAAAATTGCTATGTAAAACCGGCAAAAACCGGGGAGTCGGATTTGATTCCAGTTATGAAAATGTCGGGGAGACACCCTGCCCTGATCCAGAAATTACTTTTATTAAAGATTTTTATTCGCAAAGATACCTGAATTACAGGGCTGATTTCATATGTTGCCGACAGGTCCTGGAACACATCGAATCTCCTGTTGATTTTTTGACTGATATTCGCAAAATGATAGGTGATAATCATACAATTGTTTTTTTTGAGGTCCCGAATGTAGATTATACTTTGAAGGATCTTGGAATATGGGATTTGATTTATGAACATAGATCATTCTTCAGCAAACGATCACTTGCTTATTTATTCGCTTCATGCGGATTCTCGATTTTTGCGTTAAACGATTCGTATAATGGCCAATTTCTTTTCATAGAGGCTATAGCTTGTACTTCGCAATCCTGTCGAAAGACCGATTATGAATCCAATATGAAACTTTTATTGGACCAGTTTGTAAGGAAGTTCCATACTAAAATAAGAACCTGGAAGAAAGAAATCAAAACTGTTGAAAAGTCCGGACAGAAGATTGTATTGTGGGGAGCCGGCTCTAAAGGTGTCACGTTCTTGAATATGATCGGGGCTAAAAAGCAGATAGAATATGTCATTGATATCAATCCCCGTAAACAGGGTAAATATATTCCGGGAACAGGGCAGAAAATATGTTCACCTGAGTTCCTGAGAGAATACCAGCCGGATAAAATAATAATAATGAATGCAATATATAAAAATGAAATCCAGCAGATAATGAATGGTTTAGGAGTATCAGCACAATTGATATTTGTTTGAGGTTGATAAAAAATGAGTCCGGGATCAGAAGGAGAAAAATATAATAACAAAAAATCCAGAGTTCCAGTAAGTTTCGGTTTACCAGTATACAATGGTGAAAAATATCTTGAGGCAGCGCTGGATTCGATCTTAGCCCAAACGTATACGGATTTCGAGCTGGTAATTTCTGACAACGCCTCCACGGACAGAACACAGGAAATCTGTCAGGCGTATGCAAAGAAAGATTCCCGTATTCGTTATCACAGGATTGAAAAAAATCGTGGTGCTGCCTGGAACTTTAATAACGTATTTAATTTATCTTCAGGTATATATTTCAAATGGGCTGCACATGACGACCTCATAGCTCCGGATTATCTATCGAAGTGCATAAAAGTTCTTGAGGAAGATAATTCAATTGTGCTTTGCAGTTCAAGAACTGAAATCATCGATGAATATGGATCTGTCATTGCAGCCTACATCCTAAAGCTGAATACCGATCAAACCAATCAAAATATTCGATTCAATCTTCCATTCAGCAGACGCTACTTAGCAAGAAAACTGAATGTTAATTCCACGAAGCCCCAGGATCGATTCGGTGATCTCATATTCTTTCATCCAATGTGTTTTGAGGTATTCGGATTGATTCGGTCTGATGTTCTCAGGAAAACTTCACTTATCAAATCTTATCCGGGTTCAGACCTGGGTTTACTTGCCGAACTTGGCCTGCTCGGTCGGTTCTTTGAGATTCCGGAGTATCTTTTTTTTAACAGGGATCATGCAGAGCGCTCGGTCAGGGCGCACCCGGATATGCACATGCGCAGTGTCTGGTTCGATTCGTCAAAGGGCGGACAGATATCATTTCCGCACTGGAGGTTTTTTTTTGAATATTTCAATTCAATAAATCGCTTTTCTCTGGCCTTTTATGAAAGAGTATGTTGTTATGGACATTTAATGAACTGGCTGCGATCCCATTCCAGGCAGATGGCCATGGAACTGAAATTTGCTACTAAATACCATTTGAATCCTATCAGGAAAAAATAAATGCACAAAATAATCTAATGTGGTTGTATGAATATACTTTTCTTAGCACCGAATCCGCCCTATCCGCCGAATAGTGGAGCAAAAATCAGAAATTTTAATTTAATTAAAACAATATCAAAATACCACGATATCTCTGTATTATTTTTAGTTCGTCCCGGCGAAGTTAAAGACGTATCGGGTCTGGAAAAATATTGTACCGTTTATCCGTTACCATTCCAGGCGAAAAAATATGGTCGATTGAAATCACTCTTATCCTGGAATCCTTATGAGACGATGTTAAGTTGTTATTCACCAAAAATTCAGGAGCAGATTTCTCATATAATTAATCATAATAATTTCCAGATTCTCCATGTTGAATCGCTTTTAATGTCGGCATATGTGAAAAATATTTCAACGATCCCGAAAGTGTATGATGCACATAATATCGAATCTGATATCTTATATAGAACATTTATAAATAAATTCAGTACCAGGTCAGTTTTAACTTTCCTTGATTATCTTAAAAATAAGAAACATGAACAGGATGCTATCAGAAGTTTTGATGCCTGCATCTCTGTCTCTGAAAACGATAGTAAAAGGCTCAGAGCAATGGGGGCACAAAATCTAATGATGCTGCCCAATTGTGTGGATTTAGATCATTTTTATCCTGTTGAACGGAAAGACTTTAGCCCGAACATAGTGTTCACCGGTCTTATGAACTGGTATCCAAATGTAGATGCAATTAAATCTTTCTGCAGGGATGCATATCCAGTCCTGAAAGAAAAAATCCCGCAAATCAAATTCTATGCTGTAGGAAGAAATCCCATTAGTACCCTGAAGAACCTCGAAAAAAATGATATCTTCATAACCGGTGAGGTGCCTGACGTAAGGCCGTTTATTTCTAATTCGGATGTCTGTATAGTCCCACTGCGCATCGGTGGCGGGACACGCCTTAAAATTCTTGAGTATTTTGCTATGGAAAAGCCTGTAATTTCAACATCGATCGGCGCAGAGGGAATTGATGCGATAGATGGAAAGCACCTGATAATAGAGGATGATATCAGTAAATTCCCTGATAGAATCAATGAATTATTAAATGATACTGAGTATGCAGGATACATTGCAAAAAACGGTAGAAAGCTGGCAGAAGAAAAATACTCCTGGGACCAATATGGAGAAAAATTGAGTCAGCTTTTTTCAAACATTGCTATAAACTTAACATAACATGATGAATCCACCTCTTTTTCATTATTGACAACAAAGATCGTCAATTTGAGATCATTCAGATTATTTTTTATTCTGGATATGAAATGAGGTATATCGTAGAAGCGACAGTGGCGAACATTTAATCTATTAAAACAATACAATACAGCGTCTTCCTCAAAAGGTATACCACCTTTTGGCAAAATCGCGGGATCTGTTGTTATTATATATTTATTGAAAAGATATAATGGTAGTATACATAATTTTCCTCCCTTCTTCAGAACCCTGCCAGCTTCTTTGATAAATCGTAAGTCTGAATCTGTTTCAAAGTGTTCAAATGAGCAATGAAGTCCCATCTTTGTTACAGAACCGTCCTCCAACGGCATATTTGCCGCATCTCCCCCGATGATATTTCCATGAATGCCATCTGGATAAACCAAATCCTGTTGATATACCTTACAACCAAATAATTTTTTGTATATATCTGGTGCAGGTGAGTTATCATTTGCAATGTCTATATATATATCCTCTTTGGACAAGGATAATAACTTAGCTCCTAGATAATGCTCAAGTGATTTCTCACTGATGTTAAACGATTTATTGCCAGTAGAGTAATAATCAGGAAATTTATTATATTCAGCCTCTTTCAGGTATTTTCTGTAATCGTCCACGTCTATTTTGAGATCTATAACATTCAAATCATTATTTTTTAGTTCTTCAATGATTTCATTCTGTATTAGAGGATTATGCAGAATATTTTTTATATTAGATGAAGTGCCTTTAAAATTTTCTTTTGGTTTACGAAGAGCACCGTAAAAATAATCCCACAAAATTTCATCTTTAATATTTTTTATACTGAATTTTAAATTAATTTGTATCATAAAAAATTTCCTCAAAGTATTAATAATGTACGATAAAAATACACTCAACAAATATAAAGTTTTGCACAATTAGGAGCCCATCCATTAATTAATCCCTCCCCATCACAAGCTATAAGAATAGCTCCTTTTAATTTATTCCCTGGCCTCAACAATGATAGGAGCTATTATATTTCCAGGTATGAGAGTAGCTGGAATTGTAATGCTCATCAAAGGAAGCTCCCTCATTGATAATGGCTTTTTTAACTGAAATAACGGGTATTCCTTCGGTTCAACAAAAGTTATGCTTTTATACTCTGCGAGGTGATATATCCGGGGTTCTACCCCGCCCCTCCTCTGTTGTCATAAATTACCCAACTTTACCCCAAACTTCTGACAACAAAATCTGAAAATTTATTTTTTCTAAAATACAGGATAATTTTTTAATCCAATTTTTTAAAATATACGCGCGAATAATCGATCTTTATTAATTCTACTTTCAGATTTCTCATACTGATAAATTCATCGACCGCTTTTTTACATCCTGGAAAAAAGCCATAATCATCAATTATTATATATCCTCCTTCAATAACCTGATCATAGAGATTCTCTAAACATGTTTTTGTTGACTCATACCAGTCCCCATCAATTCTAAGAATAGCGATATGGTCTATTTGATCTTTGTATTTTGGGATTGTCTCCTGGAACCAGCCCTTTGCAAAGATTATGTTACTCTTATTTAAATTTAATTTTTCAAAAAACAGTTTCTTAACATCCTCTATTAAAGCGATATTCGTACCCACAGGAATTAATTTGCCACTCATTTTACCTTCAGCCAGTTCCATGGCACTCTTTCCTGAATCCATTCCTGTAGCTTCCGGCATCCCCTCAAATGAATCAAAAAGCCAGATCTTCCTGTTGTTCCCGGCTTTATTGGCAATAATAGCCATAACCGCGGCGCACCCACCTTTCCAGACGCCGCATTCAACGAAACTTCCCCTGGTATTATTCTTTTCCATCACTTTGGCCAGATCATAAACATTTGAAAGACTTGCATAATTTTGTTGGGAATATGGAAAAAGTTCCCAGAATAGAAAGAGTTTCTTGATATTTGCATATTCTTTAACTGGAACATATTTCCAGGAATCAGACATTCGCCTGAAAAATAGGCGTGTATGAACAACTATTTTATTTTTCCGAACAAGATTTTTGACCTGATTTATCATAAATACCTTTGAATTATTTGTATATTGTATAAATATTTACTATTTTATCTTATCCTTTACTAATATATTTATGCTTATTCTATCCAAAATATACATTTCAGACTTGAATAGGTTCTTATATATTGGTTTCACTAGTTAGAATCTTGACTGTGAACTACCCCTTGCTCTCACAAGGGGCTTCCCACTTCATTGCTTCCCTATTGGGATTGCTCAGTCGGGCTTGAATTCCGGCGATACCCGCCGTACTTATATTCTGGATTATCATCGCAGATACATGGTCTCTATTTAGCACAAGACCACAGGAAGGACATGAATGTACTCTCACTGACAGGTCTTTTGGTACATGGTGACCACATATACAGGTCTGCGATGTTCCATTAGGGTTAACCAATTCCACTATTTTACCAGCGTATTCTGCTTTGTATATAGTTAAATTGATTAATTGTGACCATGATGCATCTACTATTGACTTTGCAAGACAATGATTTTTAAGCATGTTTTGTATTTGCAATTTTTCAAACACTACATGGTCATAGTTATTCACAAGATTTGTACTTAATTTATGATTGAAATCCTTTCTTTGATACCTGATTCTCTGATGTACTTTCGCAACAATGATTCGTTGCTTATTCCTATTCTCTGAACCTTTCTTTTTCTTTGATAGATGTATCTGTTCTCGTGCAAGTCTTTTCTCGGATGCTCTAAGATACTTTGGAGGTTCAATCTGCTCTCCATTGCTGAATGTTATCAGGGAAGTTAATCCGACATCTATTCCCGTTATAGTCTTGATTTCAATAGGAATGATCGGAATATCAATTTGACATGAGAATGAAACATACCACTGGTCAACATCTCTCTTGATATTACAGGTCTTGATTTTGCCTTCGATTTCACGATGTAAGATGATTTTGATTGCTCCTATCTTAGATAAGATAAGTTTTCCATCTTCAAGTTTCAGGCCGCTACCCGGATACGTGAATGAATTGTACCTATTCCTTCCTTGAAATCTCGGATATCCTGCACCATTAAAGAAGTTCTGAAAACTTCGTTCGACACGCTTCAGGGTATTTTGAAGTACTTGGGAATGTACTTCTTTTTGGAATGCTGTTTTTATCAATGGTAGTTGATTGGCTTGGTCATAGTAATTAATCCATTCAGGATATCCCCACGGGAATAGATCGAATGATTTTTGAAGTCTGTTAAGTTCAGCATTTCGTTTTCTCTCTGCAAGAGCATCATTGTAAAGATGTCTGCATGTAGAAAGAGTCCTCTCAAGAGCTACTTCTTGCTTTTTGTTTGGGTATATCCGAAATTGAAATGATTTTCTCATGCTATCTGAACAATCTATATATGTATTTGATACTATATATTCGTTATGCTTATCCCTTAAAATGCTATCTGAACAATACTTTTTTCGGGATAGGTATTACAATTGCAAAGGGTCTGATTCATCCCCCACCTATCGGAAGGGGTATTCTCAACCCTTTGAACCCACGAAGATAAATCGGATTAAAACTTCCTTGATCCTTTAAAAAATGGCGTTACCTTTTTATAAGTGAGCATTGCATAAAAGTATACCAGATATACGAAGACTGGAAAAACCAGAGCAACCCACCCATATTTTAACCATTTGCCGTTTCCATCGATCCTGTATAAAGCCAGGGGTTTAATTGCATTTAACAGGATCAAAAGTGAGAAATAAATGAACCATACTTCCAAAAAGATAAATGAGGCTTCATTACCTATCGTATAGTAAAGAAGAAGGTATACAGGTAAACCTAATGTGAAGTAGGTTGCATTCAGGAGCGTAAATAAGACGTTCTTTCTTTTGTTATTGAAGAGTAATGTTGTATGCAACAATATCCTGACCCACCTTACTCCATTGATTAAAAAATCAGCAAAAGTGCTGGGAATGTCTGTTCTTACTATGCTTTCTTTAACGAATTTTATTTTATATTTATCTCCACATCGAATACTCAAATAATAATCATCTGCAATAACTTTGTCATCAAGCACGATTCCATTATCAAAAACAGCACTTTCGAATGCAGTCGAACCTCCAAAAAAGCCTTTTTTATCCGTTACATATCTTAAATAACTATGGTATAAAGAATACCATGTTGTTACCCAGTTTTCTATATAAGGTTTGAAATCAGCTACTGTTATGTTTGCTTCTTTGTTGATAATTGGTTTAACCAGATAATTTAGCCAGTTCTCATCAACAAGGCTGTCAGCATCCAGGAATATGACTATTTCACCCTGTTTATGTTCCAAACCTTTATTTAAAGCTGCACTCTTTCCGAGGGGTTCCTGTTTGATTGCCTTTATCCTATTATCTTTCCTGGAAAGATCATCCACAAGTTCAAATGTTTTGTCTTCTCCGCCAGCGATGACGATTAATTCGAAATTAGTATAGCTTGATTTTAATATATTTATTATACTTCTCTTTATGGTGCTCTCTTCGTTCCATGCCGGGATAATTATAGAAACAAGCGGGAATGTCGCAGGTTCTTCGATTGTATCAACATTTTCAAGAGGTTTGAGACGCCACAAATTTATTAATATATAAATAAATAAAATTAATAATATTATCTCCTTCCATACAATGTCAAAAAGATTAAGTAATATATATGATAGGATCATAAAATATATAATTTTGTTATTTAATTTCATTGAACTTTATCTATCTCCTGTTTTGTTACAAAATTCCGCATTCCAATCATTGCATTACAAATGTCTCATTAATTTAAATCGCGCATTTATTAATGCCTTATTAATTTTATATCTTAATTTGTTTGTTATTATCTGATACTTATAAATTTCTTTATACTCTCCACCGAATTTTCTCTTGAATGAACTTGGGCCTTCTCCACTTCCTTCATCTATCGGTACACCATTAATATCATATCGGGGAGGTAATGCCCCTCCCATATCATAATATGAATACCCCTGTTTCTTTGACCATTCAATAATTTCCCATTGAAGTAAATGGTTTGGCCTGAATTCCGAAAATTCACGGTCTGAGCCCCCCAATTTCCATATCACTTCTGTATTGGATAATATAATTAGATTGCCAGAAACAATTTTATTCCCTATTTTAGCAACAAAAAGCCGCGAAATTTCTTTCTTTTCAAATAACTCTTTAGTCAAATTATACGACTCTAAAATAAATTCTTTATGGTTTGCAGTCTTTGAATATATATCCCACCACTCTAAAAAATCTTTTTCGCTGTCTGTTATTACCACTTCAACATTCTTTTTCCTGGCCTGCCTTATTTGATTCCTTGCTTTTTTGTTTAAATTATTCCATATTGTTTCGATATCATCATGAAGATTTATTATATAAGTGCCAGTATTTTTATGGGGGAATTGTAAGAATGCTTTATCCGTGATCGAAGTTTGTATCTCAATATAGGGGATGTTTTTTTCTTTAGAAAGCCTATAACATTCATCTATGAATTCATTCACATTACCGTTATAGTAAAATACGTTAGCTTTTACGATTCCTATTATTGGTCTTTTAATTAAGAAACAGGTATTATTTAATATCTTTGTTAATATGTACTTTCTATGTTTCGCATACATGCTGGCATATTCATCTTCCAGAAAAATTTCTCCGCTTTTCCATTCTGCAATATTCTGATCATTCATTGCATATTGTCTCCTTTTTGGCAAGGTTCTTCACAACTCTGGCGGGAACACCAGCTACTACGGTAAAAGATGGAACATCCTTTGTAACCACTGCACCAGCCCCCACAACTGACATCTCATGAACCGTAACACCTGGTAGAATAATTGCACCCGTACCGATGTACACATTGTCTTCAATAACAACAGGTTTATTAAAAGGTGTATAAAACTCGTTAAGTTTATTCACATCTAACCTGGGATTTTGGTTGGTAATTATCTTTACAAAAGGTGCAATGGCAGTATTTTTGCCAATTACTATCCTATCATATGCATGCAAATATACACCCTGTGCGATCTCTACATTCTCTTTAAGGTAAATATTTTCAAAATTACCACCTATTTGCATACCATACTCAATTGTTACTCCTTTTTCCATCTTCAGACCTGCCAATGTATAAAGCAGCATTCGGAAATATCCAAATGGAACCGGTACGTATTCCGCCATATACAAGAAAATCCTATTTATTGTCCTTAGAATTCTCATTTTATAACTTCTCCGGCTGCTTCTCTTGCAGTTAGAAATCTAAAGGGAACACCATAATTTCTAGAAGCTTCAGATATATATTTCAGATTTCTCTCAAAGTAAGTCGATGCTAATGAATCTTTTCCAGGCAATTCATCTGCATGGAAATATGAAACCAAAAAGGTTCTGCAATTATTTTCCTTGCTTTCAAAGAACTTTCTTATAGCACATGACCTAAAAAAATCCGGATTATCATCTATTTTAGCCGGATTTCTTTTTCCTAAAGGGTATCCCCTGCCTGGCCTGAGAAACCTTTTTAGTATCCTTTTAATTTGCCAGGACAATGATATCTCAAAATTTGTCAGTGGAATTTCCAAAATGTCCAGAGATCGCTCATTTATATCCGCTTCTCTACGATAATCTGACTGTGATGGAAAATATGGTGGCTCTTTTGTAATTTCCCAATCATAATAAAGAGAATCCGGTGAGTCATTTACAGGTTTGATAGATTTTTGCCCCGGCATCGCCGAAATATCCACCTTCAACCCGAGTTCATCTACCTTGTTCATTGTGATATTGCTATGAAAATTCCAGCACATCCTGCTGCTGGTCAATTTAAACTCTTCTGGAAATCGATTATATCCTTCTTCCATACAATTTTCAATCCATATTCGATCTTCCAGTTCAGGATACCAGCTTTTTATGGATTCATTCCACCTCCACAGGTGAGGATGCCAGCCAATTTCATCCCCTTGCGATCCAAGTTCTTTCCAGATACCCATGAAATTTCTTACCATCCATGCAGGATCACCATATAATTCTTTAATCTGGTCATCGGACCTGAGAAACCATGTTATTTTAGCGTTATGCCCTTCTGCATCCTCAATATAATTGGCAACTTCCTTCGCTTTAGGGATGCCTTCTTTTATACCCTTCCATGTGTGTTTTCCAAAATGCACATTATAATCCAAACCACCGTATTGTGGTTGATCCGGTTCTGTGTCACAGCAAATAATAACTATTACTTCTTTCATATTCAATCAAGACTATCGAGTACTTATCTCTATTAGCGTGTTAAGATTATTTATATTGAGAAGTCTGTTCCATGATTCTTCCGGGATTAGGAATTGTCTAAGGAACATCTTAGGACGGTCTTTTCTTAAAAAATTTATGGCCATATCTTTGAAATGCATGTTCATTCATGCTCCTTAATAGAAGTCAATGTATTGAAAAATGTTAGATCAACAAAAGGAGATAACATGAAAATTATAAAATTCAACTCGACTAATTATATAAATAAAAATGTCATATTAATTGCCATTATAATACTGGCAACTCAGGTACCGTTTGCGAGCGCAGCCCCTGATATGACGAAAAATATAATGGGAAGGGCGTTATGGGAACATTTTTGGAATATACAAAATAATGCTGCATACTATAACGGAATACTTGATAAAGCACAATATATTAATGCAGACTCAATTGTTATGCCATGGGGGGCATGTTTCTTTGTTAAAGAGATTGCGCCAGGGAAAGGATATGTTGACCCACTTGGCAGAAGCAAACAAACTCTTGTGAATTTCTTGGCAAATGCACATAGTAGAAATATATCTGTCATTCTACTTTCCCCCGCTAACAAAATGACGCTTACAGGAGATAGTAATTGTAAAGGGTATTTCGGTACACAGTATTACCCTAAAGATAAAAACGGAAATGTTTTACCAAGTACTGGAACGAATTATTTGGATTTCAATTATCCCGAAGCCAGAGCAAAAAGAATCGAATTAATAAAGTATGCAGTAAGCAATTTTGATTTCGATGGTATTCATATCGAAGAACCAGGATTGTGGTTAGCAGGAACAGGCATAGATGGATATGGTGTAGAATGGTCAGGAAGAACTGGTATTCTGGCAGAACATGGTTATGATATTAATTCCTATTCATATCCATTTGTAAATTCCCCCCCTAATGCCAATCCAGTTTTACTAGATATGCTTCACGAGAGAGAAAAGGGAATGACATCATTCTTCAAAGAACTCCGAGAAAGCCTTTCATCCTTAGGAAATGATTATAAGTACCCATATTTTTTAATCATGACACAGACATATCAATCCGCATTCAATCCCACCTGTATTGTCGGTCCCGGATGTGCTGAATATGCAATAAATCTCAGTGATTTAAGCCAAAATAAGTATATTGATATGTGGGTAACAGAAAGAACATCACCAACCAAGTCCCCTGCTAATTATAATTTGAACAGCCAAAAATTATACATGGAAGAAGTAATAAAGAACACGCCCGATATTTATCATTCAGGAATATCATATATATCAACTGGCTCGATGGGGTCTGGTTATTTAAATCCAATATTCTTTAATGAAGTGTCGAATGTAGCGGCACTTGGTGGTACAACAGAATTTATTTATTCATCCGGATTTATTAATAATTCATATTACCCCCCATTGTGGAATATAATACCAGATCATTCTGAAATCACCCCTTACCAATGGCTACATAACAACCCACCAAAAACCAAGCGTACGTTTAACCCGATTGGATTGAAGGCAGAGAACATCCCTCTGTCAGGATTGCCAAACATTACAATTCATCCTGTTGGTCAAACCATTGTGGTGGGACAGACAGCCACATTAAGCGTGGTGGCCACAGGAGCATCGTTAAGCTATCAATGGCAGAAGAATGGTGCGAACATACCTGGAGCCACAAGTGCATCTTACAATATTACGGCAACAGCCTTATCTGATACTGGTTCAACGTTCAGCGTAGATGTGAAGAATTCTTTTGGTAGTGTAATGAGCAATGCCGCAACAATAACAGTCTTGCCAACGGCTTCCATTGTTCTTGTCAAGAACCCGGGGTTTGAATCAGGTACAACTTCATGGCAGTTCTACACGAGTGGAACCGGAACCTTCAGCGCAGCATCCCCCGGCTACAACGGGACAAAAGCTGCTAATCTTTCATTGATCAGCAGCGGTACGAATATCCAATTGTATCAGATGGAGATAACACTGGAACCAAATACCACTTATCGATTGAGTCTTGTGGCATATTCAATGACTGGACATGACATGACTGTGAATTTGATCAAACATGGTTCCCCATATACAAATTATGGTTTAAGCTTTACACCCGATCTCGGAACGAGCTGGCAGACATTCATGGCTGTATTTAACACAAGCGGTTTCTCAGGAACAGTGAATGATGGACGATTAATGTTCCAGCTTGCACAGTTTGCTGCTGCCGGAGATACCTACTACATTGATGATGTACGACTGGAGAAAGTTGAAAATTACCATAGTATCTATGACATAAACAATGATGGCATCGTAAATATTTACGATTTATTTAGAGTGTCTAAACATTTTGGTGAAAATACCACGATACCTTATCCTGCTTATGATGTAAATGAAGATGGGAAAGTAGATATTTCGGATTTAATTTTGGTAGGTAGTAATATCATTTGACAAATTTTATTATTTCCGACCATAATTTTTTCAACGCATAAAATATTATACGATTAAAGAATTAAAAAGAAAAGATACTTTCGATTTATGAAAGTACCTACAAAACATTTCCCAATCATACCATATTGCTGTCATTGATCTTTTCCAATCGTATATCATCAATGTAGTATATATCCCTGGCAGCGGCAAACTGTGCAAGCTGGAACATCAATCGTCCATCATTCACTGTTCCTGAGAAACC
>NZ_NTMG01000024.1 GCF_002487355.1 Candidatus Methanoperedens sp. BLZ2 | reverse complement strand
AACCCTGGGGCTATTACCTCAATAAAAGGTGGGCTATGGGCTCTACTCGACAGTTATACTCTCTGTGTCCTCTGCGTCCTCTGTGGTTTCTTCATATAGCTTCCACCCGATCGGTGAGAGCTGCGATTAATCTTTTTCTGTGAGAACGTCCACACGCTGGTGAAGTTCAGCCATACTTTCTGCAAGGTTTTTGATGAGTTCAGCGCACCTGTCAGCAAAACTTGCAGCCAGTTTAGTATCGATATCATCTTTTGAATCTGCAATATCTTTCATCAAAAGGTTAGCCTTTTCCACAATTTCTTCCGGATATACAACCATTTTAACACCTCCACCTTAATCCAGCTAATTTAAAAGGGATTCAAGCCCGGGCGGGAACAAATCCATAGTTATTCCGCACATGGCATTACCCATGATTGGTATTTCTATAACATCCTAGACTTACGAGATTACCACGCAGGTTTAGATAATGATCACCCGGTTTACTCTCCATGTAATATGTTAACATTAATAGCATTTATAAATTTTGGTCAGCCTTTTCATTCTGGAAAGACCATTGAACGATAATAATTACGTCCCCTCGCGGATCCACATCCTTTTTTTGATTTTATCCGGGATGCGGATGACTTTTACCACTCCATCCATACCCTTAAATGCAGTTTATTTGTCCCCAAAAGGCTTTTATTATAATGATTAATAATAAATACAATTAATCATTATAATATAATATATATGAAAGTTACTACTATATATATGAGAACGTTCAATGGTATGTAGCCAGAAATGTCAAGTCGTGGGGTTGTAAGTATTAGAGCCTGAAATCAACATTAACTTTTCTACTGGATTGAAAAATGAGACTCCTGAATCAATTCAGGGGACTAATTAAAGGTGAATTAAATGGAATTAAAAGAAATAAATGTAGTGGAAGGTATCTTCCAGCAAATTATTGAAGAGCCGTTTGCTGATATCGCAGTCGATGGGGAAATGGACATGGAGAGAATGAGATACCTGCTGAGTACAGACGAAATGTCAGAAGAAATATTAAAAATAAATTAAGGTGAATTATTATGGTTAAAAAAACTGAAGAAAGAAAAGATATAAACGAAGAAAAGAAGGATATTTTCAAAACATGGACAGACAGCCACACAGCCGTTTCAAAAATGTGGGAGGATTCCTACTTAAAGCTGTACAAGCCCTGGTTCGAATCCACAGAAGCACTGTTCGGTAAAGCGTCTCTTCTCTCAAAAGATGCTACACCGGAAAAATATATGGAATTTTATGGTGAATGGATGAAAACGTCCCAGAACACATTCGGAAAATTTTATCAAATCCCGACACTTGAATCCAGCAAGGAAACATTTGAGAAACTCTTAAGTGGCGCAGAAGAATCGAAAAAAATCTACATGTCATGGATCGCCGAATTAGAGGAAAATTCAAAGGCTACCCGCGAAGTACTCCAGGGCGAACCGGATCCTGTAAAATCCAAAGAAGTGTATGAGATGTGGATCAAGTCATATGGAAAAATGCTTGACGAGCTTCTTACACTGCCAATGCGGCAAAATATGAAAGAGATCTTTGAGAAAGCAGGAATACCGGATTTCTATTCAGAGACATTTGAGCAGATATCAAAACTATGGAAGGATTCATACGCAAATCTCTATGTCCCGTATATTGATTCCATGCTGAAGCTTTCAGCAAAATCAGCCCAGATATCCCAGGGGAATGCAGGCCCCGAAGCCTATAAGGAATTTTATGCCTTATGGATGGATGCATATCAGGAGACCTATGGCAAGTTGTTTGATATCCAGTCCAAGCTACCTTCAAAAGAAGTATTAGAGTATTTCTTGCAGAATGCAAACGTTAATCAGAACTTCTACAAGTCATGGATAGCAACCCTTGAAAAACTGTCACAGAAGGCTAAGGAACTATCAAAACAAAATGCTGATCCGGAGGCATATAAAGAATTTTATACTCTCTGGGCAAAAACGTATGAAAAGGCATTTGATAACTTCTTTGAAAACATGCCCACAATCAGCCCGTTTGAAGATATCCTGGAGCCTGTAAAGAAAGCTGCCAGGGTATATTCTGATACATTTACCAGCATCTCCAGGATGTGGGTGAAATCATATCCCTGCCCTACAGGTACAATTTAAGATTGGAAAAATCCAATCTTAAATATCCTTGCAAACTTGCTTGCAAGGAAAGAATTACCATTTATAATCCATTTTCATAATTATCCAGAGTTAGTTGATTTCTTCAGTGATATAATCATATTTTAAGTATTAATATAGTAAGATAAGTTATATATATGTGAATGGATATAAAGCATTGCAGCGGAGGGTTGAGAGTCACAAATATATTATATTGTGATGGATATTCCAGAATTATCACATGGTGGCTTGATATCAAAAACCAGGAACAATAGAAAATTCAATCAAACTAAATTGCCCGCTTCAGGATAAAAAGATTAAAAATAAATTAAAAAGTGAATTAATATGGTTGAGAAAACACAGGAAAGAAGAGATCAACAAAAAAATAATAGCATGGAAAAATCCAATTTTGAATCCACACAGGAATTTTATGACGAATGGCTGAAGACATACAAAGCCACAATCGGTAAATTTATTGAGATGCCTGCTGTAGGTCCGGCACGTGAAAAATCCGGGAAAATGATGAAGGGTTTCTCGACATTCATGAACCTTTATGCAGCAGGAATGGATACCAGTTCCAACTTACAGACCGTATTCATGGAAGCAATGCGGAAAGTCCACGAAAAAACCGGGACAGAAATGAACGGAGAGATAACTCCTGAGAAGTATAAGGAATTTTACAATACCTGGATTCAGACATATAGCGATACCTTCAAGGAATATTCCAGATCAGATCATTTTGTGGCCGATATGGGGAAACTGAATTCCTATTATATAGATTTTCAACAATACCAGAAGGATATGCTTGAGGAGAATTATCTGAAACCAATGAATATTCCTACAAAGACCGAGATAGACGAGATAAATAAAGAATTGTATTTACTCAAGAAAGCGGTAAAAGAACTGACCGGCCAGATCAAAGAACTGAAAGAGAAAAAATAGATTTCAAGTAAGGAGATAAGGAGATAACATGAATGGGCTTAATTTAATTGAGGATCATGATAAATTCAAATGCGGAATGGAAGTTATCCTTAAAGCACCTGAGTTCCCGGTTGCAACAACGCCCTCAGAGGTCGTTTATACCGACGATAAAATGAGACTTATCCATTATATACCAATAGTGGAAAAGCCGCATTCGGTTCCGGTTCTAATAGTGTATGCACTTGTGAACCGTTATTATATTCTGGATTTACAGCCAGATAAGAGTGTGATAAAGAAACTTCTGGAAGAAGGTTTCGATGTATATGTCATTGACTGGGGATATCCCTCAGGTTCGGACAGGTACCTTACGCTTGATGATTATGTGAACTGTTACATGAATAATTCAATTGATACTATCAGGGAACGGTCAGGATCGGATAAGATCACCCTTCTTGGCGTTTGCCAGGGCGGGACTTTTTCTGTGATGTATTCTGCACTTCATCCTGAAAAAGTAAAAAATCTTGTCACTCTTGTGGCTCCTGTGGACTTTGACACCGATAAAGGAATTCTTAATCTGTGGGCAAAAGGCCTGGATGTTGACAGGATCGTGGATTACTATGGAATAGTGCCAGGAGATTTCCTGAATTCAGGGTTCTTGCTACTTGATCCTTTCAGGCTTATGATCGACAAGTATGTTGGTATGTTTGATCGGATTGAATGCAATCCGCAAGATATCGCTTGCAATCTTCGAAATGAAGAAATTATCAAGAATTTCCTGAGAATGGAGAAATGGATATTCGATAGTCCTGACCAGGCAGGTGAAACCTTCAGGCAATTCATGAAAGATTGCTACCAGAAGAACCTCCTCATTAAAAATGAAATGGAGCTCAATGGAAAGAAGATCAATTTAAAAAATATTACGATGCCTTTGCTCAATGTCATGGCAGAATTCGATCACCTCGTTCCTAACGATGCAAGTAAACCGTTGTCTGATGCAGTATCAAGTACAGATAAGGAGACACTTATTTTCCCTACGGGTCATATAGGTATATTTGTGGGCTCAAAATCCCAGAAAGAAGTATGTCCCAAAATTGCAGTATGGTTGAAGCCCAGGTCTTTCCTGAATGGGAAGAGAATTAAAAACATCAGAAAGAATCGCGGTTCAAAGGTGAATAAAAAATGAGACTTGAAAATAAGGTGGTAATTATCACAGGAGCAGGAAGCGGAATTGGTAAAGAGACTGCGCTCCTGTTCGCAAAGGAAGGCGCAAAAGTTGTTGTCGCTGATGTGAACGAGAAAGGTGGCGAAGAGACTGTTGCGGAAATTAAGAGAAACGGAGATGGATTTTTTTTTAAACTGGATGTATCCAACAGGGAACAATCAAAGCAGATGGCTAAAACTGTTCTTGAAAAATATGGTAAAATAGATGTTTTGATCAATAATGCAGGAATTGTCCAGGATGCCTTCGTATCAAAAATGACAGAGCAGCAGTGGGATAAGGTTATTGACATCAATCTAAAAGGAGTTTTTAACTGTATCCAGGCTGTGGTAGATATCATGATGAACCAGGGATCCGGTGTAATTATCAATACATCGTCTATTGTCGGACTCAACGGGAACGTCGGACAGGTCAACTATTCGGCTACCAAAGCCGGCCTGATCGGAATGACAAAGACCCTGGCCAAGGAACTTGGCAAGAAAGGAATACGGGTAAATGCAGTTGCTCCGGGATTTATTGCAACTCCAATGACAGCGGCAGTTCCTGAAAAGATCCTTGAAATGATGAAAGAAAAAACACCATTGCGAAGGCTTGGAAAACCAGAGGACATTGCGAATGCATATTTGTATCTGGCCTCAGATGAATCTAATTTTGTAAATGGAGCAGTGCTTAGTGTGGATGGCGGATTAATAATATAAACCAGACAGGTGAATAAATGAATAATGTAGTTATTGTTTCGGCAACCAGGACAGCAGTCGGGAAATTTGGTGGAAGCCTGAAGGATTTCAACCCGGGACAGCTTGGTTCGGTTGTATTGAAAGATGCCTTGAAAAAGGCAAATGTTGAACAAAGTGAAGTTGATGAAGTTATCCTGGGAAATGTCCTTGGTGCAGGTCATGGGCAGAACGTGGCAAGACAAAGTGCGATATGGGCCGGGATCCCAAAAGAAGTGCCATCCTTTACCGTGGGCAAGGTATGTGGTTCGGGTTTAAAGTCAGTTGTTCTTGGAGCCCAATCCATTATGCTGGGAGATTCTGATGTTGTGCTGGCAGGCGGGATGGAATCCATGTCCCAGGCTCCTTACGCCCTGAAAAATTACCGCTGGGGAGCAAAGATGGGAAATGGGGAAGTTGTGGATCTTATGATCCATGATGGATTATGGGATATTTTCAATAATTACCATATGGGCGTAACGGCAGAGAATGTAGCAGAAAAATATAAAATTACACGGGCAGAGCAGGATGAATTCTCGGTAAAAAGCCAGAATAAAGCAGAAGCTGCGATAAAGGCAGGGAAATTCAAGGATGAGATCGTTCCGGTTCCTGTCCCGCAGCCAAAAGGCGAGCCAGTTCTCTTTGATATTGATGAATTCCCAAGGTTCGGGACAACAAAAGAGATTCTTGGTAAACTAAAACCCGCATTTAAGAAAGACGGGACAGTAACAGCAGGCAACGCTTCAGGGATCAATGATGGTGCAGCCTGTGTTCTTCTCATGTCTGAAGAAAAGGCAAAACAAAAAGGACTCGCTCCTCTGGCAACCATCAAAAGCTATGGATTTAGTGGAGTCGCGCCTGAATTGATGGGACTTGGCCCTGTTGGAGCTACTCAAAAATCCCTGGAACGGGCAGGAATTTTGGCAGACAAACTCGACCTTGTAGAATTAAATGAAGCTTTTGCATCCCAGAGCATAGCGGTCAGCAGGGATCTGGGTTTGAACCGGGAAAAGGTCAATGTAAATGGCGGGGCGATAGCTTTAGGACATCCGATAGGAGCAAGTGGCGCACGCATACTTGTCACGCTCCTGCATGAATTAAGAAGAAGGAATGGCACATACGGCCTTGCATCCCTCTGTATCGGGGGAGGCCAGGGTATTGCCATGGTAGTAAAGAGGTAATAAAGAGGTAACAAAATGACAAAAAAGGGCAACCTGGATGGAAAAGTCGTCCTTGTAACCGGAGGATCAAGAGGCATAGGCCAGGCGATCGCGATGAGGCTGGCAGAGGATGGAGCATATATTGCAATTAATTATCAATCCACTAAAGAACAGGCTGAAAAGTTATCAAGGATGATAGACCAGATGGGCATGGCAGACGAATTTGATAAATTATCTGCGATGATAGACCAGATGGAGACAAAGGAACATGCAAAGGAAGTATCGGAGTTACTGGATTCTATAGGTACTCACTCCATGATCTGCCAGGCGAACGTCAATAACTTTGAGGAAGTGAACCGAATGCGGGACGATGTAGTAAAGCAGTTCGGGAAAATAGATATCCTGGTCAATAATGCAGGTATTGTGAGGGATAAATCATTTGTAAAAATGACTCCGCAGATGTGGAGCGAAGTATTATCTGTGAATCTTGATGGAGCTTTCTATTGTACGAAAGCGGTAATAGAGGGAATGCTTGAGAGAAAGTACGGAAAGATCGTTAATATATCTTCGGTTATCGGAAGGATGGGAAATCGAGGACAGGCGAACTATGCGGCCTCAAAAGCGGGTATGATCGCACTTACACAGACGCTTGCAAAGGAATTTGCTGGAAAAGGTATAACCGTAAATGCTGTTGCACCTGGATTTATTGAAACGGAAATGCTAAAATCCGTCCCAAAAGAAATTATGGATAAGATCCTTGCCCAGATCCCACTGGGAAGACTCGGGAAACCTTCCGAAGTGGCAGGAGCCGTGGCATACCTTGTATCAGAAGACGGGGATTACATAACAGGACAGGTAGTTGATATTAACGGAGGATTATATATTTAAGTATATTTATATTATTTTTCTTGTCTCAAGCATACTGACCCGCCACAAAACCAGAAGCCCACGCCCAGTGTAAATTGTATCCGCCAAGCTGCCCTGTCACATCGATAACTTCACCTGTAAAATAGAGACCTTTGAATTTTTTTGATTCCATTGTTTTGGATGAGAGTTCATCCGTATCAATTCCGCCAAGTGTGGCCTCAGCTGTTTTGAAATCCTCAGTTGTATTCGGTTTTATTTCCCAGTTATGAATTTGGTGAGCGATAGTTTTTAGTTCCTTTTCATTATATTGATTAACTGGTTTTGACTTGATATTTGAGGCGCACCAGATCTTTGCAAGGCGCGAGGGCAAAAACTCTGAAAGCAGGTTATGCATGTCGATTTTGCTCTTGTTAAGTTGTCTTTCAATGAAAATCCCGAATATATCGATTCCAGGCAGCAGGTCAATAACGATGGTCTCACTTTCCTTCCAGTACGAGGATATCTGAAGTATTGCAGGACCGCTAAGTCCCCTGTGAGTAAAAAGGATACTTCCCCGAAATTCCATTTTGTTACATTTGATAGCGCCGTCAATTGAGATACCGCTTAATTCGCTAAATATTGTCATGTCTTTCCGGGAAAAAATAAATGGAACAAGTGCGGTTTTTAGCTCAGTGACTTTCAGGCCGAACTGTTTTGCAATATTATGCCCCATACCGGAAGCTCCTATCTGTGGATAGGACAATGCTCCGGTTGCAATAACAAGCGACCCTGATTGAAAAATCCCGTTATCAGTGGATACTATAAACGAATCTTCTTTTTTAATCTCTTTTATATGGCAATTTAAAATAATTTCCACTGCTGTATCGTTACTTTCCTTTTCCAGCATTCTAATTATTTCTTCAGAACTTCCGGTACAGAATAACTGTCCAGCTTCCCTTTCCTCATATTTTATGCCATGTTTTTCAAGTAGTGCAATGAAATCACGAGGGCTAAAACGGGAAAGCGCAGATTTACAAAAGTGCGGATTATTTGATATAAAATTTGTAGAGTGGATATTGATATTTGTAAAATTACATTTGCCTCCGCCTGAAATCCGGATTTTTTTCCCGATTTTTTCAGCATGATCTAAAACAAGAACTGTGCGGCCTCTTTTGCCGGATTCGATAGCGCACATCATGCCTGATGCGCCTGCTCCTATTATGATGACATCTTTTTTGATCATATTTTCCTTGTTTTTAAATTAAGGTTGTTTTTTTGTATTACCCTTAATGAGCGTGGGTAAAATAATTATACTGTAGGGATCATCTATAAATGGTTGATGAGGTTTAAATGGTTACAATTGATCCATGTACACGGCTCAAGGTTATTAAGACCCAGCTTATTCCTGCAATCCTTACAAGCGCAAGGGAAAATACTACTTCTGATATTAAAACCGCTATAGAACTAAATCTTCCATCTCTTGAAGAAAATTGCTATAAACTTGCTGAAAAATGTGAGAAAAATTATCCTGATTGCGGAAAAGAAGTTGAGTTATGCAGCACCGAAAATATTAAAAGAATTTTCGCCCGGACAAGGGAAGAACTTGAAAAGATATGGGCTCAGCGGAAGGAACTGGAAAAGAAGCAACTGGAATAGATATGAAACTCTTAATAAATTGATGCTACAAGAATTACCATTGCGGACAACAACCCCACAGTTGAAATTATCCTGATCTTAAGACTGTCAAACATCTTTAAAGCAGAAGCACAGATGAATAAATAAGGCAAAAGAGTGGTGATAACAGAAATGGTAGCCAGCTGCTCAAAATGATTGCTAAAAAGCAGAAGTGATGCGCCCGCAATAGCGCTGATCATTATCGCAATAAAAGGCGTGCCGTTTTTTCCGATATCAGAAACAAAAGGAAGACGATACTCAAATGATATGTTTTGAAGCACTCTTGAGGCAGCAAGAAGATAAGCGTTAAGCGCTGACATCATAGCAATTATACCGATAAACGCCATTATGTTGCCTGAAGATTTTACTGCAACAGAAGCCGCCTTTGCCAGCGGGGCAGGAGATGATGCAATTACAAGGCTTCCCAGGCTGCCCATGAGGGTAATATTAAGAAATAAATATACAAATGTGACAATCAGCATCACTATTATCAGTGATCTGTGTATATCATTTTTATTTTTTGTCTCATCTGCCGGAATTGCACTGATCTCAAAACCTGTAAAGCACCAGTAAACAATGATCACAGTACGAAGGAAATCATTCATATTTCCTGTAAAAAATGGAGTAAAGTTCTCAGGCCTTATATGCGGAACTAATAAAAAAGCCAGGATGACAAGCGGAATGGTTTTCAGAAGCGTGAGAATCATCTCGATATTACTTGATGGCCTGGCGCCAATGATATTCACTGTTGCGAAAAAAATGATCACTCCTATCTCGACCCGGAGTATATCTGAATAACCCAGATAAGAAATGTATTGTCCTATACCTGCTGCTATGGTTGCAATTCCAAAGACGGCAGAGATCATATATAAAACAACTATTGTGGCTGAAAGACGTTTCCCGAAAACACTGGAATATATTGAATAGAAAGCGCCAGTAGACGGATATTTTGAGGATGCCCATGCAAGCGAGAACATGACACATGTCGCTGATAATGCAACAAGCAGCCATGCAAGGATAGAACCAGGACCGGCTATTCCTGCTGCTATTCCCGGAACAACAAATATACCTGAACCAATGGTTCCGCCAACCCCGAAACTGATGAGGTCCAGGAGACCCAGGCTTTTTCTATACTGTGACATCTATGCAAAGAAGCAGACGGATAATAAAGTATAAGAAGTTTCGGATATATGATTAGACTGGGGTGTTTAAAATATGGCATATGAAGCAAAGAATTTTGAAAGCCTGCTGGGCACGAAAGGTTTCAGCGATCAGTTGTTGAAAAACCATTTTACATTGTACCAGGGCTATGTGACAAATACAAACAAAGTTGCCGATACATTAAGTGCAATGGCTAAGGAAGGAAAGACCACAACACCGGAATACGCTGAGTTAAAGCGCAGGTTCGGCTGGGAATTTAACGGAATGAGATTGCATGAATATTATTTCGGTAATATGATCAAAGGTGGAAAAGCAATCGATAAAAATACAAATTTATATAAGAAAATTGTAGCGGATTTCGGTTCATACGAGGCCTGGGAGAAGGATTTCAGGGCAACCGGTGCCATGCGGGGAATAGGATGGGTGATCTTATATTATGATGGCACAGAAGGGCGGTTATTCAATACATGGATAAACGAACATGATGGTGGACATCTTAGCGGGGCAAAGCCGCTCATAGTCATGGATGTCTTTGAACATGCCTATATGACTGATTACGGATTGAAGAAAGCAGACTATATCGAGGCATTTTTCAAAGCTATCGACTGGATGATAGATCCGGAAATGGATTCATGGATTAAATAGAACGAATAATTCCCTTAATTTTTTTATTTTAGTTCTGGTACATCTATTTAATGTTTTTTTCTTTTTAACTGGTTTAATCATGTTAATTCGGATGACCATTAACAAAAACAAATATATACTTTGCTTTACAACAGGTGTAAAGTATAGAATATATTTACTTATGTAACATCACTGGTCAATAAATGGCAGGTTAAAAAATGCAACCATCAGAACTTTCTGTATTTATCGTATTCTTAGCAGGAGTGGTTACGATCATGAAGCCCTGCTGCCTCCCGCTTGTTCCTGTGATATTTTCAGGTTCAGGAGGACACAGGCTCAGGCCCCTTGCCATCGTTTCGGGATTGACAGTCAGCTTTACGACGATGGGGGTGCTGGTATCTGCTTTTGGTGCCACGTTCGGGGCATATACTGATTATTTACGTAACATTGCGATCCTGTTCATAATAAGTATGGGTCTTGTGCTTTTTGATCAGGATGTAAATGTGGAATTTATGAAGATATCAGGTTCAGTAACGCAGGGCTTGAGAGGAATTGGATTATTTAATAAGTTCTCTTCCAAAATGCCAGAAGGAAGCCTGATGGGGGGATTTTTCCTTGGCATGTCACTTGGTGTCCTCTGGATCCCGTGCGTTGGCCCGATACTTGGAGCTGTGCTTGCTCTTGTCGCATCAGTAGGAAATATGACTTACGGCGCATCGATGCTATTCGTTTATTCCATAGGCATGAGCCTCCCTATGCTTTCTATTGCCTACTATGGAAAAAAGGTCACGAACAGGTATAGATGGTTTTCAAGGAACGGGGAGCTTCTTAAGAAACTGTCCGGTCTTGTGCTGATAGTTATTGGAATAATGCTGCTCTTTGGTATTGATAAGTTAATGATTAAGTTGCTATCCCCTTATTTCCCCACTACATTCTATGGAATATAGGATTTTCCTGTATTGAGACTTGACCTTGATTTACCAGATTTACAAGATTACCAGAATTTCCACCAGGGTTTTTTCTCACCCATGCCGACTGGTCCGCTTTTGATGTATTTTTCGGGCTCGGAATCAAATGTGTTCTTACATCCGGGAGAACAGAAATAATAGGTTTTTCCTTTGTATTCCGATTTGAATTTTGCTGTATTTTCATCCACCTGCATACCACAAATAGGGTCTATTTGCATATTTTTCATTTCCTCCTTAGTTTTATTATGTACCGATCCATATATCTAATTTACGTGACATATAAAGTAAATGTCCTCTGGAGAAGGGAATATTCGAAGTCCATTCCTTTAAAGTATTTCGTTAGAAAACAATTTAAGCAATAGGATAATGTTTGACCCTGAAATATGGATGAAGTCAAACGTATAAAACAGTTAAAGAAAGAGAGAAATGCAATAATCCTTGCCCATAATTACCAGCGCGGCGAAGTGCAGGATATTGCGGATTTTGTGGGGGATTCATTCGGCCTGAGCCAGAAAGCAGTTGATAGCGGCGCAGAAACAATTGTCTTTTGCGGTGTTGATTTCATGGCCGAAAGTGCTGCCATACTGAATCCCGAAAAGACTGTACTTATGCCCGAAACAAGCGCCCAGTGTCCCATGGCGGCTATGATAACACCAGCATCCTTAAAGCTTGAAAAAAAGAAATATCCTGATGCTGCTGTTGTCTGTTATGTTAATACGCCAGCTTCTGTTAAAGCAGAAAGTGATATCTGCTGCACATCAGCAAACGCGATAAAAGTGGTGAATGCGCTCCCTGAGAATGAAATAATCTTTGTTCCGGACAGGAATCTTGCCCTTTTTGTTTCGGCCCATACTACTAAAAAAATAATTCCGTGGAATGGCTATTGCCCCACTCATCACCTGATACTGCCTGGTGATATCCTTCTTGAAAAAGAGGAGCATCCCGATGCCCAAATTCTCGTTCATCCCGAATGCAGGCCTGATGTGGTATCACTTGCAGACCAGGTCCTCAGTACCGCAGGAATGCTAAAATATGCAAAACAATCTGGTTCCAGGGAATTCATCATAGGCACGGAACTTGGGCTTTTGCACAGGCTGCGAAAGGAAAATCCCGATAAGATCTTTATCCCCGGAAGTAAATATGCAGTATGCCCCAACATGAAAATGAATACGCTTGGAAGTATTATAAGGGCTCTTGAAAATAATGAACATATAATAAAAATCCCTGAAGATATCAGGATAAAAGCAAAAAAATCGCTTGACAGGATGCTGGAAGTGGGGCGCGGTGATTAATGGTCTATCCTGAGCTAATGCGATACAGGAACTGTGCTATGGCAGGACTTGCAGCGGTTATTGGTGCAGCCATCGCTTACAGCGCGGCCCCTGGAGAACTTTTATGGATAGGGCTTATTTTCATTACGGTTTTTGTTATTACAGGCGCAGGGAATGCCATTAATGATTATTTCGATGCTGGCATCGATGCTATCAACCGCCCGGACCGTCCACTCCCTTCGGGAAGGATTACTAAAAATTCAGCATTCCGGTTTTCAATTGTATTATTTGCCGCAGGTATCATAATTTCATATTTTATCGGTTCCGACCATATTCCTTTTTTCATTGCAGCATTCAACTCATTTCTTCTGTATTTTTACGCTTCTTACCTTAAAAGAAAAGCTTTTGTCGGGAATTTCAGTGTCAGTTATCTGACAGGCTCAACATTCCTGTTCGGGGGCGCAGCTTATGGCGGAAAAGGAATCCAGGTGACTTTGATACTTTTTTTCCTGTCGATGCTTGCCACATTTGCACGCGAGATAGTAAAGACCATCGAGGATATAGACGGGGACAGGAAAGACGGCGCATCAACGCTTCCCATAATGATCGGTGAAAAACCAGCCGCTTATGCAGCGTGCGCATTCGGGCTCCTTGCTGTCATACTCAGTCCTTTGCCCTATCTGATGAAGTTATTCAATGAATATTATCTGTTTGTCGTGGGGATCGCTGATGTGATCTTTCTTTATGCCATTTTCATGATACTGAAACAAAATCCCGGAGAGTCTTCAAAATATTTTAAAATCGCCATGTTCTTTGCTTTACTTGCTTTTATTGCAGGAAGCCTTCTGAATAATATTTTATAGTATGCCTATAGTGTACCTTTCGTGCTTGGGATGCCTGACCCGGTTATTTTTACGGCTCTTTTTAAAGCAATTCCGAACGCCTTAAAAAGCGCTTCAGTTTTGTGATGGTCATTCTCTCCTGTAACATCAAGGTGTACGTTGATCCCGGCATTATTTGTCAATGATTCGAAAAAATGGCGGGTATTCTGTGAGCTAAATCCTCCGATTTTCGCATCTGTGAATTTCCCATTGAACACAAGAAAGCTCCGTCCGCTGATATCGACTGCTGCTGTTGCAAGAGCCTCATCCATGGGAACGCGCGCATCTGCAAATCGCTCAATACCTTTTTTATCCCCAAGGGCTTTTGCAATTGCGCTTCCAAGTGTAATGCCCACATCTTCAATAGTGTGATGGTCATCAACTGTAAGGTCGCCGCGTGCTTTTATTATGAGATCAAAAGAGCCATGTTTTGAAAAAGAATTAAGCATGTGATCAAAGAATGCAATACCTGTATTGATGTCGATATTTCCTGATCCGTCCAGGTTGATCTTTAGTTCTATATCGGTCTCATTTGTTCTTCTCGATACTTTTGATTCCCTCATGGTGGGATTATATTAATTGTAATTAATATAAAGCTATTGTAAATTCTTTTGGAAATCCTATTGTAAATCCTTCCTGGAAATCAACTCCTGGCATACCAGAGACTACATGTGCGCCAGGACCTTTACAAGTGGATGTAATGATTCCTGGTTCCTGAAATCCGTTTCTAATGTTTTTTTGAATGCTATTCTTGATGCCGTTCTTCCTTTCCTTGATTCTTCTACCTTTGTAAGCACATTTCTTGCACTTTCAGAGTAGTATTCCTCTTCGCATTCACAACATTTTACGTATGGCTGGGAACCCTTATCCACTAAAACATGGAAATAGAAATTTTTTGTATCATTATTCCCGCATATTTCACATGGAATGAATTCCTGTATTAATTCACTAATTTTCATAATATCCTCAATAATTGAAGTGTGTCTTGTATTATATATAATTTATCACTGTCTTAATATAAATAATAATTATGATTATAATTCTGATAAGTATGATCATACGATTAATGAGAATGATCCTATTATTCCCATCCATAAATAGTGAACAAGCTAAAGCTTTTTATATTTACGTGAGAATGATATTATTAAAATAGCAACAAATCCAGATACTATATTATATTAATTAAATATGATCAGACAAAGATTCGTTCTTGATACAAGCGCCCTGACAGATACGCAGACACGTGAGCTTCAGGGTGGGAATTTAGATACAGCAATGGGCGGGATACTGGGTATCATTGCGGAGGCGCGCCTCCATCTTGGCATCAGCTGCTATATCCCCTATCCTTCCGTATATACGGAGATGAGGGAGTTTGCGAAGAATAACGGGTGCGGCGAGGATACCCTTGCCAGGATCGATACATGGCTTGTTAAGAAAACCCCTGACAGGTATGAAGTGAAAATTCCCTCCAAGATCTTTTATGATTATGTGGATTTCATGCGCGGGCGCATCAATAAGGGAATGAACGTGGCAGAGGATGCTATCTGGGAATCTGCAACAGAGTGCCTTTTTAGAACCACCAAAGCAAAAACAAAAAGCGAAATAGAGCCTGATATAGAGCGAAATGTGATCGGTGGCATAATAAATTCCTTCAGGGACAAATACCGGAATGCATTGCGTTACGGGATCCTTGACAGCGCTCCTGATATTGATGTTTTGCTTCTTGCCAAGGAGCTTGATGCGGCTGTAGTGGCAAGCGACATGGGTATACAAAAATGGGCTGAACAGCTCGGACTTCGTTTCGTTGAAGCAAAATCCTTTCCTTCCATGATAAAAGAATATTTAAAAAGAATAAAACCCGAAAAAGTGGCCAGCATGATATGACATCGATTTCAGTATATATTGCAGCATTCGGATTTGCTTCAATAATTTTCCTTACACTGCGTGATATCAGGATATATAGGCGCACAAAGCTTGAATCGTACAGGAAAGGGGCGCTTCGCGGTATGATAACAGGGGGGCTTGCATGGATCGGGATGATTTTCACAGCAGGAAATCCGGGTTTTGAAACAATCGGACTTACAATTGTGCTTGTAGCTATTTATTTTAACAAAAAAGGCAAGCGTGAGGATGTATTCGGGGATGCGCCTTTGATGAAGAGAGTCCTTGGGGAAACGACTGTGAAAACTGATAAAATCAAAGAATCTTAATCAAGATTTTTGGAAATGAGGTCGGTTTTCTCATTCATTATAGTTCAAATTTTTTTGAAATTCCTTGTAGGGTTATATTAATCGTATGCACGTAAAAGTGTTTTAAAGTAGTGTCTGGAATTTATTCTATAGGTATATAATCATGTATGATAATAAAAATGAAATATTCATCCGATGGCAGGGCAGGCAGATCGAGCAATTCGGTTTTGTTACTAACTTCATAATAGGTCTTGCTACAGGTGTCTTAGCTTTTCAAACAAACATAATTTTTAACTCAGGTTCAACTATGGAAAAAATAGGACAATCTGATAAATTTTTATTTATTTTTTCTGGTTTAATAGTGTTTTTATCTTTATGCTTTGGGTGTTTAATAGCTATAAGAACAGTACAAATTACCATGGAGGCTGAAAAAAAAAGAATGGATGGGATAGGTGAGATGCGAAAATTGGTAAGAAATATTGATAAAAAAACCTGGCAGTATCTTAAATTGCAAATTTCGTTATTCATTATTGGCTTATTATTATTTCTGAAATTTTCTTTGGATTTTTTCTTTTTGGCCTTGCCGTAATAAACAAAAATTTTAAAATGCAGCAACAATTTCGGGTATGCAGGGTTTTTCAAATACTTTGTTTAGGGCTTTCCGTAGTAAGCGGTTTTTACCAGGCTTTTGCCAGAAAACAACAGCCAAAGACGATATAATCTATCTTCTTCTATATATCGTATAAATCATTTCATAAAGTGATATGAGCGGTTATTTTAATCAGCCCTTCTTTAATGCAGTTTATAATTCTGTCAACTCTTTCTGATTTTTTAGCTTTCAGAATACCTTCATAATAAACACTTTCAGATATAAAAGTCTCTCCAAATAATTTTGAAGGGATATCGAGCCTATCGATATGAGCAAAAGCTGAAAGAGCAGTATTATCCAGGAGGATCATTTAAGATATTTCTCAGCCGAACTTTCTTCTTCCTGTGCTTCGGATATGCCTAGCATAGAATATATCTTCATTTTTCTATTTTTTAATTGTTCGATAAAATCTTCAAATGGCATATCAGCGAGTTCAGCAGCTTTTCCGGCAGAGATTTCTCCTTCTCTGTATAATTCAGTTGCAATGAGGATTCTACTCTCTTTTTCGATGCTTTTTTGCTCCCCTATAATGTTTATTATATCATACGGGAGTCTTATGCTTACAGTTGACAATTTTTCACCTTAATTTATAACCACGTTGCCATAATATAAAAGTCAATCTGAGTCATCCCCCTCTCTGTACCTAGGCATCTTTTCAATTGTAGTTATAGAAGGCCGAACTGATTTCACTTACCATTTCAGGTATAAAATGGTAAGTGAAGCTTTATAAAGTTCCGGAATCTATGGCACAAGTTGTAAAAAATTGGCACAAAAATTTTCGTGGCGGCTGGTGACACAAACGTTTGTATTACCCCAAGGGCATATTTCGCCCTCAAAACACCGTGTATGGTTTTGAACAGCTTCCGGGCAGTGTAAGGCTTTGGCAAAAGAGCTTGTGCAGAGTGCTTTCAATCGTTGCAAGTTTCTCTTTCACTTTATGAGCGAAACATTTAAGTGAGTTAATGACCCAGATATAATATGCCGGGTCATATGAGTGGAGGTGAAATTTATGGCAATGGCACGTACTACAGTAGTTAAAAAGTCTAAAGAGATGGAGCAGTGTATAGATGATTGTCTGGATTGCCAGAGTATATGTTTGGAAACGAGCATGTCTTACTGCCTGGAGATGGGCGGCAAGCATGCAGAACCAAAGCATATGAGATTGATGCTTGACTGCAGCGAAATCTGTCAGGTAAGCGCAAATTTCATGCTGCGCAATTCGAATTTCAGCACCCGTACCTGTAATCTGTGCTCAGAAATCTGCATAAAGTGTGCTGAAAGCTGCGAGCAGTTCAAGGGTGATGAGAAAATGGAAGCATGCGCCCAGGTTTGCCGCCGCTGCGCTGATTCCTGTCAACAGATGTCTAAAATGCCTATGACCGAGATGTCTATGGCCAGGACTTCTGCGGCAGAAACGTCTGCAGCCGAGTCTATGTAAGTGCAGGAATCATATGAGTATAGAAGGAAATGGAGTATATGGCCTCAAGGCCATTACTCCTGCACCATTTTAATAAAATAGAGATTAATTGAAGCAAATTTAACCCTCTTTAGTTCCCGGGTGAAATTATTACCTCTTCCACTTTGAAGCTTACAAATTTCTCTTTAGGTACAGTTATACTCTTTACCAATGTCTCATCTTTTTTGAAGAGTATCATTCCTGTATCATACACACCACCAGAGTTCTTTTTTAAGAGTAGCCTTACTCCGCTAACGTAATAGTCGGCTCTGCTTTTATTTGTCCAATCATTATCTGTTTTTTTATGCAATAATGTTCCTGCGCCTGATGCGGGTAAATATTCAAAAGTAACCTTGGTTATCCCATATCCTGAATTTTTATAATAATCAATTCCATTAATTTGAGGTAATTCTTCAACCAGGATTTCCCATTCATTATTTACTACTTCCTTGAAACTTTCCCCACCCTCTACTGCAAATACATCGGAATTATTGACTTCACCGACCTTTACAGGTGTATCTAAGCAGCCGCCAGCCATCACGACAATTATTGCCAGGACAATTATAAACTTGAACAGGTTAGCATTCATTTTGTGATCACAGCTGAATTATATTTGCATTATCCATAATAAATTAAGTGGGAAATTTTAATCATCATGTACAAACAAAAAACTATTTCATTCTTAAACAACTAGAAAAGGCCAATGCTCACAAAACGAATAATACCGTGCCTTGATGTGACTCTTGATAAAACAGGAGGTTGCGTTGTAAAAGGTATTGAATTTGTTAACTTGAAAGAAGCAGGCGACCCTGTGCAGCTTGCGAAAAGATATAACGAACAGGGAGCCGATGAGCTTGTTTTCCTTGACATAACCGCATCCTGTGAGCGCCGGGGTACCATGATCGATGTGATCGAAAGAACAGCGGATGAGGTTTTTATCCCCCTCACGGTAGGCGGCGGCATAAGCAGCACCGAAGCCATACGCAATATCCTGAGGGCTGGGGCGGATAAAGTATCTATCAATACGGCTGCTGTCAAGAACCCTGATTTCGTAAGGGAGGCATCGGAGATATTTGGGGCCCAGTGTATAGTTACAGCTATCGATTGCAGGCGCAATACCAACATCAAGGACAACAAAGACAGGACCATAATAGAGCTTGAAAATGGCACAAAAGCATGGTATGAGGTCGTGATCTACGGAGGAAGGACGCCAACAGGACTTGACACTGTCCAGTGGGCGCAAAAAGTTGAAAAACTCGGCTCAGGAGAGATACTTCTGACCAGCATGGATAAGGATGGGACAAAGGACGGATATGACCTCCCGATCACAAGAATGCTTTCAGAAACACTTGACATCCCCATTATAGCATCAGGCGGTGCTGGCAATATCGAGCATATGTATGATGCATTCACGAAAGGAAAAGCTGATGCCGCGCTTGCTGCGAGTATTTTCCATTTCGGTGAGTACACGATAGACGAGACTAAGGAATATCTGAAGAAAAAAGGCGTAGCCGTCAGGATTTGAACATTAAATGGTCTGGATCTTTATTTTCTTCTTGTAGGAGAGGGAGACAGAATATGTTTTTTTTTCGAAATCATAATTTATGCTAATTTTTTTAAGTTCATCTTTTCGAATTGGCTGTCCCATATTTTCTAACATTTCGAAGAGATCATTTGGTGTCAATGCATCCTGCATTAACCTCAATGCAAGATATGAGAAATGAACCGGCTCAATTAGTATTGTTGTTGGGTTTTTAGGGTCAGTGCCCAGTGATCGTATATGCTTTTGAACACATTTTCCATTAATCCATTCATTTTCGACCTCTTCATAATATATTTTACCGCGTTGTTTTATCTGCCTGATAAAGCTCATATTTCTAGTGTAATGTTACACTAATATTTTATACTATTGGTTCGGGTAATGTTCGAAACCCGGATAACAAATAACAATAAATTAAATAACCCTCCAGCCAATTAAGCTCCATAAACCATGGCCAAAGTAAAACTTACAGATACGACCCTGAGAGACGCCCACCAATCACTCATAGCGACACGCATGCGGACAAGGGATATGCTCCCGATAGTCGAGAAGATGGACGAAGTCGGGTTCTTTTCACTTGAAGTCTGGGGGGGGGCAACATTTGACTCTTCGATCCGGTATCTCAATGAAGACCCCTGGGACAGACTTCGGGCTCTTAAGAAGGCCATTAAGAAAACACCCCTGCAGATGCTCCTTCGCGGCCAGAACCTTGTGGGCTACAGGCATTATTCAGATGATATTGTTGTGAAATTCGTGGAACATGCGGCTGAAACAGGCATTGATATTTTCAGGATTTTCGATGCGGTGAACGATATAAGGAACATGGAAGTATCCATCAAGACCGCAAAGCGTGTCGGGGCGCATGTCCAGGGAACTGTTTGTTATACCATCAGTCCTGTTCACCCGATCCCCCTTTATGTCAAGATGGCAAAGGAACTTGAAGAAATGGGATGTGACTCACTCTGCATAAAAGATATGGCTGGCCTTATATCACCGCAAAATGCATTTAGCCTTGTCAGTGCACTTAAAGAAGAAATCAGCATCCCCATTGACATGCACAGCCACTGTACAAGCGGCATGGCCCCGATGAGCTATCTTTTTGCCTGTCAGGCAGGAGTTGACATACTTGATACTGCTTTTTCGCCATTCGCCTGGGGCACATCACAGCCCCCCACTGAAACCATGGTTGCGGCGCTTCGCGGAACGCTTTTTGATACCGGTCTTGATCTTATCCTTCTTACCGAGATAAAAAAATATTTCGAGGATATTAAAGAAAAATACAGGGGTATCCTTGACCCGATCTCAGAGAGAATTGACACGAATGTCTTAAAATACCAGATTCCGGGAGGTATGCTCTCCAATCTCGTATCGCAATTGAAAGAACAGAATGCCCTGGATAAATATGAGGCTGTCCTTGCCGAGATGCCACGTGTGCGCGAAGAACTCGGGTTTCCCCCGCTTGTTACCCCAACGAGCCAGATAGTTGGCACGCAGGCGGTGCTAAACGTATTGATGGGTGAGCGTTACAAAGTCGTTCCTAAAGAAGTAAAGGATTATGTTAAAGGTCTTTATGGGTGTACGCCTGCCCCGATCAGTAAAGAGATCATGGTCAAGGTACTTGGAGATGAAAAACCCATAACATCCCGTCCTGCTGATCTGTTGGCGCCTGAGCTTGATAAAGTAACAAAAGAAGCACAGGATCTTGGGATCGTCAAGAAACCGGAAGATATTCTTACATACGCTCTTTATCCGGCAATAGCTCCCAGATTCCTGAGAGGAGAGCTAAAGGAGGAGACGCTTCAAGCTCCAAAGCCGAATAATGGAAAAGCAGTTGCACCGCTGCCTACGGAGTTCAAGGTTGAAGTTGATGGCGATCTATTCAATGTCAAGATCATTTCAACTGGCGGCGGAATGTCTGTCCGCCCGGCAGAAACAGAGCGCCCGAAAGTGATGGATGGAGCCATAACCGCAAGCATGCAGGGCATGGTCCTTAAAGTAAAGGTCAAGAAAGGCGACAGGGTCTCAAAAGGCGATGTGGTGATGATCCTTGAAGCCATGAAGATGGAAAATAATATTCATGCGCCTCATGCTGGCGCTGTAAAGGATATCTTTGTCAAGGAAGGCAGTACGGTAGGCGCAGGGGATGTTCTGATGGTGATCGGGTAGCGCAGGTGTTACTAATCCTGGGTATACTTTTCCATTTAAGAAATTCTTGAAAATATCGCTGTTTAATTTATCGGGAAGTTCATAAGTAAAATGTCCTGAACTCAAAGCTCCCATGACACAATGTTTTTTCGTATATTATGCTCAATATTTGATAACTGGTTGACCATCCGTCATCGGTTTAAGATATTAAATGCAAAAGAGTAATGAGTGATCATTGTTAATCACCAAGAGCCTGAATATTTTCTGCAATCCTCTTCCATTTATTTATCGAAACAAACCATGTTATCAGTAACAGAATTATCGAAATAAAAATAAGGATTAAACCTATGTCAAAATCTGATATTAACTCTATCCCTTTTGTCTTTTCTTTTCCCGTCACTTCTACCAATCTTAAAAAATATCTGGCCACTAAAAATGCACCTAAAAAAGCAGTACCAACCCCACTTGAAATTAATATGAAAATCTGCAGTCTTTTAGCTGAAACAATAGCTGTGCCCTTTTCTGTTAGCTCGTAATAAATCCACTTTCGCGTATCATTTTCAATTCTCCTTATAATTTGGGCATCTAACAGTTTATCAAGATGCTTATATATAGCATTTTTTTCGATTCCTATTTGGCGGGTAAGCTCTGCCGCGGTCATTTTCCTTTTAGCTAAGTTCTTTAATATCTTTATGCGACTATCAGATATCACTGCATCAGTGAATTTTTTGTTCTCAATAAAATCAAAATTTTTTCCAGTACCATCCATTTGATTTAAGTTTAATGAAGTTCCCTATAAATCTTTGCTTTTCGGTCACCAGCAGGTGACCATTTTTGATGCATTTTTATTGTAAAAGTATGTTGGGATAACTTGGTAAAAACGGAGGATACTCAGCAAATGAAAATGCTGAGCTTAAAAATTAAAAGGAGGAATAAAATGAATAAAATAAAGTCATTCGCTTCAGCTATCTTTGCAGTCATGTTGATGCTTACGAGTATAGTAAGTATTGCTGCCGCTGCGATAGCCGATTCTGAAGAGCAATTCGCTGCTCCGAGTGATCAAGATGCTTTGACCTGGAATTACTACATGACAAGCTATCAACAGGTTTATAAATATCATGACAGCAAGTCCAATACAGACAAATACAATAAAACTTGCTTATGCAGATGCATGTAAATCTGGAGTAGATTCCTGGTTGTTTACTGATATATGGGAAGGCTTCAGAAATAAAGGAACAAGCACGTTCATTGGATTTAATCGTGATGTTTATACAAGTGAGACCAATACGTTTACAAATTACTTTGGTTACTATCTTAAGGGAGGATGGACAGTAAACGATGCGGCCTATAGAGCAGACCAGAGGGCAGGAATGAATGGGGCATATACAGTATATGGAGATGGAAATATAAAGATATAAAGGAGGTAAAGAAATGAAAGTAAAATATACAATATTCTCGATAATCTGTCTAATTGCCATAGGTTTTGTTACATTAGCAATTGCAGAACAAGGGACTTTGAATCAAAATATGACAGATAAAGTACAAAACTCACCCAAGAAAATTGAAGTAATTGATCCTGCAGTAGCAAAACCACTAATATCTAAAGAACATGCTCTTGCTATTGCCTCAAAATTTTTGATCCCTTTGGACAATAGAACAAAAATCAGCTTACTCAGAGACGATACTATACAAAAACCCGTCTGGGAATTCGCATATTTGAATGACCTGGAGGAAACTTCGATAACCATCGATGCAGATACAGGCCAACTGATAGCGTACTTTAATTTTTCCAGAATGAGTAGCGGAGTGCCTATAAATAGTGATGATGCACCTCTAAAAGCAAAAAGTCATTTCAAACAATTTGATGTAGATATTAATACTCTGGATGTTTCCCATCCAAGCATAAAAACTGTTGAGATCTCAAATGGAAAAACCTATAATATTTTCTGGAAACAACAAAAAAATGGTATCACTGTATATAAAAACTTCGTTGCCGTCGGCCTCAATGCTGATACAGGCAACCTTATATCCTTTACAAAGCAGCTAAGTGATGTTTCAAATGTTAATACGATACCAAAGTTAACTCAAGATGAAGCAGTCAGGATAGCAAAAGATTTCCTTGCCAGAAATTACAATATGCCGGCCGATTCAAAACTGCTGGGTTCAAGTCTGGAGATTCGAAAACCAAATGATTGGGCGATTAATAGAGAGGTAACTCTTAAGGGCGATTTTACTCTAACGTGGGTTGTAGAATTCCAGGATAAAACCAGATCAGATGATGCCATTGTAAATATTTGGCTTGATGCAGTAACCGGAGAGGTAATTGGAGGAGAGACGTGTAAATAACTCCTCCAATTATTTTTTTTTGGAGTAAAATGAAAAAAAAGTATATTTACGGTATAATTATTCTATCGTTAGTGTTTATTTACAGCTATTATGCAATTTCAGGGCTGAACGGATATGGTATAATTAAAGTACATACCGAAAAAACCGAATTCAGCGTAGGAGAAGATGTAAAAATATATACCAGAAATATTGGATTGACGCCTCTTGGCGGGTCCCCCAATTGGCAAGTATACAAAATAAATGATAAAAATGAAACTGTACCTTTCTTTAGCTGGGATGATATTCCAGGAAACGATAGCAATAAACTTATAGATTTCATAATGCAGAGTTATGGTACAAGCTGGGTAAAAAATGCCAAAATCGAAAAAAAAGATAATGAGGGGATTATAGATATATTCATTGACAATAACTATATTTCACTCCAGCTTAATGATAAAAAAGATAAAGCTACAATGATATCAACCGATGGCTGGAAAATCGGGCTAACTGTGAAGAAGGAGAATAATAGGCTAAACATATATGAAGCCCTTGTGGTGCAAGAAAGCCTGAAATGTTGCCAGACCGCCCTTCCGCTGGGGTACTTCAGAGTAGATGGTATATGGGTTTGGAAGCCTCAATCATCAGGTTTTTATAAAGTGGTCGTATTTATTTCTCAGCCTCCATCATATGAACTTACAGAGAGAACACCAGCTGATCATATGATAATAACCGTTAAATAAAGTCAGCTATACAGGCTGTCCCAAAACTTCCTATTTTTAAAAAAAATCACTAGTTCTACA
>NZ_NTMG01000077.1 GCF_002487355.1 Candidatus Methanoperedens sp. BLZ2 | reverse complement strand
ATTGAAAATAATGTCATTTTTTCATTGAAGTGGGATTTGGGACAGCCTGTATAGAAACACTTAATCTCAAAAGAGGACAGAAGGAAGGAAAAGGTATCTGGTTGGAGAAAAATAATAGCTTTAGGATATTTGGATTTTATCAAGAACCGAAGACTTTATCATTCATCATCAACTATAAGGGGATACTATTTTTACTCCAGAGCGGGGTAGGGTAGTCAGGATATCCCGACGGGCTCATAACCCGTAGATCAATGGTTCGAATCCATTCCCCGCTATAAGTGAATTATGAATTTTTGTGTGAAATTTTTTTAATCAATCGATAACTTTAAATATTAATAATGATAAGTATCATTATCATGAGATGCTGCTTAAATGCAGGTTTAATATTCCTGATTGTATTCTTTTTGTTCATTCAGCCCTCTTATGGAATTACCAGCACCACAATTCAGATCGAAGTGAACGGTAGTAATAATTTGCCGGTCAAAGAAGCAACAATAGAGGTTTTTCCTATTAATGTGCCTAATGCCTCCAGTTTATACTTTTATACAAATGAAAACGGGACTGCACTTTTTCAAGGCGAGCAAAATCAGACATACACATTCAAGATTATGGCTGAAAACTATGAACCTTTATCGAAGAACGTAACGATTTTACCGCTTATTACTGAGAATAAATTAAAGTTTACATTAAGTCTGCTAAAAAATCAGAATGATTCCGAGTTTTGGCTTATTTTTGTGCCGGCAGTAATTGGATTTTTGGTATTTGCTTATCGATATTTTATATTTTACCTTGGTCACTGGATTCCCTATCCAAAATTGAAATCGATAGTTTTCACTTTATTATTAATGATATTGGCACTGTCATGGCCGATCGTACTTTTAATCTTACTTCACAATAATATAGATAACATTTTATTAGGAAACACGAGCTTTAGTGTTTATATCCCAATTTTCGCATTGATTGGTGTAATTTCTTATCTTTTAAAAAGCATTGAAGAGACTTTTTGTCAGAATATACCAAAATGTAAGAAGGAAAGCATAGAATGGGTATATATTCGAAGAATCACGATTGCGCCTTATATAGCAATATTAGGTATTTATTTCCTGCCGGATTCAACCAGGCAAAATCTTAGTTTCCTAATCCTATTTTCCTTTTTTACAGGTATGTTTACTAAAACAATAGAAGAATGGTTATATAAATCAATTCAAGGGCTATTACCGGAGGAATTACGGAAAGAGCTTGAAGAAAGGAAAGGATATAACATCGATGAATCTGAACTTGTCGTGAGGCTTAATGTGGAAGAAGACGTTGCTTTCACGTTGAATCATAAGAATATTAAATCTGTTGAACAACTTGCCTTAGCTGATTTTGAAAAGCTAAAAAAATATGGGGGAATAAACAAAAAATACTTTGATTCTATTTCTGAGAAAGCTAAGGATCAACTTGCTGAAATAAAAATATTAAAAGAATTTTTAGATTTGACCCCAACTGAATTGAAGTTGCTGATTGATAAAGCGAAAGTTTATTCAATAAAAGATTTTGCAAATGTTGATATTGATTCAATTAATTGGGAAATGACGGCAGCTGCTGAAAATACAAAAATTTCAAACACACTTAAGCAAAAGCAAATCAAAGCAAAAGAGTTTGTAAAATCCGAAGATTTCAATCTCCTTTCTTTAGAAGATATCAAAAAATTGAGTGAAATTTGCACGAATAAAACTGAGAATGAATTTAATGTCATATTGAGTTTGCATATAGACCTGAAAAAATTAAAGATTCCTGGCTGGAGCGTGGAAGATACGATTAATATCAGAAATATCCCGATCACAACAATTGAGCAATTAAAAGAACAATCTTCTACAGAAGAAAATATGAAAATTCTTCAGGATAAAATGAAAGATAGTCCACGTATCCTGAAATTATTTGAGAAAATAAAACAATAGCAAAATTTATTATTTTTCCTCATCTCTCGTTATCCAGTAGACTGCCTTGTACTTCTCCGCAAAACCGAAGATATTTTTGGCCATTACCGCCCTGCCATATTCCTTAAGATCGCCGCCCTGGTCGTAAATGAAAGTATTTTCACCGAGTTTTGTCACTTTAAATATCTCCCCTTTCTCTTCTGTCCCCACATGCAGGACATCCCCTATTTTTAAATCCTGTATCTTTGGCCTGATTGTTGTTTTTTCTACCATAATATCACTTGTGTCGCTTTTCTGTACTGCATGTATTTATAATTAGTCAACGACCCTTGGCAAGCATCTATGTCAGTGTGTTAATTTGATCATCCTATCATTACTTGTTGTTATTAATATAACAGGCAATGCCGTTAGTTTACGGTTTCATGAGCGTTCCATTTTTTAGATTGCTTGTTCCACATTACATATTTTAGCTGTTCCATCACATGATACTTCAGCGTCTGATATAATATGACAAAAAGAAAATTAGTACCGTCTTCAATCTTTAAAATATTCATGGTTATAGCAACCCTCACATTACTCCTGATACCATTAGCTACAGCCGAATTCTCCCAGATATCAGCCACTTCAGACATAACTGGCAAAGTCGTTCGCCCTGGTGACACCGTTGAATTCACAACAACACTGCAAAAATTCTACAATACCACAAAAAGCGTTTCAGTCAAGCTATTCATAGATAAAAAACCAGACGACTGGCTTGCCGGCTTCTACGCGGATAACAACCAGGTAAGCCAGGTAACCTTCCCGGCAGGCTCAACCGATTCAAAGCAGGTTGTTCTGAGAGTGCGGGTGCCAGCCAACACCAGCGATGGCTCCTACCTGATAAGGATAGGGTTGCAGCCTTTTGGCGAGGATGTTACCAATTATGAATTGATATACCGTGATTTTGCCGCGATCGTGGACAGGAACGCCATGCCTAACCTTGACATATACTCAGGCATACCCGGCAGAAAAACCCATCCGGGCATTCCTGCCAGGTTCAGCGTAACGGTTGAGAATAAATACGACAGCAGGGCGACAGTAAAGCTCTCAGTGCTCTCAAAGCCAGATGGATGGGGCGTGGACATGCTCTCTTCAGACGGCGCAAGGATCACAAAAATGAGTATTCCTGCAAAAAGCAAGCAGGATTTTGAGGTTGTCGCCCAGCCTCCAACCAATCCAACCGACGGGGATTATGAAGTGCTGGTAGGAGCGTCCATGGACAGCAGCAGCCAGGTCATCTCACTGCCGCTAAGTGTTACCATTAATCCTGAGCTTGATCCAACCCAGGCGTTGAGCGCATATCTTGAAATGCGCTCGGCTATAGCAGGTCTTGAAGTCCGGCCTGAGAATACAGCAGAGTTTGCCGTATCCCTGAAAAACAGGTACGACCAGCAGCTTAAGCTGAACCTGAAAGCGCTGGATAAGCCGCAAGGTTGGAATGTCGAATTCCTCTCAGATACGGATGATGATGTGAGACTGACCATGCTTGAGCTGCCAGCCAAAGGCGAGCAGAAGTTCAAGGTAAAGATCAAACCTTCCCTGAATGCCAGCGATGGAATCTATCCTGTACTTGTGGGTGCTGTGAGCGGGGATGACAGGAGCGTATCCCAGAGACTTGAGGTCACTGTCAATAAAGGTCTTGAGAAAAGCCAGATACTCAGCCTTTATCCGAGTTACAATGATGTGACTTTAAATCCAGGCGGCTCAACAGAAATCAGGGTAACCTTAAGAAACGGAGGGGATGAGGCTTTGAGCAATGTGCAGCTTGAGATTCAGGAAGTCAGCGGCATCAGCACTGAGATCAGGAGCTTCGGGACAATAGAAAAACTGGAGGCTGGCGAATCAAGGAATATTCCAGTTGAAATCACAGCGAGAGCAGACGCAGGCTCAGGAATAAAAGAGATATTTATGCGTGCCAAGAGCGGCGATATCCAGGGCGAGGAAAAGAGCATTAAAGTAAATGTGGAAAAATCCGGTTCAAGCGGGGTGGCAGGAATCGGGATGGTGGTGCTGGCTATTATTGCACTGGTATTTATAATACGTAAATTTGGAAGAAGATAGATATGAATAAAGAAATCAGTCAAAATGAAAACATTATAGAAACCATAAATCTTACCAAGCGTTTTGGTAAGAAAAATGAGGTTGTAGCAGTGGATTCGCTTAACCTGAGCGTTAAAAAAGGCGAAGTCTTTGGCTTCGTTGGTCCCAATGGCGCAGGCAAGACCACCACAATGAAGATGCTTATAGGCTTGCTTGAGCCTACAGGCGGCTCTGGCAAGGTAGCAGGCTTCGACATCGTGAGAGAAGTCATCAAGATAAGGGAAGCCACAGGAGTTTTGCCTGAACCTGCTGGATATTATGACAACCTCACTGCAAGGCAGAACCTCAGGTTCTATGCAAAGCTCTATGATATCGATGAAAAGACGAGAGAGAAGCGGATTGTTGACCTGCTCGAACTGGTGGGTCTTAGCCGTGCTATAGACCAGAGAACAGGCGGATTTTCAACTGGCATGAGAAAGCGTTTCGGTCTTGCCCAGGCGTTGATAAATGAGCCAGGTGTTCTGTTCCTGGACGAGCCTACAAGCGGTATCGATCCTCTTGGTGCCCAGATGATGCGGGATTTGATTAAGAAGCTCAGCAAAGAAAAAGGAGTAACAGTGTTCCTGAGCAGCCACAGCATGGCGGAGGTTGAGGAGATATGCGACAGAATTGGTGTGATTTCACGCGGTAAGCTGCTTGCCGTAGGTACGGTAGAAGAACTCAGGGACAAAGTAAGGGAAAAGGTAGGCATCAGGTATGCCCTTGAAGTCCAGAATTTGCCAGTGCAGAGAGTTATAGAGGGCTTGAAAAGATTGAAATGTGTGCGTTCGGTGGAGCCCGTGAATGGTCATGTATCACTTCTTACGGATTTAGGTGCACGTATGGAAATAGCTATGGAAGTAAATTTGATGGGTGGAGTCATATCAAGATTCGAGGAAGAAAGAATGGATTTGCAGAGGGTGTTCCTGAAGCTGATAGAGGAGATGGCGTAAGATTTATATTGAGGTGAATTATGAAACGAAATATTGAAAATGTTTTCGTGATAGCGCAAAAAGAGTTTGCTGACAGCCTCTGGAGTCCAAGGTTCTATTTGATTCTGGGAGTATTTATGATAGCACTTCTTGTGAACGGGTATCAAGCAGGACAGAATATTTCTGGTATGCCACGTATGGGCGACTTTGGAGGTCTTTCTCCACTTACGATGGGTTTTATGAGTTTCGCATCCCAGATGAGCATGCTTGGCTCTTTGACAGCAATCATACTCGGATTTGACGCTATTGTCAAAGAGAGGAAATCAGGCTCGCTTAATGTGCTTCTAACGCATCCTGTCTATAGAGACCAGGTGATTACAGGCAAGCTTATTGGTATGATGATTATGCTTGGTTTAGTAGTATTTATTGCAGTTGGGGCATCCATGGGTGTGATGCTTGGTGTGTCCGGGATAACGATATCAGCAGAGTTTATTGGCAGGATAATTGTGTTTATAATTCTGGCATTTTTATTTATGTTGAGCTATCTGGCACTCTCTGTAGCTCTGTCTACTTTTACAAAGGAGTCATCAGATTCACTTATTTACAGTATTGTGGTATGGCTAGTGCTCGGTTTGCTTCTAAGTACGATTGCGTACACGGCAGCAGGGATAATTACAGGGGAGCAAAAGATGTTTGAGGTATCTTCGGATGATCCTTCTTCTATGGAAAAAATGGAAAAGAGAGATAAAATTGCCCAGAATATTATGTCTATATCTCCCTCCATACATTTTATTGAACTCGTAACAGGACCTCAGAAATCTGGAATACAGTTCATTGCTCCTGGCGGTAGGCCAGATGAGACGCCTTCTGAGATGCAAGGCCTATTTGATACAGGCTTCACTTTTGGCTACTGGCTAGAGCAGAATTGGGTTAACCTGATTGTATTGATGGTTATTCCTGTAATCCTGTTGTTGATGTCTTATATGGCTTTCATGAGGCAGGATATAACATTATAGAGCTTTAAGGAAAATTCCAAGGTAAATAGTCTATAAAATACGATTGTGCAGAGTTCGGACTGGAAGTCTTTAAGGTATCCAGTCCATGTATATTATATACTTTATTCGCTCGTCTGTAAGAAACCGTTGCTTCTACTGCCGATGTCGATTTCAGAACCGATATACTGATCGAATATTTCATCTGGATTTTTACTGAGAGCAATGGTATGACCCATAATAGCGACTTTATTTTAGTCTGATTTCCATTTTTTTAGGCATCGTTATTCGGAGAAAAAACAATTCATGAGGATACACGATCTGATTTTGTGCAAAATAATATGGATATCATTATTGTTGCTTTTATGAATTTACCTGGAAATGTCTTTTAGATCACGGTTTTATAGTTGTTCCATTTTTTGGAACGATTGTTCCACATTACATATTTTGGCTGTTCCACCTTAGGCTGGTTTGGCATGCGAGCACAAAGCGCAGCATGACAAAAAGAAAAGGAGGTGAAAAGAAATGAGGAAAACATCAATGATTAAGGTTGTGGGGATTGCAATGCTTCTAATGGTAGTGGCAGTAGCATTCCCAGCAAGTGCAGAAGTGACTACATATAAAATAAACACTGATGGCACCAAAGCGCTGGTCAATAGTAGCAATAGTCCCACAGTTACAATAGATGGGAATGGTAGCCTGAATGCAGATACATCAAAGCCCTCTGAAACAATAGATGCATTTGCAGCAGTTACATACCACTATGCATCAGCAACAAATTACCGAACAGGTTGGAGTTGCAGTGCATCATCACCTAACTATGGCGGCGGTGCGAGTGCACAATCTAGCGGCACTTCTGTATCATGTAGCTATTGGTAAGCTAATAGGTATATAACAGATGAATATATAAAATTTTGGTTGGCTATTATTTAGCCGACTTAATTTTTTTATTTTTCAGGAGGTATAAAAATTAGGATCAAATACACAAAAGTTAGCATCATACTCTTGTCAATATTACTGATTAATGGATGCATCTACAACGCTAAGAATGAAAATAATGCTACTTATGGGAAGCCTATAAACTTTACAACATACACAGATAGTGAATTCAATATATCTATCGAGTATCCGGCCGACTGGGAAGTTGTTCAAAATGAATCAAGAATTTCCTTCATTTTACCAAAAAAATCCAAAGATGGATACACTACTTTAAACATACAAGCATTGTTATCAATTGATAGTGGTGGAAAATATGAATCGACTGAAAATGTTGTGTCAGATTTGATGCAGCAGTTTCAAGAAAAGACAAAGAATTTAAGAATAAACTACAAAAGAGAAAGTATTTTGGGTAAATCAAAAGGTAAAGAACTTAATGTTTCTTACACCCTTAATGATGTAAATTATACTCAAACAATGATTATTGCAAAGGAGAATAATTATTTTTATGCTCTTACATATTTCTCTCCATCAGCACAGTACGAGGAATATACTTATACATATATACGGGCTAAAAACTCGTTTAATTCTATCGGCACTAAAATTTGATACCTATTGTGACAAACTATGCACATGCTAAAAGAGTGAATTAAGTGAAAGAAATTAAAACCAAAGCAAGGTTATTGGGTATACTGATCGGAATCGGGATAAGTATAGTCGCAATAGCATATATGACTGGTGTATCAGAACAGTTGCCCGTAGGATTTCAAACCAGATTAGTTGCGGTAATAGATGGCAATAATGGGACTGTGAATTTAATTCAGGATGAAAAAATAGTACAGACCATAAAACTACCTGACGGCGTAAAAGGCGTCGAGTATTTTTATGATGGAAAGAATAAAAAAATCATGATAAAGTACGTAACAGATGAACAATTAGATAGTCAGAGAGCTGTAAGTAAAAAAGTATTAGATAAAGCTATTCAAATAGTTGAATCCGATGAGAACGTGCAGCAACTCATCAGCGGGAAGGAATATACAATACCAGTGAGTGGAGTAATGCAAGATTCTGAAGCAAAAGTTATCATGGTAATAGGGGAAAAAAATTATGAAGTTATTGTGAACCTCAGCACTGAGAAAGTAGTTACCACTGAAGAAGCAAAAGAGCTAAATAATAGTTTTAATATTAATTCAAGCGGTGGCGGTGCAATTATATACTCTAAAAAGTAAGATTCATGCGTATACTAAAGCAAATTAGTTTTGGAAGTGAAATATTGGATATTCATGGTAAAACGGCATTTATGGCTGCGTTATTCATAGCCTCTATATTCATGATAGGCATAAAAATGATAACCCCTACGCCCATCAATATTTTTATGGAGGGAAGCGATGTAATTGCGAGTCAGATTCCAGGCTTTTATACACGTGCTGACATGTTCATTACTGCATTTTTTGCCTGTCTACTCGGAATCAGTACAATGTACCTTCTATTTTTTGACTCTAAAGCTGCTTTGAGCAAAAACTTGGAACATATTTTAACTGACAACGTGCACTTGGCCAAGCTTCCACAAGTAGAATCTCCTGATGAATCTGTAACAGCAAAATATAATACGGAGGATATTCTGAAAGTTATGAAAGGGAATGATCGAAAAGTGATAGAACTACTTGTAGAGTTTGGTGAACTGAACCAAGCTGAGCTTGCATCAAGAGCAGATATTCCAAAATCTACTCTTTCAAGAACACTTCTAGACTTGGAAAGAAGAGGCGTAATTATCAGATATGAAAACGGAATGAGCAAGATGGTGAAGCTGGCAGACGCTCTTCAGAAGTAAAAAAATAACATTTTTTCCCATTTCACCTGATGGTACAGCCTATGCCCCTGAGAAGTTTCTCAATACTCCCCTGCACAATAGCTGCATCACGATCTCCAAATATTGTGAGCCTGTACGTAACACTTTGTATATTTTGTTTGTTATAAACATCGATGATCTGCACAGATACAATTCCTTCCTCGCATGCGATGACGCTTTTTATGATATCTGCATCAGAAGCAGCAGGAATATAAACGGATACATCCCGTGTCACATTTATTAAATTTGCTGATTTCCATGCATATAATTCCAGTTCATTTAAGAGTCTGACATTCTCAATAAGGAATTCGATCTTTTTCCCGCCCCGTTCCAGGATAACGGTTCTTGGCGTTACTTTTTTGACAATCCCGATATGAATAACACCTGAGTAGATGTGCTTGATTGCGCGCTCGCTGCCTGTGGAGCGCATGAGCTCCTCATGTTCGGCAATTTTAGTGCCAATGAGCTTATCCGAGCGCCTGAGCGCTGATTCGGTATCTCCAAAATGTGCAGCCGCTTTTTTCATAAGGCTCACAAAGCCCTCAATATCTTTCCTTTGTACCATTTCTGCTATCAGGTTGCACTGGTCGATGTAAGCCTTATGCACCTTTGCCACTTCCGGATTCATCTGTATCATGGCATACAGGTACGGGTTTTGGGCAAGAATCCTTCCTACAAGGTCAAGCATAATATCATACATGGGGCTCATGAACCTGCGTGATTTTGCAACATCGAATTCAAGCTCCCTGAAAACCGTTCCTATGGTAATATAAGCAAAATGCGTAAGACCCTGGATAACGGCCATCATCCTGTCATGCTCCAGAGCATCCAATATCTCTATATGTGCGCCATTATCCTCGTACAGACTTTTTATTAAAGGCAACCATTTTGAACTCCTTTCATTGGCAGGTGTAAAAATCACTATCTGTCCCCTTATATCCGGAATTGAAGGGCCAAACATAGGATGCGATCCCAGTATCTCAACATTTCGCGGTGCATACTTAATCATGGCTTCCATCGGGCCTGTTTTTATGGAAGTGATGTCCATGAGCAGACTTCCCGGGGACATTCTGGGAGCAATATTTGAAATCGTTTTTTCAGTGATATTTATCGGAACAGATATCATAACGATATCGCTTGTCTTAATTTCATTGTCAAGATCATCTGCAAAAACTACACCCAGGTCTTGTGCAACCTCTTTTTTCTTATTGATACCCCATATGGCAACATCAAACCCGTGTTTTTTATAAAACTTCGCAAACCACCGGCCAGTTTCTCCAGTCCCACCGATTATTAATATTTTCATGCGAGTTTCTCCCTCACAGCCTTTTCCATTATATCAACAGGCGGTATCTTTCCAGTCCATATATTAAACGCCTCTGCTCCCTGGTACACAAGCATCTTCACGCCATCTATTGTTTTTGCTCCAGCTGTTTTTGCTTCCTGGAGCAATCGAGTATTGAGGGGATTATAGACAATATCAAAAACAACAAGGTCACTGTGCATTATGTCTGAGGTCACAAGTGTTTCACCAACTTTCGGGAACATGCCGATGGCAGTTGAATTTATAAGAATATCGCTATTCTTGACCAGATTTTTAAGATCAGTAAGATCTGATGCATTTATTTTTCCGACACTTCCTACATCTTTTGCAAGAGATATTGCTCTTTCCGGTGTCCTGTTGGCAATGGTCACATTGGCTCCCTCTGTCGCAAGCGTGAACGCGATCGCTCTTGCAGCGCCCCCGGCGCCCAGAAGCAGGACATTTTTTCCTTTGATCTCCACACTACTTTCGGTGAGTGCCATTTTGGCCCCGAGTCCGTCAGTGTTATAACCAATGATTCCTTTTTTAAAATCAACGGTATTTACAGCGCCAATTTGTTTTGCCAGGTCTGTGGGCTTAACTATCTCAAGAGCTTTCTCCTTCAGGGGAATTGTAAGATTTAAGCCACCAAAACCAAGCGCATAGGCCCCCTGGATCGCATCGTGAAGAGAATCCTTGCTTACCCTGAACGCATGATATTCGCAGTCCATACCAAGTGCTTTAAACGCTGCATTATGCATTGCGGGTGAAAGACTGTGTGATACAGGATCGCCAAGAACGCCGAATAGCTTCATGGTATCCTGATTGAAAGTGATGGTTAAAAAATATTATGGAGAATCCGTATTACGGCCAGATACCGTATGATGCATTTAATACAAGCACTGCAAGTCCACTCAATACTGCTATAGTAACAACGGTTTTTGGCTCGATCAATACAGCTGTCTCTTCAGAATCGTAGTATCTCATTAAACCGGCTGAAGACATCAAGCCGCTACCTTCTTTCTTTTGTGCCATGAAAGATACTAATGTTTTTTATAGGATTTCAAGGTATCGTTAAGAAAAAGCTGTATAAATCTACTTCCTGAACACTCCCAAAAGCATTTTGATGCCAAAGATTAGTATCAGTGTAGCCCATATTTCGAATTCAAAATTAAAATATTTCGCGATCCCTAATATCAATCCGACTATGCCAAGCCAGGTAGTAAAATCACTGATATTGATCTTCCAGGCGACCCGCAGCAGGTTCAACAAAAGAAGGATTACACCGCATCCTGCATAAATGATTCCCCATTTTTCTGTGCTGTCTATCTTCTTTAGGCTTTCAAGTATCCAGCTTCCTCCGATAAGAATAAAAAACAATGCCCATGATAATTTCACAAGCTTGAAGTTGAGCATACGCCTGGCGAAGAGTGCCTTTTCATCCATCACGACTTCTACTTTTGCCATGTGCGCCATAATAAACCTCCTGAACTTTAAGGATTTCTCATGTATGATGCATAACATTGATATGATGTTAGAGTCATTACGGCGGTGGTGATGTTATGAGTGAATGTTTCTTATGTCATACTGCTCTTGAACCGGTTAACGACGCTGAAATTGAAGGCGTGGATCTATGTGTTGACTGCTGCGAAAATATGGATACTGTAATAAGGGATTATATCTCATCGAGCCCGGGCGGGCTTGACCTTGTCCTGGATATAATCGCAGATGAAATTTCAAATCCTGAAAGCAAACTGAGGGATGCCCTGAAAGATGTTATCCGCGAGGTAATATCGGAAAATTAAAAAAAGATTGTAATTTGTCTTTTTTTAAAAAGTCCACCTGTTTGATTATCCGGTAAAAGAAGTGACCTTCTGGTATTAATTTTCATAGATTTCTTGTCCATAAACAAAGGTTGTTTGGTGGTGATTCTGAAGAGGAAATATTCGACACTTTCATAAAAAATATCAAAATAGCGAAGTCATTTAAATACTACGCCATTTTGATGGATTGTTTGACTGTTTTTATTGCGATAGGATCAATATATTAATCCTACTGCTGCTGTTTCTCCACCTCCGGAGTACGAATATATCATAATGTTATTCGTGCCCGAACCTGCAGCAGGTCCGGCTATCTCCTCAGGCCAGCTAGTGGTTCCAGATGCATCATAACTGGTTGTTGTAGGCGGCGAATTCCATTTCGTAAATAGATCGAAATCGCTGCCGTCCGGACCTGAATTAAATGCGTACCCTATTCCAGCGCCGTTGTGTGAGAACGAACCTTCGTAGCCTGTGCCAGGAACTGTACCGAACCGTTTTCCACTGTCAGAGTATGAACCTGAAAGTACCCAGGATTTCCAGCTACCACTACTGTTGTAGGAATTTACCATTATGTAAAGCGTTCCTGACCCCTGCGTTTGGAAATATTCCAGAGATGTAGATGAATAACCTGCAGCATCATAGCTGCCGGTAGTAGGTGGACTTCCCCATCTGGCATAAAGATCAAAATCTGCATTCTCATTCCCCGCCATTACTACAGAAACAATAGAAGGCGCTGGAATAGCGACCGAATAAGTGTAGCTATTCCCGGTACCAGAGAGCGATCCGCTCTGGCTGGATAATAACTTTCCTTTAGTGACGGCTGCATACGCGTTGACCTTGCCGTAACCATAATAGATATCCTGACCAGCTGAACCGAGATCAACTGCAGTATCTCTCAATACCTCACGAACTTTCTGGTTGCTAAACGTGGGGTTCTGCGACCATATAAGGGCTGCTACGCCTGAAACATGTGGTGCTGCCATAGATGTGCCGCTCTTATTTTCGTACTGGTTATTGCGAATTGTTGAGTTTATATTAACTCCAGGCGCGACCAGTTCAAGCTTGGCACCATAGTTTGAGAACCAAGCACGTTGATCACTGGAATCAGTTGCGCCAACTGCAATGACATCGGTATAATTTGCCGGGTATCTTATTACACCACTACCTTCATTTCCAGATGCGGCAACGAGGAGAGAGCCTCTGCTCCAAGCATATTCAGTAGCGCTTCTAACTTCATCATAATCATATGCCCATCCAAAGCTCATGCTTATGACTTTCGCACTATTGTTAGCGGCATAACGAATGCCTTTAGCAGTTAAGTCTGGGTAAGGTTGATATTGATCACCTATCTTTACCGCGAGTATACTTACCTGTGCAACACCGGCAATGCCTTTATTGTTATCCATTATGGCGCCAATTATTCCAGAAACATGCGTTCCATGATTGACATCATCCATAGGGTCACTATTATTATTGATGAAATTCCACCCTTTAATAACACGTCCAGATAGGTCTTCATGGTTATAATCAACACCTGTATCGAGCACGGCAACGGTAATACCTGTACTGCCTTTCTGATAATCCCACGCATCAGGAGCGTATATTTTTCTCGCTCCCCATTGAAGATCCCACTTTGGATCATTAGGTGTATAACCGTAGTATTGACCAATAGCTCTTGGATGCGCAGAGCTGATATATGGATCGGCAGAAACCTTTTTGAGAAAACCTGTAATATCATCGGTTTCAAAAACAGCAAACATCAGAACATCTTCCACATCCTTAATCTTAACACCGTACTTTAACGCAAAATCCTCAAGAGAAGGGGGTAACCTCCAGAAGACGGCAGTTACTTCGTTAGCAACGTATTTATCCTCCATATCCGCTGGAAATACTACCTTAGGCTCCAGTGAGTATGCCTTATCTGGTTTAAGGAACATAAATTCATCTTTAAATACTCTCTCGACACCGGGATCCTTTGAGACCTCGTCAATGAAATCCAATGTTCTCTGGCTGGTCTTTCCCGGTTCTCCAACTGGTCTTGTTTCAAACGCAGCCAATTTAATGTCTTGCTTGGCAAATATCAGCTTTGCATCATACTTTGAAGCAAAAGCTTCAAGCGACGGCATCTCTTTGAAGTAGACAATAACAGCTTCTCTGATTACAGGTATAGGAAGACCTCTGTCTGGAGTATTCGCAACATTACTCACAACAGACGCTTCCTGCCCTGACGTTTTTGAGGGTACTTGTTCCTGAGCATTTGGAGCAATATCAATCCTCATAGGAGCATACCGCTCTGGTATTTTTGGAGGCAATTGCTCTTCATTGGCATTAGGAGTGGTCTCAACCTTTGGAGGTACATCACTTTTATCATTCGCGGCTAGCCCTCCCATTATTCCACCGAACAGCAGTAATGCCGCTATTCCAAAAATAAACAATTTCTTTTTCATTTTTTCACCTCTATATTATACATAACCCCCTGAATTATTATGCAAAGATACTACAAATGATGTAATCCTGCATACTTTACCGATTGTTATGCACAGGATTATTACGATTTTAGTTCTGATAAAATATTTGACTGTTTCAATCTACGTTGAAACAGTAGAAAGCTTTATTTAATGAATTCTACAGGTTAAATCATGGAAAATTTACCAGATGATATCTTTTTTGTTGAGAACCTGTACACCGAAAGATCCAAACAACTGGCATCTGAGATTTGCAACGATACAGCACATGAAATTCTAAAAGAATTATACAAAAACCCGTCATCCATAACTGATCTCTCAAATAAACTTAATATTCCCATGTCAACTGTGCAGTATCATATTGATAAATTACAAGAGCTTGGTGTAATTAGGATATCCAGAAAAAAACTAGGAAAAAGATTGAGGGATGTAAAAATGTATGTATATGAAAAAGAAAGCATAATCCTCCTATCATCGATAGGGAAAAGTGAGTTTGGCTCTTTATTAAATACTTTTCTCTTCCAAAAAATAAAAGGGCAGATACCAATAACTGTAGCGCTAATTTTTTCAGCTGGTTCAATCCTGTCATTTATAGGAAGCTGGCTACTTAAAAAAGAGATTGAGAGTTCCTTAATGCTTCCGTCTTATTATGATATCAGGGATATAGCTGTTGAAGAAATCGGAATTAACATGCTTCTGTTATTTCTCGGCATGTTCTTTCTCTCAGGATCAGCAATTTCAATTATACTCATTTTGCTGGTAATCAGACTGAGAAAATGAAGGATCTGGCTGATAAAGTACTTGGAGATGCCGGCTTCTATAAACAAAGTTGTTTAGTGGCGATAAAAGATATAATCGCTTCGATGCGCAATGTTTTTCTTGAAAAAAGTTAGAAGCAGAGATTATTGTTTTATCTAAGATTGGTAAAGTTAAGTACTTTTCCGACAATCTCTATTTATTAACTCGGTACTCTATAAAATAAGTACAAAATTCCTGCTATAATCAATATCACGATCAGAACTGCTAAAATCACCATAGTATCGCTTTTATTGCCATTTGTTTCATTCATGTTCCATCATCCTCTGGTCTTATTAGTACTTTTTATCATATATAAATTCATCCAAAAATTTCGGAGCTTATCCGGGGACCCTGTTGTAACGTTTTGAAGCCACACTCAACATATCCCTGGGAATAGAATGCTTATTAATAGCCAGATAATTTTTAATTATGGCCAGTTCGTTCTGGTATGCTGAGGCAATTGATTCTGCATAAAGAAGGCCATCGTTTGTAAGGACATATTCATAACGCTGCTGCCACCGCCCCTTTTTTTCAAAATACCGCAGGTCTTCATCCACCATTCCCATCGCTACAAGGAGCTGGATATCCTCGAAAAGCTTATCGCTATATGAGAAGCCGTAACGGGTATGGAACCTGTAATCAAATAAATTCTTTAATTTTTCATCTTTTCCAAGCTCCCTTACAAGATAATATATCTTTGCAATATTTCGAAGCCTTGGCATAGTGATCTTACCGTCAGCCTCACTGCTGAACAACCTGTGGGCGCTGTAAAAAATAAGAAGAATCCCTTCTATCGGGAGATAGTTTTCATTCCTGATAAAACGCAAAAGGTCAGGCGAAAGATTCTCGATGCCCAGCAAGAAATCACAGGACGCATGAGAAAGCGCAGTGTTATCCCCTGCCCTTCCAAATACACATAGCGATATCTGGCGCGAGATAGCCCTCACAAGACCGTTGGCAAGTGTGGATTCATCGTACAGGAAACTCTCCTCCTCACCTATCTTTATGCGTGTGCTTTTTGGTATCCCGCTTGCGACATCAAGGTCAACAAGAACAGATGCACCATATTTATCGGCAAAACGTTTTGCAAGTCCGTCTTCGAACATTTTCTTGGCAATCCCATTCCTGGCAATGGTGGAAAGCGCCATTCTTGTCCTGGGATTCAGGTTCTTATGGGTGAATCGCGCCACAGCATTGCAAATGGAGGCGTTTCGGATATTTGCTATTAATTTCCTTGAATTTTCATCCCCATTTGCTTCTATGAAATTTAAAAGATCACTGTCATTGTATGTTGTAAAGAATTTCAATACGGCTTCTTTTACATCATTCCCCGACTCTTTATACCGTGCAAGTGTTTTTTCAAGAGCATGGAGCATCATTACTCTTGCCCCCTGGGTGCCTGGATTATGTATTATCGCAGAATAGTGATGCGCCCTGGCGATCAGCATGGATTCAGCGGCAGTAAGAGCCATGTCCTCATCATAACTGAGCATCCCGCCAAGAATGATCCTATCATTATTGAGCGCCATACTTCCGATGATCTGGTCAACATCAACAAGCCCGAAAGAAACACCGGTGTGGTAGGAATCACGCAGCAGGAAATCGATCCTGTCAGCGTCTATATCGTTTGAGATGATCTGGGAAAGATATGGTTTTGAAACGCCCTCAATATCCCCTGTTGCAATTCTCGAGATTTCCTGGAAAAAAGAAGCACCTGCATATGCACCGATTTCAGGTATTATATGTAAAGAATTCGCTATGATGTGTTTTGTGAACATCTCATGGTTCAGGAAATTCTTTCCATTTAATACTGGCTGGTATTGGGGATTACGTTTCAGGATGCTTTCCACCACATGCGAAAAAGCGCAGTGGCCGATATCATGTAAAAGTGCTGCAAGCCTCACTTTCACAATATCCTCCTCATCCAGCCCCAGCGAACGGGCGATCTTGTCTGCAATGAATAATGTGCCGATGCTATGTTCAAAACGCGTGTGGTTCGCGCCCGGAAATGCAAGGTCGGCAAGACCAAGCTGCTGGATGCGGCGCAGGCGCGCCATTTCGGGTGTATGGATGATGAGCTGCTCAAGATTGCTTATTGCCACATGACCATAGATGGGGTCGATGAGTGAAGGCATGATGAGTTATTTATGATTGATGGGTATTAAAATGAATCTTTTTTTAAGATGAATCTTTGCAAAGTGCTTGCAACCTTGTCATCAAACCGCACGATTCCCGCAGGAAGCTTTTGTCCAGCGTTGCGGAGGATGGATGTTTCTGTCGGTCGCAGTTCACTTGTGGTGACAGACTGAGGCTTCTGATATTGATGTACCCGGCGAAGTGTTTTGGGATATCACGCTACGTTTTTTCTTCATATTGGGGGCACAGAATAAGTGGATTTCAATTCAATTCAAATAGTTTTCGCAGTTTCTCAACAACTTGTTTTTTCATTTCTGGTGATAATTCACCCAACTCTCTGCATATCAATGAAGTAGTAACTGTCATAAGGCGGTGTAATCGCAGTGCTGATGATACACGCAAACCAGTTACATTGAAATTCTTGTCATTACTATCCAGCATAACATCTGTTTCGAGAAATTCCTGATCTGTATTACTTGTGATAAATGCTAGAATAACGTGGCGATGCTGTCCAATTGGATCAGTCAGGCATACAGCGGGTCGCACTTTCTCAGCCGATAGATCATCGAATGGAAAAGGAACAAGAACTATTTTATCTTTCGTCATGGAATGGTTTTCCATCAGTCAATGAATAGATGTCTTCTTCCGGTTCTTTCAAAAAATCAAAGGATGGGTCTTTTGCTGCTGCATACAGCCATTCCTTCTCATTTATGTCTCCTTCTTCAGCCAGCAGTATGATGACACGAACCTTTGCCGGACCAGCAAAAGGTAGTGGCTCATCCAAGAAAAGATGATGATTCTTATCTACCGTTCCTGTGGTTTCAATAGCTCTAAATGTACTTTCCAAAACTGTTTCCTTCCTCTATTTTATATCAATTTCTTTCAACTTATTTTCAAGAAATCATAGTTTCCAAATAACTTATAACTTTCTTCTGATATTCATTTATCTTCTGAGATTTCCTAAATCTTCACCAGCGGCGGCGCTTCCGTCGGGGTCGCAAACCCCAGCGCCTGAATTTTGATGTTGACAAAAAGTGTTAATGCACGTCTATTCTATGCTATCACATTAAATTTGCTACAGTTTCAGCCGTTCTTCCAGTTCCTTCACTTCCCCATCCCGCCTGTGATACCCCATCTTCCCGATCATCTCCTTTGCAATCGCCAGCTCCCCCCGTGCCTTCTCCTTATCACCTATAGCCAGATACAGCCGCGCATATCCCAGGCGGCAGTCAGCCTTATGCAAGCCCATCTCACCGCGCTCAGCAATGGTCATGGCTTCATCAAGGTCGTGCCTGGCTTTGTTGAAATCGCGAAGCGCGATGAATAGCTCAGAGCGGGACATGAGGCTGGATGGTATATAATCTTGTATCCCTGCATACCTCAGCCTATCCACTGCTATGTTCAGGTACTCGGCAGCGCGGGTGAAATCGGCTTCTATATCATTAATTTCTTGAATAAGATACGCCCTTCCAAGGGATAGATTATCAAGGCCGATGGAGTGAAGTGCATACCATCCTTTTATCTTCCCCCATTCCAATGTCTGCGTGGCTCAGCTTATCACATATAGATATCTGTCCATTCTCAACAGTAAGTCGCAGTACATAAAGCCTGCAAGAGCGTGGAGATAAAAAAACTTAGGTTGAAATTTCTTTTGCATATCCTCAGCTTTTCTGAAAAGAGCTTCAGCTTCGGATATGCTGCCTGCCTGATGCAAAATATTTGCCAAAGTGGTCCGTTTGCTTATTCGTTGAAAGCATCACCGCTTTTGTCTGCCAGCTTAACGCTCCGTTTCGCATAGTTCTGAGCTTGCCTAATGTCGCCCATGGCAAGGTAGATTTCACTGATATTGCCAGTAATTCTAGCTGCATTACTCCATTGGTTTAGTGCGATAGTAACCTTCAAACCTGCCTTCATTGGCTGCACCGCCTCACCCAAACGACCGAGCGATCTCAAGCAAAAGCCTGCCGCATTCAGGATAAAGGCTTTATATTCATCAGTAAGCACAGATGCTGCCATGTTCCCAGAACTATCCAAAAAATTAGACAATGCTGCTAAATCGGCAGCAAATGTTCCTAACTTTCTCCAGCTAAAACCTTCAGCTTTTCTTCGAATCCTACCATAAAATATTTGAGCAGCTTCTTGCTGTCTATCTGCTTGGCAGCCGTGCGCTACCGTCAAATAAAGAGGTGTCATCTCCTCAATGGTATCAGGATATTCCTTTGCATGGGATTTGTAATACTCATACAACCTGCTGTGCGCCTCTTTCCATGCAGCCGGATTGCTGGTTTTAAGCCTCTCGCCAAAATATTCACGTATCAGGGGATGGCAATCAAGAGCATCAAGTCTGTGCTGGTCTTCCTTCGCTATGAGTTTTACTTCTCTCAGGTTATTCAAAGCAAAACGCCAGTTATCTTTCGATAATCCTTCAAGCTTTGATGTCAGTCCATTAATAGGTAGCTCTGCCCTTAGCGCACCGATTGCGCCGCCCTCAGCAGGTCTATCAAAAAGCCCTATGATGCGCAGGATATCAAGTTCAGGTTTGCCTTCAAACCATTTTTCATAAGACGCCATCACTCTCATGGCATGTTTTCCCTGTCTGGGCTCGTTCATAAGCTTACTGATCTTATCGCGCTGTGAAATATCGCCATCATAAACAACTTTAAGGTAGCTTCCAAGCAGCATCAGTGCCAGTGCGTGACCCTCATATTCACAGACAGCCTGTTTGAGTTCATCCTCTTTGCCTTTTGCGCCAAGATGCAAAAGAAGCTCGGCGCCAGCTTCATCTGAGAGATGTTCAAGCGGAATGTTTTGCACTGAAGTCCTAATAAATTCTTTGATATCATCCACTTCCATGCGTGTGGTTATGACGCAAAGTCCGGGATTGTGATTGGCAAGCTCACGCAGCAGCGTTTTAAGAGCAGGATCCTTAATTTGTCCCTGCCCCTCACCCGGCGGATTTTGCAGAGGCTCAAGCCCGTCAAGGATGAGCAGAGTGTGCTGTTTCCTTATGAATTCAGCAAGGCGCACACCCTTATCCCACGGTGAACCTTTCGTGGGGTCAGGGTCACCGAACCACCGCAAGGCAGACGCGATGAACAGATCAGCAGATGCCTGTTTTCCTTCCGATGCACCCTGGCTGTAGAACGACCAGCCGAACACGCGCTCTGCGCCGCGGAAATTGTCTGCCCTCATCCTGCCAAGCCATGAGTTTACGAGTGCGGTCTTACCCACGCCTCCCCATGCTACGAAACAGATGATGTTCGTTTTTGGGTTTTTCCAGGCATCATCAAGGAGCTTCAGTTCTTTTTCACGACCGAATAGTTCGGGATTTGTGGAAGGGAGTTTGGCGAGAGAGATTTTCTCAGGAGGTAATGGCAGATATCTGCCTTCTTTGGATATTTCTGCTGCATGTCCAACGATATTTGCAATCTCCTCGGCGATCGCTGCCAGGTCGGTTTCGATCTGAAACTCAGTTCCTCCAATGAGCGGTTTTCCATCTCTGGGATGAAGATTCATTCGGGATAGCCATTTGATCCGTTTCCAGGCACATGGTCTTATGACTACTGGAAAAATCCTGAGTCCTTCTTTTTCCCTCCGCTCAAGTAACTTTGGCACTTCTTCGTCCAATATGAATTTTGAGTTGAGAAAATCTGCCGAAACCAGAAGCACAGCCGCACTGGCTTTTTTCAAGGCATCTTCAATCTCCTTTTTCCAGTCTGCGCCTGCGCAGATGTGGCGGTCATCCCATGTGTCAAGAATGCCTTCCTGTGCCAGCGCTCCAAGATGGATCACAATACGGTCTTTCCATGCTTCGTCCTTGTGGCTGTAGCTGATGAATACTGTAGGTTTTGTCACCACATTATTTTCCACCTGCAACCTCCATTTTTAAATACACAATGACCATCTACATGCTGATTATGAACGAATTCATGTTCTTTGATACCGCAATTGTTGTTTATGCCATCATATAAATACTTTGATGGGCGCCTACTTTTGGACAGGATACGATTTTAGATGAGTGAGGAGAGTAAGCCCCTTATGTTCAGCGCAAGGGCGAGTACCCCTGTAGCACTTTTGCGGCATTCAGCTATGCGCCTCTTAGATGATCCTTATTCCTGTTTTAAGAGCTTCACTAACAATGCTTATTTGGTCCTTTTTTCTTGCAAACTCATCAGGAGTATAACATAAGACATCCACAACTTCTGTGCTCCTGTCAGTCAACAAACCTATGGACTCGATGAACTTGTACATTCTTTTTGTGAACTTTATATCAGAGAATTTATTTGACACAACGATCAAGTCAATATCACTATATTCACCAGGGCTTCCATGCGCTCTTGATCCCCAGAGCCACATCTCATCAGGTGCATACATGGATTTAATTTTGGAGAGATATTTATTTAAGAAATAGTTCACTTTTTTATCAAATGCCATCTAATCCTCCCGTTGAAGACGATTTTTTGCTAATTCAATAATTTGTTCTGCCTTATTGATTCCATCTTCTGCATCTTCATGATCAACATTTTCATAAGGTACAATATCGCCCACATCAGGATATCTGAGAACCAGATAATACGAATCAAGCTCAGCTACAAGTTTTAAAACTTCATCTGGCATATCTGTTAGTTCAATCAACTTTCTAAGAGAGTGTGTTCTTGGCGGTTCCTCTCTTCTCTCTTTAATATATAATGCTTTTAATATCTTTTCAGCCGCTTGTTCACATAAAATCAAACATACATCATAAGCCTCAATGTCAAGGTTCTTTCTGGCATTTTCAAGGTCGTGGTCAGCTTGCCGCACCCATCGGTCTAATATTTCATCCAGATTATTTAGAACCATATACCCATCAATTATCTTTATGTTTTAAATATTATTTGATGAGTTAAAATTTGAGTGAGGAGAGTAAGCCCCTTTATGTTCAGCGCAAGGGACGAGTGCCCCTGTAGCGCTTTTGCGGCATTCAGCTATGCGCCGTACTCGGACAGGTCTGGACTGCCCTTTAATGCCCTATTTCGGCTTGCACCCGCGTGGATTCGCCGTTCCATCCGCATACACAAAGACCATCATCCTTTCGGAATCATCGCATTAGAAGCGCTGCGGTATCGTTTCTGTTCCAGAGCCAGGATTCTCACCCTACATGCTTGCGCATGTCCGCGGTCCAGATGGTGAGGGGACTTTCCTCAGCAGACTAGCTGCCGGCGGCCGCTCTTCCTCTCTCACTCTATAATTGGCGAGGTATGGTTTATAATTACCGACGCAGCAAAAACTCTTTGAAATCTCCCTTGAATTCTTCCCAGATAACTTCTATGCCTGTCACTCTTGCATATTCAGGGCCTACCCTGCACCACTCCAGCATTTTTTCAATTGTGTCCTTTTTACCTTCAAAAACAGCTTCCACCCGCCCGTCAGCAAGGTTCCTGACCCAGCCGAAAAGATCTAAATTCTTCGCCATATCCTTAGTGCTTGACCTGAAGAACACACCTTGCACCTTCCCCGAAATAAAAACATGAACTCTGATATTCATTATTCTACCCTTTCAAGATTCTACTTTTTCCCATAATACCTTTTTGTTTTTTCCACTTTTTTTGATATTTCTCAGTTTGTGAAAATCATTCAGCATTTCAAGAAGGTCTTTTCTTGAAATTGTAATATTATAATTTTTCAAAAGACCTTTTTTAATCTCTTCATTGGTAACCGGCTTATCCAGTAATTTTTGCACAAATCCAGCCAGGTCTTCATAAAAAGCCCATGGATATATTATCCAGTTCCATTCCTCATGTTTCTCGCCCCAATAATCCGGAACCACAGTTGAACAGGTTTTATAATGGAGAACCGCTGTCCTGATTCCCGTGGGATTCTTTTGTTCCAGGTAATCCAGTATTACTGAAAAACTATCTCCTGTATCCGCAACATCATCCACAACAAGTACATTTTTCCCTGAAATGTCCGCTTCTTCCGGAAGCGAGAATTTTATCCTTGCAGTCTCATTTTTTGAAGCGATCCCCCAGTGTTCTGTCCTTATCGATACAAGCTCATCCAGCAAAAGAAAATCGCATACCATACGCGCTGGAACAAGCCCGCCCCTTGCGACCCCTATAACAATATCTGGCTTATATCCTGATTCAATTATTTTTTGTGCAAGCGCTCTTGCAAGCCTGTAAGCTTCATCCCAGCTTATAGTATTACATTTAATAGAATTTTCCATTAATATAAAAAAGAAAGAGAATGGATCTACAGGAGTCCCGATCTTTGCAGTAACATCAAATCCTCGGTATTCAGTTTCTCACCAAGCTTGAACTGGGCATATACCTCTTCAGCTTCCTTCTTGGCCTGTTCTCTTATGGATTCGTCCTTACCTTCTTTTGTCTTTCTCTTTAATCCGATGATCACTTTATTGATCTCCCGGATCTCTTTCTGTGTCTGGATGAACAATCTGTGCTGTTCGTCAGCAGCTTCCTGAGCTTTCACAAATTCCTTATGTGCTGCATCAGATTCTGCTCTTATTGTATCAGCTTCCTTGAATATCACGATCATCTTATCATGATATTGCTGTGCTGCATCAGCAAATTCCTTAACTTTGTTGTGATGTACCAATGCTTCATCGCGAAGAGCCTGGGCCTGTTCAAGTAAAGTCTTTAACTCAGTATTGCCCTCAAGCTGCTGTTTTTTGTGCTTGAGCTCATCGGTCAGTTTTGTTATACTATCAACAAGTTCCCGTTCCTTTGCAGGTGTCATTACCTCGGTCTGCTGCCTGAATTCCAGCCCATCGATCTGTTTTTTTAATTCTTTAAGTGAAGGGCCGTCACCGAGATTGAGGCCTTTGCGGATCTTATCGATTTCCGCATAAATTTTATTAGCTTGATCATTTAATTCGTCGCGTTTGAGTTTGGATTGAGCAACCTGTTCGTTATTCTCATCACGCAACTTTTTGAGTTGTTGTGCCTCTTCAATAAGCTCTTTTGTACGTTTGTTTAAATCATTCCTTTTCGCAGCACATTTACTCGCTTCAAGATTGAATTCATTTCTTTTTTCCTTATACTCTTCCGACTTGTCTTTTAAGTCACCTTTTCTACCCTGTAATTCATTTAACAACCTATAGTCCTCCTTTTCCAACAATCGTTGGGGATTATGCATTTCATAATGCACGATACATGTCCTGGATAACCCGGAACAGCCTTGCGGCTCATCACATTTATACAATGATTGTGGGCATTATTGCCAGATTAATATTTTGAATCTTCAAAACAATTTGAAACAATTATGTCTGGAGATGAACTCCAAATCACTGCATCATGAATGAATGATTTCTCCTCATTCTACCACATCCCTTTTAACCTTTTCGGAAGGGGTAATCAGGAAAAAATTAAACAAAATAAAAAAAATTAGTATGCGGAAATCCCCTGGAGAGAGGACAACCGCTGTATGCGTTTGAGCATATTCGGATGTGTGCTGAACATTTCCATTAACTTATCACCGGTTTTGACTTTTATCGGGCGTGTCCGGAGAGTCATAAGTTCATTTATATCGATAGTTCCGCTTCCATCAAGGTCGATCTGGGATAATTCCCTTATATCACTGCCAGCGCGCGACGGGTCATTAGCAAAGAAGGCTTTCATGCCCTCTATGGGTTTTAATGATTCTTTGGAAACCCTGGCACTCCCATAAACAAGTTTATAAAGAGCTGATGCAAGATGATGCGGTGAGCTGCCGAGTTTCACTGCGCCTTCATCTGCATAATATTCCCTGATCCGTGATACGTACAGGACAAGGAGATTTGTTATCAAATATATAATGAGAGCCACTATTCCTATAAGAATGCCATTTCCCCGTTCCCTGCCGCCTGAGAACAACTGGTTCCATGCAAAGTACCAGCATATCATGGGAATTACGCTTATCATCGTTATGATCGCAACATCCCTGTGTTTCAGGTGGGATATTTCATGCGCCAGAACCGCCCTCAGCTCTTTTTCATTAAGGAGGTTCATTATACCTTCCGTAACACAGACTCTTCCGTCTTTTGCCCAGCGCCCGAATGCAAATGCATTGGGTATGGGTATTCTGGCTATGCCAATCCTGGGTTTTGGAATACTGGCATCTCTTGCAAGTTCAGTAACCATCCTGTGAAGAGCCGGATATTCTGCTTCAGTAACATAATGTACACCCATTGACCATTCTACCATCTTTGGTCCTATCATGTACTGGATCAGCATCATGACTGTGGCAAGAACACCATAAAAGAAAAATCCTGATATTCCCATATAATTTGCTGCAAATGCCACAAGCCCGTATACTATGGCAAATAATACTGCCATTATAAGATACAATCTTAATTTAAGCCACATATTCTATCATCCTTATATTTTCTTAAATAAATACTTTATCATTCTTATATTTTCTTAAATAAATACTTTATCAACCTTATTTCGCGCAGAAAAAAGTGCCGCACTCCCTGCTACCTTTGCTGCAAAACAATCTGCCTGCTCTTCAAGTTCAGGCTCGGAGGACGATGAAAATGCCATCAGTGCAAGCCTGGAAAGAAATGGCATTCTTGAATTATACCTTATATGCCAGGCCTCATGCGCAAGTACAGCCTTCAACTCATCATCACCCAATATTTCAAGAAGTCCTATTGATATGAAAATCGAGCGCCCTGCAGCAAATGCTTTTGGAACCGCGGAGTCAAAATAATATACCCTGGCCGATGTAAGCTTATCCACATATTCCTGTGTCCATTTCAATATGCTTCCTGCGGGTTTTGCTTCAAGGCGTTTTATCATCAGCCTGTCATAGTAACGCAGCGTACCAAATATCAGGATCGTAGAAATAGCCTGATAAGCAAAAAAGAGATACATTGACAGCATCTCACTGCAATTCATGAGATAATATGTTAAGGTTACACCGATCAGACCCGAAACCTGCGCAAAAGCAAATATTTGAAGCCTTTTTTTCGGGTTCTTTAACATTAAGCTTGCTGCTACTGATGTTAATGATATTATAACAATAAAAGCCACAATTGGCACCCATGATCTTAAACACTGCCCATAGCAGGTTATTTCACCGAATATATTCATTTTTTATCACTATATTTTGAAAAGTTCTCAACCGCAAGAGGTCCGAATGCCTGTACAAGGCTGTCCAGGATCTTTGTTGTGATCTCGCTGGCAGCTTCTTCTTCTGAAAGGACCGGCTCATAAACGTATCTTACTCTTCCATTAACCATTTCAGTTCTTCGTGTTGTATATCCCGCCTTCACAAGCCTGTCAAGAGTACCTGCAACACTTGTCAATGGAATATTTGTCTTTCCTGTTAGCTCTGAGGTGGTCATTTCTCCTTCGCTCCATAATGCCCGGAGTATTGCAGCCTCTATGGGACTGAAAAATTTAGTGAGGCCGTCATTTGAAATGTTGATTTGATCGAGCTTAACCATCTGTTTACAATTAACGTAAAAGATATTAAAGGTTACTACTCTACAAAATGACTTTCCATTTTATAAGAATCCCATCATCCACTTTCTCGCAGGATATAAGGGCAAGCCTGCAAAAATCAGATGCATATCCTTCACCATCCACCAGCGTCGGGGCGTTTTTTCCTCCTATTATGATATTCCCGACAAAAGTATACACCTCATCCACAAGCCCATTTGAAATCAACCCCCAGTTGAGGGTTGCGCCCCCTTCGATCATAAGGCGGTTGATACCCCGCTTCTTTAATTCGGAAAGAAGTTTGACAAGGTCAACATTCTTTTTCCCGATACAAATTATATCGGCAAACTTTGAAAGCCTCCGGACTTTATCAGACGGCGCGCTTCCAGAAACAGCGATTATGCGTTTACCTTCACCTTTTTTAAAGATATCTGCATCAACCGGTGTTCTTGCGAGGCTGTCAACAACTATTCTCACTGGATTTTCCGAAAGTCCCAGGGCACGCCTTTTATCCTTCCTGTCTTTTGATTTCACAGTAAGGCTCGGATTATCCGAAAGCACAGTACCGATTCCCACCATAATGGCATCGGATGATGCCCTGAGTTCATCCATGCGGTCAAAATCCGGGCTTCCAGATATCCGGGTCTGCCTGCGTTCAATTGTGGCAATTTTTCCATCAGCGCTCATGGCCGCGTTAATAAAAACAAATGGTCTGGAGGATTTTCCAGATTCATTTCTGATTGTGGAAGGATTGGACATGGCTTTCTCTTATCCTTCAAAGCTAAAATATCTAAGCTTTAACGAAAAGCTGAAATGCTTATATAGTGTTTTGCTAAGAGTTTTAGATATTATCTAAAATAGAACACAGATGACACAGATCAAACGGATTTTCACGGATATTTCTAATCCGTGCGCATCCGTGTCATCCGCACAATCCGTGTTCTATCGCCTTTTTTTTAAATGATTGTATATATTCTTATTTTTTTAATCGCTTATGCAAACTACTATAGTCCAATTAGACCGATTTATCTGGTGATATATTTACCAGCACAGGGCGCCTTTACTTATACACGATGTTGGTGGAAGTGTATTTTTCATTTCATTATTTTGTTATATATAATTTTGGCGGTTTCATTAGGTAATAGACCTGTTGTGTTAATCTGAAATTCCTTTTCATATTTAATTTTCAGAACTTCATCATTTAACTTTTTGCAAATATTGAAATCTCTAAATTCCCCTTTCTTACGTGATTCAATTCTTTTTTTTAGCTCTTCTTCCGTTGTATAAAGACCAAATATACCGATGGACAACTCATTATTCAGATGATTTAGCTTTTCAAGATAATTCAGGATTTTATCACCACTAAAAGTGTCAATAACTATCACTGGGCTGAATCCTAATTGAATGAAGTCAATAACTAATTTTGTTGAAATATTCAATATATTTATGTGTTCATTCTGGTTTGTCCAATCTACGGAAATTACCATTGAACGTAAAATATCAATCTCCATTCTTACGCCTTTTGGAAAAAATTCTGAAAGACTTATCGCTGATTGTGATTTTCCAGAACCTGGCGCACCTCTAATTATTATTATATCAGCTTTTTCGCTTTTCATGTATTGTAAACAAGTGCTGGTATATTACATGATAAATTCTTGCAAGGATAATTACAGTTTTTCATAATTTTTGAAATCTCAGTTGAACGTTTCTTACATAATATAGGAATAATGTCCTCTCTTCCAATATTGCCTAATGGTTCTTTTGCAATAGGAATACGATAATGGTCAAAACATTTTACAACATCGCCATTAGGATAGATGCAAATATTTTTTCGAGCTGCACAAACAATATCATTCTTATTTTCAGAAATTTGTTTGGCTTCTTGCCAAATACCTCCAAAATCCATATACGGTTGAGAGACATGTAGAATACCAACATCTTTACAGAATGCTATAATTTTGGGAATATCATTTATTGTTTCGTGAGCAAGAACCGATTGTATTCGTAACTTGTCTCCTAACATTTTTTTTGCTATTTGCAAATTATTCATTACTGCATCGAAATTGTCTCTACCTCTAAATTCAGACCATTTCTCTTTATCTAATGTGTCAATCGAAATAACAAGAATATGATCTAACTTAGAATATCTATTCAGAAAATCTTCATTAATTAATGAACCATTTGTAACTGTTATCATTGGAACATTAAGTTTTTTTGATACTTCTGCAATTTGAAGAACATCTTCCATAAATAACAATGGTTCACCACCAGTTAAGGTCACTTGATATAAATTATGATGTAATGACTTTAAGCAATTTATGAAATCTGATATTTTTAGATGTTCACTATCTGGCTCAGGATTTTTCCAAATTCCACATTTTAAACATCTTTCATTACAACGCCTCGTAATCATATAAATTAATTCATTCCCTTTCACTCCGTAGAAACGTCTTATAGGAGTTTTGTACCATCTGTATATACTCCATTCTATTGTTTTTAAAAACACTAATGGTAAAATAAGGTGTTTCTTTTCGATGCGCTTAGCGAAAGGGCGTATTTCTCCTAAGTAGTCATAAATTACATGGGATATGCTCGGTTGGTTTGCTTTTCTTCTATAAATCAGGCTCATACATATTTCCTTTGTAAATTGATTCTGATGCGTCCCAAAGTAATACTGTATGACCTTCATATACAGTTGCACTTGAACTCTTATATTTTTTAAATAGTTTCACAAATCTTTTAAAGCCAGTAATTGAGTCTCTATAGCCGTAGTCATGCCACAATTTTGCGTTGGCGCAAAATCCAATTTTATATTTGCTTCGAAGACGTAAACATAAATCAACATCTTCACCAGCTGCTGTTGGGAATCTTTCATCGAATCCGAACTGTTCAGCAACAGTGGATTTCATGCCAAAATTCAATGAAGGCATATACCATAACTCTTTTTTCTCAGGCAAGAGCCACTTGCCACTTAAGGTTCCATTTATGTCATGATAGTAATCTAACAAAGTATTCCCATAAGAATATGTCATACCACCTACGGCACCAAATTCTGTATGTCTTAAAAATGATGTCATCTGCTCATTCCATTCCTTATCCAGAATACAATCATGGTCAGTAAATAATAGATACTGTGCGTTGAGTTTTAATGCATTTTCAATTCCGATATTTCTTGCCCTTGCTGGTCCCCCATTATCAGATAATTTTATGTGTTCAAGAAAATCAAATTGTAGTTTATAATCAAATGGGCTTGCATCCTCAACTAAATAAACCTTGTCAAATTTCTGAGTTTGATTCTGAATACTAATCAATAATCTATTTAGGCAATCAATGTCCCATTTGGTTTTTATATAACAGGGAATTATAAGTACACTCATATTCTATTTTTTGAATGAATAATATTTTTTTATAAAAGTATTAATTGTCCTAAAATTTTGGTGATTTTCTTTAATTTCGCCTATAGCCCGTCTATAAGGATTAAATATTTTCGGAACAATAAAATCATAATAATTAAAAATTTTAATTTTTTTTATCTCGATAACATGCCCATGTCCAATGAACCCTGTAATTTTTTGAAAATAATATTCTTTTTTAACAGTGGCAACAGTAAATTGGTTTTCATCAGGAATCCTTGGCACGAATACAATATTTCCAACTTTCATATCTTTCATACCTTTCAAAATATTATATCTTCCCATGGCATCTTCACAATCAACTTTTTCCCCCTGGACCTTCCATGCCAATTTTATGTAATTTTCAAGCCATTTTTTTTGGGGGTGATTCAAATCTAAATTAATCCTATTAAATGACGTTCCCCAACCTTGTCTCAATTTGCCTTTCTCAAAAAGTTCATTGTTTAAAATAGCCAAATCTAAATCTGGATAATCGCTAAATTTTATTGGAGATGTTTCATGTCTATATCTTTTTATATCGTCCCTGTCTAAATCGACAGGACATTCATTAGATGGTTCTCCCGAATTTCCCAATGATAATCTAAATACCCACAATCTCATATTCATTATTTAATTCTCCTTGAAATTTTTTTACCTTTTAAGATTTTCTAATATCAATGAAATCACAACCCTTAATAATTTTCAGATATGCACCTACAACATATTCTCCCTTTTCTGTTTTCATATATCACCGATTTAAAGTTCCAAGTTTGTCAGTATATATTTCTCTGCAATCCTTTTTGTCTCATCAAATCCTCTATTGAGGTATATTGCTCCGAATAATGCTTCGAAGACTTCTGCATTTAATATTTCATTGGTTTCATAATCGAGAGGTGGATTTTCGATATTCATGTACTTCACCAACTCAAGTTTGAATGCGATATTTGCAAAGTTCTTATTGGTTTCTTTCTCTTCGCCACATATTTTTGTGAGTTCTCCGATATCCGAAACTGGATTTTTCTTGAAAAAATGTTCCCTTATTATCAGTCTTAATACCGAATCTCCGAGAAAAGCAAGTCTTTGATTATTTAATGAGCTGTTATTACTGCTATGGATAAATGCTTCTTCATATAGTTTAATTTCCTCTGGATATAATGCAAAAGTGCCATTCAAGAATTCTAATAGGTTGTCTGGCTTTTTACTCATTAATCAGTCTCCTTATGGATTAAATGACTGTTTAATAATATATAACTACCTACTACCGCAATGTCGGCATAAGAGAGTATTGCCGTCAAGCAACGTCAACCCCTCGCCAAGTGTGAAACCGTTATTTTTAATTAACTTTAGCGCCATTAAATCCCGTTGACCTGATGCTAATATTAATAATATTAATATTTTCTGAATTTTGTCTTTGTCTTAATATCTTTTATGGACAATTTATGGTATCACATTGAGGAAACGTAGTTAGAAAAGCTTATGAACGGCAAAATACTGTAAGAACCTGAAAAGTAATAATCTTATAAAAATAATTCGTTGATTTGGCGAATTAGCTGGTGATAATCTTGAAGATACTTGTAAGCGACCCCATATCCGACCAGGGTGTCGAGATATTAAAAAAAGAATTTGATGTTGATATTGCAACTGGCCTTAAGCCCGATGAACTGATCGCAAAGATCGGTAATTATGAAGCCCTCATTGTCCGAAGTGAAACGCAAGTTACAAAAGATGTCATAAATGCCGGCAAAAAATTAAAAATCATAGGCAGGGCTGGAGTCGGTGTGGATAATATTGATGTTAATGCAGCCACAGAACGGGGAATAATAGTAATTAATGCGCCGGAAGGCAATACCATTTCAGCAGCTGAGCATACAATAGCCATGATGATGGCAATGTCAAGGAACATCCCGCAGGCAAATGCATCCCTGAAAGGCAAGAAATGGGACCGGAAAAAATTCATGGGTGTTGAGGTCAGGGGAAAAACACTCGGGGTTGTGGGACTTGGAAGGATCGGTGCAGAAGTCGCAAAACGCGCCCAGGGAATGGAGATGAATATATTAGCTTATGACCCTTTCATATCTCCTGAGAGGGCTAATGAACTTGGTGTTGAGCTTACAACCGTCATAGACATTGTTAAACGGGCAGATTATATTACTGTACATACCCCCCTCACAAAAGAAACAAAAGATCTTATCAGCACAAAGGATTTCGCTGTTATGAAGAAGGGGGCTCGAATTATAAACTGCGCAAGGGGAGGCATCATTAATGAAGAAGCGCTTGCAAAAGCAGTAAAAGAAGGCATCGTAAGCGGTGCAGCGATCGATGTTTTCGTGACAGAGCCGCCTTTTGACAGCCCTCTTATCGAACTTGACCGTGTTATTATGACGCCGCACCTTGGAGCATCCACAGAAGAAGCTCAGATCAATGTTGCCATCTCTGTTGCCGAGCAGATAGTCAATTCCTTAAAAGGCCTCCCTGTGAAAAACGCCATCAACATGCCATATATAAAACCCGATGCCATGCAGGTTCTTGAGCCTTATTTCCCTCTTGCAGAGAAAATCGGAAAGCTCTGTATGTATCTTATAGGGAGCAATTATGAAAAAGTAGAAATTTCATACTGCGGTGAAATCGCAGAGCATAATGTGGCACCTTTAACACTTGCAGTATTAAAGGGCCTGCTTGAACCTGTTCTTGGTCCCGGGGTCAATTACGTAAATGCCCCGATCATAGCAAAAGAGCGAAAGATCAAGATAATAGAAAGCAAATCCAAGACGAACCAGGGATATTCCAGCCAGATCGCAGTGAAATTGACGAAGAAAGGAGAAGAAAAAATTGTAAGCGGCACCATCGTTGGAAAAGAGTCGCGTATAGTGCAGATCGACGAATACCGGATCGATGTTGTTCCTTCAAAATATATGATAGTTGCAAGACACAAAGACCATCCCAACATCATCGGGCCGTGCTGCATCATACTTGGAAAGAACAATATCAATATAGCAGGAATGCAGGTTGGCCGGATAACAGCGGGAGGTGAAGCTATTATGGTACTGAACATCGATAGCGAAGTAGATGAAGCGATACTGGATGATATCAAAGCCGTTTCCGGCATAATTGATGCAAAACTTGTGGTGTTATGAATAAAAAATCTCTGGAGATCACACTGGCGCTTGGGTCAGTTGTGATTTTTATTATTTTGATCGCGGCATCAAAAATATTGCTGAAAACATCGGCAGGATTCGGATATACGGCTTCATTGCTGCTTTTTATTATTATAATGGGACTGGCAGGATTGAAGCTGGCAGAAATTCCGGATAAGTGAATTTATTTTTGCCGACCTATATTAACAAAAAACTGAGGGATTGCTGTAATCCCACAGCTCATTGCAATCGATGGAGCACAAACACACTCTTTATTTCGTATCCCTGGATGTTTCCTTTTGGGCTTCTTTCTTCGGTTCCGCCGGGGGTTTGGGCGGTATGGTCTGAGTCCTGAATATGTCGCTGATGCTCTCTTTTGGCGCACCCGGTAAAGGTGGTTTAACGTCTGTGGAAAGACCCATCAGGTTTGCAGTAAGAACCACAAGGTCGTCCACGCCTATTTCCATCTTCAGTTCGTCCCTTCCGTCAAGCAGGTTGCGCCTGCAAAAAGGGCATGTGCTGATCAATACCTGGGCACCAGTGGCCCTGGCATCCTTCATCCGGTCTTTAGCAACAGCAAGTGCAAGGTCCGGGATACCGGCTTTCACGCCTCCGCCTGCACCGCAGCATCTCTGTTCTTTGCGATTCCTTTCCATTTCGATAAGCTCAAGACCGGGTATGCTTTTCAGGACCTTTCTTGGCTCCTCAAATATGCCGACATGTCTTCCCAGGTGGCATGGGTCGTGATAAGTTACGGTTTTATTAAAACTCTTTTCCCATTTAATCTTCCCGGCATCAAGCTGTTCTGCGAGGAACTGCGACATATGGATCGACTCAAAAGGCAGCGGCTTCCCATAGGCGCGAGGCCAGTCTATTTTTGAAGCCCTGAAACATCCTGCGCACGCGAATATTACCCTTTTTGCGCCGCGTGCTTTCAATGCCTCAATATTATGTAAAGCAGCCTTTTTCGGAACATCATCAAGATGCTGCTGTCCGGTCCTTATAAGTGCTGAAGAGCAGCACCATTCATCTTCTCCGAGAACCATGAACGGTACATTGAGTTTATTCAGGATTCTTGCAGTGCTGATACAGAGCACCTGCTGGTTGTATCCTGCAGTGCAGCCGATGAAATATGCAATGTCGGATTTCTCGGCTATCCTGATATCAGGCGTCATCCAGGCGAGGCGGTCTTTTTGCTGCTTCATATACGGATTGTGTCCTTCCCCGATCAACCTGGGGAACAGGCTCTGCTTACCATAAGGACCAAATCCGCGCTTTACAAGGTTTGCACGATTTGCTTCCCATAGTTCGACAGTGTCAATTCCGGCACAACACACTGTGCCGCACATACCGCATACTGTACAGTTATACAGATCGTCGGCATATTTTTTCAATTCTTCATCCGGTATCTTTGCAGGTCCGAAAAGTTTTGCCTTCCAGCCATAGCTCCTTGTTACGTACTCCCTCCATCGCAATATTTTATCCCTGGGTTCGATAGCCTGGTCTTTATTTCTTCCATCATAGGTCGGGCAATACTTGACGCATTCGCCGCATCTTGTGCAGGCATCGTATTCCATCAGTTGAGTGGGGGTAAAATTTTGAAGAGAAATTGCTGGTTTATTTTTTGTCATATTATTCTCCTATATTAGCCGAACTATAAATATTGTTCGCCTGGATACTAACAATTTTGTTTCCCTATTGTGAGTCACAGCAAGCCAGAAAAGAATAGAATAATGAACTCAAAACAAGCAAATTAAAGCCTGCTCTTCCAGTTTTGGCACAATCTGCAAGAAAAATCAAATTCTGGAATTTTTGAATAGATATCTACAGATATTGATAAAAAAAAGAAAAAAGAAAAAAATTATTATTTAAACTTTATCCAGAAGTTCAACGCCTGTTTTCTTTACATTGGGCTTGTTGATCTTTGCTGGCATCCATTTTGGTTTGTTCTTTGGAGCAGCAACGACTTCTGTCCATCCTTTGTAGATGTGGATCTTCTTTGTTCCTCTCTCCCTTAATCTCAATTCAACTGGTTTTGATTTTGTTCCTTTGCTGCGGTTGGCTGCCTTTAATGCTGCCTGGCGCGGCTGGTGACCGGTAAATACTCCAGTCTCTTTACCATTCTTTTCCCTTAATACAAAATTTCTTATTTCTGCCATATTTTATTCATACCCCGACAACGTTTTGTTGTCTTGTAGTACAATCATGCATCATAGTATATAAATGTTGTTGTGAAAACTGTGGCAAAGCCTATTGTTTTAATAAAATGATTCCATACATAGTGGTATTTCAGCCGTTGAAAAAACCGATTCAGGTGGAGTAAAATTATAATTACATGAATAAAAAACAATTGTCATAGAATAGTTAAACAATTTGAAAATGAATAAAGCAGTATCTATAAGTGTAATTTATGGAAATATTTTAAATAATGCGGTTATTTGATAGAAGTTTCTTCCAGCACTTTAATATTCCCTTCAAACAAAAAAGGGATTGTGCCCCTTAATAACAGAGTCAGGAAAAATGTGTTTGGCCTTGTACCATGCATTCACGGCGCAAGATTATCGGAAAGTGCCCGGACAGCAGGAAAGACTACGCAAGAGCTGCTCGATTTCAGTGTTAACATCAATCCGCTGGAGCCGCCAAAATTAAGATCGATATTATCAGCCGCCTGCAAGGACATAAACAATTATCCGGATAACAGATATCCGGGTTTTAAAAAAGCTGCGGCTGATTATCTTAAGGTATCCTCCGAAAATATCGTTCCTGGAAATGGCTCGTCAGAACTGATCCGCCTTTTTGCAGAAACGGTTATTGAGCCGGAGGATAAGGTAATTATTCCGGCCCCCACTTTCTCGGAGTATGAATTCCAGTGCCGCCTCCTGGGAGCGCGTATTGAAAATGTCAATTATGATGATATTTTAAACACTGATATTGACAATTGTAAAGCTGTTTTCCTGTGCAATCCGAATAATCCCACAGGAAAGCTCCTGGACCGGAAACAAGTCCGTTTGTTTGCTGAAAAATGCAGCTGTGCTGAGGTTTTTTTATTTGTGGATGAGGCATTCATTGAACTTTCCGATCCACGCGAAAGTATTGCAGATGTCGCAGCATGTAACGATTTTGTGATCGTTTTGCGCTCCCTTACAAAAACATTCGCAATCCCGGGGTTAAGGATCGGTTTTGCTGTTGCATCACCTGTTTTAGCAGATCTCATGAATAAATCCCGTCTTCACTGGAACATGAATTCAATTGCCGCAGCAGTTGGTGAAAATCTTCTCAAGTGTAATCAGGATTATATCAACAGGTCACTTGAATTATTAAAGAAAGAACGTAAATGGCTGACTTCAAAACTGGCTGGTGTCAGGGGCTTTAAACCATACCCCAGCGATACGAATTTTATCCTCATAGATTTGAGAGAGTTCGGTTTAAGTTCTGCTGACCTGACAGGGCGTATGTTAAGACATGGCATCATCATTCGTGATTGTGCATCTTTTAATCTTGAAAATCACATCCGTGTGGCTGTGCGAAAGAGAAACGAGAACCGCAGGTTGATCGCAGGATTCTTAAGCGTTATAAAAGAATGGGGAAGTGAACTTGCAGAAAAAGAGATCGGTAAAGCACTTGACCGGGGAGTTGCAGCAAGGAGCAGGATAGACTGTGAATATTACCCGTGCCACTTTGAAGGACAGGATTGCACATTCTGTTTCTGTCCCTTTTACCCGTGTGAAAATACCAGGACAGGAGGGGAACTTATTCACAGGTCAACAGGCGGAACGGTCTGGAGCTGCGCAGGCTGCAACCTCATACACCAGGGGCACATTGCGGAAAAAGTGCTAAAAGAGTTGATGAGCTGCAAGAAAATAAAAGACGTCTGGAAACATGTGATGGAGCCTGTTTTATAATGGATTTCCAGATACAGGTTTTACTTCTTGCGATTCTTTTTGATATTATATTCGGGGAGATGCCTTCGTCTTTTCATCCTGTCGTATGGATGGGAAAACTTATCAACCTGTTCGTGGGCGCCGCCCCGCACCATTACAGGAAAATGTATGGTTTACTGATGATGATTTTTTGTACAGGGATAACGGTTTTACTGGCAAGCTCCCTTAAATTGATAGGGACGGGGATATCCGGATTGGTAATTACGGCATATTTCCTGAAATCCAGCTTTTCCATTCGCATGCTGCTTGTTTCTGCAATCGGGATACAAGCGGACCTTGATTCAGGAAAGATAGAAAAAGTAAGAAGTGACCTGAAAACTTTTGTGGGCAGGGATACATCAAACCTCAGCGCGCATCAATCGGCATCAGCTGTAATTGAATCATTAGCAGAGAGCTTTGTTGACGGGGTTTTATCGCCTTTATTCTATTTCCTGGTTTTCGGTCTTCCGGGTGCACTTACTTACCGCATGATAAATACGCTTGATTCCATGGTTGGGTATAAGAAAGAGCCCTTCAAGGAGCTTGGGTATGCAGCGGCAAAGATTGATGATATTGTAAATTTCGTTCCTGCGAGAATGTCACTTCCAATTATCTTTATATCATCAATTTTCTTCGGCAAACCGATTGATGCTCTAAAAACTTGCATCAGTGACCATAATAAAACTGCCTCGCCCAATTCGGGATGGTCGATGTCCGCTGTCTCAGGCGCACTTAATGTACGTCTTGAAAAAGTTGGATATCATGTATTGGGGGATAAATATCAGCATCCGGGAGCAATACATATAAAAAAAGCAGTGTTTTTAGTAGGTTTTTCCTCTTTAATTGTTATTGGAGTAATATTTTTAATAGGAAAGATTCCATTAGTCCTATTTTGAATTGCAGGAGAAACTTATGAAATTATCAAATATCAAAAATGAAAAAAAGAAAAAAAACCAGCCCGTAGATGTTGATATTGACGCTTCTAATACGATAGGTATCATGAAAGTCCTTGAAGATGCCGGGCTTTCTGAAAATGTTCTCGTTAATGCTGCCATGGAACTTTATGTGCCCCATCCCGGAGTCGAAACCAGGGAAATCGCAGAAAAGGTATTTAAAAGAGAATTAAAACATGCGCTTTCTGATCCCAACCTGTGCATCCTGATATATTCTGGAATGCTTCTTGAAAAAGCCGGGGAGAAAGGAGAACTTCCGGGCATGAGCAAAGAGATCTTCAATAAAGACCTGACATTTCTTATTGTGGATGAAGTGATCGGGATGAGTATCGCAAAATACATCAGCGGAGACAAGGGGATCTTTGAATATGTAAGATTTGATAAATTAAAACCCGGTATCCTGTCAACACTTGGACCTTTCATGGATGATGTGGTCGCAGGGCTCATAGGTGGGGCATCCGCGAACATGTATTCAAGAGGAAAGGGCGATGGGACAAAACATGAAAAAAAGAAAGTAAAAAAGACAAAAGCAAGAAAGTCAACGACCGATATAAAAGCAGGCGGTTTCGCCGGATGAGGAAGTTCCTATCGGCCATCCGAAGCGGTTTTGGTTTTCTTTCTACGATACCTGTGGGTATAACCATGGAAGGTATCGAAAATCTAATGAAGCACATCTACCTGTTCCCGGTAGTGGGCGCAGTTATTGGTATTATTTTTGCATTAATTGTGATAGCATTGACAACATTTTCGATATTTCCACCCATAATAATCTCTTTATTCGTTATTATAGCGATCTATTATTTCACAGGATTCAATCATATTGACGGGCTTGCTGATTTTGGAGACGGTCTGGCAGCGCACGGGACAAAGGAGAAAAAGATCGCTGCCATGCGTGATACAGCTATTGGTACTGGCGGCATTGTTTTTTGTATGATAGCGATCCTTGGCGTTTTCGTATCTCTTGTTTCAATCCAGGAATCAGATAGATTCCTCCTTCTTCCTTATGCATTGATAGTGGCAGAAACAAGCGCCAAGCAATCGATGGTCACTGTAGCGGCTTTTGGCAGGAGGCTGCATGCGGGTTTCGGGGCAATGACCGTTGATAATACAAAGAAGTCAGACTTAATTATCGGGACTGTTTTTTCGGCAGCAGTTTGTTTTGTTGTTCTTGGAGTCATGGGTATTGGAGCATTCATAGTATCGCAATTGTCAGGGCTTCTTGTTCTTAATACTGCAAACCGCCATTTTGGGGGTGTGAGCGGGGATGTAGTGGGCGCAGCAAATGAGATCGGGCGACTTGCAGCCCTGCTTTATATCGGAGGTGCCGGATGGATGCTGTTGTAATGGCTGGCGGTAAGGGGGCGCGCCTTGGTAAAGATGAAAAACCACTCACACTCCTGTGCGGGAAACCACTGATACAATATGTGCTCGAAGCTCTTCTTGGTTCAAAAAACATCGAACGCATAATTGTGGCCACATCACCAAGAGTGAAAAGAACAAACGAGTGGCTTGATGACTTTAAGAAAGACTATCATGAAATTGAGATTATTCATATGCAGGGAGCAGGTTTTGTTCATGACATGATAGGCGCGGTAGAAGAAGCAGGTATCAGGGGGCGTGTACTCATCATGATGGCTGACCTTCCTCTTGTCACAAGCGGACTTATAGACAGGATAATCGAAAAATATTTCGAAGTAAATACACCTGCGCTTTCAGTTCATATGAAACTTGAGGTATTCACAAGGCTTGGCTTAAGACCTGATACTGTTTTTCATAAGAATAGCGATTTCATTGTCCCGTGCGGGATAAATATACTTGATGGCGAAAGTATTCGCAAGGAGCAGGAAGATTATAATCTTATCCTGGATGAGGAGGAGCTGGCGCTTAATGTTAACGCGCCTGGAGACCTTGCAGTTTGCGAGAGGTTTTTGGAGGATAGAAGATGAAATCCGCCTGGTCAGCGGCTTTTTGACAAATTCTTTATTGCAGCATAAATCAACCACGGAGAACACAGGCGCGCCGAGCAAGCTCGTAGTCGCCAGCAGGTGAAAATCCAGCATGA
>NZ_NTMG01000005.1 GCF_002487355.1 Candidatus Methanoperedens sp. BLZ2 | reverse complement strand
TCAGCATTATCAGATATATTCTTGATGTTAGCGGTGTGAAAGTATTATCTAAAGACGGGGTACGCTTCCTCCCCGGAATGAATTCCGGGGCATCCGCTACCCCTGAACCCCGGAGGACAAAGTGAATATTTCATATAGACTGGATAACGATTTCTAATCTAATCCAGTACAATTTCGATATTGGGAATCTTCAATACCTGGAGCCTCTCGATTTCTTCCCTGATCCGGGTCATTTCAACTTTTTTAGTCCATGCATTCCACTTCAGGATATAGCCTAACTCTTTTAATATCTTATCATTAAGCGTGGAATTTTCTTCTTTTATGATTATGGTTGTCATTTATTCCAGGTTTTCCCCATCGCTTGCAGTTTTGCACTTTTGTATATGTGTGCAATTGGCAACCCGGCATACTTTGATTTTTGCACCGCATTGATTGCAGTAAAATCCCGCAGAAAAAATTAAAGGCGCACGTTCGGGGATATTCAAGAAGGAATTGTAGCGGGGCATTATTTATCTCCCTGCTGCTTTTGATCTTAATAATGTCAATCTCGATTTTGTTACGCAAATTAAATTTTCTAATGTGTTTGCCATATAGTCCAACTATATACCGCATAGTATATATAGGAAAATAAGCGGTTACCCTCGTTTTGACCGTCGATTAATTTAAATATCATAAAGTTATCTTTACGATATAATGGAAAATCATAAAGATAAGTTAGCAATGGTCATTGAAGAGTACTGGAGAAAAGAACTTCCAGACACGAAAGAGAGAGCTATCAGCCTGAAAATAGAAAGCGATCTCATAAATGATATTGTAGGGCCAAGAAGGGCTGGGAAGACTTATTTAATGTACTTTACCATTAGAAAACTTCTCGATGCCGGAATAGAAAAAGAAGCCACTATATACATAAACTTTGAAAACAGGAAATTGCTGCCTTTAACCCCGGATTATTTCAATGACCTGATAGATGTTATCCATGCCAAAAGGCTTTTTGAAAAACATAAGACTATTTTTATTTTCCTTGACGAAGTCCAGAGGATCAGGGAATGGGAAAAATATATACGAAGCATATACGATGAATTTAAAGGGAAAATAAAGATTTTCATTTCCGGTTCAACTTCAAAATTAACAGAATCCGAATTAAGCTATTTGCTTACAGGCAGGCATTTAACAACACATGTCTATCCATTAAGCTTCAGGGAATTCATATCATTCAAAAACTTTTATATAAAAGAATATTTTATTGAACAGGATATCGCTTTGATAAAAGAATATTTCAGGGAATACTCAGAGTTTGGGGGATTCCCGGAAGTCACTCTACTCCCGTCTGGTAAAGAAGAACTGATACAGACATTATTTTCCGATATAATAAATAGGGACATACTCCCGAAAGCAAAACGAAGGGGTGAAATTATTGAGGATCTTGCGTATTTTTTATGTTCAAACTCAGGAAAACTGGCAAGTTTCACAAAATTAACAGGCACGCTGAACTCGATGGGAATTAAAGTATCAGTACCTACTTTTGAAAAATACTTCTCGATTATGAAAGAGGCGTTCCTTTTCTTTGATCTTACTATATATTCATACAAAGTCAAGGATCAGATGCAATATCCCAGAAAGATTTATTGTATGGACCCGGGTTTTATTAATTTTGCCGGGTTCAAATTTTCACAGGACCGGGGAAGATTAATGGAAAATCTGGTTGCGATAGAACTTCAAAGGACAAAATCCAAAAGCCCGTTAATTGAAATATTTTACTGGAAGGATCATCAGGAGAGGGAAGTAGATTTTGTTATCAGGGAAGGTCTTCCGGTAAAGCAGCTTATCCAGGTGACAGATGCTTCAAGCAGGGAAGATATACAAAAAAGAGAGATCACAGGTCTGTTAAGGGCAGATGAAGAATTTAAATGCAGCAATTTGCTTATAATAACCTGGGAGTATGAAGGAGAAGAAATAGTAGATGGTAGAAAAATAGTTTATACGCCATTATGGAAGTGGCTTTTAGAATAAGAAAAATTATTCGACTTTAATGCGCAAGCTGGAGGAAAACATCCTCAAGATCAGGCTGTGAAATCTCAATATTATTGATATGAACATCACAGAACTTCTTTAAGACAGTATTTAGTATGGACTCAATGTTCTCTGCAATGATCACAACTCTTCCGGTCTCATATTTGATATCCAGGATTTTCGGGATGTCATTAAGTGAGGTAATTTCAAACCTGCCTTCATAATCAATAATTATCTTCTCGCCAAGTTTCATTTGCCTCTTCAGTTCACCGGGCGCAGCATTCGCGATTATTTCGCCATTCTTGATAAAAGCAATGCGTTCGCACAACTGTTCAGCCTCTTTCATATAATGTGTTGTCAGGACAATAGTGATCCCTTTTTCGTCATGGATTTTTTTAATTAATTTGCGTATCTTTATAGCCATATCCGGGTCAAGACCCACAGTAGGTTCATCGAGGAACAGCAGGTGCGGGTCGTTAAGAAGGGATTTTGCGAGGGAAAGACGCTGTTTTGTACCTGTTGAAAGCGAATCAAACCGCGTATTTCTGAACTTCTCAAGTTCGAGCATACCAATTACATTATTTATGGACCCTTCCATGTTTTCCAGCCCATAGAGCAATGCAAAATATTTAAGATTTTCATAAACCGTGAGGCTCCATGGGAAATTTGGGTTTCCACTGCTGATATTAACGATACATTTTACATTATTGGGATCTTTTAATGCATCGATCCCGAAAACTTCCACTTTCCCGGAATCCGGTATCGATAGCGTTGAAAGTATGGATATGAGCGTGGTTTTACCTGCACCGTTCGGCCCAAGGATGCCAAAGATCTCCCCTTCCTCGATATTGATGGAAACGTTCTTCAGAACCTCTTTTTTTCCGCCCTGGCTCTTATAATATTTGTATATCCCTTCAGCCTTAACTGCAATCATGACATTGATAATGAGCTATTATGAAATATAATTAGCTGATTTATTTTAATTAAAAAAATTTCGTCTTATAACTTTAATTTGTTGAATGTAAGAATGAATACACTCCCCTTCGATGGAGAACTTTCAGCTCTGATGAAACCTCCATGATCTTCCATAATGGCTTTGATAACTGCTAACCCAAGCCCTGCGCCACCATATGAATGGGTGGAATTATTATCTACCTGATAAAATTTATCGAAAATTTTATGAATTTTATCCGGTGGTATACCAACGCCATCATCTTTTACCTGCACTTCTATATAGTTCTCAAATTCAAAAGCTCTAATCCCTACATTTCCGCCTTCATGGGTAAATTTCAGAGCATTACTTAAAAGATTTATGAATACCTGAATAATCTTATCTTTGTCTGCATTGATTTTCGGAAGATCTTCTGGAATATCAGTTGTGATCTTCAATCTCTTTTTCTCATATTGACTTCTTATGGTGCCAACGGCAGTATCAATGATATCATTCAGGTCCACTATTTCCATACTGTATTTCTGTTTGCCTGACTCAATTATGGAAATATCCAGCAGGTTGTTTACCAGGCGCGTTAGACGATCGATATTCCTTATTAAAATTTGTAATAATTCCTCCCTGGTACCTGGTTTTGAATCATTTTCCAATAGAATTTCTGAAGAAACTTTCATGGCAGTAAGTGGTGTCTTCAATTCATGTGATACCATTGACAGAAAATCTGATTTTAATTTATCAATTATCTTTAATTTCTCATTGGCATCCTGTAAAAGTCTGTTAGATTCATTAAGTTCGTTTGTCTTCTTTGCCACTTCAAGTTCAAGAGATTTATTCCATCCAAAGAGTAATAAAATAATTGAAAAGCTGCTCAATATAATAAAACCAACCGCTACTCTTATAAACTGATTCTGTTTTACATATACTGAATTTATCAAGGAGTCAGCTTCTGAGGCCGGGGATATCACGGCTATTGACCAGTTTTGATTGCGCCAGGTGATGGGAGAATAGGCTATCAATTCCGTCTCATTTCCATTATTTTCGAAATAAGCGTTTGGATATTTTGTACCTTCTTTATACCTATGAGAACTATCGTATAATATATCTCCACGGTCATCGATCATGAGAGCCTCCCATGGAAGATTATAGTTTTTTAGGAATTTATTCGAGACATCTGAGATTGTTAGGATTGCAAGAATTTCACCTTTAAACGTATCTCCTTTGTAAACAGGGGTCCAGATGAAAGCTCCGAGTCCTCCCTCTAATAAATGCACAGGCCTTGTGATATTTGTCTTTTTATTGTCTCTGACCCATTCAAAAGTATTTATCAGAACAGGTTCTGTTTCATTATCTTCCGGCCTTTTAAATTTATAAAGATCATATCCAAAAGGTGTATTTTCCCTGGGGTACCCCATAGTAACTATACCACTTTCATTAATAAACTCAAATACATAAATGCCGCTGGTATGATTGTAAACATTCGCAAATTCGGTTAATATCGTATCTGGCGATGCATCAGAAATATGCAAAGCCGTTATTTCAATAATTGTTGTTTTTTCGTTCAGGAATCCATTTATCCCTGAAGAAATCTGTTTTGAAAGAAGTAGCTGTCTTTCACTAAATTGTTTCTGGGTTATATTGTGGATCTCATCATTTGATCTGATTCCAAGAAAAACAATAACTGTGACAGACAGTACACATATGATTAAAACCATCAGCCAGTTTCGTTTAGTTTTCTGAATACGAGTTTTTCTAGCATTTAAACTTTTCATCTGAATTACCCAACACGTTTTTTAAAATGTGGTTTTGCATAACCTAAGACAAAAAGGATCACTTAATCCTACAATCCTTAGGTTTTTACTATGATATCCAAATCGTAACCACAGTCCCAGGTTAAATTACCAGCATTTCAAACTATCAGGATTCTATTTAAATCTTTTGGATATTTATTATTATTAATAATTATTTAGAATCCATTAAAATCATGGATTTTTAACATCATGATTTTTCTCTATGATTTTGGTATCTGCACAACAAAAACAGCCCCGCCTTCAGGATTGTCTTCAACCCAGATCCTGCCATTATGAAGTTGAAGAATTCTTCCTACTATCGCAAGACCCAATCCTGAACCCTTTACGCCTTTCTTTTCATTCCTGTTAAATCTTTCGAAAATGAGTTTCTTTTCCGGATCTTTTATTCCCTCTCCAAAGTCTATGATCCTTACCGAACAGGAATTGGCCTCCTCTGTGCCCCTCACCACTATTCTTTTTCCTTGCGGGGCATATTTTATGGCATTTATTATAATGTTTGTAAAAATATCTTCGATGATCCTGTTAGCTTTAACAGGCAATCTGGTTTTCAGGTTATTTTCAATACTCATCCCGGCATTTACCGCAAGCGGTGTAAGATTTTCAATAACCTCTGTAACAACAATTTTCAAATCAATGTCCTCAAATCCAATAGATTCCAGACTCTTAAGTTTTGAAAGTTTTGTGGCATTATCAATAAGATCCATTCCTTTGACAAGATTTCGTTTAATTGTCTCGAGATGAGATTTTTTCCGGAGATCTTTCTCATCTTCAAGGAAAAGTTCAACATATCCGTGGGCCACATTAAGAGGATTCAAAAGGTCATGGTGCATGATATCAGTAAATAGTTCCTTCATGCGATTGGATTCTTCAAGTTCTTTATTGTATTTCCTGATAGCTTCCTCAGTATGTTTGCGTTCTGTGATATCTATTATTATTCCCTGGTAATGAGTTATATTTCCATCCTTTTCGCGTTCGATCACTGTCCTGTCATCGATCCAGTGGACTGCCCCATTTTTTGCTATGATACGATACTCCTGACGGAACCTGTCATCACCTCTCTCCGAATGCGTTCGCACTTCTTTTAATACCCTTTCCAGATCGCCAGGATGGATTATTGTTACATAAAGAAGCGCGCCTGAAAGGAATTCTTCGGCACTGTACCCGAACTGGACCACATTATTTGAGACAAACTCGACAGGCCAGCCTTTCTGTGCTTTCCACCTGAAAAGAACGGTCTGGCTGTTCTCAACTACCAGGTTAGATAGGCGAAGCGCCTCCGCTGAACGCTCTCTTTCTGTGATATCTCTTGCGATTCCCTGTGTTCCTATCACTTCCCCTTTTTCATTTCTCAGGATCCTGATATTATGAAGGACATTAATTACCTTGCCGCTCTTTGAAATGTACCTGTTCTCAAAATCGAATACATCAGTGCCATTTTCAATCATTTCCCGGAATTTCTGGACAGATTTCTCCCTGTCCTCAGGATATATGCATTTTGACCAGTGGTGACCGATCACCTCTTCTGGCGAAGCTTCTAATATCCGCAATCCTGCATCATTCATGAATACATGTTTGCTGTTCTTATCTGTCATATAAATGATATCTGTAGTCAGCTCGACGAGATTCCTGTATTTCTCTTCAGATTCCTTGATGAGTTTTTCTGCACGTTTTTGCTCGGTAATATCCTTCAGTATGCCCATGCTGGCAACCCTTCCGAGATAAGTCACAATCCCCACGCTCATATTGACAAGGGTCTTTTCCCCATCTTTGCGCAGTACATGGAATTCGTATTCTGAGGAAACATCTTCCCCTCTCTGCCTCCGGTAGTATCTGTCCTGGACCATTTCCAGATCCTCTGGCGCAACAAAGCTGTGAAAATCCATGCCGATAATTTCCTCAATACTATAGCCTGATATCGCTGCGATTGCCTTGTTTACAAATACCATTTTTGCATCCTGGATAACAAACACTCCCTCCTGGATGTTCTCGATCAGCAGGCGGTATTTTTCTTCGGATTGTTTGATCTCTTCCTCCATGCGCTTGCGTTCCGTAATATCACGGACATATTCGATTACACCATTCATCTGTCCGGTGATCATATCATTAAGAGGATAACTGTAAATTTCCGCCCATCCCACTTGCTTTCCCCCGGGTCCGTGTCTGGGAACTTCTTTATAAGCTGATTTGCCAGTTTTGAGCGTTTCCCAGGCAGGGCAAAGCTCACACCGCTCTTTCCTGTTATGATATGCTTCATAGCATTTCTTTCCAACAAGCGGCATCGCATGCGGATACCAACTTTCGCCAGTCTTATTAATACTGATAATGTTCATATCCTTATCGATTATCCCGATTCCGTCCTGGATGCTTGCGAAAATAGTTTCCAGGAATCGTTCCCCCTCACGAAGCTTCTCTTCAGCACGTTTTCGCTCGGTGATATCCCTGACGATACATATATGTCCATTGTAATTTCCGTTCTCATCCCACAGACCCGTGGCCATGACTTCAGTAGGGACTGTCCCGCCATCTTTCTTGAGTCCGGGGACTTCTCCTTTGAATACCCCCGTGTCCTTATTATGCAACGTATCTTCTAAACCTTTTTCGACTACAGTTATTAAATCTGAAGGGGTGATTTTCCGCCAGGTCTCCCCGATAAAATCTTCCTGGGAATAACCGAATATTCTTGCATATGCTTCATTTACGTAGATATACCGGTCTTTTTCATCGCATATGGTAATGCCGTCGGTACTGCTGGCCATAGCTTTAAGAAGCCGGTTCTTTTCATTTTCATCACGCTTACGCTCCGTGATATCCGCTATTGCCGCAATTGCGCCGGAATAATTTCCGTTCTCATCAATAATAGGGGATGTTTCTAAACTTGCATATATCCGTGTTCCGTCTTTTCGGACAAATTCAAAATCGTGCTGTTCTTTGATTCCCTGCGAAAGCCGCTCCAGATAGCGCGTTGCATTTTCTCTCCCCTGTTCATCCATAAAAGAAAACAAATGCTTTCCCAGCATCTCATCAACGGTATATCCGAGCATCTGTGCCATACGTGGATTTACAAAAGTAGTGTTCGCATCTTTGTCAAGTACCCATATACCTTCCATCAATGTCTCAACCAGTCTGCGATATTTTTCTTCACTCTCGCGCAGGGTGTGTTCCATGCGCTTTTGTCCTGTTATTTCCCTGACAACTTTTATTCCTGCTATGATGTTCCCGTTAGAGTCTCTTAAAGGAGATGAAGTAAGGTCAAAATAAAAATCTCCCCTGTCAGTGGCAATTTTTCTTTCCGACCTGTGGATCTTCCCATCCCTGAACGTCCTTTCAACCGGGCAATCTTCGCAGATATTATCCCTGCCTTCATATACTTTATAACAAATTTCACCTGTCCTGTCCCCGTATAGATCATTTTGAATCTGGTTCTGGTATATTATTTTATAATCAGTGTCCTGGATTATTATACCATCACCCAGTGCTGCAATGATAGCCTCGGATTTGTTTTTCTCTTCCTGTGCCTTTGCAAGAGCTGCATTTAATGCCATCTCATTTCGCTTACTTTGCGAAATATCCCTTATAATCGCAAGAAGTAACTTACGACCTTTCAATTCCATTATATCAGTATTGAGCAATGCATAATATTCTGATCCGTCTTTACGTTTCAACCTGCCTTCCCAATCCCTCACCTTCCCTTTTTCTCTTAAGGAATTTAGTAAAAACTTTCGTTCTTCCGGATCAGCATAGGTTGCTTCAACACCAATTGCCCTGTACTCATCAAGGGAAAAGCCGCTCATCTCCTGCATGGTCCTATTGGCATCAATTATATTTCCTTCAAGGTCAGCTATCCCTATCCCCACAGGAGCCGAATCAAATAATAAACGATACTTCGCCTCTGATTCGCTAAGGGCTTTAATCACTTTTTTTCTTTCAGTGTCAGAGTATTCAAGTTTACTCAGACGTTCTTTTAGACTTTCAAGTTCCTTGATTAATTGGTCTTTCGTTTTTCTTTTCATTCTTCCACTCGAAACATACATGTTTTTTTCATCTAATCAATTTTGTTATTGCATTTGAAACATCAAGAGTAGAATATGAACCTCCAAGGTCAGGAGTAACGATACCATTATCAAGAACATTGTTTACAGCCTGGCCTATTGTTTTTGCTTCCGCGTTAAAGCCTGCCCATTCAAGCATCATCTTGACGCTCAGTATGGCTGCTATCGGATTAGCGATACCTTTTCCTGCAATATCGGGAGCGCTGCCATGTATGGGTTCAAAAAACGCATATTTATCGCCAATATTGGCGCTGGGGCATAGGCCCAGGCCACCTACCATTGCCGCAGCTTCATCGCTAAGTATATCCCCGAAAAGATTTGTAGTTACTATCACATCATATTTCTCCGGGTGCAGAATCATATCATATGCCATGGCATCTACAAACATTTCATTATATCTTATGTCATTTTTTTTCGCAACACCCGTGCAGACATCACGGAAAAACGAATCTGATTTCAAAACATTTGCTTTATGGACTATTGTTAACTGCTTTTTCCTCATCTTTGCGATCTTGCAGGCTTTTTCTGCGATCCTCGTGCTGCCTTTGCGTGTAATTATTCTTGTGGAATATGCAACATCCTCATGCAGTTCCTCGACACCTGAATACATCCCTTCCGTATTTTCCCTTACTATCACAAAATCAAATTTCTTTGCACAGGGCAATTTAACTTTTTTAAGAGGTGTGAATGGACGGATATTTGCATACAGGTCGAGTTCTTTTCGTATTCGTACAAGAACGCTCTTGTAATCGGGATCAGGTACGGTTGTAATAGCTCCGAAAAGAACGCAATCGCACTGCTTGATGAGAGCAATATCATCATCTGTGATAGCACTTCCCGTTTTTTCCCATTTGCCAAAACCAATCTCAAGAGGAACTTTCTCTATATCAACGCCAAAAACATCAAGTACTGATAATGCCGCAGGTAAGACCTCTTTCCCGATACCATCACCAGGGATAATTGCGACTTTCATGTTTTTTTCTGATTTGTCATTATGTTTTTTCCTTATTTTCAATATTACCGTTAATTATTCTTACAAGCATCCTGATAGCATCCACGATATCGTATTCGGATGCCCCCCAGTGAACCACGGCGCCGTCAATGCCATTAAGGTTCACCATACCAGATTTCTTGCTCTGGCAGCATCGGGTGATAAAAGGCTTTGTGGGCAGGTAAAGTTCTGTTTTAAGAGGACACATATTGATATGCTTATAAGTCAAATTGGGGTAGCGAAGCTCAAATATCTGTTTTGATATATCACATCCCACAAGCATGGAATTATCTTCGATATCGGTATCCGTATCAAGGTATTTTCCTTTAAGTTCAGAAGCGTGACAGGGAAATACTACATTTTCACCCTCAAACTGGCGAAGGTCAATGAGTTTTGTCGAAAAACGAATATTCAGTTCTCCGAGTATACCGCTTCTTACAAGTCTCTGGATGGCAAAGTCAAGCCACGGCGGTTCGGGTGGCACGATATCAATTATCTCTATTTCCATTACCTCATGCAGGCTCGGATCCCGGATAAAAGTCGTATGCCTGTCCATGCCCTCAAAAACAACAGTATTTACGACACCTTTACATAAGGGAAGAGCGCATTCGATAAGCTTTGTCCTGTCATGGGAATCAAGTTTCTCCTTAAATTTTATTATCTCTTTTCCACGAGCAATCAGCTCAAGTGAGATAAGTTTTCTTAACAGTCCTTCACCTTCACTTTTCACCTTATATATTTCGTAACCTGATGGAAGTTCGGCGATCAGGTATTCCGTAGTAAAATATATCGGCCCCCCGATCCTTCCTGTCGGGTCAGTCCTGGTCATACCTACGCTTTTATAATCAGCCGGGAATATCAAGGATTCACCTTTTTGCGATGTTCAACAAGTCCGCCATCAGCAAGTATTTCGCGCAGGAAATCCGGGAGTTTTGTGGCAGGGTATGTTTTCCCATTATTTTTCACAATTCCTTTCTCAAGGTCGATCTCGATATTGTCTCCCTCTTTGCAATCAATCCTTGCTTCGATAATAGGCAATCCCACATTTATTGCATTCCTGAAAAATATCCGGGCAAATGATTCAGCTACGATGCACGCTATGCCCGCATGTTTTAAAGCCAGCGGCGCCTGTTCCCTGGATGAGCCGCATCCGAAATTCTTTCCGGCAACGATTATGTCACCTTTTCGGACTTTTTGTGAGAATAACGGGTCGATCCCTTCCATAACATGGGATGCGAACACACTCATATCAGTCGTGCGCAGGTATTTACCGGGAATTATAACATCAGTATCGACATTATCACCGAATTTCCAGGCTTTTCCCGATATAATATTGTTTTTGCCAATCATTTACTGATTGTTTATTGTTTACGGCAAATATAATAATTTTGGTGAAAGATCTTATCAATGTCAATGATACACATTAAAAAAAGTTGAAAAGATGATTTCTCATCTTTTCTTTCTGGCCAGGAAATAAACCGCAGCTGCGATGATCACGATTACGATCACTGCGATGAGCCATGGCGAGATACCTCCCGCATCTCCCGAACCCGGTTTTCCTGTTGATCCGGGTGTCGGTGTTCCGGCTGGAGTGGATGTTACTGTGGCAGCTGGTTGTGCGCCACCTGCTTTTGCAACTATTGCAAATGGTGAGAAGGAATTTGTCCTGCCCTCAAAGTATGAATAGGTGTCATCCTTTGACACGAACTCTGTCCCAAGCTGTATCCAGTTGCTACCATTCCATTTCTCAAGAACCATAGCGCTGTTTTGAACGCTGTTCTCACTCATCCAGGAGTTTGCGACCCTGAATTTGATGAGAGCATCCTTGATGTTCTTTGGTGTTGCAAAGCCCGCAGTTCCGACCCAGATATTGGCGTTCTTATATACAAGTCCCTCAGGCGGGAAGCTCACGAGGGTCGATGTATTCTTCAATACTTCTACAGATGCAGTGATAATCCCCAGAGTGGTATTGCCTGTTATATTGACGTACATCATAGGGTTCTTTTTATCGGTGAACCTGTAGGAAGTAAGAGCATCCTTTGATATCTGCAGATCATATTTCTCGATCACTTCGATATTTGATACGTTCTCACCTGATCTGCCTCCGCCGCCACCTCCACCGCTTCCCCCGCTGCCTGAACTGCCGCCGTCTCCACTACCTGAAGGACCTGTGATAGATACAGTTCCGGATACAGTTCCTCCGGGGATGGAAGAGCCGGCATTTAATGTAAGTGTGTTGGACGCAGCCGGAGAGTCCGCCCTCACGGTCCATGAACCTGACATGGAAGCTCCGGGCGCAATAGAACCAAGAGCATACGGATTAGTTCCGGAAGAAAGGCTCCATCCGGCTGGCAATACAAGTGTCACATTAACATTTGTGGCATCCGAAGCGCCAACTAAGGCGTCGTTTGAAACCACATAGCTTACAGAAGCAGAACCTCCTGTTGCTATCGTAGATACATCTGAGGAGGCTGATATTGAAATCACCGGCCTGTCTTTTACCGTGACCGCAGAAGAGGACGTTCTTACTCCGTTGCTCCCGTCATCGCCCGATCCAGTAATAGTAAATGGGGCCGCACCTGTTCCCGAGCTTGTTGCTTTTATCGTCCAGGAAATTGCCTTTGTGCCATTGGTCGTGAACTGCAATTGCTGGACAGGTGTCGGGATATTGAACAATCCTGAGTTATCTGTCAGTGTTACATCCACTGTCAGTGTTCCTGTCACCGTCGATGCAGTCACGGATGATGATATTGTTATACTTTCATCCTTTACTACCGTACTATCATAACTGATCGCTCCAACAGTTATTGTCGCAACTGCCGATGATGCCGGGATCGCAAGAAGCAATAGCATCATAGATATGATCATTTGTTGTTTCATACAGATCGTCCTCATATTCCTCCTTCTCCACCGCCATCGCCGCCAGGCCCTCCGCCGGACCCTTCGCCGGGTCCTCCTTTGGGCATATTTTTATCCATTATAAAGAAATTCTTCTTCAATGTTTCAGTCCTGCCTGCATTATCATTATCTATCACATCAATGAACGCAGTGAATTCGCCGAAAATGAAGTCATAGTTTCCTCCTGCTTTTAGATCAGCCGGCATTTGGGTCTTATTCATTCTTATCAGTCCTTCACCCTCAACAAGGGTAACGTTGATATTATTTATGTCCCAGGTCTTAGGAAGGTCATTGAAGGGGCCTGTAGTTAAAGAACCGCCAAACGACATTTTTATCTTTGTTAAAACTGCGATTCCATTGATGGGCGTACCCGTGAAGTCCTTTGCTGCAACATAAAGGGTTATACTGTCATTCTTATCGAAATCCTGCTTCTGGATAAATGTCGTGGCTTTAGCTGTATTTGCAGACATATTGATCTTTATCGTTGGGAAAGCCAGGGGGTAATTATCCATATTGCCTGTTCCAATGTCCCATGCCCCTTTTTCTGACATGTTCACAGTTGGGTTCAGCGGATTGAACATACCCATAGGGATTGCATCGCCGCGTCCTCTTTCAGGTCCATACATATCATAGAATGCGGGTGACGACGGATCAGTCCAGTCATCCATCCAGGTCATATCAGGGTCGTCATCATATGTAGCCTGTGTGGGGTAGTTGACACCATTGGGGATGGTATCTAACATTAATATCGAGTAATTTTTATCTGAACTAATATCCCCTGCTGGCATGTTGCCGCCTCCACCGCCGCCCATTGTGGCAAGATCACCGCCGATATCCGCATCGCTGAAAGTTCCTGCATAATATATTGGTGCGTCAGCGCCCCACTGCTGTATGGGGAAAACCTGTGTGGTGCTGTTGTTCAACAGAACCAGCTTTCCTCCCCATTCCGGAGCGGATGCCGCATAATAGTTATCCAGTTCAGGGATTGGTTCGCCAATGCGGTAAACCTTTGAACTTGAATTTGTGAGATTCTCTACAAGCACACTGTCCATAGTATCTCTGCCAAATTGCATCCCATCAGCCGATGTGGGCGCTTTATCTTCATATCCATATACGAGATAATCCGTGGAATTGAAAGTTACCTTATTGACCGAGCCGCGCATCTTATCGAGTTCGCCATTTGCAGTATTGTTATCCATCAATTCGCTCGCAGAGTTTACTTCTCCAACCAGGACCGGCCTGTTCAATCTCAAAACCACCGTATTGTTACCTTGATATATGGCTTCCACCGTGAAATCAAGACCGCCGATCCACCAATTCATACCAGTGTTGAATGTCTGCCTGATAGGTCCAGGGCTTCCGGATCCTCCGCCTGGCATTGTCCACGGCCATCCTTTATATGACATGTTTATAGTGGTGTTGCCTGCCCCAATGGACGTAACGTTGAACAACCACATTTGATATTCATACATTCCAAGATCCAGGACAAGATGATCACCTGTGTTATTGATCAACGTGACATTGTATGTGATCACGTTCTTTGCACTGCTTGAATTGATCAAAGTTTCATTCCCTGGATACATGGTGATTCCCCAATCCGGGGAATAATTGAATCCTTGTGCAGTATTGTTGAAATACCATTTTTCAAAGGGGTACTCAAGCTGGTATTTCTGGCTGTCGTTCCACCACGTTCCTATGCCGCGCTTGAATTCGATCTCATCCCCGAAGCCAAGGAGCATGTTATTTCCTGGTAAGCCATCGGAAATATTATTATCGCTTAATCTGGTTAGATCTATTTGTCCAGGGATACCCAGGGCTCCGGTTATCATGAAGTTCCTCAACTCAAACCTGGGCATTTCCCAGAACATGTCTTCATCCGCTGTGGCATAATTGCTGTCAATGCTTGCATTGTAAAAGATCATCCATGCCCCTGTCGGTATGGAATTTATGGTCGAGTTTATAGAAATTATAGCAAGCCCATTTTGATCTGTGGTGTTATTGATCCCGGAGAGATTATATTTTCCCCTGCCCTGATCCATCAGGAAATCTATGGATACATTGCTGCCTGATACTGGCGTTCCGTCCGGTTTCAGGACGAGGAAGGGGATCTTGATAACAGAGCCGTTGGCAAATGTTCCCAGATTCATTCCACCCCAGCCTTTCCTGTATGTTGTAAAATCAAGCATGTATGCGTTTGATGTGTATTTATTAGATAGCAGGTACACAGGATCTCCTCCGAACTGTACCCCGGCACCTGAGCTTGCGTCTATGTATGTTCCCGATGAGAAGTTTGAGATGTTGCTGACATAGACTTTGTTATATGTTTCATTTTCTGCTAAATCTACCATGAGGATATTGTACCTCTCATTGCCGTAATACTGGCCATCGCCGTCAAGGTCAACATTTCTCCATTCCTCATCCTGCATATTTCCCATAAGGAACTTCCCGGATTTGCTTTCTGCCATCACTGAAGGGCTTACCATGAGCCCGTTTTTCAGTGTATTGATGCCCTGCAATTTTATTGTGCCATCGGATGTAATCTCAGTTATCTTCCATGTCCTTCCTGTATAGTCAGTGAAGTTGTCACCCACGGATGCATTGAAGACCCGGGTCGTTGTATTGTCTGAAAGGTTGTAGTATTGTATCCTTTCTTGCGGTGGTTCACTCCGGTTTTCAAATTCCATATAAACCGTATTATTGATGGTATCAATGGCTACCATTGCAAAGTATGGGACAAGACTGTGATTCCAGATTTCTACGACCTGATTATTTCCATCGCTCACGATCATCGTGAGTTCATAATCTTCATCACCAAGGTTCCGGCCGCTGGCTTTTCCTGCTGTAATTGTGCCGGTAGATCCATTTGCGAATTTATCCTTATTGGCAATGATATCATGTGTTGCATTGATCGCTGTCGTATTTGTATAGAATTGGCCCCCGTTGATGGTTATTCGCGTTAGTTCAGGGACTGTAACGCTTGCAAGCTTTAACTGGAACCAGAACTGTGTATAAATCTCATTGCTCTGGTTGTCCTTTACTTTAAGCATCATTGAATAGCCGCCCTGGCCCCAGTCAGTTGTATTGACGGATACATTGATCCTGTCTTCAGCGGTTTTCTCAGCGATTGTCTGGGTGGTAGTGATAGAGGCCATCTGTGACTTATTGCGATATGTGGTCATCTGCATGCCTTCCTGCATCACTTTTTCAATAGTGATATTGGTGATATTGTGAGTCGCGCCGCCGAATCTATCACCCGATGCAACTACAGTAAAATTCAGGAAGCCTGATGTTGAAAATTCATATTTCCCATAGGTGTCTATCCATGCAATAAACGGCGTCACGTGTACCCATGCATATCCTACTTCCGTTGAACTGCCATCGTTCGCTTCGAATACGAATTCATAATCCCCGCCTTCAGGAAGACCGGGATGTTCGTAAGTATATGTTCCGTTGATTTGCCCTGCAGGAACATCAGTATCATTGAATACGGATGGAGGTGTCATCATTTCCCAGTCGCCCATCGAGTTTATCCTGGTCAGTGTCACACTGGCGCTCTTGTTCTGGAAATTGCTGTTAAAAGCATTCAGGCTGAATCGGATGGGCTTATTTACAGCCGCATCCCATGATGTTGAATATGCAAAGAAAATGAAATTGCGGACTTCGAACCAGCCGTTTCCGTAATCGATAACACCTTCCTGTGTTGTCATTTTGACCCTGACATTATAAAAACCGGATTTTAATGTGCCTGTGGGATCAATTGTAACTGTTACCATACCGTTACTGTTTGTTGTGAATGAAGTCTGTGAGGAATTTAAAGGTACATTTTCGCCTGTCATTCCATATTTCACGTTCTGGACTTCAATAGACGCACCCGATACATTATTTCCGCTCATGTCTTCCACATATACTGAAAGGTTGATGCCGTCATTTCCACCGAAGGTTTTGAACATCCCGGTTCCTGTATCATAGACAGGTCTTGCCATTATTGTGTATGATTTTTCATCGAACCAGCCGTTCCCTATCACCGTTTTTGGCACGCCATTGACGGTCGCGTTTATCCAGAACTTCACAAAGTGGAATCCCAGGTACGAATCATTGACCTGGAATTTTAATGCCTTTACCTGTCCCATATATGGGATTTCGATGGTCTCAAGGGTGGAGTTGAGCATGTACTGGGTTACGACATCGTCTGCGCTTTCGCTAAATACCTCCACAAGCCCTGCGTCATGAATATTGTCCGCTGACAGCTGTTCTCCTGTTGAGGGATCAAAAGCCATTATGAGAAGCCTTGCAAAAGCTCCGGGAGCTATTCTGGGATTGAACCAGCCATTTCTATTGACAGGTTCACCGCGAACGAAAATGTCCTGTATGGAAATACTGGTCTTTACTATTGTCCACTGTGTCAGGTTCACCTGTACAACAATATCGTATATGCCATTTGCTGCAGGCGCTGTAAAGTTAATGATCGTTACGTTATCACCCATTTTCCGCTTGATCTCATCCTGTACATCTAATGGCACATTCTTGTATGAATAAAATGTTGTGAGATTCATGACAGTCCAGTTCGTATTCTCGGACTTTGCGCGGTCATTCGTGATATTCAATCTGAATTTTTGACGATCAAGACCACCAGTCATATTGTTTATATCCAGCCTGCTTCCATCGCCAAGGTCAGTTCCTGCAAGCAGGAGAAACGCTTCTCTTCCCGGCGCAAAACCATCGCTCTCATCGTTTTCTTTTGAAACGGCTTTCAGAAAGAGGTCGTATGCTTTCAGGTTATAGTTTGTATATGCATGTTGTATCTGTGAGCCTATTCTTGCTGTGTATTTTACATTATATGTATCAAGAGGAGCATCGACAGGAATAGTATAATTGGCCGTATATGCTCCCATAGAGCTGTCAAAAGCCAGTGTAAGGTCATAACTCATAGATTGTCCTGAGATAGAAGCGTTCACCGTTGCAGTGGAGATTGGTTCACCGCTTGATCTGTTCTTCAGGTATGCAACTGCGGTTAACGTTTCACTCCTGGAAAAAGTATGTTTGGCTTTATTCTCCTGAGAGAGCAGATCCCCGAACATTTCTACAGGATCTACGACAAAAGACAGGTGGCCGACATTTCCCGCAATAAGGTGATTGACGCCTGCCTCTGTGGGCACACTGATGTTTGTTGTCCCTATTCCGTTGCTGTTCGTTGTCACATTGGTCGTGGTAGAGGTGCCATCGCTCTTAATGAGGTTCAGCGGAATAACTATGCTGCCAAGAGGAAGATTTGTGGCGTTCATTGCAAGGAGCGTCACATTTACGGATTCGCCTCCTGAAAATGAGGGAACTACCGGGCGGGCCATAACTATCTGCGTTTCGTTATGGATAGAAATAATAGTATAGGTGCTGGTGTTCAATTTGATCTTTGAACCTTCTACAAGGTTTCCAACAACTGCATTCCCTGAGCTGTCCGAGGTCAGGTTCATATCCGGATCATCGTCTAAGTAGGCGATATTATCATCCGAAACAAGGAAATGGTACGTAATGCCATCAAAGCTGATATTTCCGCCGGTTTTTCCCGAAGCAAGCGGCCCGGTGATATCAGAACTATTAAGAGGAACTGTCAGGACATCGTTTTCAGTCAGGACGATCTTTATGGTTTTGGGATCATTTATTCCAAGAACATTAAAATTAAGCCATGGGGATATTATACCTGATCCTGTATCAACAGCTGCGATCGTGTATTCCCCTGAACCGGAAGGCGCCGGTATTGTAGTGGAGAACGACCCGTCAACTGCGTAAATAGTTGTATTTGTGGTTTCATTTGCAGGTTCCGGAAATTGATCACCCTGCCAGATAACTATTTTTATCTGGCCCGATGAATTACCATCGAGTATTTCCCCTGAAATACTTATCTGATCTCCTGAAGCATATGTTCTTGAATCTATCCCGAATTTTTGAACTGATGTTGCTAAAGCCACCGGATTTATCAACATAAACATTACAAAAACAATCATAGCAAGTAAAACCGATTTTGGTGTCATGCTATTCAAATATATTATTTTACCATAACCTGTCATATAGTTTCCTCATCAGCAAAGCGCTTTTTCATACTGTTCCATAAACCCTTTCTAAAAGTCAATGAAACACCATAATATCTCATGATAATAATAGTTATCATTAATAAGGTTATCGGTTATTTGACAAAAGCTTTTGTGAGTAGTTTGATATTGCCCGCAATCTCATTTCTTCTGTTGCCTGAACAGGAAAAACACATAACATAATGATAATATCAGGGTGCTAATTTCAAATCCCGGTGCTTTCTTAGCTGAACCTGCGACTATCTTAACGCTTTCAGTGGGATCGGGTTCCACATTTTTCAAAAGAGGGGAAGTCGAAAATTGCATGCCTGTCTGGCCTGTTGTCCCCGTTATTGCAAAATTTGCAAATGATTGGGTACTGGCATCGTAATAGGTATAAGTACTATCTTTTGTGATCTCATTTGTTTCAAGTTCTTTCCAATCACTCCCATCCCACATGAGCATTTTGATGTTTGTGATACTGTTGCTTTCAAGCCATGAGTTCGATACCCTGAACCTGATAATTCCTTCTTTTATGTTTTTTGGCCTGTTAAAACTTGATGACCCTACCCAGATATTGATATTTTTATATATATTTCCCCGCGGGTGTACGTTTACCATTGTTGAATTAGACCTGAGGACTTCTATGCTTGCAGTTATATCACCAAAACTTGTATTGCCTGTAATATTAACAAACATTACAGGATTGCTGTTGTTTTTGAACATGTAGGAAGTCACTTTGTCTTTATAGATCGACATGTCATATTTCTCGGTCACTTCAATATTGGAATAATTTTCACCTGAAGCGCCGCCCCCACCGCCTCCACCTCCGCCACCGCCTGATGAAGCAATTTGTTGTGCCGGTGGAGTGTAAAGGCTGCCGCCTATTGCAAATTCGCTAAGGTTTGTAAGGTTGGCCCAGACAAAATTATTGACAGTATCTACGCCCGCATCGTTTACGAATGAAGGTGAACCCGGACCGGAAAGTTTTTCCCATCCAGATGATGTGGTATTCCACCGGTATAACCGTAAAGAACTTTCCACAAAAGAGCTTACATCCGCATCCGTATAATTTACTAAGAGAACTACATACGTCAGATTACTTCGAATTTCCTGGCTTGCATTTACCAGAACGTATATACCGGGATTGGAAAAATCGGATGTATTTGATGTCAGATTTACTTTCGATTGACTGATTTGAATAGTCCCATTGCTTGAATTATTAGTGTACAGGCGTAAAGTTGTATTTGAGTATGGCGCAGCTGTAAGTGTTTCTGTATTAGATCCTGTAATTACTACCAGATTTGATATGCGGGAGGTGGTAAATCGTGTTTGTTGAGTGCTGTTCGTATTCCCTGTAGTATCATTGGCAAGAATAGTAACATTGTAGAGGCCGTACTGCTCTGTGTCTGAAAAATTCTTATAGAACAAATCACCGCTGCCATTAAACATGGGATAGTTAACAGATGTGCCGTTGGGATATGTTATACGCGCATTGATCTCACTATGGTTCACCTGAGAAACTGAGTCAGGCGAAGTAATGTTTGCCGTGATATTAATTGAGTCTGTGAGATTTATGACAGCAGGAGAAACAGACACAGACACGGAAACATCCGTTACTGAAGGGGGTGTGTTATCAATTGTTACATTGATGTACTCACTGCTGTTGATGTTACCTGCATTATCGGAAAATGAGATATAAAGGGACTGATTTCCATCATCTGCCAACTTGTCAACGGTTACATTTCCCTTCCAGAAACCGGAATTATTTGTGAGTACTATTATTCCTGTGTTGTTTATTAAAGACACATTCACGGATGCATTTTTCAGGCCGGATGAAGTGCTGTTGACCACAGGATCATTTGCAGAGACATTTAATTCTATGATGCTGCCTGTTTTTGCGGCATTTGCGCGCTGGTAGGAAACCGGGTTGATGGTAACCTGCGGGGCTATTGTATCTACAATAAAAGACCATGAATATATCAGCGATTTTGAGTCGTTATTTGTAGCATTTATTGATACATTAACCCGCCCATCGCTATAAGGAACAGTTGTTACATTCTGTATCCTGTATCCGTTAAATATGGGAGTATTTGAAAAAGAGACATAAGAACCATTGATCATCATATCTGTTGATGAAAGGTTCACTCCTGAAACACTATCAGTTATGTTTACTGCTGCATTTGTAGTGTTGTTGTTCGTGTATGAATTATTTGTGGGGAACTCATTGCTTGCAGAGGGAGGAAGAAAATCCAGTGCCCCTGAGATTACAACAGCGAACGGCTGCGGGCCTTGAGGGATATTTGTTCCATTTACTCTTATTGTGTATGAGCCCGAAGACGGCGATATTAATTCAACCTGTTCCACATTGTTCCTGTTATCCGATGCACCATTTCCGTAATATGTCCCACCAGGGCCTGTTACTGTCAGGTCAAGGTTATTCACGAGTGTAATGCTTGCCGATAGAGTTGCGGGATAATCAGACCATACAAGCGTCACTCGCAAAGGTTCAGAACTATTGTTCATGTTATAACTCACATTCCAGTATTGCGAGGTGCTTAATCCGGTACTATTATCATAATATCGCATAAATCGCGGCGATGCCGGGAACAGGGAATTTTCGAGATCTACGCGGCCCCAGCCCTGGGCATAGTCCGGAAGAGTTTGTATTTCCTGTGTTGCTCCTGTTCCATACTGCCCTGGTGTCATATTATGGGCGCCGTTTATTATTGTTGCTTTAAGAAGCGCAGCGCTTGGAGTTATGCTTTCATTCTGCACATAATATTGCCTGGCAAGAGCCGCAATGCCTGCTACAACAGGCGTGGACATACTTGTGCCGCCGCTGTATCTGTAATTTGCATCATAATCCCCCCATAAACCATCAGGAGGTGCAACACTCGATTTAAGGGATAATATAAATGTCCCGGGAGCTACTACATCGGGTTTGATTCGTCCATCATCTGTAGGTCCGCGGCTGCTGAACGCAGCAAGTCCTTCAATATTATCTGCAAGTTTATCACTGTTTATAGGTTCAACAGGAAATTTGGTATTACCATTAAAAAGGAAGGTAGAATAAATATCAGAAATTGATTGTCTATTATTTTCAGACGCCCCAATTGAAAGTGAATTTTTTGCTGTAGCTGGCGGAGCTATAGAATCTTGATCAATAACACCATTTGAATTTCCATCAACTCCTTCATTGCCAGCTGCAAATAATATTAACATATCCTGATGATTCCATACAAAATTATCAGTATCTTTTGAATCAAAATTATAAACTCCATTATAATTTATATATCCCCAGCTATTGGAATGAATTCTTGCACCCTGGTCGTATGCCTGCTGGAACAGGATATTTAGGTCTGAAGGGATCCCGCTCAAAGAGTCTCTAGTACTTTCAACAGCCTGGAAAACAAGCTGAGCGCCTGGAGCCATTCCTTTGAACTGTCCACCAGAGCGTGCGCCATTGCCAAGAACTGATCCTGCCACATGAGTTCCGTGACCGCTGAAAGTGTCTGCAGCGCCATTACCTGAAAGGTCGATCAATGCAACAATTCTTCCTTCAATATCATCGTGCATCGTAGTATCATTTACACCTGTGTCCAGCCCCGTATCAGCCACTGCCACGATCTGCCCTGCGCCTGTCAACCCATGCGTGTTCCTGAAAGAATATGCCGTCGTTATATTGGCAGCAACATCGTTCATCAGAACAGGCTGCACATACTTTTCCATCCAGCTTACCCCGTTTATCCGTGCAACATCAGGAATCTTCGTTTTTGCTATACTGATCCTGATCCTATCCCCTGAATTACTTATTATCTCACCGCCAAGTCCTGTTATTTCATCCGATACACGCTTATTTTCCCCTGCATCAAACAAGAGAACCGTAATATTCTCATTCACTGATCCCTGTCCCATAATTGCAGCTGATGAGGAAAGCGCCGGGCTTATCCTGTATCCGGGCTCGTATATTCCAACCCACTTCACCGAATCCAGCGCCTCCACCTGTGATTTTACAGATGAATTCATACTGGCGATAAAAGCATTATTGGGGACATAATCATACAGGACTGCGCCCGAAGCACGCAAAGCCTGCTTCCACTCCTCTTTTGTATATCCTTTGAATTGTACGAGATAGTATCCATTCTCATCAGCCTGGTTTTGTGAAATAGCAATAGAAATATTCTGAACAGATTTTGACGGTTGTGCAGAGGATGTATCAATTTTTGCGTTCTTTAAGAGAATGGAATTGTTGTCGTGATTGTCTAAATTATCCAGAACCGGACTTGATCCGGCAGATATGAAAACTATCAGAAAAAAAGATATAATTATTGTTAATGTTTTTTTATAATCTGACATTAAAATCCCTGTAATTGATCAATGATTATTATTATGATAATTATCGATTAATTATGTTCTTTCCCCTTTATAATGTTATGCAGCATTTTTTCAATCTATATAGGGTGCAAAAATAAGATAGCAATATTTTGAAAAAAAAAAAATACCGCAGATGAACGCAGATAGTAGAGTAAAGCAGAGGCTTTCCAACCTCCACCTCCTCATCAAACT
>NZ_NTMG01000060.1 GCF_002487355.1 Candidatus Methanoperedens sp. BLZ2 | reverse complement strand
TTTTGCATATAGGGAAAGCAAGAGAAAAATTAGGTCTGTGCTCAAGTATTGGCATGGTATCGCATAAATCACAGCGGCCGGACAATGAGGAAATTTCGATCTCTGAGGATGAACACATCAATCCCCAAAATCCGTTGCTCCTGCCGACATATTAGCCGATTGGATATTTTTTCGGGCTTTTTCAATATTATGATCAGCATTATCCGTAAAGTTAACTATATATACTATGAAATTATTTATGATTATGATAATTATGATTGGTCACAGTTGATATCGTAATTTCTGTTTAAACTCAGGACCAAATAAAGGAGGATTAAAATGAAAGGTGCAATAGTTCAATGTTTAGGAGACCTCGTAAAATCAAATTTTGGAAATGATAAATGGGAACAGTCCCTGGAAACAGCTGGCATGAGTAAAACTACCTTTTTCACGCCGATTCAGAATGTGGACGATGAAAAAGTAATGAAGATCATTGAGTCATTATGTAAGGTTGCTAAAATTTCGCCTGCACAGGCAGCAGATGCATTTGGTGAGTACTGGGTTAATGTATATGCTCCCAAGGTATATAATTCATATTTCAAAGGAACAAATTCCTCAAAAGAATTGCTTTTGAAGATGGATAGCATCCACGATAACGTCACAAAAAATATTCCGAACGCCCACCCGCCAAGATTTGAATATGAATGGAAGGGCCCTCAAACGATGATTATAAAGTATAAGTCCAACAGGGGATTAATAGATATCCTAATGGGACTTGTAAAAGGCGTGGGAAAATATTATAAAGAAGACCTGAAAGTAACGAAACTTTCAAGTGACAGATTGCAAGTAATTTTCCCTAACTGAATCAATACAATCTTCATTTTTTTATTTATAATATAAATCGACATTAATTTTTATTTTTTTTTAAATACTATAACTCCAGAGAAAAGGAAATGATCTCCATCTTTAGCCGGGGCAAAGAGATGACAGAAGCCGACCGAAGTGTTAAAATATCTACAAACAAGAAATAACACAAGGAGGAAATTTATGAAAAAGTCTTTAGGAGCAAAAACTCTTGTTTATCCTCTCCCGGTATGGGTTGTGGGAACTTATGATAAAGAAAGAAAGCCGAACGTGGCGACAGTAGCATGGGGCGGGATTTGCTGTTCTAACCCGCCATGTATCGCCATCTCTCTTCGGAAAGCGACATATTCGTACGGCAATATTATAGAGCAAAAAGCTTTCACGATTAATGTTCCTTCCGAAAAGTATGTCAGGGAAGCCGATTATTTTGGTACTGTCTCAGGCAGGGATGTGGACAAGCTCACAGAGGCCGGGCTTACCAGCATGGAAAGCGATATGGTCGATGCCCCATACGTGAAGGAATTTCCTGTAGTTCTGGAGTGCAAACTTATACATACCATCGAAATAGGGCTCCACACGGAGTTTATTGGCGAGATTATGGACGTCAAGGCAGATGAGTCCATGTTGATGGAAAATGGGTCTATTGATATTGAAAAATTAAAACCGGTCATATTCGCTCCCGATATTTCGAGCTATTATGGGATCGGCAAACCCATTGGAAAGGCGTTTTCCATAGGAAAAAAGAGGTAGTTGTGAACTCAGATCGCTATAAGTATATGTCTATAAGACAACTGCAAGACCTTTCGGATGAATTAAAAGAAGAAGCAAAACATGACCCGTCGCGTGACGCAGAGTATCATGCTATTTATAAAGCGTTACAGGATAAGATACGGGAAAGGGACAGGAAACGGCCAAAGTGCATCCTTTCGCGTTTTGAACATGATCTTGATTTGATGGAAGAATTTTAGCAATGTTACCCGATTCAATTGACCCTGAGATTGTAAGGTTATTTCCCTCAGTCAAGACTGGAGTTGTGGAGAGCGGGCCATGGAGGATTCCTCTGTTTTTCGACAAAAGCTTCGGGAAAAACAGGGGATGCATACGTTTACGGCGGTATATTGTCCACATGGCGCAAATGAATGAAACCAAAGAAGCAATGATGACAAAGACTAATCAAATTTATCAAGATTTTGAAAAATTAATTGATAAATTTCCATGCGATCCTGAAATAAAGGAACGACAAAAGGATCAACTGGACAAATATATGATGGAATTTATCGACGAGGTTGCGCTGCTTATCGCAGAAGGCGATGCCACACAGATCTATTAGTCCTATCTTCCTTCAAAGGAACGCACTTCGTCTGCGTCAACTACAGATGCTTTCCCAATTTCACAGCATTCGGAGCGGCGAACACGCCCATGCCCTTTCATTTCCAGCTGGAGGCGCGCAAGCTGGAACTCCGATTCCTCATAAAACTCGGGAGTTTTCTGAATGATCCTGTGCATTGAAACCTGTTTTCCGCGAATTCGCGCAATAAGACCCGTGGTGCCAGCTCTCACATCTTCTCCGCTTGTTGATGTAAGGAATATTATATCTCCCACATTCGTTTCCAGCACGGAAAGAAAATTATGGGGACTCCTGATCTCAATGGTCTTTATTTTTTCATGTTCAAGATCGGTCAGGACTTGATGCGATATTCCGCTCAATAATATATGTCGCATTAAAAATCACCCGTACATAGGGAATTCTTTCTTGGGCTGCGTTGAATTTTCAGTAGTCTTGACCTGTTCAGCAAGCTTTGAAAGTTCATGTTCTATCTGGTCAGCCTGCCCCAGCAATTTTTCAGTATCAATAGCAAGATTAAATATTTTATTAAGGGCAGTTATTACCTGGACTGCAGCTCGTGGATCCGGGTTGGGGCCCGGGGTTTCACCCAGGAGACTTATTGCAGGCAAGCCGCGGAGATAACATTCGGTCATTATGCTTCCGGAAATCCCGGAAATAGTACCTACCTGGAATATTTCAGTCTTGTCTCTGATTTTCTCAAGTAATTCAACGTTTGTTGCGCCGCCAAAAACACGTCTTTCTCCGGTTGTTGTAGCTATTCCTGCGATAGAAACTATATTCCTGGCATTGATGTTCTGCATCCAGTCTATAAGAACCTTGCTGATATCATATGATGCCGTTGGATGAATCGGGATATCTGAAATTATTACGACTATCTCTTTTCCTGGATCCTCGTAAATACGAACCGGCATATAGACCATACCATTAAAAAGAACTGCTAACGGAGGGAAATATTTTGAGTCGATAGATCCCATATACTTCATTCCAAGTTCTTCTATTATATGCTGACACGTTATATTCCCCACCAGACCGATGCCGGGAAACCCTTCAATGACTAATGGATTCTTTGATTTAAGAGGTTCACTTATAATTTTTACGAATTGTTCTGCTGTTTCCGATGCCATACTTCCACTATAGTTAATTAGATCAAAAGTAAATAAAAGCATCGATATAGTTTTTAAAAGCATCGATGCAGGTTTGAGGAAAATCTTATCCTTTCTAAAAATAATATATAATAAATATGGAGACAGGTATATGGAGACTGGCGAGATAATCCAGATTTTTGCTGAATCCGGATTCCAGGTAGACAGACAGGCGCTTGACGCTATGAGAACGAGCTCTCCTGAGCAAATACAACATCTTGTGAAGGCAATGGATAGTTCAGTTCTGGTTGTGGGGATCGAGCATATACGGCCCCTCACGCAAGATCCGCTGCCAGAGACCATTTCTTTGCCCTCATATATACCTCAAATACAAGTACAAGTACAGGATGCAATCCAGGTAAAGATCAGGAACAGGGAAAGTCCGGTCACAATACTAAAAGATATTACGAACCAGTCAACCTGCATCGGGGAATATACGGAATTTGTGCAATATTTCAGGGACCGTTACAGTTCACTGGGTGAGATACTTCGAAAAAGACTTGGAGCAAGACCTATTGAGAGCCTGAAAAAGAGAAATCTTGATACAAGGGAGCCTCTGTCAGTGATAGGTATGGTCCTTGATATCAAGACTACCTCAAACGGCCATAAACTTATCCAGATAGAAGATCCGACAGGAACCCTACGAATCTTGATCCATAAAGAAAGAGATAAGGAACTGTTTGAATCGGCAAACCGTATCCTGCTTGATGAGGTTATAGGAATAACAGGTACCCTGTCCTCTGATGGTAACCTGATGTTCGTAAATAGAATATCGTGGCCCGATATTCCAAATTCCCAGAATGCCAGTATCGATGGGAAAAACAGAGGAGGAAAAGCGGTTTTTATTTCCGATATTCATGTAGGGAGCAAGACTTTTCTTGAAGATTCCTGGCTTAAGTTCATTGACTGGCTCGGGGATGATATAAATTATCTTGTGATAGCCGGCGATCTGGTTGATGGGATAGGTATTTTTCCCGGACAGGATAAAGAGCTTGCCATTTCCGACATCTATGAACAATATGAAAAAGCAGCAGAGTACTTGAACGCAGTGCCAAAACATATAAAGGTCATAATTTCACCGGGAAACCATGATGCAGTGAGGCAAGCTGAACCGCAGCCACGTTTTCCTGAGAGAATTACCAGAATGTTCAGGAATGATTTTATCTTTGTAGGAAATCCCGCAATGGTGGATATCGGGGTAAAGGTACTTATATATCACGGAAGGTCAATGGATGACATTATTGCAAGTATTCCGGGTTTTTCGTATAATGAACCTGTAAAACCGATGCATGAAATGCTAAAACTAAGACATCTATCACCGATATACGGAGGAAGGGTATCGATCGCTCCTGAGAAAAAGGATCATTTCGTTATCGATGTAATTCCCGACATCCTCCATTGCGGGCATGTTCATACAGTTGGTGTTTCACGTTACAGGGATGTTCTAGCGATCAACAGCGGAACATGGCAAAGCCAGACAGAATTCCAGAAACGAATGAACCTTATGCCTGTGCCGGCAAGAGCTACTCTTGTTGACCTGTCTGGAATGGAATACAAAATAATGGATTTTAATTGAAATATGCTGAACAATACCTATATTCATATACCCTGCATCGGCTCTTCAACAGAGCGGACGATATGGAAATCCGGGATAAAAAGCTGGGATGATTTTCTCATAAATCATGGAACGCTAAAAACAACAAAAAAAAAGCAGCGGGTCTTATATTCAGGAGTTGAAGAATCAATTGAGCAACTCTCAGGTAAAAACCATATCTTTTTTGCACGGCGGCTTTTGCCCTGCCATCAATGGAGGGCATACAGGCAATTTGAAGATAAAACTGCATTTGTTGATATTGAGACAACGGGACTTTCCTCGCAATCTGACAGCATAACGATAATCGGTGTCTATAACGGGAAAGAAACAAAAACATATATCAAGGGCATAAACCTTGATGAAGCAACAGAAGAGCTGGCAAAGTACAAGCAGCTTGTTACTTTTAATGGCGCACGTTTTGATCTTCCTTTTATCGAACATGAATTTCCCGGATTTTTCAATCACCTGCATATCGATCTTATGTATCCTTTAAAAAATATCGGATATAGCGGCGGTCTTAAGAAAATCGAATGTTCACTCGGGATAAGAAGAAGCGAAGAAACCGAGGGAATATCCGGTTTTGAGGCTGTACGATTGTGGAATAAATATAAGAAAGGGGATGATGAGTCCCTGGAAGTGCTCATCAAGTATAATAAAGAAGATGTGGAAAATCTTAAAACCATTATTGATATGACTTACCAGAAAATGGTGGATAATGAGATTGCGCCAAAAGATAGAAAGTGCGCCGCGGATCTTTCACAGACCATATAAAAGTTTTGCTGCCATAAATAGCAGAAAAAGAGCAAATAAACGGCTGATAACTTTTGGAGAAACACGTTTGAAGATTATTTTTGAACCGATCTGTGCGCCTGCAAAAGCAGTAAGGCCTGCATAAAATAATACATTCAAATCAAGTGTTTGGGTTGCAAAAACCAGATGTCCCACAAATCCTGATAATGAGGTGAATGTGATAATAAATGCAGAGGTTGCTACCGCATTTTTTGTTTCCAATCCAAGAATAAGGAGCAGTGGTACAATAAAAGTGCCTCCGCCAATGCCTACTAATGAGGATATTATCCCAAAAATAAATGCCAGGCCTGCTCCAACCAGAATCTTCTTGTTTTCTCCATCTTTAACCATAAAGCCAATATTATTGAATAACAGTATGCGCAGTGCTGCAAACAAAAGTATGATGCTAAGCAATATAATTAAAACCCTGGTCTCAATCCTTGATGCAAAATATGAACCTGTAATGGCGCCAAATGTTGATGTTAATATCAGGGGAAGAGCTATTTTTTTATCCACAAGCATTTGTTTTAAATAAGTGATGGAAGCTGATGCCGTGGTTATCATATTCAACAAAAGCGCCATTGGGATAGCCGCAAGAAGCGGTATACCCAGCCAGAAAAAAAGCGGCGTGTATATTATCGCCCCCCCAAGACCCATTATAGAGAAAAGGACTGCGATGAGGAATGTTATTACAATGATCAGCAATATATCCATAATATTTTTCCTAAACACATCGAAGGATTAATAATGCTTGGAAGAAACATTTAAGAATAAGAAAACCGTTTAATTCGTAAGGATACAAATGAATAAGAAAAATCGTTTATTATTGGGTGTTTCGATCATTGTTGTTTTATTGGGATACCTGCTGCTCACATCAGGGACATCGAACCAGTATGAGGTAAGCGGCGCTATGGCTGCAAAGGAAAATCTGACAGGAAAGGTCATAATTGTTAACGGGTCGCTGGTCAAAGGTACTGACAATTGGGACCCACTAACAAAAACCCTCACCTTTAAAATGACAGACGGCATTGCAACAATGGATGTTGTTTATATTGGGGACTTGCCTAACATGCCGGCTGAGGTTGTTGATATCCAGACAACAGTTACAGGCCAATTTAATGGAAATAGGTTTGATGCATTCAGGATGCTCACGAAATGTCCTTCAAAATATGAAGGAGAAAATTCTTTTGGTGCAAATAATACGAAGGGCAAATGAATACTTTTCTTTTTTTTGGAATGGATAGGTGAGGAACCATAAAAAATTAGTTTTGGATAGGATAGGAGGTCCCTCTAATATCTAATAGAGATTCTCCATTTAAATCTATTTTCCATGATTACACCCAAATCTTTACCAATTTATAGATAATATAAGAACATATGAGTGAAAAAGTGGCATTGAAGCGTGAGCTGGGACTGTTTGAGGTAACTCTTTCAGGAATCGGGATAATCCTGGGCGCAGGGATATATGCACTTATTGGAAAAGCGTCTGGCCTTGCAGGGAATTCCTTATGGTTATCATTTGCCATCTCGGCATTGATAGCGATATTCACAGGATTGAGTTATGCAGAACTCTCCTCCATGTTCCCGAAGGCAAGCGCGGAATACGAATATACTGCACATGCTTTTGGAAAAAGGCTGGCCTTTATTATCGGCTGGCTGATAATCTTAAGCGGAGCGATCGGTGCTTCAACTGTGGCTCTCGGATTCGGAGGCTATTTCAAAGTATTATTCAGTATGCCGATAATTACCTCGGCGTTTGTCCTGATAATTGCTCTTTCTTTTCTCCTTTTCCTGGGTATAAAAGAATCTGCCTTGTTCGCTGTTATAGCTACCCTTATTGAAACAGCAGGGCTTTTGATCATAATTTTTATAGGTGTTCCTTATCTTGGGAAGGTTGATTATTTTGAAATGCCTCTGGGAATGGCCGGGGTTTTCCAGGCTGCAGCATTAGTTTTTTTCGCATATACAGGATTTGAGAGTATCGTTAAGCTCTCGGAAGAGACGAAATCTCCCGAGAAAACAATTCCGAAGGGATTGATACTTGCTATTTTGATCAGTGTTGTGCTTTATATTCTGGTGGCAATTTCTGCTGTCAGCGTTGTCGGATGGGAAAATCTGAGTAGATCAGACGCACCTCTTGCAGATATTGCTTTTTCTGCTTTTGGGAGCAATGCATTTATCATGCTGACCATTATTGCTCTTTTTTCAACTGCCAATACCGTTCTTTTGATGATGCTGGGCTCGTCAAGAATAATGTATGGGATGGCTAATTCCTTCCATTTACCCTCTATCCTTTCAAGGGTACATTTTTTAAGGAGAACACCGTGGATAGCGATAATAATCACAGCGTTGTTATCGCTACTGTTCATCTTTGCGGGTGATATCACATTTGTGGCAAACATTGCCAACTTCACTTTATTCGTAACATTTTTTGTGATAAATGCCTCCATGATCGTATTGAGGTACAAGGAACCAGATGTGAAAAGACCCTTCAGAGTACCATTTACAATAGGCAGGTTCCCGCTGCTTGCCCTTCTGGGTATGTTAGTCAGCATATTCATGCTCTTGCAGCTTGAAGCAAAAGTTATTCTTGTGGGGACTGCCCTTGTGGTTGCAGGGGGATTGCTGTCTTTTGTGGAATGGAAGAGGTAAATCAAATATGAACAAGATGACACCTGCAATGAAGCAGTATTACGAGGCAAAGGAAAAGCACAAGGATGCCCTGATTTTTTTCAGGATGGGCGACTTCTATGAGTCTTTCGGGGAAGATGCTAAAGTAATCGCAAAAGAACTTGAAATAACCCTGACCTCAAGAGGCAGGGATAAAGAGGGAGAGGATATGCCGCTTGCAGGGATCCCCTATCATGCGGTTGATTCATACCTTCCAAAACTTATAAAGAAGGGCTACAAGGTAGCAATATGTGAGCAGCTTGAAGACCCGAAGATGGCAAAAGGCGTGGTGAAAAGAGGAGTTGTAAGAGTCATCACGCCAGGGACTGTCATCGATTCATCTCTTATTTCTGACCAGTCCAACAATTATCTTATGTCAATATCGGGTGACGGCAGGGAGTTCGGGATATCATTCCTGGATGTCAGCACTGGCGAATTCCTGACAACCCAGTTTCCTGATAATACTTCATACGACAAAATAATTAGCGAAGCATCCCGGATGCATCCTGCCGAATGCATACTTGCTCCAGGGCTTTTTGAAAATAAGAAATTAAAAGACCGTTTGAGCCAGCTTAATATAATTATCAACAAATTCGATACGGAAGCTTTTGATCTTAAAAGTGCACGGGAACGCCTCCTTAAACATTTTGGTGTGATGACTCTTGAAGGTATGGGATGTGAAAAACTCAAATTTGCGATTGAGGCATCCGGCGCCTCTCTCCTGTATGCAAAAACAACCCAGATGAGGGACTTAAATCACATCCAGTCAATGAGGACATATTCCGAAAATGAGTTCATGGTGCTTGATTCGATAACACTGAGAAATCTTGAAATTATCCAGGGTATCCGCGGCGAGACAGCTGGTTCATTACTATCTGTAATTGACCATACAAAAACACCAATGGGAGGGCGCCTGCTCCGGAAATGGATTCTTTTACCATTAATCTCTGTGAGCAAAATAACAGAAAGGCAGGATGCCATTGATGAGATCATCAAAAAAACACTTCTGCGTTATGATCTGCGCTCCCAGCTCTCGCATATCCGTGACATAGAGCGCCTTATCGGGCGGATCGTATATGGCAACTCAAATGCCCGGGATCTGATAGCACTTAAAGTCTCTCTTCTTACAATACCTGAAATCACAAGATCACTTAAAGAAAGCGATGTAAGATCAGGACTTTTATTGAATATATTGGAAAGGCTGGGTGATCATCAGGATATTGTTGCACTGCTTGACAGGGCGCTTGTTGATGATCCGCCAGTTACAGTTCGCGAAGGCGGGATGATAAAGGAAGGGTATAATCAAAAGCTTGATGAACTCAAGGAAATGTCACTTCACGGCAAAGACTGGATCGCCCGGATGCAGCAGAAAGAACGTGACAGGACAGGAATAAAATCCCTGAAGATCGGGTATAATTCTGTTTTCGGATATTATATAGAGGTCACAAAAAATAACCTCTCGCAGGTTCCTTCCGATTATATCAGGAAACAAACAACAGCAAACGGTGAACGCTTTTATACACCTGAACTGAAGGAAAAGGAAGCGATGATACTTTCTGCCGATGATAAACGAACGGCTCTTGAATTTGAGTTATTTACCGAGATCAACTATTTTATTGCCGGAAAGTCCAGAGAATTGCAGGTCACAGCCAACGCACTCGGAGAAATCGATGTCATTTCAAACCTTGCAGAAATTGCTGTGAATAACAAATATGTACGGCCCGAAGTAAATGATAACTGCAATATTTTGATAAGGGACGGAAGGCATCCTGTAATAGAATATGCTATTCAGGGCGGGTTTGTCCCGAATGATACTCAGATGGATTGCCAGGATAACCAGTTCCTGCTCCTGACCGGGCCAAACATGGCTGGAAAATCCACGTTCATGAGACAGACGGCGCTGATCGTTATAATGGCGCAAATTGGCAGTTTTGTTCCTGCATCTTTTGCTTCCATCGGCCTTGTTGACAGGATATTCACACGTGTAGGAGCATTTGACGATCTTGCAAGCGGACAGAGCACTTTTATGATAGAGATGGTGGAACTTGCAAATATCCTCAACAATGCGACACCCAGGAGCCTGATCCTTCTTGATGAGATCGGAAGGGGCACAAGCACTTACGATGGCTACAGTATAGCAAAAGCAGTGGTTGAATATATTCATAATAAGGACCGTGCTGGTGTGAGGTCGCTTTTTGCCACGCATTACCACCAGCTTACAGCAATGAGCGGGGTCTTAAAGCGGGTGAAGAATTATCATGTTGCAGTGAAAGAAGAAGGCAATGACCTTGTGTTCCTCCGTAAGATAATTCCAGGCGCAACTGATAAAAGTTATGGTATTCATGTGGCAAGGCTTGCCGGAGTGCCTCTTAAGGTGACGCAGAGGGCAAAAGAGATTTTAAAAGAAGTGGAGAATGGGAGCAGCATAGGCAGCAGGGGGAAGGACAGCGCGAAATATACGCAGCTTGTGCTTTTTGATTCGGATAATACTGCAAAAGAATCACCGGTAGTTGAGGAACTCAAGAAACTCAATGTGGATGCAATGACGCCCCTTGAGGCGCTTAACGCGCTTGCTGATTTGAAGAAGAAAGTGGGTGAGGGATGCGAATAGCCCTGAAAGTCGGATACATCGGCACAAATTATCATGGATTCCAGATACAGCCTGATGTGAAAACTATTGAGGGTGAACTTTTTGCATCCCTTGCGAAATTAGACATAATCAAAAACCCCCACGAGGCAAATTATATCGCATCAGGAAGGACCGATAAAGGAGTTCATGCACGTGGTCAGGTAATAGCATTTGATACATCCAGATCCGGGTTAGCGATCCCCGGAGCTATCAACAGCAATCTTCCCGGGACAATATGGACATGGGCAAGAGCGCAGGTACCTGATGATTTTGATCCGCGCCGCCATGCAAAATCCAGGGAATACATGTATATCATGCCAGGGAAATCGGATATTTCTCTTCTGAGAAGTGCATCAAGATTAATAGAAGGCGAACATGATTTTTCAAATTTTATCACTCCCGAAAAAGAACGAAGCAGTTCAACTGTAGTTTATAATTTAAATATCCGCACAATTGGTGAGTTCACGATCATGGATATCAGCGCAGACCATTTTCTATGGCACATGGTCCGAAAGCTCGCTTCGGCATTAAAAATGATCGAAAGCGGGAAAAGGGATATTCCATGGCTTGAAAAGATGCTTCAGCCTTCGCAGTTCCATGAAGCACTCCAGCCTGCGCCTGCTCATGGCCTGATCCTCAAGAACGTGGAATACAGGGATATTGATTGGAAAGAAGATGCATATGCAAAAAAGAAGACATCGGAAAACCTGGAGGATGAGTTCTTATGGCATGGTGTAATGGCGCAAATGCTAAATGAACTTAAAAAAGACATGACATTAAAAACGGAAAAAATATGTTGATAGCATTTGAACTTTCAGGGGAGCATAACACCATTCCAGGGTCAGAAGTATTTTCATGCCTCAGGTCGCTAAATGCTGATTTCCAGGTTTGCCATTCGCTTGACGGATGCCTTGTTATCGATCTGAAAACAAGGACAGGGGAAATGGTTGAAAATATTTCAAAAAGGCTTGCAATGACCCATCATATCACTAAAGTCCTGGGTATAGGCGGGCCGAGTGAACAGGAAATCGTGAATCTTGTTGAAAAAAATATGCCTGAGTTTGAAGGAACATACAGCATCCGTGTCAAACGGGTGAGAGAGCATTCTACGATTAATACAGAATCGATGGAGAGGCAGATCGGGGGTATTTTTTACAAAAAAGGAAAACGTGCAAACCTGAAAAATCCGCAAATACAGTTCAGGGTGGTGCTTACGGAAGATAAAAGCATTTTCGCCAGTCTGATTTGTTCAATTGACCGCAGTATTTTCGAAGCACGAAAACCACATTTCAAACCTTTTTTTTATCCGGGTGTCCTGATGCCAAGGGTAGCAAGGGCGCTTGTGAATATTTCAATGCCGCAGGAAACTCTCTTAGACCCATTTTGCGGAACCGGGGGAATTCTTGTGGAAGCCGGATTCATCGGTATAAAAGTGATAGGCGGAGATATGCAAAGAAAAATTCTGCTTGGTGCAAAGATGAACCTTGATCATTATAATGCAGACTATTCATTGATGTATGAAGATGCATGCCGCCTTGCGCTTCGGGATGAAAGCGTGGATGCTGTGGTCACAGACCCGCCATACGGAAGATCTGCGGCAATTAAAGCCGAATCTCTTGAATATATGCTTGCCATATCCATGAAAGAGATATATCGCGTTTTAAAAAGCGGGAAACGTTTAGTCTTTATTTCCGAGCGTCCCATCGAAGCTATAGCATTGGATGCAGGTTTTGATGTGGTCGAGATACATCTGCAAAGAGTGCATAAGAGCCTGACCCGGCGGATACTGGTACTTGAAAAACCGATTTAGATAATTTGGATAGGAGTGGGCAGGAGGGGGATTATGGTGCTATAGAAAAAAGCCATTTTTCTGCCCACTAATTCGTATATATACGAACAATAGTACTTATAGTTTACGATCGGTGTAAACTGATTGAATTATTGTCGATTGTGCCATAACCATGAGAAAAGGGTTGGTGAGCAGAATGGATTATGGTGGTGATTTCAAAAAAACTTCTGCCCACTCCAATTCGTATATATACGAACGATAGTATTTATAGTTTACGATCAAATTGATCCAAGCGCAGTCTCAAATATCTCAAGACCTTTATCAATTTCACTACTTTTAATTATCAGCGGAGGTACGAACCTTATTACCGAATCACCTGCTGGCAATAATATCAGCCCCCCATCAAGCGATCTTTTAATTATAATATCTCTTTTTTCAATGGCTGGAGCTTTATTTTCTTCCACAAGTTCCACACCTGTCATAAGCCCGATGCCCCGGACATCCCCGATTATCGGATATTTTTCTTTCAGTTCATTCAATCGTTTTATGAGATAATTCCCTTTTTCGATTGCCTTTTCGCCAAGCTTTGCACTTTCCATGAAATCAAGTGTCGCAAGTCCTCCTGCGGCAGCAAGGAGATTCCCGCCAAATGTGTTAGCATGGGTCCCCGGAGGCCAGCTCATTATCCTGCTGCTTGATAGCGTTGCTCCCAGTGGTATGCCTCCACCGATGGATTTGGACATGCAGACGATATCTGCCCTCACATCGAAATTATCAAGCGCCATGAATTTTCCGGTCCTGAATCCACCGCTCTGGATCTCATCTGCTATCATCAATACATCGTTCTCGTCGCATATCCTCCTGATCTCTTTATGGAACTCTGGCGGCGGGACTATGAACCCTCCTTCTCCCTGTATGGGTTCAACAACGATGGCAGCCGTGTCCTTCGGGGACAGTTCCCGTTTAAAAATAGTCCGTTCGATCTCTTTTGCGCAGGATATGCCGCATTCAGGATATTCAAGGTTGAGAGGGCAACGGTAACAGTAAGCATAATCCGAATGCAAGACCCGCAATGATGGAAAATGCTCTTTATGCTTTATTTTAGAACTGGTAAGAGAAAGTGCGCCAAGAGTCCTGCCATGAAAAGCGCGGTAAAATGCGATCATACTGTTTTTTCTTGTGTACCAGAAAGCAAGTTTCATGGCAGCCTCAACAGCTTCTGTTCCTGAATTAGAGAGGAAAACCTTTTCGTAACCAGTCATTTCGCACAGTTTTTCACACAGTTTTACTGGTTCCTCTGCGTAAAAATCCGAGTATCCGCAATGCACCATTTTTTCCATCTGGGCACATACCGCCTGTTTTACCTTGCTGCAGTTATAGCCGATGTTCATTACCGCAACGCTTGACGCAAAATCGATATAGCTCTTTCTTTCAACATCGAATATCGTTGAACCTTCCGCATGGTCAACCACAAGGTCAAAAGAACGCGTAAGGGATGGCGATGAAACTTTATGGTCCCGGTTTATTATCTCTCTTGCTGTTTGGTTTTTTTCTGGCATAGTTTCTCCTATTCAATATCAATCTGTGCTTTCTGTAGTTTTCCGCTGTAATCAAAATAAACAGTCTTTAACTCGGTAAATTCTTCTATGGCGGTCGTTCCTGCTTCGCGGGTCCCGTTGCCTGTGGATTTGATGCCGCCAAAAGGCAAATGGATCTCTGCGCCGATCGTAGATGCGTTTATGTATGTGATCCCGGCCTCTATTTTCTCAATAGCCTTAAAAGCATTTTTTAAATTTGCACTATAAATGGAAGAAGAAAGGCCATATTCAACAGAGTTGGCAATATGTATCGCGTCATCAATATCCTGCGCTTTTATCAAAGAAACAACCGGACCGAATATCTCTTCCTGCGCTATCCTCATGTCAGGTGATACATCAGTGAATATTGTAGGTTCAAAAAAGTAGCCTGGAAGGGGTTTGATAATATTCCCGCCAAGTACAAGTTTTGCGCCTTCTTTTTTTCCGATATCCACATATTTTGCTATTTTCTGGAGTTGTGAATTATTAATGACCGGCCCAACATCGGTATTTTCAAGAAGACCATTCCCGGTTTTAAGTTTTTTCGTTCTCTCGATAAGCTTTTTCAGAAGCTCAGGAAGGATTTTATAATGTGCGATCACACGGCTTGCTGCAGTGCAGCGCTGTCCTGTGGTTCCGAATGCGCCCCATACAATCCCGTCAATTGCAAGGTCAAGGTCTGCATCATCCATAACAATGATCGGGTTTTTCCCGCCCAGTTCCAGCGATACTTTTTTCATATCCCTTGCAGCTTCGCCAAGTATCCATTTCCCTGTCTCAAGAGAACCTGTGAATGAAACCGCCCTGATCTTCCTGTTATGAACTATCTGGCTTCCGACAGTTTTTCCCTCGCCTGTCACAAGATTTAAAACGCCACCAGGAAGACCTGCTTCCTGGAGAATTTTTACAAGTTCAATAGAAAGGATGGGCGTATCGCTTGCAGGTTTAAAGATGAGCGTGTTTCCCGCTATGAGAGCTGGCATTACTTTCCATGCAGGGATCGCTATCGGGAAATTCCAGGGTGTTATTAGCCCCACTACGCCTATGGGGCGGCGAACGGTCATGCAGAATTTATCAGCAAGCTCCGAAGGTGTAGTTTCTCCCAAAAGGCGACGCCCTTCTCCTGCTGCATAATATGCCATATCGATCGCTTCCTGGACATCTCCGCGCGCTTCCTTAAGGACTTTTCCCATTTCCATTGTCATGAGGCGTGAAAGCTCTTCTTTCCGGTCTTCAAGCATTCGTGCTGCCCTGAATAATATCTTTGCACGCCTGGGGGCAGGAGTGCTGCTCCAGGTATCAAATGCATCTTCTGCTGCATCAACTGCATTTTTCACATCTTCTTCATTTGCTTTATGAATCTTCCCGATCAATTCAAGAGTTGCAGGGTTTATATCATCAAACATCTCGCCACTGCTTGATTCTACCCATTCGCCGTTAATGAAAAGTTTGTATTCTTGCATGATTCCTCACTCTATTATAAAGTTGTAGGCTAACGTATTTTAAAGTTTTGCATCGTTCATCAAAATGAATGGGATAAACGTGGTATCAATACTGTTATGGAAAAGTTCATATCCTTACAATTATTATAACCATAATATTGAGTGTAAGGAGGCGAACAAGCTAATGCCTGATAAGAATATAGAGACTAAAAAAGAGGAAAAAAGAAGATGCGGACGGTTGTGTCCGGACTGTCCAATGAAAAATGACGATGAAAAATAAGGTAATTTTTTAAACCCTTCAGTAAATGAAGTCATAATGTGCGGAATAGCTGGCGCTGCGGGAAAAGATTCTGAAAAATCAGTCCGAAAAATGCTTGAAGTCATCAGGCACAGGGGACCTGATGGCAGTGGGATTTTTTCGCAAAGTGGTATTTCTATTGGTAATGTCCTGCTTAAAATAACAGGAGAAAAAACGCAACCGATCTCAAACTGCGGCGCGCTCACATATAACGGGGAAATATACAATTTCAGGGAAATTGCAAAAGCCCTTGATCTTAAAACCGATTCTGATAGTGAGACTCTTTTTGAGATGATCAAATCCGGAGGTATAGAAACCGCGGTTGGCGAACTGGATGGTGATTATGCATTTGCGTATATCGAAAATGGAAAAATATCCCTTGTGCGCGATCCTGCTGGTGTAAAACCGCTTTATTATTCTACCGGCAATGGATTTGCTTTTGCATCTGAGAAAAAAGCATTATATACAATAGGTGAATCTAAATCTGAAATTAAAACTCTTAAGCCGGGTCACATGCTGACTTTTTGCGCCGGGAATATAATTGAAAAAAAAGTGTCAGGTTTTCCTTCCGGGGAAATATTGGCCAAAGACGCGCAAGATTTGCTTTTTGAGGCGATAGAACGATCTGTAAAGAAAAGACAGTTTGTGCCATGCGCGATCGCATTTTCCGGCGGCCTTGACAGTTCTCTTCTTGCTGCGCTATGCAGGGATGCAAAGTTATATTCAGCTGGCATGGCTGGCTCGCATGATATTGGCCAGACAGAGAAAGCAGCCATGCTTCTTGAACTTTCGGATAACCTGCATCTGCATGAACTTACTATGGATGAATTGGAAAGTGCAATTCCTGCTGTGATCAGGGCGATCGAATCGTGTGATCCTATGAAAGTAAGTATCGCTTTACCTTTATTTTTTGCATCAAAAGATGCACATCGTGATGGATTTCGTGTCATGCTTTCAGGCCAGGGTGCGGATGAATTATTTGCCGGATATAAGCGGTATGAGTCTATGAAACCATCAGAACTTGGGATTGCGCTAAAAAAAGACCTTGACAATATCGCAGAAAATAATCTTGAGCGTGATGATGCGGTGACTATGGCAAATTCAGTCGAGCTAAGGGTGCCCTACCTTGACCGGAACGTCATTGAACTTGCTTTGCGGATCGCTCCTGAACTCAAAATACATAACGGGATACGCAAATATATTTTAAGGCTGGCGGCAGGGAAAATCCTTCCTGATGAGCTTGTATGGAAAGAGAAGAAGGCGGCGCAGTACAGCAGCGGGATTTATTCTGCGATGGAAAAAATTGCACGGAAAAACGGGTACAGGGGAGAGAGAGCTTTGGGGAGATATCTGGGAGAATTGAAGCAGCAAGATTGATCTATATTACATTATATCCTTTTTTCACAGCATCCCGGACAATATAAGATTCCTTCAATTTTCTTTCAAATTCTTCATGAGTATAGCATAATACATCAATGTGTTCGTGAAATCTTAAATCTTGAAGTATTTTACCCATTCTGCCAGCGAATTTTTCCCTGTTGAATTCATTTGATACCAATATCATATCTATATCACTGAATTCATCTGGCTTGCCCCATACCCTTGATCCAAAAAGGATAAATTTGGTAGGTTTGTATTTCTTAATAATATAATCTTTTTTTTCTCTTAAAAATTGCTGAAGTATGGTATCTTTTAATTGATATTCTTCCATTATCATTCACCCAATTTTTTCTTAACCCATAAAAGCAATTTTTCAGATTGTGATATCTTCTGACTTGCCATCGATTCGTTATATGACTGAAATGGAAGCTTATCTGTAACATCAGGATATCGCGTCATCATGTAATCTTCTGAAAGAGCATATGTTATATTGACAATATCATCTGGCGCTTCTAACAATCTGGCTAATTTATCAATATGATGGGTTTTAGGAGGAAGGTCGTCAAATCTGGATATATACAGAGCTTTCAAACATTTTTCAATAGTCTGGTGACAAAAGAACGCTGATGCATAAAAATCTCCTGATCTGGCACAATTTTTTGCTGTTATAAGATCACGTTCCGATTGTGACAACCAGTTCTTTTCCATTTGATTCAAGAGATATCTCCGTTATTCATTATATATACATATATTATTAGTTAAATCTTATTCTATATCAATGAACTATCTTATTCTCCACACTTCATTTCCTTTTGCATTCCGAACAATTTTTTCATGAATGCTACAGATGTACTGCACTCGAACTTCAGTGAAGTTGTTATGGTTGGCAATTGCTCTAGTAGAACGCCATTGCCATTTTTTTTTTTCTTCATTTTTTGTTACTTTATATAACCAATTATATATTCGTTTTTTGTCACGGCATTCGATTATTTTCTCCCATATTAAATTTGTCAGCCAAACCGCTACCCCAGCAATAAAGCCTCCGGCACTACCTATAATAATTCCGTCCCATGTTGTAATATCCATCGAGGTCACTCCATTTTTATTTTTTTATTATTTGCTTCATTGATAAATTGTTGGATCAATGATGAATTAAAGAACATCCTCGAAGGATACTTATCTTCATAATAAGATTCAAATCTTCCTCTAATAAATTCAATTGTTGATTCTAAAGGTATGAATGTAGCTTTTTTGTCAGCATTCCTTTTCAGTTCATTAGCAATAAGGATTTTTTTGAAAGTTCTATTTCCAATCAATATTTGTGAGTCTTCTGTTACTACATTTGGGTCTAAGCCAAAACGCTTGAACACATATTTTATTCTTTCTGTTGGAAAAAATTTATCATCAACCTTATATTCGCCCGTCTTAACTTCGCAATAAACAAAGACACATCTTGATTTCTCATCCCCAGATATTATTTTATCGTCTAATCCTACCTCCCCTTCTTTTATCACTTCAATTACATTTGGTGGACGAATCGCTAATATATCAGCATCCGCATTATAACATGTTTCATCTTTTTTTTTCAATGAATGGAAAACAAAATTCGTAATTGGAAAAAATCCATTTAGCCTCAGATACCAATATGCTAATTCTTCACCATAGTTACTCATAAATAACCTCAAATATATTTTATTTAGTCATATCAGATTAAGTATAAATAATCTTCCAAAAATTTACACCACTTTCATAAAAATATATCTCCCAATGCTGACGGTCAATTATTGTATATGAGCTAAGATGGGACGTGTTACGCCCTCCAGGCGCGCCATGTGTCGGTGTGGCTGGGCGATAATGCGAACTGCGCAGAGTCGCTGTTTTCAGTTCATAATAGGTGTTTTGAGTTGCTCACCTAAAATGATTGCGCCCCCCGCCCTAATTGGAGCAGGCAAATCATCTACATTATCAAGCTCTACTTTGCGTTGTTTTTTTCATGTTCATTTATGAAACAGGGGTTCATAGCCGACTTCGCATTCGTATGCAGAGCCAGGAGCCAGGGTAACTATATATGCGCTAAGGTCAGACCTTATCAGGATAATTTAAGCTGCTCTGCATATCCGGCAGAGGTTCAAGATGAGCGGGGATTAATGAATTACGCACGGATGCTCTGGTATGATACATTCTTTATTCACTGGCGCGCGCCCATAGCTCAGCTTGAGCCGCATATCCCCGCTGGTCTTAGCCTTGATCTCTTTAATGGCGATGCATATGTAAGCCTTGTAGCGCTACGTGCGATAGGGCCTTCCCCGGGTTTACTTTTGCCCCTTAGCAGTATCTTTCTTTCGTACAACCAGCTTAATGTGCGCACCTATGTGAAAGCAGGTGCAGGACGGGGAATTATACTTCTGGATACTCAGGTTGATCGCATCCTCCCCGCGCTCGGGGCGCGTATATTCGGCATGCCCTATCATCTTGCCTGCGGTCTTGATTATAACGTACGCGACAACCATGTTGCCCTGAATACCCCGGATATTAAGGGGGATATAGATATGGCTGACCCATTCACGCCTTCGGAAGGAAGCCTTGAGAGTTTTCTGACTGATCGGTTCTGGGTATATGCGCGTGCACCCGTTGGCGCGGTCTATGGTGTAAAAATAAAGCATGCCCCCTGGAGGCTGCGTCCGGTTAAACTAAATAATATGTTATCCTCCTCAATCATTGGCTTTGGCGGTGCTTCCGAACCCGTATCTGCATATATTGCCAAAAAGGTGGATGTTTCTATGGTGGAAGTTGCTATTGTAAGGTAAGCTTCCTTATTTCCTGTAAATCCATGATAATCTTTTTATCGCTTCATCTCTTTAATGTGTTAGATTTCAATGACAATAAAAGGCATGGAAAATAAAAAAATTGGATTTATCGGGACAGGTAAAATGGGCGAAGCCCTGATCAAAGGCATACTTCATGCCAGGCTCGTTCCTTCCGGGAACATCTATGCCAGTGATATGGATTCAGTGAAATTAAAGGCTCTTGAAACTGACCTTGCGATCAATACCTGCAAGGATAATTGCGATGCAGTGGTCAATTCCGATATATTAATTATTGCGGTAAAACCACAGATAGTTCCCGCAATCGTAAATGAGATCAAAAGCTCAATAAAGAACCAGTTGATAATTTCAATAGCTGCCGGAGTTACCATAGATACTTATGAGAAAAACCTGCCGCATGGGACAAAAGTTGTCAGGGTGATGCCCAATATTGCGGCAACTGTGAAAGAAGCGGCTTCGGCAATAAGTCCGGGAAGCGCTGTATCAAAAGAGGATATGGGAGTCGCAGGAAGTATATTTAGCGCGATCGGAAAAACAGTAACAGTACAGGAAAACCTTATGGATGCCGTAACGGGATTGTCCGGGAGCGGCCCTGCGTATATTTTCATGATAATCGAAGCACTTGCCGATGGCGGTGTGCATGAAGGGCTTGACAGGAACACTGCCAAATTGCTTGCGGCGCAGACCGTTCTTGGTTCTGCAAAAATGGTGCTTGAAGGAGGGAGTCACACAGGGGAATTAAAGGATATGGTGACATCCCCTGGCGGTACAACCATCCGCGGGCTTCGGGTCATGGAAGAACAGGGTATACGCATCGCGATGATGAATGCAGTGATCGCGGCCTGCGAGCGTTCAAAAGAACTGGGCAAGAAATCATAAAGCAATCCAATATGTCTATTCTTTTCGATATCGAAACAAAAGCAAGAAAGAATCATGCGCGTATTGGCCTCGGGATAGGCAAAGTCTCACAAAAACTGATAAAGAGTGCAGAGGCTGCAAGTGAATACTCGGATGTTGTTCTTGTTGGCGATGAAAATGAGATAAAAACAATAGGCACAGACCTTGAGATAATTCATTCAAATGAGCCTCCAGAGAAATTGATCGAATTGCTGCTTTCCGGTAAAATAGATGGGGCAGTCAGGGGAACGCTCAGTGCGACAAAGACGCTTTCTGAGCTTAAAAGATCGCTGAATGTGAAAAAGCTGTACAGGGTGGCATTATTAGAAACAGCAGACGGACGGCCATTTTTCCTTGCACCTGTTGGGATTGATGAAGGAAATTCCGTAGATGACAAGGTAGAGTTGATAAAACGCGGCGCGGAGCATTTCAGGCGCCTCGGTGTGGAAATAAAAGTGGGAATACTATCAGGAGGGCGTTTTGAGGATAAAGGCCGGGATAAGACCGTGGACAGGACGCTTGAAGATGCCGAACTTGTGACCAGGAAAGTATCCGCACTCGGGATCAAAGCAAAGAATTATTCAATATTAATAGAAGACGCGATCGAGGAGGCGAATTTCATAATGGCGCCTGATGGGATATCGGGGAACCTGATTTTCAGGACGCTTGTGTTCCTGGGTGGAGGATACGGTCATGGCGCGCCTGTACTGATGGAGAAGGTGTTTGTGGATACTTCGCGTGTGGGAGGGCATTATACAAGGGCGATAATGCTTGCAAGCGCACTCAAGCAATGAGATTTTCTTAGAGTTTCTATGGAATTATTTGTCCACTGCAAGCTTTTCTGGAGATTCATTTACTTCACTATGGGGGCATATCCTTAAGTATTACAATTAATACAATAGAATACATGAAACTTGTGATGGATTCCGACTCATTGATCAAATTGACAAAAGCTGGCGCCAAAGAGATAGTCCTCAATAATATGGATGTGTATATTCCAACATTGGTCATGAGTGAAACCACGCAGAACAAAGAAAAATTCCCTGATGCTTTAAAAATTCACGAAAATATTAATAGAGGTTTATTAATGGTAAAAAATCCTCCTGAAAGTCCATTCGTAAAAAACCTGGGAATAAAAGGCGGTGAAGCTCAGGTACTGATGCTGCATGACAGCTCATCAGCGATATCAAGTGATGATGCCAAATTCCTGAATTTTCTTGAAAATCTAAATATACCATATTTAACTCCAGCATCAGTCATTGTATTTCTCTTAAAAAAAAGAGCGATCAGGAAAGAAGAATCAAGACGACTTTTAGGTAATTTGAAAGAATTCGTTTCCGATGAAGAATACCATTTAGCAATGGATGAGGTAGAAAATGATAAGTAAAACAATTCGTTTGCCTGAAGACCTCTCTGAGAGGATCGGTTATCGGGCAAAGAAGGAAGACATTGACGAATCTGATGCGATAAGACAGCTTATAAAGTTAGGATTAAAAGAGTATGCTGTAAATCTATACAGGGATAAAAAAGTGACTTTAAGGGAGGCTTCTGAGCTTGCAGATTTGAGTCCAAGAGAAATGCTTGATCTTTTAATGGAACATGGGATCAAGGGAAATGTGACCTTGAAACAGCAGCAAAAATCACTGGAATATGTTGAAGAACTGCTAAAATCATAATTTAAATGCACAGGTGCATTGGAATGATCGGTAGCTATTACAAAATTATCTGATCGTACTCCTGAATATGTCACTCCATTCCATCCTCCGGAATAAGCTCCCTCCCGAAAAACTCGCGCTCCTCCCCAAAGGTTTCGAAGTTATCGGAGACATCGCGATAATAAACATCCCTCTATCTCTTGATCCTGAAAAATATCTTATTGCAGAGGCGTTGTCAATTCACAAGAAAGGTTTAAAAACAGTCCTTCGAAAGCTCAATAAAATCGAAGGTGCTGCGCGTGTAGCGGATTTTGAACTGCTGCTCGGAGATCGGACAACCACAATGCACAGGGAGAACGGCTGCATCTTCCAGCTGGACGTAACAAAAACATTTTTTTCAGGAAAAATGTATTATGAGCGGGGCAGGATTGCGCAAAAAACAAATGATGGCGAAGATGTCCTTGTTTTATTTGCAGGTGTCGGGCCGTTCCTCATCCCTATAAAGAAACAAAGGAACGTCAACATCACCGGACTTGATAACAACCGGGAAGCATGCACATATCTTCGAAAAAATATTGAATTGAACCACATTGAAGCAAATATCATCCTTGGCGATGCCCGAAATGTTACTAAAATATTCAAAACCAGATTTGACAGGATCGTGATGCCAGCGCCTTATGGACAGGACTTCTTCCTGGATCTTGCTCATTCTATTTTGAAACCTGGAGGGTATGTCCACTTCTATACTTTCAAGAAGGATTTCGAAATAACTCATTTCAGGAGGCTGCTTGAAGAAAAAGGATGGTTTATTGACTTTTTCAGGGGTTGCGGGGATGTGGCGCCAAGGGTGAAGAGGTATGTCTTTGACTTGATTATGAAAGAAGTTATTTGCTAAAATTCGGCAATATAAATTATCTATCATTGGTTTATTTGTTTCCACACTATATGCTTATGGACTTCATAAACAAACAACTACAATTTCTATTTTTGAAATATTAATTTCAATATTCTTATTACTGTTTATAATACAAAATTGGTATTCGAGTAATAAATCACAGAAAAAAAGACGGAATATGCGAGAAAAAAAATATTATAATGCTCTTAAAAGAAGTAGTGATGGAAGTGTTTTTATTAGGAATTAATGTAAACTTATCGACTTTTGTAAATAATCGCTACTGAAAGGTTAATATATATGCGTATCATAAGCATGTAAAGTGAAAAATATGGAAATTCACATCAAATGGGATAAAGACAATAAAAATTGTACAATAATAAGAACAAACACAGATAGATACAATATAGAACAAAAATTAACTAAAAAAGAATTAGAAGATTTTCAAAAAATACCTGGAAATGTAGTGGGTACAGTTTATCCGAAATGGAAGCCATATGATGACTCCAAGGTTCGTATCTAAGAGCTTGTCTGAAAATTTGACCTACATTTGGTTTTCACACCGATTCGATGCACATAATTGATTATGAGTGAGTATTCAGGGCATTTTTGGACAGGATTACAGGATTTACAGGATGGAAGTTAATCCTGTCCATCCTGTAAATCCTTTGTGACAAGAAGTTGCATCACAAATTGCAGAAATGCCCCTCCCTCCATTCGGAGTGACCTTATTATGGCATGCGTTTTCAGTAATGAGAAGGTGTGAAGCCCATAAGACAATGTAGAGAACTCTGGAAGTCTAATCCAGACAATCCGCTAAGGTAAAAATGTATGAAGAAACGAATGTTGAACCATTGTAAGAGTCATAATTACAGACAAGCGAAAATAGACCGCTGCACTTGAACCAAAATGGTGCAGAATCAGACTGTAATGGCTTGTAACACGTTACAGGGAGGATGATGATTCATTAATCAGGCAAACCTATTCTTGATAAAAAACTGGCAAACCTATGAGAAATATCTTCTCTATGCAATTCTGGAATCTTACAAACAAAATTGGTTTTTCTAATTTTGTATAAATAATTTACATTTATTGAAAAATAGTGCTTAAAATCAATTACTGATGGTGCCATATTAGCATCAAATTCAAAATCTAAATAATGGTATCTTGGTGTAATATTTTCAAATAAATTTTTAGCATCTGTTGTTAATTTAGTACCTTTTTTATATTTATTTATTGTTTGCATAGTTAGTCCAAGTTGGCTTAAATGCTCCCCACCAAAAAGGTGCTCGACATTATAAATTGGGGCTACTAAAACAGATATTATTAGTTTGTCATCAGTTGATGATTCGACTGCTCTAAACGTAAAATCTTGATTTAAATCACAATCTTGAGTGAGAACAATGACATATGGAAAAATAATTTTCTTAATTTCTATAATTCCATTTTCTTCAGTAATAGAGTCAATATATTCAATATCTTTATAAATATCACCTTGTGAAATTCTATCTATGTATATATTTAGCTTGCCAGTCTCCACCTTCACAATAAATTCACTGGTTCTAAAATCATTGATTATTAGGTTTACTTTGTTACTTTCATCGTTAAGTAACAGCTCCAGACGATTTTTTTCAGTAGATACTGTTACTGTCCTACCGTTATTGATTTTTTCTATTTCTTCTGGTCTTACCCAGTCAATGCCAAAGTTTTTTTTCAAATATTCTACGAACTTTATGTTGTCATTTCCTGGAATTTCATCCCAGCTAAACAAATACCTATAGCTTGGAATTTTTTGAACTGGAGTTTTAATCATTGATAATTTTTGCCCTGATAGTTTTAATTCGAGGTTTATTAATACTATACAGTTCTTCTTTTTGACTGGAGGATGATGTAATAGACGTTTTTTCAAATTTTGGAATTTCGCCCTTTACTTCAAGATAAGATGATTCTGAAGTTGATTCAGTTTCATATTCTTTATAAGAATTTTTGTCTTTAGTTTCCATACATAACTTCCCTTAAACCATCTTCAATATTATTCTCGAATAATTTTTCAATTTCTTCATGGAAAGTCAATAAATTAGATTCTATATCTTTTAATTCATAAAGTCCTGTATAATATGCATCATAATCGAGTACAAAAATTTTTTTTCTGATAGCAGCTGGGAAGTCAGGATTATGCATTCCATAATGGAAATTTAAAATCATATTCCCATAATTGAGAATAAGATTGTTTAAACCTCTCGCAATAATATCTTTATTTTCAGTGATATTAAAAATAGATAATAAATTGCTATTTAAATATTTTTTCCAATTAAATGAATCAGTTTCATCCAAATTAATTTCATTAATATATCTGAGACCTAAGCGGTTAATCTGAATATCTTTAAAAACTTCGAATAATTTTTCAATAATGTTAAGAAATTCTGATTTTAAATCTTCAAATCCCTTGTATGATTTCAAATAGCTAATAGAAAGAATATCTTTCTGTATAACCAGTCTTTTTTCTCTATTTACTCCATAATAATTCCATTCAGTCATTTCTTCACCAGTTTCAACTTCAAGTTTTTTTTTGGGTTCCACTTTAAATGTGCCAACCATCTGGACTAATTTCTTGGGTTCTGATATAGGGAATGATTTTAATATGACTTTTGTAAAATCAGGTGGTAAAGTGTCTGTTTTTAAAGGATTAGGAAAATCTACTCGCACAATTACATTCGTCAAAAAATTTTTTTTGTATTTATTTCCCATTATTTAATCTCCAAATATTAAATCAAATTTATGCATAAATATACTAATACTAAATCAATTTTATGCGTATAAAATGATTTCTATTTTCAAATGTGGTGCATGCCCGAATTTTGGCGCAATGATTGTTAATCAGATATTCAATGATTTTAATAGAGGAGGGTTTTCTATAACCTTTGTAGTAGTCGGAATTAAATTTCTTTTTTTGTACATAAACAAGTACAATATTGTAAAGGAATATGAAAGAGAGCTTGAATACAGAATTGAAAAACAACGGTATGAGTGAATTAAAATAGTAGATTGGATTGATGTAAATATCAAAGTCGTGACGATTGCGATTTCATTAGTGGCATTATTCTTTTCATTGAGGGCGAGAGAATTCGAATTTAAAGAGAGGAAAAGAATAAAAAATTCTCAAGAACTTAAAATGTACTTTGATATTGCATACTCTAATTATTGAAATTGGCTTCCTCGTGAAGTAGATATCAGAGACCCAAGATACGTCAAATACATGGAGGCTATTCAGAGGTTTATTTATTATTTAGAATATACAGACCCAAAAATACAAGATTCATATAGATATGTAGCAAATAAGTTTCCCGATAACTACAAAGATATAGAGAAGGATGAATTAAGGGAAAACAACCCCTTAATAGGCTTAATTCTGGTATCAGTTTTGCAAATTATTTATTTCATAAAAGTCTGCTTCCTGCCCGGCCCCACAGAAATATATCCGATATCCGCCCCCATCAATTCTTCAAGTAATTCAACATAGAGCCTGGCATTTTCCGGGAGATCTACGAAACTTTCGGTATCCGTGATGTCTTCACGCCATCCGGGGATATCGATATAGATGGGCTTGCATCGGGAAACATCATCGGAAAGCTCGGGCATGTAATCGATATTTTTTCCTTCAAGTTCATATCCAAGGCACAACTTTATCGATTTAAGCCCTGAAAGTACATCGAGTTTTGTGAGAGCCATGGATGTATATCCATTCAGGTTGATGGCTTTTCGCGCAAGCGGCATATCAAACCAGCCGCATCTCCTGGGGCGCCCGGTCGTAGTCCCGAATTCGCCGCCCTTTTCACGCAGGTGTTCTCCGACTTCATTTTTCTGTTCTGTCGGGAGCGGCCCCTCTCCAACGCGTGTGATATACGCCTTTATTACCCCTATCACTTCATTCACTTTTGTCGGGCCTACACCCAGCCCGGCGCATGCTGAACCTGCAATAGTGCTTGAAGAGGTGACGAATTTTTGCGTACCGTGAATTATATCAAGATGCGTCCCCTGTGCACCTTCGGCAAGGACTTTTCTACCATCTTTTAAAGCCTTGTTTATCTCTTTTGAAACATCGGTGATGTATGGTTTTAATTTCTTGCCGATCTCAAGATATGCATCAATTTCTGACCGTGCGATCTTCGGTTCTCCCCCCATTTCTTTTATCGCTGCTTCTTTCTGGGGAGCTATTTCTTCAATTTTTCGCATGAAACGGCTCTTATCAGCAATATCTGCCATCTGTATCTCTTCCCGTCCCACTTTATCAACATAAGCAAAACCAATACCCCTGTTCGTAGTCCCGATTTTCACGGCGCGTTTTTGTTCGCGAAGACCATCCAGCGCAACATGATATGGCATTATGATGCTTGTCTTTGCGTCGATGCCAAGCTTTGATGGCGAAACTTCCACGCCGTTATCGGAGAGCATGGCGATCTCTTCCATCAATATTCCAGGATTCATCACAGTCCCAGGGCCAATAAGGAGGCGGGCATCAAAAAGCACACCCGAAGGGATAAGATGCAGTTTGTATGTTTTGCCTTCTGCTACGACAGTGTGCCCTGCATTATCCCCGCCCTGGAACCTGGCCACAATATCGTATTGAGAAGCCATCATATCCACGATCTTGCCTTTTCCTTCGTCTCCGAATTGTGCGCCAGTGATTATTGTGAACATATTTTTCTCTTTTTAATGGGCGGGAAATATGATAAGGTTTGCCTGATTTTGGTGTACGTTTAAATAATATGATGTACACACTTAACATAGAATAGAAAATAGGTTAATTAGATATGACACAAATAAGAGATGCATTAATATAAAGAAATTTCAAAATATATTCCGTTACCTCAAATAATTGCACTTACGGGTTTACGCAGGATTGGAAAAACTACATTGATGCAAAAGGTGGTTTTGGATTTTATCAATGACGGATTTGATGTCAGGAACATAATATATTTTTCTTTTCATGATTTCAGGAATATCGAGATCAAAGAATTAATGAAAGATTATGAAGAATTCATGGAAAAAGATTTCAAAAATGGTAAGTATTTGCTGCTTCTTGATGAAATACAGAAGTTTGCGAACTGGGAAGATCAAATAAAAAGAGTATATGATATTTATGGAAAAAATATAAAAATAATTATCTCAGGCTCAGAATCAATGTTCATAAAAAAAGATCTAAAGAGACATTATCCGGAAGGATATCTGAGTTCAAGGTCGAAAATCTTTCATTCAAAGAATTCCTCAGATTCAAAGGGATTGAATATTCTCCCATCGGCCTATATGAAAAAGAACTTTCAAAACAATTTGAAGAATATGCTCTGAATCAGGGTTTCCCGGAACTCGTGGGAATCAAAGATAAAGATATAATTAGAAAATATATAAAAGAAAGCATAGTTGAAAAAGTCATTTACAGAGACCTTCCACAATTGTTCCAGATTAAAGATATAGGGGTTCTGGAATCACTGCTAGAAATTATTATGGAAGAACCCGGACAGCTTATTGAACTAACAGATCTTTCGAAAGAGTTAAAAGTTTCGAGGCATACGCTTTCTAATTATTTTTTTTATCTGGAAGATTTTAAGGATGATAATATATCAAAGTCGAAAGCCTTTGAATGGCTTGTGGTAACAAGATTGAACGCTGAATTCTTCTGGAGAGACCCTTATAAAAATGAGGTGGATGTGATCATTGCACAAAATAATCCCATCCCCTTAGAAATAAAATATGGGAAAATCGATACCACTGGCTTAATTGTATTCATGAGAAAATTCAAAGTAAATGAAGGATACATAATTTCTCATGTAAGGGAGGATAGCCTGAAAGTAGATAATAATATGATAAAAATCATTCCTGCGTTCAAGTATTTCTTAATGAAAACCTAATTATAGTCTTCGAAGCTTTTAAAAGCACCTTTACCTCATCCATCTTCGCAAGAACGCTCTTAGTAAGCTGGGCGAACCTCTCTGATGACTTTACAGTCTGGAGAACCTCTCCTCCGCCCACGAACATAGAAAGTATCTGGGCTCCTATGTAGCCTGAATACCAACCCTCAGCGAACCTGTCATGTAGCGAAGTGCCCTCAGCATATGGGTTCTCCAGCTTCTCCTTAACGGAGTCTGGAAGCGACGATGCAAGGTCAGCCAGCAGCGCCGGGTCTGAGGCTATGCTGCCCGCAAGGTCTTTTATGCCTGCAAGGAATCCTGAAGGATCATCTCCTATAAGGATGACCAGTTCAGGTATCTCTGCAACTGTGGCAGATAGACCGGATAACATTCCCAGGTCGCCTGATATCTCATTGCCATAAATCGTATCCGAGCCAAGTTTAGCAGCCATCTCCCCGTAGATTGAGGGGCGGTGATAGACAAGTGCTGTCTCGTAGTTGCCGTTCCAGTCGTTGGCGTTGATATCGACCCTGGCAGTCCTCAAAGCATCAAGAATGGTCTCCAGAGTTGTTTCAAAGTACGTATTCTCACTTACCGTGGTTATTCGTGTGGTATACGAATGACTATCTCTCTGGATATCGTTCTTCAATAAAGTGACATCTTTTACACCGCCGTAGTCGGAAACAGTGTACCAGAAATTATACTTTGTTGTAAAGCTAAAGGTATCTTTGCTTACTAATAAGTAATCAACTTTGACCGTGGGCGGGGTTATGTCAAAGATTGTGGGATCTTCTCCATATCCCTTCTCTTTGTTATCAGTTATACCGTCATTATCAGAGTCCCGGTTATTTGGATTGGTTCCCATTATGATTTCTTCACCATCGGGTATCGTGTCTCCATCGGTGTCGGCTCTCAGGGGGTTGGTGGTCGTCACGACAGCGGTTAAATACGGGGAAGAATCAGTGCCTTCATAGACAGCCTTCAGGAAGTTCCGGGCTTTTGCGAGTGTATCCGCTACATATATAGTCTGTGTCTGTCTTAGTTCCTCGAAATCGTCCAGCCCATCGTTATCAGAGTCTGCCATATCGGCATAGCTCATGATGCTGTAGTAGGGCATGCCGTTAGAATAGTAAGCTATTGTGCCCATTTCCTCGCGGTCGGTCAAGCCGTCGCCGTCCGTATCCGGATTATACGGGTCTGTGTAAACGGCACGGTACGGATACAGAACCTGCATTCCGCCTGTTTCCTCGGCGTCTGTCAGTCCGTCGCTGTCAGAGTCAAAGTTCTGAGGACCGATGCTCAGCGTACTGTATGCCTTGTTGTTGGATTCGCTTTTTTCAGTAATACTGTTCTGCGGGTCAATCTTAACGTAAATATCAACTGCTGAAGACTTGACGGCATATCCGTAGAGGATAGCAGTCTTACCGCCACCCTTGCTGATTCCATCTGTTATTGTGGCACTGCCGATGTAATTTCCTCCGGCATCAGGATCGCCTTCGTAGAAATAAACGTCGAAATTGCTGCTGAATGCAGCATCGCCAGTGTTGTAAACAACGGCTTTGATGTTTATCTTATCGCCATAGGTGTACTCAGGGACAGTTGGATTTGAGCCTGAGTTCCATGTGCCCATGTATGATGAATAGGATACGATGCCATAGGTTGAGAAGTGGTTGGTCCTGCCCCAGACAATATTATTGGCGGTATCTACGCCCTGCACATCGAGGAATTTGATGGAATGATCGCTTTCGTTGATGTAGTACATCTTCAGGTCGTTCTCGGATGCTCCGCGCAGGTCGGATTCGTTGTAAGGTATGGATATGGTAGCGGAAGTGAAGGCTGCTGTAGTATTGATATCCACTACTTTCCCGATGCTGCCTGGCATGTCAGCCAGCGCAACATATCCGGAGGCGTTTACTATGCTGGTATTTTTTTGATTATCAGTGACCCGTTTATTAAATAGCACAGAAACTTGATAGTTACATCCAGTTAAACCCCTTGAAATTAGGAAGTATACTAAACTTATCCCGAATTACATCGAATTTATCGTAGTATCCACGCCCTTCAATCATACAATAGGAATAATCGTATACATTTTTGAATTTATCTATCAATTCTTTAGTTTTATTAATTATAATTTCAAAATTTTTCTCTGAAGCAATTTTATTGTTAATGCCCCACCTATCGTCTAGTAATATACTGCTTCCTATAAATTCGAAACTAATTTGATGTTCATACGTTTTATCAGTAACGTATTCACTTATATTCATATAATGTCCATTAACATTGAGAATCGGAATATATGCATTTTCTTGTTTTTCTCGAAAAAAGAAATCTGCCATTAAATTAGAATCTTGTTGATAATATGTTTTTAGGCTCCCAAATGCTGAGAAACCATAATCCAATATAGTCTTTTTTGATAGTATTTCCAGAAATTCCTTCTCACAACCTAAATTGTCTAATTTAGTAAATCTAATTGGTTCTAACTCTTTTTCTTGATGGAGTAATACCTCTCTTTTTAATAAACTCTTGTCTATCCCGAAATAATGTTTAGAGGAAAAACCATTCTCTTTATATTGAAAATAAACTGATTGAGGTATAAAATAATTCTTGAATATTTTCTTTACTAGGAAAGCTAAAGCCTCAGTGGGATTGCTGCTCTCCTTAAAATATACCTCCACTGAAAATATTGGTCCGCCCATATTATCACCCTATTGCTAGCATATTTCCTGTTCCATCATATAACACTACTTTATTAATTACATATGGGCGGTTATTAGCTTTTAAAGTACCTTTTGCTCTCTCTATAGACTCCAATAAAGTTTCTTTATTAGCAAATTCAGTAGCTTTATTAACTTGTATATGGAGTTCTTTAATATCTTCAGTTGTACTTTCTAGTTGTTTTGATTTCTTGGCTATTGTATCTTTCAATACTCCTGTAAAATCATTTGCAGATTGTATGGGAATACTAGGCTGTATTGTCGTCACTTCTCTTCCGATTTTTCGTCCATCATTCATCGTAGCTACAATATCAGCTCCTTCACCACCTGTTCCAGCAAACCTGATATCTTTTATTGGCTCGTCAAACTTGCTTATGGTACCAGCAGTCTTCTGAGATAGCTCACCGCTATGTTCGATTATTAAACCTTCCAGTCCATTTTTGACCTTGCCGATATCAATTCCCTCACCAGCATACTTCCTTACTAAATCATTCGAAAATCCATAGGAGCCTTTGAGGATCGTCACAGCTCCCTGATAAATCTCATCCAGCAGGCGAATTGAATGATCAGGTATGACCTTTACAATATATTTGCCGACTTCCGTTATCTTGTGCGGGAAAGCTTTTACAAATTTCAATAACTTTGCTGACATTTCCGGCACTTCATCAGCAACCACTGTCGCCGGAAATGCAGATAATAATCCTGTACCCAGAGTAACGCCAGCAGTGAACCAATCACCATGCCAGGCATTTGCGACTACGTCTCTGGCTGTTGCTGCCCACTCAACATAAGGTGTAAGACCTGCGGCAATTGTGCCTCCAAGATATGCCATATTATCATGTCTGGGATCTCCTAATCCAATATCTCCCAAAACATATCCCAGAGAGGCTTCCAGAAGGAATGAATACTCTGATTTAAATGGATTCGTTCCAGCATCCAGCTCCTGTTTGTCATTTAACCTATCGCCGTCTGTGTCCGTTTTCATCGGATCGGCTTTATACTCGTAGTGATAGCCATCGTACAGCGATTTATCCCAGCCGTATAGAGTTGCAAGGGAATCATAAAGAAGCTTGTTCCCGGGGTCGTAAACAATGCGTCCCATTTCATAGCCATCCGTCAGTCCATCGTTGTCGCTATGTGCATTGCCTGCGTACGATTTAACAAAAGCATTGGGGAAAGCCACACGCATACCATTGGTTTCCTCATAATCCGTCAAACCGTCGCCATCACTGTCAAGATTACTGGAGAAATCACCGCATGCGTTGTTATTTCCTTCGCTGACCTCTGCGATCAAATTAGCGGGGTCAACTTTCACGCATATCTGGGTTGTGCCGGATTTAACAGTCCATTCTATTGAGGTCAAAGCTGAACTTCCAGTGGCTATACTCGGAATTGTTGTGGTGCCTATAAGCGTACCGCTCTGGGTGTTCTCCCTGAACTCCACTTTAACATTAGAAGCTGGACCCTGCCCGGTGTTATGTACATTAGCCTTTATCCTCATCCTGTCGCCTATCTTGAAAATTTGTCCTGGAATCTTCCAGTTCACATACCACTGGTTAAACCAGTCGCGAGGTGTAGCTATTCCATAAATAGAGAGATGGTTGGTGTTGCCCCAGACATAGTTGCCAGTTGTGTTGATACCCTGGTCTGCAACTAACTCAAGGGCATTGCTTGTCTCGTTATAATAGAATAGCTTGAGTTCTGATTCTAGAATACTACCGAGAATTGATTCATTGTAATAGATTTTGACAGAAACTGAGTTTACCTGCGAACTTGTTGAGATATCTACAGTATTAACAACTCCAGGCAGGCTGGACATGAGGGCTGACGAGTTATCTTTTGCAAGCACGATGCTCTTGCCTACATCTCCAACGCCGTTTATGATCGCTTCAACACCTGCTGTGGAGTTCTTAAAGGTCTGGGTATAGCTTTCTTTTCCATCGAATATTCCGTTTCTGTTAGAATCCGGATTGAGCGGATTAGTGCTGAGCCTGAGTTCGCTATCATCCTCCAGGCCATCATTGTCCGTATCTTTGTTGAGTGAATTTATCTTGAGAATATTTATCTCGTAACCATCTTTGAGAGTGTCATCATCTGTATCAGGATTGAGCGGGTCTGTACCCAGTGATTGTTCCTGCATGTTGGTTAAGCTGTCAGTATCAAAATCTTCATTTGCATCTGTTATAGCATTTCCGTCAGTATCTGTAGAGGTCGGGTAGGTTCCTGTTTTAAATACCTCAAACCAGTCGGTCAGCCCATCACTATCGCTATCGCCTGCAAATGGATTAGTTCCGAGCCTGAACTCCTGTAAGTTAGTAAGTCCGTCTTTATTGAAATCCTCCTGGTCATCAGGAATCATATTTGCGGCTTCGTTTGATGTTGTTTTTGTTGAGTCGGAATCTGCATTAAGTGGGTCTGTTCCGGTAACGTTGATTTCGTACCAATCTGGCAGTTTGTCCTCATCTATAAGGATTGTCTTATTCCATGATGCAGAGTTGCCTGCACGGTCTATTGCTGTTACGATAAAGTCATTTATGCCAAGTATTACGTTTGTTTTGTATGTCGCAGAGCCGTTATCAAGAGCTACAGGTGCATTGTTGACAGTAGCATTTGTATCTGCTTCTGTGGTAATTAAAAGCTGATATTCTAAATTATTTATGGTTGGATAGACGTTCAATTCAGAGACTGAGAGCGCTGGCGGCGTGTTGTCCACCTGCACCCACACCTCCTTCTGTGCCGTATTTCCTGCCATATCCACAGCCATTGCAGTTATCGTGTGCCAACCGTCGGTATAGCCCGTGGTATTCCAGGCATATGTGGAATTATTTGTGACAAATATTCCGTTAATGGCCAGGGTGGTATTTTCAGGATTAATGTCATAAATATCCGCAGCTATGTTGATCACACCGCGGACCAGGCTTGCGTTCACAGGAGAAGTGATATTAACCTCTGGCCGGGTGTTATCTATGGTAATATCCACGATCCCTGAAGCTTCATTTCCTGCCCTGTCCCGTAGATAAACCCCGATTGCATGCTGTCCATCCGGGTAGGAGAGGGTGTTCAGCAGGTAAGGTAATGTTCCTGAGACATTAACGCTGTCAATCCTGACATCTGTTATATCCGGGTTCGTCTCTGTTATATTTGCGTTCACCTCAATTTGCTGTTTCACGAAAGAGCCGTTTGACGGTGACGTGATATTTACAGCAGGCGGGGTGTTATCCACAATTACTGAAATGTTCCCGTAGCCTGTATTATTGGCAAGATCAATGCCCTGTGCCGATATTGTATAATTGCCGTCTGAATAATTCAAGGTGTCAAATGTATGGTTAACGGTATCTGAGACCGGCCTGTTATTGATAAACAGCGTAACGCTCTTCAGGTACAGGTCATAGGCGCTTGCGATTATTTCCCTGAAACCTCTTATTGCTTCATTGTTCCCTGGTTCAAGGATAGATACTTCGGGCTTCGTATTGTCCACGATGAATGATACGGTTTCCGTTGCGGCATTTCCAGCCGCATCCACTGCGTCCACCATAATGAAATGAACGCCGTCCGGATAGGCGGTTGAATCAAATATCCCGGTGAGCGGAACAGAGCCGTCAGCCGTCACTTCAGTATTCACAGGGGATATGTCTGTAACTGTGAAGTTGACCGCAGCGGTCCCGGATATGAACGAACCAACCGGCTTGATTATTCGAATAGCCGGCGGCGTCATGTCGATATGGAATGTAAATGAGCTGTCCGCTGTGTTGCCTGCAAGGTCGCGGGCTGTTATATTGATTCGGTATGTACCCTCGATTATAATTGGCGCGTTCTGGGTGTATGGATTGCCATTTACAAGGATAATAAGGGTATCCGGGTTCTCGTCCGTCATGTTTGCCGTTACGGAAACTGACGTATTGTAATACCTGCCGTCATCCGCACCGCTGTATGAGATTACGGGAAGGATCGTATCCACAATAAGTGTGATGTTGTTTGTACCGGTATTCCCGAAATTATCGATTACGGTCGCATTGATATGGTTTTTGCCTTCATTAAGGTTGAGTGCAGTTTCGAAAATCCCATCTGTCAGGTTGAGCGTGGATGGGATGCCGTTCACTTCCAGGGTAATGCTGGATAGCGTATATACTGCCGCATCCTCCACATGTCCTGTGAGATTGATGGTTGTGCGGTTGATGTACATGCCGCGTATCGAATCGAATACAATTACAGGTTTAATTGCAGCATCCAGCCTGGTGACCTCGGAAGTCGCATGTTCCCAGGCATCTTCGAAATGCTCGATGGCATCAATGGGCTCGCCTTTCTGTATCTTTTCAATTGCCTTATCGAAGTCTTTTTGGGCTTTCTCAATATTTTTATGTTCTTTATGTTTTGGATTATCGCCGTTACGCGAAGTAGCCTGTAACGCATCCGTGATAGCCGTCTGTGCAATGTTCCTGTCAGCCTGTACGAGGTTTATGAGGGTTTCTATGAGAATATCATCATCAGGTAACTGGTCTTTGCTCTTTGAGATAATTTCCAGGATGTTCTGGGCTGAAGTTTTTTCAGACTTGAATACAGGCGTCTTAATATCAATTCCAGGCCCCTTATCGTTTTCATCTTTATCTGCGCTGTCATCGTCGTTATTATCGTCATCGTCGTTATCGTCGGATTCCTGGACAGGTTTCAGATGGTTTTTATCATACCATAATCCGCTTGCAACACTTTTTGTTATGTAAAGTTTAGCCTTATCCAGTTTTTTGGTTATGTCCTTGTTGTTCTTATTTTCAACAGGGTTTAATGATGAGAGATTCCCGTATGCCTGCTGTTTCAGGGTCAAAGGAGAAGTAAAATCAGGCTGTAATGATTCCAGGCGGTTTTTGAGCTTATTATGGGGCTTTTCGTCAGTATCTTTAGAATCATCTTCGGGTGCATTATTATTCCTTGTATCGCTATTATTTGTTTTTGAGCTATCTTTTGATTCACTGCCCGGCGTTACTTTGGTATTTCCAATGCTTTCGTTATGATCATTAGCAGATGTCTCATTATTCCTTGTATATCCTGCAGACAGGGCACTGCTGATAGGGGCAGTAATGAGGATTATAGCCAGCAGGATAGATAGCAATTTGCCGAAAATACGTATATTGCCCATGGTCAGATCACCTTTTCGAAAATGATATCAATCGGAGTGATGGAAAGGTCAGGAAGAAGTATAGGTGTAGGCGTGGGCGTGGGAGTCGCTACAGGTTGAAGCGTGAAATCAAGATGTGTAAAACCGCTTCTTTTATCCATTATATAAACATAATTTGTTTCTGGAAGGTAGCCTGCAAGGGATGCTGTTACATCATGCCAGCCAGTTGAAGCAGACAGTACATACTGGTTGTCGCCATAGGATGTTGTAGATTCTCCCGTATCCACTGTTATGATTATGTAGCTGAGTGATTCTCCTGTGGTGCTTGTGACATAGCCGGTAAGCACACCTTTAGTAGGGGATGGGGTCTGTGTTGGAGTTATGGTTGTTACCGGGGTTGGAGATGGCGTTGGGGTCGGTGCTGGAGTTTGTGTAGGCGTGGGAGTTGCCGCAGTCTTTACAGTTGTATATGCAGTATCCTGTACTGTCCAGTCTCCCCACAGGAACGATTTTGTCTGTAGTTCAGCCTTCCAGCTACCTTTAGCATCGCCAGTGTAAGTGTATTTTGAAGTCCAGCCGTCAACGTAATTCGGCCAGTCAAATATCGCAACTACCTGGTTTGACGGGTTGTATAGCAGCGTCCTCTCATCCGTCGTGGTAAATCCCCTGTCCCAGATGTCCATAGTTTCACCTATCAGGTATTCTGATTTTCCAAAAGCAACCTTACCTTCAGCCAGACTTATATCAAGGTATATCGGCAGGGTCATATTCGCAAGGGAAGCATAAGAAAATCTTGCCGAAATGTAGAGGATTCCATCCATTTCATTGATCAAATAATGCCCCGAAATCATATTGTTTAATGCATCTTTAGCAAGAGGCTGCGGGAGTTCGAACTGGAACCTGTCTGAAGCATCATAGAATTTTATTTCATTCGTTTTTGTTTTTAATCCGTTCCAGTTTATTTCAGCGCCATATTCATCAATATATTTTAATTTTAAATCGCTATTATATACTGCTACAGATGAAAGTGTCATCCAATCATTATTACTTACAGATGAAGGCAGTTCATTCAAAACATATACTTCTTTTATCAACAGAGGGTTTGAAAGATACTGCAATTGGCCCCCCAGCCCATATGCATTATCAAAATAAATCATATCGCTTGTATTCTGTATCTGCGAATCCCGGGCAGAACCAAGTTTTCGGGTAGTCTCACCCGAATCATCCGTATAGGCTATGCTTCCGGGAAGGAATATGAAACTATGGTCATTGATAACGAATTTGAAACCGTTTGTGTTCATGTTGCTAAAATAAGCCGTGTAATTTATTCCAGTTGCCATGAGGGTGTACGAATAATCATCGCTTGGTAAAATTGCAGCGCTGGACGGCAAGGTTAAAAGTAGTATTGTATATAAGCTGAGTAACAACATTCTTGTTTTTGCAGTCATGTTTCCTCGTGTATGACTGGAGAAAGAATTTTAAACTATATAATACTTTTCGCAATTATTGTTATTATGATTATAATGAAATAATGTCCGGATAAAATAACAAAGCGGGAGATTATTTCTTCATATACTCCCTCAAAACAGTCGTCGCATAACTTCCTTTCTGTAAAGAGAACTCAAGTACGACTTTCGCCTTCCCTTCATTTTTCTCATCCTCACCAACATTGAATTCTGGTTTAAAAGGCACTATTATCTCCCTTCGCAGCCCCTTTGATGCCAATTCAGGCATGGCCGGGACTTTGAAACCCTCAACGTCAATATTTAATTCCGCAACGATAGCCCTCTCAATTTCCCCTGCCTGTCCTTCTGCGAACTGTGTTTCATACCCCACAAGAGGCGCCGTGACAAAAGCCCTGCCCCTGTTGATAAGATTATTTATCCCGTCAAGATTATCCGCAGTTACCTTCTGGAGCCTTGAAGTATCGGGTAATCCCATTTCGTTCTTGAAGCATACGATATCCCCCTCATAAGCCTCGTTGATCGACATGCCGGATCCGATGCGGCGGCTCAATATAATGTTGAAAATATATGACTGGTAGGCATGCAGGAACATTGACATTAATTTTGGCGATAAAGCCCGAAAAGCCCCGGCATAATCATCAGGATGTGCTATCAGGTGGCTCATCATAGCCCTTTCGAACTGCAAATGAAGAGGATATATTTTCACTCCTTCCTTGAAATCTCCTGTTTCATACACGAACTGGCGCGCCTTTCTAATTGCCTCATTCTCTTCAGGATATGCTTTTGAGATATAGGTCAGGGACGCTTCTTTGATATCCCCCCTGAGGATCGCTTCACCCACGACATGTGTCACAGGCCTGTTCTCCCCGAATCTTTGCACCCCGAAAAAGTTGGGAACTCCCTTTTCAAGTTCATGGGTTATAGACGTTACGCGCTCCAGGGTCTCTTGCTCTGGAAGATCGATATTTCGTATAGTGATATTGAAACGATTGCCCCAGAGGTCTCCAAGGCTCACTTTTTTATTTGAGCGCCCGATCGGTTTGAATTCTATATCCTTCAAATGCACACGTGCAAGGTCATCTTCTGAGATATCCCATACACTTATTTTCTGCTTCGTGATCGCGCGCTTGTCCTTTGTGCCTGCCCATCCGAATCGTGTCTGGCTTATTCTCAATATGCGCGCAAGATCGCGCACAAGATGATGGATATCCCAGTTCGTCTTTGTGAGTTCAGCTATAAGGTATTGTCCATTCGTTGTCTCAATCCTGTTCGTCAGTTCCTCGACGCAGAAATCTTCTATTTCCTGCCTTATGACGCCGCCGATGCCCGGAGTTTTGGAATAATGAAGGCCGATGCCTATAGTAATATCTGTAGTAATGGTAATTGCCTCGTTAAATTGATTACTACTTTAACTCCACAAAGAAATAAACATTGCCTTCATTCCTGATCGTTGAAGGTATGCCAGTTTCATAATTATGGGATGAATTTCCAATGCCTGTACCAGCATTGATCCCTGTTATAAACACAAGTTCTTCACCGTCGTCCCCATAATCGCTATCCCCATTATCTTTAGTCGTGTCCCATAGTATTCCTGTAATGAACGTGGAATTCTCTACTGACGTATAATTGGTGGTATTGGTACTGTTGACGATCGCCACATTATCTATTGTCCTCCCATAAACCGTGAAACTCGTGACGTTCCTGGGGGCAGTACCATTCAGGCTGAAAAGTTGCGTGATATTATTGTTAATAAAACCTGTTGCATTGTTGCTTCCGGGTGTCATGTTGAGAAGCTCATCTGCTCTCTGGAAATTGTTCTGTGCAATTCCTCCGTTCTTTTTCCTTCCCAGAGCATGAAGATTGTTATAATCAAAGGACGGGATGCTGGAGACAAAAACATTTCCCTGATTGGTATCCCAACTCCAGTTGATGAGAGAATTCCCGGTTTGACCGGCCAGGGTAATGTTCCCGGAAATGTTGCCGTAGTATTTTTGCCACGCAGAGACATTAATAATTTTTGAAGCATTGTTGTTGCTATCATCAGTCTCAATAAGGGTATTTTCAGGATCCGCTTTTATTGAAATATTATGGGTACCTATGATGGAATTCCAATAAATTGTGGCATTCCCGCTACTGCCTGCGCTTATATCTGTGATCGTGGCATTTGCAATATTATTGCCCGGTTCCGGAGAACCATCATAGAAACTTACATTAATATTACTTGCATCTCCCAATCCTCTATTATAAACAGCAGCATTTATGGTTACATTCACGTTTTCTTTGACCTCTCCATTTTCAACTTCAGATAATACATACGAGAAAGATATATTATCCTGAGTCAAAACAAGGTCTGGAATTTTTGCCAGGGGAAGGTAATCAATGTTTGAAGCATCAAGTGCATAAGAAGAATCGCAAATATCATCGCCATTCACATCAGTACATGTCTGCGAGAATCCCGTTCTGTTCGGATATGCCCAGTAATTTCCTCCCAGATTAATGCCTGTAATTATATTTGTGCCCTCTATCTTCGTTGTGTTCCATGTGTTAGGTGCATCAACATTATAATTATTGGTATTGTTAAAATGGTTATTATAGATGGTATTGTTGCCGGAAGAAGATAAGTAGATACCATAATTGCTGTTCGACGTCATGATATTTCTGGCCAGTGTATTGTTATTTGATGAAGTAAGGTTGATTCCGATATTATTCAATTCCTGTGTATTGTCGGTAATAGTATTATTGTTTGAATTATCAAGATAAATACCATTTACATTCGAGACCGCCGTTATCCCGGTGATCCTTCCGGATGACGTATTCTGGTAAGATATTCCATAAAACCAATCGCTTACTGTTAGATTCCTCACTGTTATGTTTGTATAATTTGTACCTGCCTGCACACCATAGGAATCTGCTTCATCAATTCCATCGATAGTATATCCGCTGCCATCAAAATCAACATTATCTGCCAGTATCCTGATACACGGGCTGGTGTTATCCAGGATATCCGTTGTTAAGGTGTATGAGCCGCTATCATTTATATACATACAGGAATTGACACCTGTGGCAGCGTACACGGGTAGGATAATGATTGTGATCGATACGAATATCAGTCCTATAATGACATTTCTCATATCCTCTTTTTTATTCATTATTCAAGACCATTACATCATTATGAGCATGATATTATATATTATTTTCCCCAAATCATTATATAATATAGTAGTCATATATTAATGATAAGCATAATGATGAAAAAATCCCCCCGAAGTTGGATCATAAAGGATTTAATCTATATGCAAAAAATACGGAGGAATTAAAATATGAAGAATGTTAACTTCAATACAGCGCTATCCGCAGCAATTTTAGTTCTGGCGCTATTTTTCATAGCCGGGACTGCATCCGCTGCCATAGGTGATAATGATCTGGATAGAAGCTTGATAATAAACGGAACAAACGAAACTCAACCACTCAGGACTGGTCAAAATTCCAGTCAATCCGCAGGGGGATATATTACCCAGATTGACCTGTATCAGCAAACCAACCAGACCCAGAACTGGCAGGGCTACTTTGGTAACGTATCAGGTATTATAACATTGAGTGGCTCTAACGGTACCGAGATGTATAATTGGACAGTTAATGTCACGAACAGATCCATTTATGCAATAGACAATAGTACTTTTACGGCCTGGGATACACTCTTTGAGGCCAATATCACTAACCTCGACCAAATTTGGTTTGGTGGTGAAGTAATGCCAGATACAATCAAGAATACCTATAAAACAGGTGATGGAAATAGGACTTTCGTAGATACATCAATAAATGCTTCACATGTACATACTACAAATGGTTTTCTGGACCATGTGATTCAATCTGTTGATACTAACGCTACAGTAACTAAAGGTGAAGTATTATGGGCAGCTGTCGTTGTAGCACCTCAGCTAAACTACAAAAGCGAGTATTCAAACTATGAATTGCTTGTTCCTGTAAATGGAACCTCACCTAACGTATATTACTTCTACATGGAACTTCCATAGCCGTAGTTGGATCCTTGATCCAACTTCTTTTTTTTTTAATGCGAAGGTTTAATATATAAGTTTATATTATCATAGTAATGATGAGTTTAGCCTACAAGTTATTGTTATTATTATTTTTGTTTGCAGGAATATCGATACCAAGCGCCTCTGCAACACCTGACCAGGTGGTTATTAATTCCGCAGATTGGCAGGATGTTTACCTTGGCGCACATTATGCAGGCTTTAATAATATAAAATCCAGTTTTCTCATAAGCAGTGAACATGCTTCAATACTCTTTAATACCCTGGATACAACAAAAAAAAACATACTCCTTGTGGAATCTGATAAAGCACCTTTTGCTTTCAGCTATAAGACCAGCCTTGAAGGCGCTGGTTTTACAGTCGAGGAAATAATTGCTTCAGGAACAACACTTAATACAGAGCTTGCTAAAAGGGCAAATACAACTGATTTTATAGTTGTAGACGATTCATCCGGATATAATGCCATTTCTATTGCGCCTTATGCTGCCCAGGAAAAATTTTTTGTCTTATTTGCCAATAAAAAGAATATTGATGAATTATACTCCTTCCTGAAAGCCAATGGTGTAAACAGGATAATAATTTACGGCTTTTTGGATATAGAGGTCAAAAGCAAACTGGCTGAATTCAAACCCGAGCTGATCAATAACGGATCAAGGTTCGATAATAATATTGACCTGTTGAAAAGATACAAAAGCATCACGCAGCTAACCCTTACAAACGGGGAATTTATCGAAGAAGGAATCATGTCAGGAAAACAACCCGTACTTTTAATAGGAAGAGAGAGAGTTCCTGACAGGGTTGTTGAATATATAAAAGAAAGCGGCATAAAAAAAGGCCTTGTCATCGGAACTGAGCTTTCAGGTCTTGCATACCAGTTAAAACAAATAACAAATATGACTATTTTTTTAAAGTTCGGCCAGGGTTTAACAAACGCTGGTGGCTCCTCCGAAGTCAAAGCGCTTGATATGTTCCCTCTTCCGAAATATGAGCTTTCAATTGATATTAATTCAGTTAGATATAATCGTGCTACAAAGGACCTTGAAGTGACCTACGAAAATAAGGGATATATGGGAGTATATTTGAGATCATCTATCGAGATTTTATCAAAAGGTGTGAGAATAACCACTCTTGGTGATAGGGAACCTGTCTATGTGAACCGCGACAGTATGGTGACTATGGCCTATAAAACAGAATTGAACGGCCAGAACCTGACTGCAAAATTCACAACAATGTTCGGTGAAGTTCCAGGATCGTTTGAACGTGTCCTTTATAAGGAAATGATGGTTGAGATGATAGACATATCAGATAGTTCATCGCTTAATATTTCAAAGGTTTCCTATGATAAAAAAGCTCATAAGTTAAAGGTAGGGATCACAAATACAGGCGCAGTCGACGCATATACGAAGGCTCAGGTAAAGTTCCTGATATATGGTGAAGAAACAATAATGGTCCAGGATAAAGCAATGCTCCTTGAAGCTGGCGCTTCAAATGATGCGGTTTTTATTACAACCTTGAGCGACACTAATATTGAAGAGAATCCCCGGATCAATGTTCGCGTAAATTACGGCCAGAGAGAATCTGCACTGGTAAAAGTCATTGAAGGGAATTATCCCCTCCTGATATCAAGTGATTATGTTACCCCGATACTTGTATTAGTCCTGATAATAGTAGTAGTAATGTTCCAGATGTACAAGACGAAAAAACTCGGGAATTTTCTAAAAAAATCGAAGTGATCAAAATTAAATTCTATCATGCTAACCTTGAAAATATCAGCAGGCTAACAAAAATCAACATAACTGAAATATATATTTTCAGGCGATTAGCATTTGTATTCCTGATAATTCGTGGTCCTACCTGCCCTCCAATAACAACTGATGGCACTACGAAAATTAGCGCATTAATTAGTACCGTTCTATTCTCAAAAAGTTTATTTACAAAATCAGGGTTCATTCGGGTAATGGCAGCCACAAAATCAACAATAAACAGGATAACGATCGTTGAACCGATGACCTGTGACGGGCTTTTTATTCGTTCATGATCCCACATCCCGGGCATTATCAACTTGCCAAGACCCGTAGCAATTAATCCTTTCAGGAAACCACCTGCAAAACCCAATTCCCGGTAAATTCTCTGGTGTTTGGGCTGTTCTTTCCTCGAAGTGATACTGACAATGAGCTGATACATCCCGAATATGAATATGAAAGAACTGAAAATGAATATAAGATGATTTCCATTAACATAAGATGACATAAGAGAACCGATGACAGCAGCCGGTACTGAGGGGATTAAATATTGTCTGACAATGTACCAGTTGATCGTTCCCTGGTAAATATTTCTTGTCACGCCACTTCCAAATCCAAAAAGCATCGTAATAAGCGCCAGCCAGAAAGATACTAAAGGGTCGATCTTGATAAAAAATATATACACCGGTATCCAGAAATTAGCCCCTGAGATACCAGCAGACATCGAGAGGATGGAAATGATTATTCCAACAGGGAAAAGATACCAGAAGGTGAAATCCATTATGGAACCTCGCTTATTTCCCTGCAAGCATCTCCCTGATTTTTTGTCCTATTTCTTTTGCTTTCTCAATGATATCCTTTTGACCCTCTATTGATATATATTTATCCTTTGATGGCATGGCTCCTTTGCCAAACAACAGCGGAACTCCGCTTATCCCGCAGGTGCCTCCATATCCGCATGAAAGACAGGCAATGTTTCCTGTTCCGCTTACTTTCCCGATTACATTGATCCCTTCCATTTGCATAAAAGCAGCGATCTGGTCAGCAGCATGGTCTACGCCTGGTATTCCCCGCCCGACCCCGACTGCTACTGCCACCCCAATTTTACCTTTATTGAGCATTCTTTGATGATGCATGGAATACATGCGTTCAGTCAGCATTTTTGTTCTTGAGTCAAGAGTACCATAGGTAGGATAGCCGCCAATAACAAGAGCCGCACATTCTTTGATCTTATTTTCAACAATATGCCAGTCGTCCTTCTGCCTGCAAATGTTGTCCCTGGCGCAGCCAAGGCATGCCCTGCACGGATGGATATTGTACTCTGAAAGTTTAATGAATTCGTAATCAAGACCCGTAGCTTCAAGAACTGTTTTGACCAGCCTGTCAGTGTTGCTGTTGTTAACAGGGCTGCCGCTTATTCCTAACACTTGCATTCTGAATCGCCTGCTGTTTTACTTTTGTTCTTTATCCTCTCTTTAATAAGCCTCCCGATTCTTTCTGCTTCTGCCATAACTTCGGGTTCATCCTTCACAGACCTGTAACTTTTCAGGAATTTAGCTGATCCGTGTGCATACGGTTTGTTATCAGGGAGGAGTTCAAGATACTCCTTATATGCTTCCTCAACGCCCAGGTCCATACCTGTCAGTTCTTTCGAGTATGCATTCCAGACCGTAAAGGCACAGGTTTCACCGGGTCCGCACACAAAACAGCATGGTGTACCTTTTGCTGTCATGCTTCCCACGATCTCCATACCCCCTGCGCGAAGGGCGTTTCCAAGCCATTCACCAACCATTTTTTCAGCAGCTACCCCGACAGCGACTGTTGCAGCAAACTTACCTGCTGTCAGGAGTTTTAAGTGCCTTTTTGAATATAGCCTCTCTATGAACGCCTTTGTAAAAGCGCTTGCTGCGCCGTAGAATGTTGATGAACCGACAACAATAGCATCTGCTTCCATTACCTTTTTGGAAAGCCATTTAAAATCGTCATTGATTATGCATTCATTGGTCTGGACGCATTTCATACACGCGATACAGGGACCTACTTTTATAGATGAGAGCTTGAAAAATTCTGTCTGTGCTCCCGTAGCCTCAAGTATCGCTTTTACCAGTGTGTCTGTGTTGCTGTCTTTTGTCGGACTGCCGCTTATTCCTATAACTTTCATATTTATTCTCTTAAAAAAAATATCATATGAAAAAACAGGGCCTAGAGCCCTGCTCTTTCAACGATTACATCCGCAACCTTTTTTGCGTTCTTAAAAGGAAAATCGCTTGCTTTTAGCAGTTTTCCTGCCTGGCCTGCCGTCACTTCAATGTCGCCTGCCTTGCATGTGGTATTGGCGCCGTCCGGGAATGCGGACAGGAGTTGTTCCGGCGTCTTTATCGGGAACTTTGCGCCTGCAAGTCCTCCGACGATCTGTGCATGTATCTCTTCTTTTACGCTCATGATTTTTCCTCCGTCATTGCTTTTATCTCACCTGCTGTTCTTGAGATAGGGCAGCCGCTGGCATGTTTTTCACATTTGAAACATGCGCTTTTTACGGCATCTAACGACTTCTGTGCTTCTTCTTTTGTCACTTTTTTGTTTGTATATTTCCATTCAGGCATTTAATTCACCTCGAGAACATATTGGCAGGTTATTAGCATATACTTAGCCGTCATAAAACTATACCAACTACATTTTAATATACGAACATGACCTTTAAGGTTGTAATAGAAACTTTAGAATAGAATTTTTATAACCTGATTCACATTTTGTTGGCCATTAATTTTGTATTCTTTGCTGCCCTCATCAGGCGCAGCGCTGGCTTTAAATAAGTTCAAAGCTAATATTATCATGCCTTCGGGCGATGTCTGGGGTTTAACCATTCTTGGTAAGTTCAGTTGAACCCCGCACGATTTCTGTAAACTCTTATAATTATTTATAATTTCTGTGACAACTGCTTACATATCGATACATTATACATATTTCTAATTTTAATTTAATGGCACATATGTACGGGCATCATGCCGCCTCTTCTATCAACTTCAGGAACACCCGCTGCAAATCCATTCTCTCCTCCTCGAATCGGGATATGGTTCCGCCCATGGACTTCACAGCTACAGCTATCTCCATGCGCGTTCCCACATCTGTCAGCAGCGATATATGACCGTTAACCGGCTCAACAGAACGCACACCATTAACTCCTTTCAATCCCTCTAAGACCCTCTGCACAGGCAAATCCTGGACTTCAAGTGTAAACCTTACACCTACTTTTTCCCTCACCCTATCCCTGAGTTCCTCCACCGTACCTACGGCAAGCAGCTTACCGCGCGCAATCACCCCGATCCTGTCACATATTTCCTCAACCTCTGCCATGCTGTGGCTGCTCAGGAACACGGTCACACCCTTCTCTTTGCTGAGCTTCTTGATCAAATCGCGCATCATCTGGGCACCGAGAGGGTCTATTCCGCTGGTAGGCTCATCCAGGAACAGGACACCTGGCTCATTTATCAACGCCTGGGCAAGACCGAAACGTTTACGCATGCCGGTTGAGAACCCGCCTGTCCTTTGGTCTATGGCACGGTTAAGACCCACAAGCTCAAGCAGGTCAACGATCCGCTTCTCCCGTGTCTTTTCATCGATATCATAGAGCTTTGCATAGAACCTGAGATTCTGCCTTGCAGTAAGATTATCATAAAACCCGGCAGGTTCAGGCAAAACACCTGTTGCTTCCCTTATCTTAATGACTTCTCTCACAATATCAAAGCCTGCAACTTTTCCAGAGCCGCCTGTAGGCTCAAGCAAACCTATCAGCATCTTCATCGTAGTGGTCTTTCCTGCGCCATTGGGACCGACAAAGCCAAAGACCTCGCCCTTTTTAACGCCAAGGTTTAGCGAATCCACTGCAACAAGCTCGTTTTTCTTACCAAAACGCTTGGTAAGATTTATGGTTTCTATAATGTTCTCATTTTGATTGGTTTCTTGATTGGTTTCTTTGTCCATTTTTATTATATCCATTTTTACGTTGTCCATTTTATCTCCTCCCGAACTTTCGTATTATAAATACAAGCGCAACAATAGCAATCACAACCATCCCGATCCCTGCTATCCCGCTTGAACCTGATTTTTCAACATTCACTTTGATGGTCTTTTCCTCGCCCTGGATATCGCCGCTCTTTGCACGCATGAATATTTCTTTTATCCCCGATCCGGCATCTGCCCGTGCTGTAATCTCAACAGGGATATTCCTTGATTCGCCAGCCTCCAGTTTTTCTATTGTCCCGAAGCTCCTTATCTGGGTACTGATGCCGCTTACTTCCTGTATCTCAAGCTGCACATCGCTCAATGCCTCATCCCCGCCGTTTCTCAGGCTTACACTGATTTCTGTCGAGCTGCCAGGATTAAGAGTTACTTCGCTGTAGCTCGGATAAAGGCTGAGTATCTGGCTATTCTCAAGACCTTTATTGACGGTAACTTCAAGTCTATGGGACACGCTCCTGTCATCCCCGCTGACAGCACCCACGAGTACAGGATATATGCCATCGCTTGCGTTCAGGGAAGGTTTGATTTTCACTATGAAATTTTGCTCGCCTTTTGCCGGCAGTTCAAGCGTGGTAAGCCTCACATTATCATCCGTATCCGAAAGAAACTCCACATTCCAGCCTTGCGGCTTATCCAGTGCTTTCAGGTTCAGCTTGAGCTGCTGGTCATATCTGTTTTTCAGGGATACGGCAAACTCTGCTGTATTTTCAGGCCGGACTTCAAGCCCTGCTATAGCTGAGCGCATTTCAAGATATGCACTCAATGCCTGGGTTGGATCAAGCTCAGGATTAATGGTGATACTCAGCGGCAGTGATATTATCTGGCTGCCGCTGTCCATAGAAGCGCCTACCAGCACCTCATAATCCCCGTCGGTTGAATTAACAGGAGGCTGGGCGACAACATCAAAATCCTGCTTACCTTTTGCAGGAATACTCATTTTTGTGATCCTTGCGCCGTCTGAAGAGAGCAGGTCCACGCCCCATTCACCTGGCTTTGAAAGTATCGAGAGCTTAACCGTTGCCCTGCTGTCATATTTGTTCTCAACTGTAACAAGGAATCTGGCTGGAATGCCAGGATGGGTCTTTCTTCCGGGTATGCCTGAGTATATATCAAGATTGGGCATAGCATTCCTGTCCACAGTTGCCGCAAAATCGCGGTATATCAATTCATAATTGGTAACATCCTCGCCATAAGGCTGCAACCCTATCCTTATCAGGTAGGAGCCGTTGCTTGTGTTTGGTGGAACCCGCACTCTTACAACGACCTGCTTTGAGGTTATTGAGTCTGCAGGGAAGGTTATCTGGCTGACCTGGTTGTTATCTGCATAGAAGCCCGCAAGCCAGTCGTCTGGTTTTTTGTCTATGAATAGTTTGACAGAGACGCTTTTTGTGGTGTTGTAGAGTTTTTTCAGTGTTGTGGTGAATTCGACTGTGTCACCCGGGCGGACGACTTTGCCTGTTATATCAGTGGTGGCTGTGACCTGGGAGAATTCTGCTGCGGCTAATGGTATCAGGAGTAATGTAAGTATTGTTATAATTCCAAAAATTCTTAAAATTTTATTCATGTACTTATGTCCTTCCTGAGAAATGCGATGAAAGCAATGATTAGAAGGATGATCGGGGTTACGATCAGCACTGTTAAATTCATCCAGAACTCGCTGAACCACTGGGAGAGTGTAAAGCGGGTGTCTAATATTCCTTTTATAGTGGCCGGTTCAGTTCCAAAACCTCCCCACCCAAGGTAGCCCTGGCCTGCTGCTGCTTCTGCATAATGATGAAGCGGAGATATATTCGCCAGGTTCAGTGCCAGTTCAAAAGACGTGCTGCCAATCCTGATTGGCTGACCAGTCAAAATGATTGCAGATGCGACTGAAATTGCTGCAAATACAGCACAGAAACCCAGCCAGAATACAACATTGTAAACCAATGAGTCTGATGCTTCTTTTACAACGATAGAAAGAATAACACTAATTCCCAGAAAGATAAGGCTGTAGAAGAAGGTTATTACGATGAACAAAAATAGCCTGCTCATCTCCATTCCGTTTATTGTGCCGCCTAAGATAAGAAGCAAGCTGCTGATTGATATAATAGTTGAAATTATCATGACCAGGGATAATGTTATCATTGCTCCTAAAATCTTACCAATAATAATATTATCCCTGAATACAGGATGCGTTAAAAGAACGTTTAAAGTTCCGGATTTTCGTTCTTTAACTATTGCATCAAATCCCAATACAACTCCTATTAGAGGGGAAAACCAGCCAATTATCTTGGTCACGCCTGAAAATCCAGCCATTAATAAAGAGCCTTCTTTTGTAAAGTCCTCAGCTTCCAACCCACTCTCATAGCTAAAACTGAAAATAATTAATGTAAAAGTAATAAGAAGAACTAAAAATACAGGACTAAAGATATTGTCTGCGAATTCTTTCTGGGCAATAACAATTGAATTTTTGAAGCTTATTTTCATAATTCCTCACAATGTTATATCCTTACGCAGGAATGCTACAAATGATGCGATGAATAAAATAATCGGTAAGGTGATTAGCACTATGAGGTTTGACCAATATTCCTGTATCCATTTATCCAGTGAATTACCTGTATCGAAGATTCCACTGCTTAGCTTACTTGATTGGATGCTTATTCCTCCCCAACTGAAACTTGGCACACCACTAACAGTTTCGGCATAGTGATGGAGCGGTGTAAATTTTTGCATTTTTGCGTTGAGTTCAAGTGTTGGATTATCAAAATCAAGAAAAGGTTGTCCGGTTATCATAGATGCTATTACTGCAATAATCGCACCAAACGCTACAACCACATTGAGCCAGATAGCTATCCCATAAATCAATGAGTTTGAAGCACTTTTCGAAACTATCGAGAGGAATATGCCAATACCTACGAAGATAGAGATATAAAGAAATGTCAGGATAGCAAAAATTAGTATACGCTCAAGCTGGAAAAGACTAACCTGCACTCCAGTTCCAAAGAGCATTGTTCCCACTGAAGCAATTACAGCTATACCCACAACCAGTGCCAATGTTGCCAAAGACCCAATAATTTTGCCTGTAATTATATTATCCCTGAATATGGGATGAGTTAAAAGAACATTTAGCGAACCCGATTTGCGTTCTTTCACTATTGTATCAAACCCAAGCGCAATTCCAAGCAACGGCAGGAAAAGCCCAATAATCTGAGCAACACCCAAAAAACCTATCTCAAACATATTACGTCCTTCGGTGACATTCCTATAGCTCATTGAGAATATTATTAGTGTAACGATTGAGAGTAATGCCAGGAACCTCATACTATAGAGATTATCTGCAAACTCCTTCTGTGCAATTACAAACACGTTTCCTAAATTCCGTTTCATTTAATCCTCCTCATTTTTTAAATCTGTTAGATATTAATATTAATGCGAACAATGCAAATATCAAGCTAAAACCTGGTGTTTCTGTTTCAGGAGTTTTATCTGCAGATGCTACTGTTATTGTACTGATTGTTTGCTCCGTTGGCCGCTCTTGAACCGTGATAAACTTAGTTGCAATTTTAATACCCTCTTTTAAAGCATTTAATCTGTAATTTCCCGCTTCTTTGAAGTTATAATGTAAAAATCCTGAATCATTAGTTACGCCTATCTCCTTATTATTTAGAAAGACTGTTGCATTTTTAATAGGCATCGATAGGGATTTAACTTCAATAAAGATTTCATCTCCTTCTCTAATTAGACCGGGGGTATAAATTGATACAGTTTCATCATATCCCTTCATTTTTAAAATATAGGCATGTTCTCGGTCAGTTATATTTTTAACTGTAAAAAGTATTCTGCTGCCGCTGGGGTTTAAGTATATATTGTTGTATGTATAGGTATCAGTCGATAGATTCGTAACAAGCGGGAATCGCTCAGTTCCATCCTGGTTTACTTTAATAATAGAGTCGTTCGTGAATGAATATATTTTGTTATCCAATCCCAAACCATATATTCCCTCCATGAATGTATAGTTGCTTTCTACCAGAGTAATTTCATCAGTTCCATCCGGATTTATTGTATAAACGCTTCTACTGTCCTCAGAACTAAAAACAATTCTGTCACCATTGGGACTCCATGCAATATAATTTACATTTTTCACGTCTGATGCTATTAGTTTCGTGATTATGCCCTCAGTGTCAAAAACATGAAGTCTGTATAAATTTTCCTTCTCATCAGTTCCTCTAAACACTATTTTTCTTCCATCCGGACTCCACGAAACGAATTCTAAATATTTTCCTGAATCCGGTATAGCAGCTGTTAGTTTTGTTGTCCGATCAAAGGACAACACATAATACTTATCAAAATTTCCTTGTTCATTATTTCTTGTTAAGATTATTTTTTTCCCATCAGGGCTCCATGAACCAAGCTCAAAATTTCCTTTTTCAATCAAGGTAGGGTTACCGTCGTCAATATCTATTACATAAATCCCATCGTTGGCCGCAAATACTAATTTTTCCTCATCCGGTTTCCAGCTCAATTTCCCACCTTGCATATCAGCGGTTAGCTGTTGAACAGAGGAGTTATCGGAATTAATTGTATATATTTCTCCATTTTTAGAACCCACAAAAGCGATTTTATTATGGTCTGGACTCCATATTATACTATACATGTCTGCACTAATACCGAGTTGAAGCTGCCGGACAGTAGAATTTTCCACATCGATTATGCATATTTGACTGTGATCTTTACCATCTACAAGTGCAATTTTGCTTTTATCAGGGCTCCACTGCATAGAAGGAGACCATAAACTATTTATCTTTGCCAGAATAGAGCCTTTTATGTCTGAAACGTAAAGATTAAAATCCTTCTCATCGCAGGGATTTATTACTTTGAATACAATTTTATCGCCATCCGGGCTCCACCAGGCAGATTCTATCCAACTAGCAGCATTGTTCCTTACCGCTCTAATACTTTCCTCAGTTCTTGCAATGTTGGTACTTTCAGTGCCGTTTGCATCTATCCAGAAAAGAGTTGAAGCTCTTTCATAAACGCCGAATTCACCGCATCTGACAGACTTTACATCATCGGATGATGCGTTTTTTGTCGAGATAAACATTTTGACTAAAATCAATAACTTAGACCCATCAGGAGACCACAAAAATATTGAATTATTAGAAAGAGAATCAAATTGATCAAAATCGATTGATTTTAACGTTTCTTTTTCGATGATATCCGTGATCTCAACCAGATTTTCAACGTTATCAGTATCTATAGTCAGGTTTGTTGCGCTGGCTATATTGATATGAGTTATGAATAAGACTATACAAAATGCGATCAGTATAAATCCGGTGCTTTTTTTCTTGGTCATCAGGCATTCCACTTTTTTATTATAAATTAAATATATTAACATAAGAATCCAATGGCATGGTTATTTGACAGATTTTGCCATCATTATCATCTCTTCTTTACTGAGTGAGGTATCGGTAAAACCATTCCCATTATAGGCGGAACCGAGAATGGTCAAGTTAAGCTTACCTATTTCCCAGCTTAACTGCTTTCCATCACTTTTTTCCAGTAAGCGGCCCTGAACGCCATTTATATCTACGAATTTCCATGGGGTTTTAGATGCAATTTTAGAGTCAATGGGGTCATCACCAACCACGAGGACTTCAAGTAAGGTCAGCGTTTCATTTTCCTTTGTATAGGTAAGCCTTGCCTGTTCGAGCTGTGCAGTAGTACCTCTGAACTTAGTTCCACTGGTTTGTGAAATATCCAGCGTGTATCCATCAGGTATATAAGCTGGTTTGAGAATTGTAAAGGAAACTTTTGTTTGCACTTCTGTAATCGCCATTTCTGTGTTTTTCTCCTGGGTAGATTCAGGTGTCGGAGTAGATATTGAATCCATGGTCTCTCCACTGTCAGATTGATTATCTTTGATAGTCCCAGCTTCCTTAATTGCGGATGAGTTGACTTTGATATTAGTACCAGTAAAGCCCAATGCAACAGCGAAGAGTATCGCCAACACTGATACAATGGATACTACAATTATTATTGATTTTCTCATTTTCTCACTCTATTCTTACACAGTACCTGTTTTTGTATTCATTTAGCTTTCATCTTATTATATATATATAATAAAAAAATAAAATTTTAAACATTGTATTAGTTTTGTACATTGATCTAATCTAGGTCTAGTTGATTTTCAGCCTAAATTGATACCAGTCATCAACTGAATGTCCTCCACTAAGTATGGTTTTTTGCTTCGTATTACCAGAAACATAAACACTACCTACATTATCGTTTCCGATAGTTGTGGTTGATGATGTATATATATCCAGCAGGACATAAGGCCAGTCGGCCGTATCCAATTCGTAGGATAGTAGCTGACCTGCATTGGTATTGAGATTGTACCAGTCAACGTCGCTGGTTTGGAGATATGCATTTCCATAGATATACCAGCTGCCGGATGGTATTGCTCGCTCAAGAGTGCTTGCACTGCTATAGTAATTACTGGCATCTCCTCCTCCTTGGATTGGATCTGCAAGCGCTACACCGCTGAATATGCTAAGTACCATTAGAGTCATAACACCTATTTTTATACTTGCTTTGATTCTTTTTCACCTTCTTTTTATATTACTCCGGAGGCAAAACCAAGCAAGTCTTTAATACATTTGAAGTACTAACCTTATTTTGCCTTCGGGCGATGTCCGGGGTTTAACCTTTCTTTGGTAAGTTCAGTTGAACCCCGCACGATTTCTTAAAAGTCTTAGATGCTTATATAATTTCTATGAAAAGTACCTAACTGATTCGGTTTGCAAATTGATTCAGTGAAATAAAGCAGCAGAAACGTTTGGTTGATTGATAACTCATGCATCGAACTTCAACCATTCAGGGTAGTCCAAAATCAGTTAGGTGGTTTTCATAGAAAACTCATATACTCCTTTGCTGTTATACCCTTTCGGTGATAACATGAAATGGTTAATTGCTTTATTTATGGTTGCAGCGTTGTTGTCTGTGCCAGTGGTATCGGCAAAAAATACAACAGAATACACAGTGCGTCCTTCAAGCGGTGAAATACCGCCAGTATCTATCCAGACATATGATTCTTTAACACAGGGTCAGACTAAAACATACTATACAAATGTGGGAAGCAGTGTAAACTGGCTTGAAGTCGACCTGAACTGTGGAGACAAAACCGATTCCCTCTCGCTGACCATATACACGCCCGGCAGCAGCCGCATTGGAACTTATTATGATTCAAGCGATGGAATAATTGACGGCAGGATACATATTGATATTGTTCCAGGTCAGGGTTATGTAGAAGCAGGACAATGGAAGTATGAGGCATATGGAGTATCAGTCGTTGGAACGGAAGACTACAACTTTAACGTGGCTCAGCATTAGACCGAGAATTTTCCTTCTTTATTTTTTCATTTTATTATCGGTCTCTACAGCCTATGCTACTGAATACACGGTACGTCCCTCCCAAAGTAACCAATTCGGCGCATCAGTAGCAGGGGAAGATGTTCATGAAATCGAAGTCAAACCTATTCCTTACTGGCTTTTTCTTCTTCTGCTGGGTTTTACTAAGGTAACCTCTTCTCCGGAAACTTTTTTTCCAATCAGGCTTTTTCCCATCCTTTGTGGCTATAAGAGATTAAACAGCTCAAATATTCTGGAAAATATGAACAGGGAAAAACTATATGGTTTTATTAAATCTTTCCCTGGAAGTTATTTCAGCGAGATAATAAAAGAAACAGGATTGAACAAAGGATCGGTCGAATACCACCTGAAAACGATGGAAACAAAAGAAATAATAGAATCATACAAAACAAACGGAAAACTTCGCTATTTTCTGAACCACTCTACTTATAATAAAGAAGAACGGACAGTAATTTCTGCGCTGAAGAATGATACTCATAGAAGGATTATTTTAGGGATACTTGGTAATCAAAATATAAATCATAAAACCCTTGCAGAAGGAATCGGAGTTTCTTCACCGACACTTACACAGCATATTAAACATCTGAAAGAACAGGGGATTGTTAAAGCTGATACAAATGGCAGGTACACAATTTACAGCATCAATTCCAATTACTTCGATTCATTGCAGGAATATTTGAACAAAACATCCTCATAAACTCAGAAAGAAAAAAATATATCTGTTCATGGCACAGGGCTTCAATGTGTAAAGGTGCGCTGCAAGCCTTGCCCGCATGGCTTACCATTTCCTGCGAGGTCACCTGAATAGGGTGATATTCGGAGTGTGCATTCCATACCGAATAATTGCTATAAACCTATACCAACTACATTTTAATATACAAACATGACCTTTAAGGTTGTAATAGAAACCTTTTTATCTTGATAAGACAAAACAACTTCTCATATGGTAAATAAAAAGGATGACTCTTACAAAGAGGTCCTCGAAATAAAAAAAAGCTGTATGAGATACATAATGACATGAAGCGGTTTGTTGAGCAGTCAAGCCAGCAGCATCTTGAACATGTACTTTCGGGTTCCCGCGCTAATTTTACGAATGCGATCATAGGGCATGTTCTTGATGATATCGAGGGCGGTCTTGAAAATAATATGGTCAAAAAATGCCAGATGCGGGATACCTGCAAATCCAACTTCACAGGATTCCTGCAAAAGAATGCAAGCCTGATAAAGCAGGATGAGGTTCATGAAGATATTATTTTGAAAAACCAGTCGGATCTAAACGGTATGAGGAGCAGTGCCCCATCGAAGCAGTGCGAGAAATGTTTTTCAAATGTCCAGACGCTTTTAGGGAAGCAGGTCGATCTGATGCGGTCGCTGCAAATATATAACACAGATACAGAAAAGAAGCAGGATATATCATTATTACCTGATGAACTGGTTGTTAATGACATACTTGAACCGATATCCAATAAACAGCGCCTTCAAATAATGAAAGCAATAGCAATAGAGACAAAAACCTTTTCCACGCTCACTGAACTCACAGGACTTCGCGGAGGGAATTTACTATTCCATTTGCAAAAACTGCTTGACAGCGGAATGATCTTACAGCGCCATGAGCGGGGAGACTATATGATCACGGATAAGGGATTCAAGGTCTTAAGAAGTATTGGTGATATGTATTCGGTATTGAGCTCCTGAATTTAATGTATTCAGATATAAGGTGAAGTTATGGATACTTTGGATAATGAAAATAAGACGGAATTCCAGACAGTGGAAGAGCTTATGATGACCCCGGCGCCTAAATTCAATGATGTTATGCGCTGCGTTTTTAAGATAAAGGATTATGAAATAGAGGTATATTTTTATCTTCTTGACCATTCCGGATCAACTATCGCTGAAGTTTCAGAGTCTCTTAAAAAGGATAGAAGTTCAATCCAGCGCTCACTTCAGACATTAATGGACAAAGGTATGATAGAACGAAAATTCAGGGTACTGGGCGCTGGCGGGTTTACTTATATTTACACATCTGTCCCGATTGAGGAAACAAAAATGATAATGAACAGGGAACTTAATGTCTGGTACAGGATGATGGGACAGCTCGTAACCAATTTTGAAAAACGATAATCGCTAGTGCTTATTTTACTCACTACTCCGCTGGATATTACTGGAATAACCCCAGATAATAGGTTGAGGTAAAAAATATGAGTAGTAAGATAATAGCCATTGATACAAACTTCATGCCCACCCCGCCGCCTGAGTAATGTAAAAGCTGCCTGCTTTCAAGGCAGCTATTTTTAGAGGTATTTATGTTAGACAATATAATTAAAGTTTTAAAAAACAAGTCATATTTTGCTATTGCTTTGTTTTCTATAGCAGTTATGACCTACATTTATGCAGTATTCACAAACCTGACAATGGGGGCGCAAATAAATCCCCTCAATGGTTTTTTGACTATTGTTATGTCAGTCCTTTCAGGAATTTATCTAACCATGTTCATATATAATCAAAGGGAGATGGGAATTAAAAAGCATGAAAAAACCGGCCTTGCAGGTATGTTTGTAGGTTTTTTCACATCAGCATGTCCCCTTTGCACGCCCCTTCTGGTGTCGCTGCTGGGAATATCAGCACCGCTGGCTTTCATTTTAGGCAAGAACCAATGGTTGGAAATAGCTTCCATCATGTTGCTTTTATTTGCCTTATTTAAACTCTCAGACAGCATGAATAATTGCACATTGAAATGAAGTTTTAATATATTCTATAATCGGGTGTGCTTATAATATTCACAACCTGAAGAGGGTTATTATCTATAAGGTAAATATAGAATTTGTCTGAAAAAGGCATATAAAACGGAGGACAGAATATGATAAAAGTAGCAATTGTAGTGTTAGCAGATACGGAAACGTATGGGGATATGGCCAGAGTTCACAATGCACTTCTAGCAGTAAAAGAATTTAAAGATGCAAACGATGAATTTAAGCTCATCTTTGACGGAGCAGGAACCAAATGGGTCAAAGAACTTTCCAAACAGGACCATATGTTTCATGAGTTGTTTGATTCAGTAAAAGACAAATCAACAGGAGTTTGCAGTTTTTGTGCCGGTGGTTTTGGTGTCAAAGAGTGTGCAGTGGAATCTCACATTTCTCTCAGTGAAGAATATGAGGGACATCCGAGCTTCAGGGAATTGATAGCAGAGGGTTACCAGATAATTACATTCTGAGTCCGGAATGCTCATTGAAAAATCGATTGAGCGGATTTATTTTTAAGTCCGTGTTTTTAATAATTCACATTTTTTTAAGATTTTTTGCTTTTATACAATCTTTGAAAACGGGTTCAAACATACTGCAAAAATATTCAAATGCCTTTTTTGATGTTGTTGTGCCTTTTTCTGTGAGGGAATAGATGATATTCCTCCCATCTTTCTTCGATGTTACAAGACCATTATTCTGCAGGTGTTTTAATGCAGGATATATCGTGCCCGGGGTGGGTTTGTTCCCTTTCATTTTTTCAAGTTCCAGCGCTATCTCCTCACCATACATGGGTCTTTTTGAGAGAAACCACATTATCAAAAACGAAAGCATCCCCCTCATATCACAGGATTCCGGTGCGCATATTTCCTCATTGCAATTGTTATCTGTCACTGGCCAATATTGGACGTCCGATATATTTAAATATTATTATTGGGTATGCAATACATCTGATCTTAACATGGTCAGGTCAAAGAGGAATAAATATGAAGATATTAGGAATTGTAGGCAGTCCAAGGAAAGGCAGCAGCACTGACCTTCTGGTGGACATGGTATTACAGGGAGCAGTTTCCAGGGGAGCAGCAGTTGAAAAAATAAACATTAGTGATCTGAATCTTGCATTTTGTACCGGGTGTATGGAATGCAGGCAAACTGGTGTTTGCAGAATAACAAAAGAGGATTCTGATGATGATCTTGCTATGATAATTGAAAAAATAGCAAGGGCTGAAGGGCTTGTGCTGGCATCCCCGGTATATATGCGGTATGTCCCTGGACAGTTTAAAAATTTATTTGACAGGCTGGTATCCCAGATAATCATTACACCTGGAAAAAATCCTCCTGAAATTAAATGCCGTATCCAGGGGAAGAGGAATAGTATTGTCATTGCAGCCTGCGGGAACCCGGATATTAAAATGGCAACTGAGACGCTGGAATTCCTGAAGAATGCAGCATTCGTGTACGGTAACGGCGGGACTGTTGTTTCGGAACTGGCATTAGGAGGTTTAATGCTTCCGGGGCAGATAAATTTAGATAAGAGAAAATTATTGAATTTGGCTTCAAATCTCAATATCCCTGAACCAGCAGTGGATAATATGATCAAACAATATAAATCAATTAAGGAACAGGCTTACCAGGGCGGGCAGAAGCTTGCATCAATGAAAGTAGATACCTTCTCAAAATAAACAAGATGTAAAAGTCAGGGTTGGCATAAAAGAAACGGAAAATCCTGTTCCAGTGAGTTATTGTTTTTTTATTTTTTATTGAAAATCATTATAACCATAATACTTATATAATTGGCTATGAATAATATTATATATCTTGTATGCATTTTATTAATATAACTCTGCTAAGCATACAGGTTTGGAAAATAAGTGTGTGAAAAGGTGTGTAAATATATAAGATGGAGTGACATTGACAGGTTTGCCAATAAAAACATTTAAAAATTTAAGAATAAATATAATACTGACAGTAATTATTTGTATATCAATTTCAGCAGGTGAATCAGCTGTACAGGCCAATGGTGGATATATAACATGGAACGATTTTACCGTGAATTCATATACGGAACACTGGCTGGGATTTTATGGTATGATAACAAATAATTCGATGACGATCGAGAATTTTGATATGAAAAATAATAAGGCTCTTCAACATATTTTTCCGGGTATAACCGTACATAAGGGCGATTATCTGATCATAACTACTTCACCTTCACCTCCTGACCTTTCAGGATTGAAAGCAGGTAATATTGCATCCATTGATGAAATAACAGGTATGGGCGACGATTCAGGTTCAAATACATTCACAAATTCTTCTAATTACCGGATACCTTATTCAGGAGCTTTGCTTGCTGATGTACCATCAATTTACATGTTGGATGGTATGGGGCATTATTCCAGGGAAGCATTACTTACAGATATTAATGGAGATCCGGTATTTGTTGTTCAGGTAGCCAATTCCGGTAAAAATAATGAAACTTATTCTTTTCAGTTTATGTTGCCTGACAATAGCAGAGACAATAGAAGACTATATTATTTATTTTATCTACAATCAGACATATAACAACATTTTTTAATTAATTCAAGACATAAGAGAGTAATCTATAAGCCTATAAATTCTATTGAGTACCTTATGTACCACCTTGAGTGCATTCAATGTCACAAGAAATATTCCGCAAAGGAAGTCATCTATACCTGTACCTGCGGTGGTCTGCTCGACGTTATTTACGATTATTCGCAAATCAATATTACTAAAAACGATTTGAAAGGCCCGCTTTCTGTCTGGAAGTATCGCGCCTTGCTGCCGATAAGCATAGACCCGGTATCCCTTAAAGAAGGCGGAACGCCGCTATATCGCGTTGACAGGATAGCAAAAAGTATCGGACTTAAGGATGTTTATGTCAAACATGAAGGCATGAACCCTACAGGCTCATTCAAGGACAGGGGGATGACAGTTGGTGTTACCAAAGCCATTGAACTTGGTATGAAAACGGTTGCCTGTGCATCTACCGGGAATACGTCCGCATCTTTAGCTGTGTACGGGGCAAGGGCAGGCGTTCCCGCCGTGGTTCTTCTTCCCTCAGGTAAAGTCGCCCTGGGAAAACTTGCCCAGGCACTCATGCATGGCGCAAAAGTGTTGAGCATCCGTGGAAATTTTGATGATGCGCTAAAACTTGTGCGAGACCTTTGCGACAGGGAAGGATTCTATCTTTTAAATTCTGTTAATCCGTATCGTCTTGAGGGACAAAAGACAATAGCTTTTGAGATCGCAGACCAGCTTGGATGGAAAGCGCCTGACAGGCTTGTGCTTCCGGTCGGGAATGCAGGCAATATCACTGCAATTTATAAAGGATTCAAGGAATTAAAGAATCTTGGTCTCATTGACAGTGTTCCGAAAATGACCGGAATACAGGCGCAAGGTGCAAGCCCTGTTGTTACGGCAATAAGGAATAACTCTGCTGCAATAACGCCTGAAGGTCACCCTGAAACAATTGCAACAGCTATCAGGATCGGAAATCCGGTAAATTCAATAAAAGCCTTAAAGGCGATCCGGGAATCCGGAGGAACTGCCGAAACCGTGACTGATGAGGAAATAATAAGCGCCCAGCAGGAACTTGCGTATCTTGAGGGGATAGGAGTAGAACCCGCAAGTGCTTCATCCATCGCAGGCCTTCGGAAACTTGTGAACCTTGGCGTTATTGATAAAGATGAAATAGTGGCATGTGTCACGACAGGGCATTTGCTCAAGGACTCAGAACACGTGCTTTCCGTATGCCCCAGACCCATGGAAATCGATGCGACGATTGAAGCGGTAAGGAAAGCGGTTTTCTCGAAATAAATTTTAAGGGAACAAATAATTTAATATTTTGAAGCGTCATTGTTGTAATTATAGCGAAGTTCGAAAATGACCGTAAACGCAAACAGTAATCAGGACAACGATTTAGAACGCGGCTAATTGTTCATAAAATTACAGACATTTATGAACTATGCTATAGCACTTCAGCGGGGGAATGAAAATATGAATAGAAAGTTATTATTGATTTTATTTGCATTGATCGTGATTTTAATAGCTGCAATTTCTTATTATGGCATAAAACCATCAGTTAAATCCGAAACTCTTCCCGAAATCGAACTTCCTCAAGGGTTCAGGATCGATTCTTTTGCAGAAAATATGGGTGGAAGTCCAGTATCATATCCCGGCCAGAATCCGGGTACAAGGATGATGCTATTGAAAGATGGAGTATTATTTGTCACAGTTCCAAAGATGGGAAGAGTTGTCGCTCTTCCCGATAGGAACAATGACAAGAAATCCGATGAAACAATAATATTCATCGACAATCTCAACAATCCGCATGGTATTGATTACTATGAAGGCTGGTTCTATATAGCCGAAGAGAACAGGGTTATCAGGGTAAAAGATAATGACAATAATTTGATCGCAGACAGGGATATAATAGAGGTTCTAATAGACGATTTATCCGCAGGCGGTCATTCCACAAGAACCCTGAAAATACATAATAACAGTTTATTCGTGAGTATCGGTTCATCATGCAACGTCTGCATAGAGGAGAATGAAAGAAGAGCCGCAATCCTCAAATGTACTCTTGAAGGGAAAGACTGCAAAGTTTTCGCAAAAGGCTTGAGAAATGCCGTGGGTATGGTTATTCATCCGGTAACCGGACAGATGTATGCTACTGAAAATGGCCGGGACTATCTTGGAGATGACCTGCCCCCTGATGAGGTCAATCTTATCAGGGAAGGCAAAAATTATGGCTGGCCAATATGTTATGGCAAGAATATCCATGACACTGATTTTGATAAGAATGTGTATATCAGGAATCCCTGTATGGAGCCGTATGAAACTCAAAGCCTGATTGACCTTCAGGCACATTCTGCGCCCCTGGGGCTTGCTTTCTACTATGGCGATAATTTCCCGCAGGAATACAGGGGTGATCTTTTCGTAGCTTTTCACGGCTCATGGAACCGCAAAGTTCCGACAGGCTATAAAATCATCAGCATAGACATGAATGATTATTCGGTGAAAGATTTCGCTACTGGTTGGCTCAATGACTCCAATGTGCTGGGAAGACCTGTGGATATTATCGTTGCAGATGACGGTTCGCTTTTTGTAAGCGATGATAACGCAGGAAAGATTTACAGGATATTTTATGGGGAGTGAGCTTTTGCTTTCAAATCAAGAAAATAAGAAAATAATACTCGAAACAGAACCAGACGTGAAGCCTTCGGAATTATTTGTAAGTGCCTCACCCCATGCTGTTGATAAAGCCATGAAAACATCACGCAAAATTGATGAAACCAAAATTTCCGCAATCGTCTAATGAAATCTCGTCTCTTACAGGGCGCCCACTGGCTCATAAGCTGGCTCCTTATTCAGATTGATACTGGCTATCACTGGCAAAGGATGATTTAATTTCAGACAATAGTTAAATCCTTATTTTCTCGAAAAGCTTATCGTAAGCTGTGTGAAAGTAATGTCACAATGAAAGAGCTTCTCTCCTGGGACCAGACACTTTTCAAAGACAGCGAATTATTTGAACTTGACCATATCCCTGAGCATTTCCTTCACAGGGATACACAACTTTCATCCCTGATGCATTGCATCCGGCCTGCCCTGGGCGGAGGTCGTCCCCTTAATAGTCTCTGTATAGGCGCTCCAGGGACAGGAAAAACAACAGCAGTTCAAAAGGTATTCGAGGAGATCGAAAAACATTCTGAAAAGCTGGTGCCGGTGCTCGTTAATTGCCAGGTCAATTCAACACGGTACGCTGTATTTTCACAGATATTCAAGAAACTCATCGGTTACGCGCCGCCAGCATCGGGCGCCTCTTTTAAGAAAATATTCGGCGATGTTGCAAAATATATAGTTGAGCATGAAAAAGTTCTCGTCGTAGCGCTTGATGATATGAATTACCTGTTCTATGACACCGAGGTCAATGATGTCCTGTACTCACTTCTGAGGGCTCATGAAACACACCCGGGCGCGCGAATGGGGGTTATTGCAATACTCAGCGACACGGGTGTTCCCCATATACTTGACCCCAAAGTTGAATCTGTGTTCCTGCCCGAAGAAGTGAAATTCCCGCCATATTCGATCGATGAGATACGCGATATCCTGTCAAACCGCGTAAAGTTAGGGTTTTATCCTGATGTGCTTGACGCAAATGTTCTTGAAAACATAACAAAGCACACTTTCGCACTTGGTGATCTGCGCGTGGGTATTGACTTATTAAAGCGCTCAGGGCTCAATTCGGAAAAGCGAGCAAGTAAAACAATTGCCCTGGAAGATGTGGAGTCAGCATATGAGAAATCCCGGCTTGTGCATCTTTCCTATATGATGCGTACTTTGAAAAAGGATGAAAAAATACTCCTTGGATTAATAGCGGATTCTCCTCAATCCAATTCAGGCGACCTTTATGAAAAATTCCACCAGAAGACTTCGCTTGGATACACGAGGTTTTATGAATTGCTGAACAAGCTTGGCTCTTTTAAGCTTATAGATACTGATTTTACAGGTAAGGGGGCGCGCGGGAGAAGCCGCATTGTCACACTTCGATTCAAACCCGAAGAAGTAAGAGTGAGATTGTAATAAGACTGTAGATAAGACTGTAGATAAGATTGTGGATAAGATTGTGGATAAGATTTTACATAACAGATTTTATAACTGTATCTGCATTTATCTGCATTTATCTGCGGTTTATTATTTCATTGATTATTTTGGATTCCCCATATTGATTTAAAAAACTATATATATCTTTATTGTCTATAATAGCTACCCAAAATTTTAATTCAATAAGGAGAAAATAAATGTCTAATCAAGTACAACCAATACTTCCACTTGCACCGGTAGAGCGAATAATTAGAAAAGCAGGAGCAGACAGGGTAGCAGAAGACGCAGGCGTTGAGCTTGCAAAAGTCCTTGAGGAATATGGCATAGAAATTTCGCGTGAAGCCATAACCCTTGCAAAACATGCAAAGAGAACAACTGTCAAAGAAGAAGATATCAGGCTTGCTGTTGCAAGATTGAAGAAACCGAGCTTCACCACATAAATTTACTTTTTTTCATTTTTTATTATGTTTTTGTATGACTATCGAAGATAATCTTGGTTATAAATTCAAAGATAAATATTTCATTAACCGCGCCCTTACGCGTAAAGCCTATGCTCTTGAACAAAAACAGCAAAATATCGAGTGTGAGGACCAGGAAATTTACCGGACACTGGGTGACGCTGTCCTGAAAACTGTTTTGATCGATCTTTTGATCAAAAGCGGCGTTAATTCAAGAGGGGAGATAACAAGCAGGAAGAGGAGCCTTGAACGGGAAGAAGGGCTTGCAGAGATCAGTAAAAAGCTTGGGGTCGGCGCATGCCTTAAATTAGGGAAAGGCGAGGGCAAACAAAAAGCAGATGAGGAACCTTATGTGCTGGCAGAGACTTTTGAAGCTGTGATAGGGGCGATATATCTTGATGGCGGATTTCTGGCCTGCAAAGGAATAATAGAGAAATTGTTTAATATTTAGACACCGCAAAGGGCGCAAAGTCGGCTATGAACTCTTGTTCATTATTGAATCGAGAAGCATGATTTTTTACTGTCAATGATATTACGTCTTCTTCTCAAGTTCTTTCCTTATCTTCTGAAAATCTTCTTCCAGGCCTGACCTGTACGCAAGATTGTAGAGCACTGCGGCAGGATGGAAGGTAGGTATTACAGTGACAGGCAGGCCAAGAAGTTTCTCTTTATAAGCCAGTCCTCTAACTGCGGTCAATCCCCTGACCTCTATGTTCACCTTTGAAAGAATATATTTTGTTGAATGCTTTCCCAGCGTTGCGATAACCCTGGGCCTTATTACCTGTATCTGTCTATCAAGATATGCAGTGCATGCCTCAACTTCGTCCGTTTTTGGCTCCCTGTTCTTTGGAGGCCTGTGCTTGACGATGTTACTGATATAGACCTCTTCCCTCCTGAGATTGATGCCTGAGATAAGCCTGTCTAGGAGCTTTCCCGCGTTCCCAACAAAAGGTCTTCCTGCCAGGTCTTCCCTGTATCCCGGCGCCTCGCCTATTAGCATAAGGGAGGCTTCAAGGTTTCCCTCTCCGGGAACCGGGTTTCTTGCGTACTGCCAGAGGCGGCATTTCCTGCAGACCCGCACCTCACTAACTATCTCGTCCATAAGTTCCTGATTTGACATGATCTTCAAATTCCTGCTGTTATCCTCCCTGTTATGATTAGCATGGTTTTATTTATACAGAGCTAAGATATATACCTGGTGAGAGTATGAAGTACATTGAGCTTGTTTGCCTCTACGAAGCAATAGGAGCAACAACGGCGCCTTGAGATTACACGCTATATCGTAGATTTTTTAAAAAAATATGAAGAACCAGGAAATAGCCAGAATATTGTACGAAATTGCCGAATATTTAGAAATGGAAGGTGTGGCTTTCAAGCCCCGGGCTTATAATAAAGCAGGCCTGGGACTTGAGACATTCAATCGCGATGTAGAGGATTTGTATAAGGAGGAGGGGTTTAAAGGGCTAAAAAAAATCCCGGGTGTTGGCGAAAGCATCGCTCAAAAAATTGAAGAATACCTCAAGACTGGTAAAATAAAATATTATGAGGATTTTAAAAAGAAAATACCATCTAGCGTCGAAGCCCTGACTGCCGTGGAAGGCGTGGGGCCGAGAAAGGTTAAGATAATCTATGAAGAGCTGGGTATCAAAAACCTGGACGAACTGGAGAAAGCGGCAGAAGAAGGTAAAATAAGGAAATTACCCGGTTTCGGGGAAAAAACAGAAAAAAACATCCTGGAAGGTATCGCGTTCCTGAAAAGAGAGAAGGGCAGATTTCTCCTGGGAGAAATATTGCCCACAGCCAGAGAAGTATTCGCGAAACTGGAAAAGTTGAAAGAAGTTGAAAAGTTGTCTATGGGCGGTTCGGTGAGAAGAATGAAAGACACTATCGGCGATCTGGATTTTTTGGCCATTTCTGAAAATCCGGAGAAAGTAATGGATCTTTTTGTTTCAATGCCCGGCGTGGTCAGGGTGTGGGGGAAAGGCGCTACCAGGGCATCTGTGCATATGAGCCAGGGATTCGATATGGATATCAGGGTTATTCCCAGAAAGAGCTACGGTTCTGCTTTGCAGTATTTTACCGGTTCCAGAGAACATAACATACATTTGCGCAAGATCGCCATTGAAAAGGGATTAAAGTTAAATGAATATGGCGTTTTTAAAGGGCAAGAGATGGTGGCGGGAGAAGATGAGGAAGAAGTGTACAAGGTTTTGGGCATGAACTGGATGGCGCCGGAATTGCGGGAAAACACGGGAGAAATCGAAGCAGCAATTCGCGAGGCTCAAGGCAAACCCGATGGTTTACCGAAGCTTATTGATTATAAGGATATCAAAGGAGATTTGCATTATCATTCGCGGTGGCAGGAAAGCGATGGCACCCCGATTGAAGAGGCAGCACTGGCTGCCATGGATTTTGGCTACGAGTATATCGGTATTTCCGAGCATACCAAAGCTTTGAAGATAGAACATGGTTTAGACGAGAAACAATTGCTTCACCATATTTCTGAAATAGAGAAAATTAATTCTCGCCTGAGCCAGGGCTCTGGTAAACAATCAAAATTCAGGATATTGAGCGGCTGTGAAGCCAACATTATGCAGGACGGGTCCATCGATATCGACGATAAAGTTTTAGCAGGACTCGATTACGTGATTGCTGGCGTCCATTCCAAATTCAAGATGCCTGTGGAAAAGATGACAGGGCGGATTATTAAGGCAATGGAAAATCCCCATGTGGACATCATTTCTCATCCCACCGGAAGGCTGATCATGAAGCGCGAAGAATACCAGATTGACGTGGAAAAAATCCTGGAGGCGGCAAGAGGAACGAAAACTGCCCTGGAAATAAATTCCTATCCAGAGCGGCTGGACATGAAGGATGTCTACATTAAAAGAGCCAGGGAAGAAGGGGTGAAGATGATTATCAATACGGATTCCCACATCCCTTCCCAATTACATTATATAGAATACGGCATTTCTCAGGCGCGCCGCGGCTGGGCTGAAAAAGAAGACATTATAAACTGCTGGCCAGTAGAGAAATTGCTAAAGTTTTTTAATGAATAAGGTACCTAAATTATGCATATTTAATTCTACAAATAACTCTCATTCTGGCACAACAATAACCTTCAAAGATTCCCTTGCCTCTCCTGCTATTTTAAATCCCTTCTGGATATCCTCCAATCTTACCCTGTCAGTTATCATGTCCCTGACATTGATCTTTTTATCTTTGATCAATGCAAGCGCTTCTTCAAGATCAACAGGCGCTGCGCCATAGCTGGATACAATGCTCAATTCATTTCTCCAGAAATCTTCTACCGGTATCGAGAGGTTTTTATTCGGGATGGCAAAGAGCATAATTACCCCTTTCTTATCAATGTACCGGAATGCTGCTTCAAAAGCAGACATTGCTCCTGTACACATGATTATCCTGTCAGCTTTCAGATCCAGTTCTTCACTGGCATTAAAAACCTCATCTGCCCCGAATTCACCTGCTTTTCTCAGCCTGTAATTATTGATATCCGTCGCAATGACCCTTGCATTTTTTAATTTTGCCATAGCAATATTCAACAGGCCGGAAATCCCGGAACCCATGACAAGAACGGTCTGGCCAGCTCTGACATCGATAATTCTCTGTGCCCTTACAACACATGCAAGAGGCTCGATCATCGTCCCTTCCTCATAAGAGATATTGTCAGGAAGAAGGTAAGTTCCGCTATTCACATTGATTTCCGGTATCCTGACAAATTCACTGAATCCGCCCGGGTCGTAATTACCTTTATGCAGCGTTTCGCAGGCAGTATGATTTCCCGAAATACAATACTTACATTCGTTGCATGGGACATGATGGCTTACGAAAACTCGCTGTCCGACTTTGAATTTATCAGACTTTGATCCGACTATTTCGCCTGTCATCTCATGGCCAAGCACCCGCGGGGCTTTCTTGATCCTGTACCATTCCATCAGGTCAGTCCCGCAAATTCCTGAGGCTTTGACCTTTACAAGTATTTCCCCGCTTTTAATTTCAGGTTTTGGTCTTTCCTCTATCCTGATATCGTTATTGTTGTAATATACTGCGGTTTTCATAATTATTATATTTCTCTGTATACTATAAATCTTCAATTAGAACCTATCCGAAAAGTCAAAACCACAGAGGTCACAGAGAGCACAGAGACGTGTTTAAAAAATCTCTGTGTTCTCTGTGACCTCCGTGGTTCATTCGGAAATATACAATTTATTGATTTTTCGGATAGGCACTTAGTCTAAATCGAACGCGGATGACGCTGATTACGCGGATTTGCACGGATAATCCGCGCGTATCCGTACCATCCGTCCAATCCGTGTTCTATGTCCAGGCATAATTTACTTTTTTGATTGTTCATAAATCTCATAAGCCTCATCCACCGACTTACCACCGTGGACGATCGTCCTTACAGCCTGTATCATACCCACAGGGCTGTCACTCTGGAAAATATTCCTTCCCATATCAACACCAACTGCGCCATCTGATATTGCCCCATATGCCATTTTCAGGGCATCAATTTCAGGCAGCTTCTTTCCACCTGCTATTACAACAGGCACTTTTCCGCATGCTTCAACTACTTTCTCGAAACCCTCAGTATAATAGGTTTTTATGATATGCGCTCCGATCTCAACGCAAATCCTTGAAGCAAGGCCAAGGTAGCGCGCATCACGAACCATTTCTTTCCCGACAGCAGTTACTGCAAGCACAGGGATCCCGTATTTTTCACCGTCATCAACAAGTTTTGAAAGATTTTCTATTGTTTCTTTTTCATGTTCCCCGCCTACATATACGGAGCATGTGATCGCTGATGCATTTATCCTTATCGCATCTTCTATGCATGTCGTTATCGTTTCATTGGATAATTCCTTCAGGATGCTTTGCCCGCCGGAAACGCGTAAAATTATCGGGATATCCACAATTGGCTCTATCCAGTTCCTGATTGCACCCCTTGTTATCATCAGAGCATCAGCATATGGCAGTAACGGTTCAACTGTCCTTCCCAGAGTGGAAAGCCCGGTAGTCGGGCCCTGGAAATAACCGTGATCAACAGCAAGCATTACGCAGCGCCCTGTTTTGGGCTTGATTATCCGTGAAATCCTGTTCTTCATTCCCCAGTCCATTTTAAATTACCTCCTATTTCCTGTTATTCAGGCCTGACGAGCAAATAACCTTTTTCGATCAGCCAGTGATGGAATTCATAGGTCGTGTGCAGGCAGTTTTCCTTGCACATTTCCCTCAGGTCATTATAATCTTCAGAATCCTGCTCTTTCTTATTCATTATCATCTGTATGGGACATCCAATGTCATTACAGTATTCTCTTCGTTTATACTCTATAAATCCTTTGATTGGCACAATCACAAAGCGGTCTCTGGATACTTAATAGTTTCGGAAAAGAGAGGGTATTTCAATTCATGATTACATATTAATGCCTCTATTAATCTTTTTGGGTAGCGTGATGATGCCTGGATATTCATTTTCATAAGATTGCAGAAAAGGAGCAAAACCGATAAAATAGATTAAGTAGTTTGAAATTAAATTGTGATATCATGACTAATATAGAAAAAGCCTATAAATTTGATTACGCTGATGTTCTAATATGGTTGGGGATCGCTATTGTTGTTTTATGGATGATAGCTAAGATTATTGGATTAATACCTTGACCGTTACGTGGTATGATTTGGTTCCTGTTTTTGGTGTTGTAGTAACAATTGTAGGTATTAGTTTTAAGGCTGGTCAAATACTCCAAAAGCTGAATCATGTTATCGGTGAGGTGGGCGAACTAAAAACAGAAATGCGCGAGATCAAAACAGATGTACGAAGGATTGATGATCTGGACAAACGCGTTTCTATTCTTGAAAATACAACAAAATCGAAAAAGCAATAAAGTGACAAATCATAAAACGATAAACCACAAAGCGACACAACTATTATCGATTCGCAAGGATGTTGTATATACGAACGCGGATGACGCTGATTACGCGGATTTGCACGGATGATCCGCGCGTATCCGTGTTCTATGTCCTGATTTTTCTCTTAACCGATGATGTTTGAAATATAATTTACCTTTTCATTTGTTCATAAATCTCGTAAGCCTCATCCACCGACTTACCATCATGAACTATCGTCCTTACCGCCTGTATCATACCCACAGGACTGTCACTCTGAAAAATATTCCTTCCCATATCAACACCAACTGCGCCATCTGATATTGCCCCATGTGCCATTTTCAGGGCATCAATTTCAGGCAGCTTCTTCCCGCCTGCTATTACAACAGGCACTTTTCCGCATGCTTCAACTACTTTATCGAAACCCTCGGTATAATAGGTTTTTATGATATGTGCCCCGATCTCAACGCAGATCCTTGAAGCAAGGCCAAGGTAGCGCGCATCACGAACCATTTCTTTCCCGACAGCAGTTACTGCAAGCACAGGGATCCCGTATTTTTCACCGTCATCAACAAGTTTTGAAAGATTTTCTATTGTTTCTTTTTCATGTTCCCCGCCTACATATACGGAGCATGTGATCGCTGATGCATTTATCCTTATCGCATCTTCTATGCATGTCGTTATGGTCTCATTGGATAATTCCTTCAGGATGCTTTGCCCGCCGGAAACGCGTAAAATTATCGGGATATCCACAATTGGCTCTATCCAGTTCCTGATTGCACCCCTTGTTATCATCAGAGCATCAGCATATGGCAGTAACGGTTCAACTGTCCTTCCCAGAGTGGAAAGCCCGGTAGTAGGGCCCTGGAAATAACCGTGATCAACAGCAAGCATTACGCAACGCCCTGTTCTGGGCTTGATTATTCGTGAAACAAGCCTGCTCTTTCTTATTCATTATTGTCTGTATGGAACATCCAATGTCATTACAGTATTTTCTTCGTTTATACTCAGTATATCCTTTGATTTGCACAATCACAAAGCGGTATCTGGGTACTTAATAGTCTCGGAAAAGAGAGATAGTGCAATTTATGTTGATGAATTGAAACAGTCTTAAAAAAAATGAATACAACCCTAATTTGACAGAAACACAAACTTTCTATTGATAAATAGACCCACCATAGCGGGTTATCAAATAAACTATAGATTATATAAATCTACAAATAAATGTGGTGTTATACACTCTGCTAACAATAATCGGTCGATACAATGTGATTTTGGTAAATATAAACCGTTTGAATTTTCTGCATCTGTCAAACTATGGATATAACAAAAAATTGTACGTATCTTTAGATTAAATAATGATATTATTAAATATTGATAATTTATTACTAATAACATATTATAGAAAGTTATATTAATAATATCCACATCGATTGATAAGAAGGATAATTATATGGTTTTGACTTCAGGAGCAATCTCAGATAGGGATTTAAACTTTAGATTAAATCGTATTAATATACTAGATCAAGAAATTACCAGATATCGAGATTATGAATGGAAGGCTACTAGCTTTCATACAGGATTTTTCGTGGCTATTCTATATCTTCTTATCAATACAGATACGCAACAGAATCTAATAAATGCGATTGGTTCAAAAAATATCATAGTATATTTTATATTATTATTATATCTTGGTATCGCATGTGGACAATTAATTGATATACATAAAAAACTAGATAGAAGTCGTGTTGATAGGGACAATCATCTTTTTTATATTGGAGAACCTGAATCTAAAGGTAATGATAAAGACAATTGGTTTCATAATTGGATTTATATTATTCTCTTTATTATATGGTTAATAGTTTTATTCGTATCCGATTCAGTTTTATGGTATTACAGTGAACCGTGTTTGTTTTGTTTGTGTTGCACATAAACATAATTACCAAAACGAATTGTAACCGTCCCGGAAAACAGCGTCCTCCTTTTCATATACTAAACCCAGTCTCACTCTTGGGCAGTGCTTTTATCAGAATAAAATTCCTCATCTTTGAGGGTAAAACCCGCGCCACTTCCTTCATGGTCACACCTTCTACGAATTTGATATTCTCTATTTGCTCATGATATTCCTCGTAAGGCAGTTTGACCCTAACACCATTCATCTGCAAGGTTATAGGTAACGGATGCAGGTTATCAATGATCTCTGCAATATTCTCTTCTATCTCTTTCTTGATACGGGGCGGCGCAACAGACGGCGGATCTTTTGCGATCTCCACCCTGACATCATCAAGCACCTTTCCGATGACTTGAGCCAGTTTGTCAAGGGTCCTGAGTTCTTCTGCATGCCGCAGGTGGTGAAGTATCCTGCCAAAGCTCCCTACATATGCTGTTGCATTGGGCACATCTTCTGTTTTAAGTTCAGGCGCGCCTGTTACAACAATGGGGATTTCAATACCTTCGTACAGCTTCTTTGATTTTTCGATTATACAATGCTCATAATTCCCAAGTATGAAAACTGCCACGTCATGTTCGTTGATCAGGTCGCGCTCAAAAGCCGTAAGCTGGCAGATCCTTTTTCCCACGCCCCTGGCAAGACCTACCATATTTGTCTTTGCGCCCTGTTTCCTGAGGAACTCTGCCACATCACAGTCAAGGTGGGGAAGATGATGATAAGCAAGGGTCGGGGCAACTGTTGCTATTTCGCTGCCGGTAAGAGGCGCTCTTGTAAGCTTTCCCAGAAGTTCTTTTGACTTGGTTTCTACCATTGGAATATCATTTATCGGGACAAGCATCAACAGTACAACTTCGGATTGCATGATGTTCTTTTGCAGGATGTATCCGCCAAGGTCTTCCACAAGTTCGATGAGCTGGCTGTGCTTATACGCACCTCCGACATACATCATGGGTTCAAGCATTTTCTTCCCTCCTCAGGGATTCCAGAATTTCCTGTCCTTTTGCCAGCCATTCGGGTTTAAGCGTATCCTCTGAAGCTACAAAAAGAACATGGGTAGTTGAAAGCTCATGTTTTCGCACCCTGAATCCTTCGGGTATAATGCGAAGCGCTATTGCGTCAATAAGCCTGTCAAGAACTTCCTGCTGCGGTTCTTCAACAACTAATTCACGAAGCATATCCAGATCCTTTATCGGGTCGGTCTTTACAATTATGACTTTCCTGTCTGGCTGCTCTATATTTTCCTTCCCGTATTTTGCCCAGAGTTTATTTAATAATTTTATGGTGAACATTTCCTTTTCAACTTCTATTTTCACCTCATCTTTGCCAAGAGCGCCCATATCGACTTTTGCAAAATCCTTGATTTTTATTGACGGCGAACCGAGCCGCAGAAGTGCTGCAAAAATAAAAACAGGTTCAACAGGATCCATATATACTTTTAATCTTTCAATAACCCTTGAAAGCGACAGGTCGGAAAGTGTATCCAGTATGAGACTGCGTGTGGTCTTTGCTCCTGTTACATCCGGGCATTCCACGATAAATGTCTCAAGTTGTTCCATCATTTCCTCTCATTTATTTATGAATCCGGAAGCAAGCAGCGCCGCGCCAACCGCTCCTATATACTGGGCATTGGGGGGGACTATTACTTTTACTTTTAGCAGTTCTTCAACGGCTTTTGGCAATCCTTCGATCAGGGCCGTGCCCCCTACCATTATTACTGGTTCTTTCACATCTACTTCCTGTAACTGCTGCTCGAATAATTGCTCAGCAACGCTGTGGCATGCTGCTGCTGCAACATCCTCGGGTGTGGATCCCCCCGCAAGTGAATTAACAAGGGACTGGATACCGAAAACAATGCAATAACTGTTCATTTTTACATTCGATGCTTTTCCTTTTAATGCAAGAGAGCCAAGCTCGGTTATGCTTACACCGAGTCTTTTAGCAGTCATCTCAAGGAATCTTCCTGATGCACCTGCACAAATACCGCCCATAGTGAACATGCCGGGGATACCATCAGTAACCGATATGGCTTTATTATCCATGCCGCCGATATCAAGAACAGTAGCTACCCCTTTTTGCTTATCAGCAAGATAGACCGCACCTTTGGAGTTTACGGTAATCTCTTCCTGCATCAGGTCTGCTTTCAGATGCTCACCAATAAGGAATCGTCCATATCCGGTCGTTCCAAGCGCCTGTATATCGCTCCTGGTGATACCTGCTTCTTTCATCGCATTATTGAAGGCTTCCTCGGCGCTCTCAATTACTTTTATTGTGGGCACCCATCCCTTTCCTATGATCACATTATCTTTCATTATGATCGCTTTTGTGGTCGTTGATCCTGAGTCAATGCCAGCAGTCAATCCGGTCTGCTTTTCTCTTGCAAGCAGGCTCTTTCTCCGTGCTGTGGTCGTGAGTGCTTCCATTCTTGTAAGAAGAGTTGCTGCGGTTGTTCTTTCAGTGAATGAGTAGCTTATGACAGGGATCCCTGTTTTCTCATGTATATAACGGCGCACTTCGCTCCTTACAATGGCCGCTTCCGCGCACCTGAAACACGTTGCAACAAAAACAGCATCAACATGCACTTTCCCTGTTACGATTGACTTTGCACGCGCCATCATAAGCCGAAGATCAGGACTTGCCACTTTCAGTCCGAATTCCTCTTCTATCGATTCGACATCGGCAATATCAATCTCAGGATAAACCATTATAGCATTGACCTGCTTTGCAGCCGAATCGATTTCATCCTGTATCCCGCTGTATTCTGCGCCGCATGAAAGCTGGGCTACCCTCACAAGATTTTCAGTTGCCGTTATTTTTTTTAAAGCATGTCCGATACCTGGAGCGATCTCTTTCTCTTCCCCGCATCCGGCACATGACTTCTGGCTTATATTATCATCTTGCACACTCATTTATTTTCCTCCGCAGGTTTGAGTGATTTCAGGAATTCGGAAATTTTATAAACGAATAACTTTGCATCCTCTTCAGTGCTGGGATAATCCAGTTTCAATATCGGAATTTTTTTACCCCTTAACAGGAAATTGACAAGTTCATTTGTCCTTGCGCATCCCATGCAGCCAAATGAAATAACCGGATCGTTAACAATTATTGCTGCTTCCGCTTTTGTGAGAAGAGGATCCAACAGCGACATACGTCCCCTTACTCCTGCCGGCACTTCGACAGCCGCATATTTTAATCCGAATTTAGGGTCTTCAGGAGTAATGTTCATGGGTGGAGAATCCAGTCCCTGGCTTCTGACTTTTTTCCCTATTTCCTGCATTATCGCAAGCGGTTCATGGCCGAATCGTTCAACCATGTCATAAAGAATAAGACTGTTTGTCGGGTAAATAAAAACCTTCATTTTGATACCTCTGTTTCTTTTATTATTGCTTTTAGTTTATCGATGTCAAGTTTTTTCGTTTGCTTTTTTGGGCCCGGGATATCGCCCCTGTCAAGGGCTTTTAAAGCAGCTGCGATATGGGGCAATATCTTATCCTCAGTTTCAAGGTTGTGAAATCCCGGTCTTGCCCCGCCGCGCCTGGTAGCCCTGCAGCGAAAAGGTTCACCCGGCGCAAAGCCTCTTTCTTTTATGAAAATACCGTATGGGTCTAATTTGCGAATGTTCGCAAGAAGCGGATCCAGTATCGCGCGTTCCCCGGAAACCATAATACCAAAACAAGTTTCCTTTACTATGATGTCATCTTTTGTTTCATAAAGTTTCATAGCAACATCGCTCGGGAGTAATTTTGATGAGTTTATCACGATCATTTTAGTTATTTTTTCCATTATGAAACCTCCCTTATGTAAATTATATCGTCTGTCTTCATACCTTTAAGGCGCTCAGGTTCCAGGACTTTTCCGATAATGTTCGTGCATTCGAATTTCTCACCGGTCGGGCCATATTTATCATCATCGATAAGTTTTACACCTACCATACCATATCGTTTTGCAGCCTGGTTGGTGACACCGATCTCTCCTGCTTTTATCTTTCCTTTTGGCGTATTCTCGGGATTTATTTCTTTATACGTCTGTGCCTCCTTTTCCGGTCTGAAAAGGAAAGTATTTTCATATGTATATATTATGGGCAGGGGGCCCAATGGCCTGTCCTTAAGACGCAGGGAATGCCTGAAGAAATCAAGAGTTATAGGCGCAAGATCATCGTAAAACTTTACATTGATTATTTTATCGGCTTTTACCCCGAGAGCTGTGACCCCGCCCTCTGCGATAATCCCTATTGTTGTATCCGGTACCTGTTCTACAACAATGGCATCATCATCTGTATAGCCTCTCCTTTCAAGTTTCAAACCCCTCAAATTTAATACTTTTTCAGCATCCTTAAAAGTCATTCCCTGTACCATGACCCTCTCAGGATTTGCAACCACAGCAAGAGTACTATTTAAAGGGGCTATTTTAATTAGTTCGATACCATGGGAAACATGCCCGACAACGCTATGCACCGGACTTGAAGTCCGGTCTTCTTTGTAAATGTATACCCGTCCATTCCCCTGCCCATCAGTCCTGACTACCACAGATCCCTCTGAACGGGCATCCCAGTGTTCGTATGGACATCCTTCTCCCTGGAGTACATTATCAGAAATGAATGAATTTGAGAATGTACCCACATGAAAAGTTTTTCTTCTTATCAATGCAAGGAAATGCTCAGCTCCTTCGGGAGATTCATTAATGAGATCGACATTAAAATGGGTAAAGATCTTCATTCCGTCTTCAAGTGGTGTATTTAGATCCTGCGTAGTTATTTTGTTAAGAAGTGTTTCCCATTTTATTACAGGTTCTATTTTTAATAAAGTATCGCCCTGCTTGAGGTTTGCTATGATATTTTTACCGCTTATCACCTTTCCAAGAACAGCACCTTTCGGACCACCATAATCCGAAACATGTTTATCTTTTGCGATCATAAGATAAGCATTTTTTTGATCATAGCCGCCTGTTCCCAGAAATATATCATAGCGGTTATATTTTTGCTCGGATCTTTCCACTGTAATGTCTGTTTCAAATGGGCCAAAAGCAATTGCATATCGTGATTCCCAGTGCGCCTTCAAATCTTTGAAAAAATGGGAAAATTTTGTCCATAACGTGTGGTCTCCAAAAAGCTCGATCTTTAATTCGCCTTTTGTTGTGAGAATCTTATATTCCGAGGTTGCTTCTTCCTTTTTGCCGCTTGTTTTCAGGATACCTGTTGTTGTTCCCGGGATATAGAACGCTTTTGCGATTTCCAGGGCATTTTTCAGTAGCAGGTCATCCTTTATCTCTAATTTTTGCCCGTTAATCTCTACTGAGATCACTTATCCTCCAGCTGTTGGTATAATTAATCATTTATTTTAATTCTTTAGCTATCCCTTGAAGAGCTTCTTCCCGCTCTTTACTGGAAAGTTTTGATAGAACATCGCCTGTTTCACCGATGTCAACTATTTTGCCAAGACGCATTAATGCTGCCCTATCACATATTTCAGCGACAAAATCCATGTCATGGGATACTATGACAAAAGTTTCTCCTACTTCTTTCCTGGCATTCAGGATAGATTTTGAAACTTCAATTTTGGTAACCGGGTCCATTGTTCCTGTTGGCTCATCAAAAACAAGTATCCTGGGCTCTTTGATGAGTACCTGTGCCATTGCAACCCTATGCCTTTCCCCTTCACTCAATTCATCCGGCATCTTGGCTAGAATTTCTTTTGCCTTTTTTTCCGTGAAACCTGATGTTACCAATGTATTGATCGCTTTTCTCTCTGCCAGTTCAAATGGCAGGTCAAGACCAATAGACTCGGTCAGGTTATCGATAATATTCCTGTGTGGATAAAGACTGTATTCCTGGTGCAGTACGCCAATATATTTTGTAGCGCGTCCTTTCTTGTCAGGCCCGAGCTGTGTCAGGTCGATCCACTCATCCCCTATTCTCACGTCAATTGAACCTGAAGTTGGTCTTAATAATCCGGAAATTATCTTTGAGGTCGTGGTTTTTCCTGCCCCGCTGACCCCGATTATTCCGAATATCTCACCTTCATTAATATCAAAACTGACATCATTGACAGCCCTTACTATACCCCTGTCCAGGGAAAAATAGGTCATCTGGAGATTGCGCCCCCTGATTATAGGCTCTCCGATATTTACCTCTTCCTGTTCGCCAATTGTTCCAACTTCTTTCATAAATTCAGCCGCAACTTCAGAAGGTTTCCCCATCATTATGATTTTTCCTTCATCAAGCCATATAGCCTTGTGTGAAAGCTCTTCGATTACTTTTGGCCAGTGGGATGTGATGATAAGTGTCATATTGAAATTCTTTGTTGCATTTACAATACTATCATGCACAAGTTCGGCAGTCTTGGGATCAAGAGTACCGGTCGGTTCATCTGCGAGCAATATTATAGGGCTTTTGACAAGCTGCCTTGCAAGCACCACACGTTGTTTTTCACCGCCTGAAAGCTCCCTTGCAATATGCATCATCCTGTTGGAAAGATTTACCTGTTCAAGCAGGTCTGCTGCCTTATGAATGGCATTTGGGCCCATCTGGTCAATTTCCTGGAGGGCATTCATGACATTTACGATAACTCTTTCATCTCCATATAATGCAAATGTTCTCTGGAGCATGATAGCGATCCTTCTGGTTATGTCTCTTCGCACCGGATCGTGAATTGACATTGTTACGAAATCCGCATCAAGTTTCTCATAATTGCCATTGCATTTGGGACAGGGGGTTCCCACCTTACTTGGTTTTTCTATGGATCCGCATTTAGCGCATTTAGCCAGATGATATATCACGCTTCCTGAAATGTCATTAAATTTTTCCACACCTCGCAGGACATGCATAAGTATTGATTTTCCTGCGCTGCTTTTTCCTAAGATTCCAAGGATTTCTCCTTCGTTGATGTTAATATTTATATCACTGAGAACATCGACTCCGTCAAAGCCAACACGAAGATTTTTAATTTCGATAAATAGCGTCATATGTCATTCTTCCCGGGATTAGTTATTTAGATAATTAATCCTCTTCACTATAAGTTTTTGCTTTTTGAATTATGCATTCTAACTAACGTGGGATTCTGAATAGCTCATGCTGTACATAAATATAACGATAATACATTACAGTATTAATCATATAAAAATGTTATATTGATCACCATACAAATTCTTTATATTCATTCTATCCATAAAGGGCTTGAGGAATTCAATTGGATATCATCGCAGGTCCGGCGTCACAATTGCTTGCAGGAAGAGTCAAAGAAGCCATAGAAGTCACAGAGGTCACAGAAGTATTAGAATCAAATCTTCTTATCAGTGAATTCAAGAAATTTCCTGACGGGGAGTTATATACACGGGTTGTTGATGATATCGGGCCAGAAGTCACAATAATCCAGAGCACAGTTACCGATACTGATTTAATTGCCCTGCTCCAGTTGATCGATGCATGTAGTGATGCATCCAGGGTAAATGTTGTAATTCCATATATGGGGTATGCGCGCCAGGATAAAAAATTCAAGCCTGGAGAACCCATAAGCGCCCGCGCCATTGCAAGAACAATAAAGGCTGACAATGTTTATACGATCAACATCCACGATACCAGCATTCTTGATTATTTTGATGCAAAAACAGTTGATCTTGACGCCACCCCGATGATAGGGAAATACATAAAAAATATGAAATTCATCAATCCTCTTATCATTGCACCTGATGACGGAGCTATCCATATTGCAAAAAGCGCTTCGTCTGAACTTGGTATTGATTATGATTATCTTGAAAAGACAAGGCTAAGCGGTGAGACTGTATCGATCCAGCCAAAGAATGTTAATGTAAAAGGAAGGGATGTTATTATTATTGATGACATTATTTCAACAGGCGGGACCGTGGCAGAAACGATATCATTACTAAGGAAACAGGGAGCTCATGAAGTCTATGCAGCCTGTGTACATCCTGTTCTTTCAAATAACGCCATTCTTAAATTATTTAAGGCAGGAGTAAAAGGGATCATAGCTACCGACACAATCGATAAGGGTGTAAGTGTTGTGAGCGTGGCGCCCGTTATAGCTTCTGCAATGGCTTTAACGAAACGCTTTTAGAACACTTTTAGTCAATATTAGCCTGAAGCGCCGGGGTTGAGACCCCGGACCCCAACAGTTGCGCCGCCGCTGGCGGTGTCAACATGAAATTAACGGTTGCTTATTATTATAACACTTCATATTTGCCTAAAAAAAATGAGGATGTTCTGGTAAGCGCTGTCCTGCATGCTTATTTTCAATCAGGTTCCCTCAAAACTTGACTTCGACATTTCGACCAAAATGGCGTAAATCCTTCTTTTCTTTTTTGATAATAAATTGATGAATTGATAATAAATGGATAATATTATGAGACATGCGAACTAATTCTGGGAATAATATGCTTAAAAAAATCATTTATGCAATAACTGCCGTGTTGGTACTGATCTCTGTATATTTAGTGTTTTTTATTGCGCCCATACCCATAGATCCCGGATCAGCGGCGGGTGATCCTAATAATTTCAAAATATTCTATTTCCATCTTCCCATAGCAATATCTGCATACCTGTCATTTGCAATCGTTTTTGTTTCAAGTATCCTGTACCTTCGAAGCAAGAAACAAAAATGGGATATGTTATCGTTATCAGCAGCTGAAGTTGGAGTAGTATTTGCCTTCCTGACGCTTGTGACCGGGTCAATATGGGGAAAGTCTGCCTGGAATGCGTACTGGGTATCATGGGATGTCAGGTTGAATACATCACTTATCCTGTTTTTAATATACCTGTCTTACCTGATGATACGCCAGGCTGTAGAAGAACCTGAAAAGAGAGCAAGGCTTTCAGCGGTTTTCGGTATAATCGGTTTTATAAGCGTTCCGATCAGTTTTCTTTCTGTCCGTTTCTATTCAAAGATGCATCCGTGCGTAGTTCCCCCATGCCCCAGCGGCGGGGGTGGAGGTATAGGCGGAGTAGTCCTGTACTATCTCCTTTTCAATTTTGTTGTATATTTCCTGCTGGCAGCGACACTCATAATGCTGCGGATGGATAATGAGGAATTGAGAGAAAAAGCAAATGAATTGAAGAGAAAAAACAATCTCTAATAATTTAAAAAAAATAAAAAAAAAGATTTATGAGGCTACTGCGCCTGGCTCAGCCTCAATTTCAGTTTTCCTGACCTCTACCCTGCGAAGAGGATAGATGGGTTTGACATCATGGTATATACTGGCAGACAGTTTTCCTGTTACAACATCCTGAACAAACTGCTCCATATCCATTTCACCGGCTTTTCCTTCAATAACCTGGTTCATTATCTGGCGGATAGCTTTTACCTGAGCCTCTCGTGCCCTTTTTATGGTAAAACAAGATGGTTTTACTCTTATGGTGTAACCGTCCTTTGTTTTGACTGAAACATTAGTTTCAACAGATGATGTTTCTCTCTTAACGAGTGAGCGCAGGTAATCCTGGGTCAGTTGATGCCCCATGTATTTTGTATAAGCGACATCGCCGCCCACGCGGTCTATTTTCAGGATCAGCTTGGTGTTCTGCTTGGAAAGATCATTTGTCAGCTCCCCAAGTGTAACTTCGATGTTTCTTCCAACCAGCTTTTCCGGCTCATCAGCAATGGTTTCTCCAATGTTTGATTTCCCGAACATGTCAGGTGCAACAAGGTTGTACCATTTCTTTGCTTTCCAGCCTTCTGTCTTTGTAACTGCCAATTAATTTCCTCCAGGTATATATAATATGATTAAAATGTGAAAGGTATTCACAAAATCATGCGTTTAATAGAGCAATGGATACTTAATACTTTTGGAGATTTCTTTAAGTAAAAGGAATTTCCTCATCTTTAGGAATGTTAAAAAGAAACAATCAGAACATCCGGTTCAGCGCTTCCCTGGCAGCCATTCCAACCATAATTCCCCGTTTCTTCGCAGCTTCTGAAACATCCGCAGCCTTTGCGTTCAAGACATCCTCAAAGCTCCTGACTCCGGTAATCCTCACAGCCACATCCCCGAGTTTATTAGCAATATCCATATTGAGATACCCGCACATGACAAAGCCGCACCCTGCGCGGATAACCAGCAGCGGGGCATGTTCCATATCCATTTTAAGCCCGATAGCACTCCCTTTTTCAAGATTGATCTGTTCAATTAGCATAAGTACAGGTTGCATCTACAGATAGAAATATTTTATTATTATATCATATTTTATTTTATATCAAGAACCTGGAAATTGAAGATGAAGACTTTCAAAGACAGGTTTAAGCATGAAAAACTCCAATTATACTATGTGGGTTAGAAAGCTTTATTATAGTTCGTAACCATACGAATAAAATAGGAGTATAATAAAATAGGAGTATATTATGACCATAACAAAAGATGTCAAAATTGAAGAAGTTGTAACACAGTATCCGGAAACCATGATGGTATTTATGAAGCATGGTCTGCATTGTGTGGGGTGCCATGTTTCCAGTTTTGAAAGCATCGAAGATGGCGCAATAGCGCATGGTATCAATGTAGATGCGCTTGTCGCTGACCTGAATAAAGTCATCTCATCAAGAAAGCAAAATTAAGCAGGGTCTGGTAGATACCTTCGGGGAAACCTGCCTCAAGAAAAACTTTCTCAAGTACCCGATCTTCGGAATAAAGCTCAAATTCTTCGTTAACCTCTCCAGTTGCAGGATTAATAGAAACTATCTTTTTCATTGTTTTCACATTCCCCCCTAATAAGCCCTTTCTTCATGTACCTTTAAATGGTAAACTCTACCAGTTAATAACTTAGTCACCAAAAGGTTTATTGTCAAAATATTTCCCAGTTTTATTCGGGCAAAATTAGTATGATTGACTATATCTAATTGTTCAAATTTTTTAAATGTGAAGGTTGAAGATAGAGTAAAATAGATACATAGAATATAGATAAGACATTCGGGAGGTATGCTGTATGGTTAAGGTAAGTATAGATCGTAATGATTGTATCAGTTGTGGGAATTGCTGGACTATCTGTCCTGAGTTCTTTGAACAGAACCCTGATGACACTTTCAGCCAGGTTGTCGGGATTTACAGGGCTGGAGGTAATATTGCTGAAGGAGAGGCACCCCAGAAGATTGAGGGTGTGGTGAAAGAAGCAGCGGATTCATGTCCGGTCCAGATAATCCATGTGAATTAAAAAAACAACTGATTACGGCACTTGAGAAGGGTATAACTATGGTTCCAATTTACGGTTATTTTCGAACTTCACTATAACACTTACATTTTAAATGAATATCGGTTGTGGTACCAATTATTTTATCATCGCCGTCCAAAAGTTCCATTATGTTCTTGCTTTCTGTTTGAGGCGTTTCAGGACCATAGACTAATTCCATAACCATCGTCTCTCTAAACTGTATGCCGCTTGATATAAGTCCAGGAGGAATCTCATTGTATACTCCCCAGACAGCTGCTGTAAAGTTCTCACCTTTTATTTTCGGTTTTTTTGCGAGTTGAGGGTTACTATATTCCTCTTCTTCAAGACGGTTCTTGATACTTTCAAGATCGCTCATGGAAGCGATTAAATAATATCTTGGATCTGATAAACTTCTTTTTATTTCGCGAGGTTCTGGTATCAAAACATAATATTTAGATATTATTTCTTCCGCCATTTTTTCCGTGGTGTTGTTATCGAATATTACATTGACATACCAGTTAGCGTCTGAATTTGTCATTATTGGCTCTTCTCCCGTGTGAATTTTGCCAAGGAGTTTAATTTTAGTTTGATTTAATCTAGTTTTTTTCTCAATGGGAATTTGATTGCTTCTATCCGTATAATTCATTGCCACCTTCTCATAACTGATATTTAGATCTGTCTCAATTTTTTCATTTGCCTTATTACTCATCTGAAGAATGTAAACAATCGAGAGCACAACTATGAGAAATATTCCGATTATGTAATATTTTGATTTATCCATATTCTTCTCACAAAGTATGAATTAAAAAAATAAATATCTATGTGTATTTTTCAATACACATAGATATTACCGTGGTCATCAGAACCCCAAAATTCAGCGGCTTCCCAGTATTCATCTCCCTGGTTGGTAGGATAGGGGTCTAAAATGAGTACGTAATGATATGTCCATATCCAATAACCTGCGCCTGTCCGCACATGCATTACTGGAGAAGATATTATGGATGCAAACGGTCTGCTAGCATCTATCATATTTACCATATCTTGCCAGACGACAGGAGTATAAAAATTTGAATTGGTTGCTCCGACTACATCTTTATAATATTTCGTCTGATTAGATATATAGGTACCAGTGGAAGTCGTCTTCATCAAATAAGCAATCAAGTCTTGTATGTAATAATCACCGTGATAAACAGTGATCATCTGTCCAACGGCGGGTGCACAATAATTTGCTTGTTCCTGTGCAAATAAAGGAACGTCAAGGACGTTTAATGATTGCATAGTAACCAGGGTTTTTGAGCCTTCAATTCCATTAGAGCGCTTTTTTTCTACTATTTCGCGGAACTTTTTATCATTTTCTTCCCAGGCAGATATACGTTTTACCTTTTCATCATTAGAAATATTGTCGTATAGAGACCACACGCCTGACTCATTATTCTCAGGTATCCTGTCTGGAATAATTGAGTAATCATAAGCATCTACGAATATCCGCTGTTCTTTATTTGTATTTAAGTCGCGTAACTTCACCATTATCCCGATTTTCGGATAACTATAAGATACCAGCGTGGTCGAAGTGATTTCACTATTTTTATAATTTTCTTTCGCATTCTTTTTTGCCATCTGTAACGCAACATCAGAATCCAATATCAGAGGCTTGAGTCCTATAGTCCGGATTGATTCTCCAAGTACCTTACTTGCACTGGTTTTGATTGATCCAACACTTTTACCTTCTTTTTCAACTGAGAATTGATAAAAGAGCTTTTTGCCATTTATATCATGAATAATCAATGGGTCGGGATTTATTGTTGCACCATTCCAGTCAGTATTCTTAAGTCCTGGAGATCCTGCTGCCATAAATTCTGATAAAGTAATTGTAGCATGTTCTCTGGCTTTTTCTATTGCAACATAGTTGTTTTCAACTATATCCAAATCCTTTTTTGCACTTGCCGCAGGCACAAACGCCATGCTCAACAGCAACATCGCTGCAAGCACCGCGCCTAATTGCATTCCTTTATTTTTCATATTTTTATTTCTCCTTTATATTTTCTTTTCTTGATGCCCTCAGGCGCAGCGCTGGCTTTAAATAATTTCAAAGCTAATCTTACCATGCCTTCGGGCGATCCGGGGTTCAGTTGCTCTTGCGGAATGGCTGAACCCCATGTAACATCTTTTTTTATGTATTCGACTTTCTTCTAAAGGTTGAGGCGTGCTCTTATTTGGATTCCCTGTACTGGCTGGATGGATGATTTCTCCCATAACGAACCTGACAGGAACTTCATAGACCACCCTCTTTTTTTGCTTCTTCATCAACTGAATGAACTGGAAAATGATAAAACATATCTGGACGATGATGATGCAGTCCGCGGATACTTATTTATTTCATTCATATCCCTGTATCTTTATTACAAAATCCTCAACTTATTACGAAAAGCCAAACTCGTAGACAAAGTTTCTATAAATATGGTCTTAGAGCCTATCCGAAAAATCAATCAATATTATATTTCCGAATGAACCACAGAGATCACAGGCGCGCCGAGCAAAGTTCGTAGTCGCCAGCTAGTGCAAATCCAGCATGAGGAAAGGCTAGCCGCCACCTCAGAACTGAACCCCACACCCTGTCTGGTAACAGACCGAATGTGAAGCTGGGGGGAAGGGATACCAGGCCGCAATATAATGGATGTGAAGGTTATAAGCCCCGAAATTCTGTTGATCTTGGAAGCCGACGTTCTCTGTGTAACGGAAGGCAGCAATCACATCACCGATATTAAGCAACTCCGG
>NZ_NTMG01000008.1 GCF_002487355.1 Candidatus Methanoperedens sp. BLZ2 | reverse complement strand
TCCGCCATAACCGCCGCCTCCGCCGCCGCTACCGTACATGCTGCCGTAACCTCCGCTTCCCCCGCGGCCGCCGCCACCGCTTCCCCCGCTGTATCCTCCGGTGCGTCTTGGCCTATCTGGCATTTCCACGTGCTTATCAGACATATTAAGCTCAGTGTTGACTTCAACAACCGGTTCTTCTGACAACAACATCTTCCCGTATTTTCCTATGTTCAATCTCATGGAATTCCTTACTACGGAAATGTAACCATTCTGGATAGAGATGCTATCTCCTGCTGCAATTTTGCCGATCTGGTCATCCCATAAGGATAATAAGATGCTTCCTGTCGCATCTGCAACTTTTACTTCACAGACTCGTTTATCACCATATTGTGATTTTATGTCCTTGACCTCTCCGATTTCAATTACTTTTAGAGTGGCGTTAACATTCTTTGAATTCTCGGTCATATCCTTTACATTAAAATTTGTAGGCGTCGTTTCCATTGTAATACCTTGTTTATATTTTAACTTCCTGCATCACTTTTCCCAGATGTCATTCACCTGTATTTTAAGTCAGAAGAAGTAAATATTAAATTGTAAACGTAGTTGATATACTTTCTGCATAATCTTATAACTGTTCTAATAAATTAATTAATATATATAAAAAATCCATTAGTGTTTAAGAATTACGATGTTGATATGAGTCCCCAGGTTTTTTATTTCCAATACCTCATGATGATGTGTTTTACACCAGCCCGATATTGTCTCTTTTGCCGTGGGATCGTCTGTTATTACTTCCAGTTTTTCACCAACAGGTATTGTTTCAAGTTTTTTCTTTGTATGAAATAATACAAAGGGGCATACTTTACCCTGAAGATCAAGGCATTCCATGTTGACTACTATGAATGATTGGTATATTAAACCTTTATAATGTTGGGGTCATGGTGAGTGATGAGCATAGGTTTTTTGGCTTTTGATCAACGTCGTATTACAAATATTGCTATAAACAGCATAGCCATTGTGAAAGGCGCTGACAGGAAGGGTGTGGCTTTCGTCGGAGCGCCCGTTCCTGTTATTTCCAGTGCGGGAGTCGTAGTGGCGGCGGCGCTGGTGTACTATTCTTCGAGGATGCAGGGGTTGGCGATGGTGACCTCCTCAAGGGTCAGAGCATAGTGCAAAAATTTCTTTACTAGAAGATGGAATTTCTGTTATTTTGTTCATCTTTGTCATTTTGATAGAAATCCCTTCACCTTTCTTTGTTTCTTTCCAGTTAAGTGAAGATAATTTTCATTAGAAATTACGGATTTTCCTGTTTTTTCCTCAAGCTCTTTCCGTGTATTCTTTGCAATTGTGCAGCCTTCAACAGCAGAATCCTTGCATTCTTCAAATCCCAGGGAATCTTTAGAAATTGTAATATCCGTTGTTGCTTTTTCACCGACCATAGTAAGGATCAACTCCCGGTCCGTCAGGCTCTGCTTTCGGGGATGGTATGGATTGGATTATCCTGAACATGGATTCGGTGTTGGCGCAGTCGGTTTCGTATTTTTTGCCGTCTGTTGATGCTACTTTCAGTTGTCCGATTTTATCGGACAACTCAAAACCTTCATCTATAAGCTTTTTTTTCAAATCAGACCAGTATTTTCTTGGTCTACCACTGTCTGTAATAGCTTGAATTACATCAACCACTGAAAAATACCACTGTTCATCATGCCATATTCGTCTTATTTTAGTTCCTTCAAAAACAACAAGTGCATCCTTTGAGTCCATGTTCATCTCTCGATAGAGCAAATTAACATTCATCTGTTATTGTTTGCCATTTTAATATCTTTTTTAAGATTCAGAAACGATAACCTAAACGACAATTTAAATGACAACATCCTTATTTCAACTTCTTATTCTCAAGCTTTTTTTTAATTTCAGGTTCAGTAAGATAATTTTCTTTAGATACAACTTTCTCACCGCTTCTTTTTTCCAATTCTTTTCTTGCCACTCCGGCAACTGTTCCTCCTTCTTTTGCAGCAATCTTGTTCTCGCCAAAACCGATCGCATCTTTGTTCCGGGCTATTTTAGTGGTAGAAGCCTCTCCAAGCATCGTGAAAATCAATTCCAGGTCATTCATATGATCCCTGAGGTTCTGGCGCTTTAATCCTTTGACCTTTTTGTATTCGCCAGGCGTTAACCCAAATGTAGCTTTAGAAATTTCAGCCGTTAAGATAGAGAATTCACTGTTTGTTTTGATTCCTCTTTTATCCCATTCGTCAGTAAGCTCATCCCTTATCGCTATTCCTCGTACTCTTTTTTCAACCCAGTCATCAGAGTAGCCTTTCAATTTATAGAGCTCTTTCATGCGTTTTTGTGCAAGTTCCGGGTCTTCTATCTCCTGCACCCGTTCATAGCCAACTTTTGCGAGCCATCTTTTGAAGGGTTCGGCTTTTGGGGATGGAATGGACTGTATTATCCTGAACATTGATTCTGTGTTGGCACAATCTGTAAGCCTCATTTTACCATCTTCTGCCTTCAAGGTCAACTGTACGATTTTATCGTACGGTTCAAAACCTTCTTCCAAAAGATTTGATTTCAAATCAGACCAGTATCTTCTGGGTATAGAACTGTCTGTTAAAGCTCCAACTACATCAACCACTGAAAAATACCACTGTTCATCATGCCATATTCGTCTTATTTTAGTTCCTTCAAAAACAACAAGTGCATCCTTTGAGTCCATGTTCATCTCTCGATAGAGTAAATTTCTTACATGGTCAAGACATCAGTAAGGTTAAAAAAGGTTGTTAGAGCGGTGTGAAAGTGATTTTTTGTGTATGATATCATGTTTTCCTTTAAACGACCCGCGTGTTTTTTGATTCATTTTACTTCCCCTTATTGAAATTCTCAACGATCTCTTCAGGGTCAGGTCGTAGAGTTTATAGACAAGCTGGTCCACGTTCCTCATTTTATCCATCTTTTTCCGATTGATGTTTTACTCTATTTGTTTATTTTTGCCATATTATATTTATCTGTTTGAATTTTCACAACCGAACAGGATAAACAGGATTTACTGGATTTTTTACAATAAAATCTATCCTGTTCATCCTTTAAATCCTGTCGATTGGCTTTTGTTTTAATAATTTGGTTTGAACCGGGAACACGGATGAAGCGGATCAGACGGATCTTCATATATCCGTGGGCATGTCGAGTAGAGCCCATAGCCCACCTTTTATCGAGGTAATAGCCCCAAAGTTA
>NZ_NTMG01000047.1 GCF_002487355.1 Candidatus Methanoperedens sp. BLZ2 | reverse complement strand
GGCTTTTTCCGGCACCCAGACAGTCGAGCCCTTTAGTATAGTGCCATTAACATTCACGATCTTACCATCCAATGTATCAGCTTTCTGGACGAATTCATCCACTTCATAGTAAAATGAGAGTGCGTTACTGAAACTTTGCACTCCAAGAAATAATATAAGTATAACCACTATCCCGACACCAAGCATGTTTCTTTGTTTTCGGTTCATGTCTTCATCTCATTATCTCATAATCCCAACTTTACAATGTGTGTAAACTATACATATACTTTACGGTGAGTGTAAAGAGGTGGCTGTGACCGGTGGTGGAAGAAAAGAGTTGGATAGGAGTTTTTTCCGGTCACTATTATCTAAAAGGATGTGCCTTTTAATGTGGGTTGTGGTTTAAAAATACAGTGAAATAAATAACCATACTTTAATTTTTTAAACCGCAAACTATTTACTTTACACTGATTGTAAAGTAATTTATTTACATTGTCTGTAAAGTAATCGAACGTTGAGCACAATATGAGGAAGCATCTTGAACATTATTGAACTTGATGATGTCTGGAAGATATACAGAATAGGTGAAGTGGAAGTTCCGGCACTTAAAGGCCTGAGCTTAAAGATAAAACCTGGTGAATTCCTGGCTCTCATGGGGCCAAGCGGAAGCGGCAAATCAACAGCATTGAACATGATAGGCTGTCTTGATATCCCTACAAGAGGCAGGGTTTTCCTTGAAGGACAGGATATTGCTGCACTTACAGAACTGGAACTCTCCCGTATAAGAGGCAAGAAAATAGGTTTTGTCTTTCAATCCCACAACCTCTATCCAACGTTAACAGCTCTTGAAAATGTCCAGCTGCCAATGAGAATACATGAATTCAGTGAGGCAGAAATCTGGGATAGATCAGAGGAATTGCTGCAACTTGTCGGCCTTTCCGGGCGCGCAAATCATTACCCTTCCCAGTTATCAGGTGGCCAGAGCCAGAGAGTAGCGATTGCAAGAGCGCTCTCCACAAATCCCTTATTAATTTTAGCTGATGAGCCAACCGGTAATCTCGACACGGAAGCAGGAAAAGAGGTACTGGATATTTTCACAGAACTGAATGCAAAAAATGTCACGATCGCCATGATCACTCATGATGAAAAAATCGCGGGAAGGGCGAATAAAACCGTGAGAATGATAGATGGAAAACTTGCATCATAATTAACTGGAGTAATAAATCTATGAGTCAAATAAGAAAATGTGTTATTATTTTGCTGATTTCGCTGCTATTTTTGCAGGGAGCGGCTGCATCGAGTTATTACCTTGTAACTGAACATGAACCGGTATATCCGGGAGATACGGTCTTTGTCTGGGTCCCGATCAATAACATCGGCTATGGTACATCGATGGTAGACACTGTTGTGAAACTGGTCCCGGCAAATAATGCTACGGAAAAAACAATACACGTACTGGATACTGAAGTGTCACTCGGCAATATGGATGACTGGAATGATATGCGAACAGCCAGTTTTAAAGTCCATGTGGATCAGAATACACTGGAAGGAGAATACGAGTTTATCGTTTATGTCACCACAAAAGAGAAAGAAAGCGGCAGCGTTACAACAGCAGCGTTAAAAGACAGGATACTTGTCATTAAAGGCACGCCGATTATAACACTCTCAAACACCTCTATCTCTGCTATCGCACCAGGCTCTACAAATGAAGTTATATTAAAGTTCAAGAACGAAGGATCGGGTGTAGCAAGAAATCTCTATGTTGATATAAACACTGGCAGCGAACACCTTGCATCGGTATTTTCAATTACAGGCTCAGGTACGCGATTTTTCCTTGGAAGTCTTGGCACCGGGGAAGATGCAAAGATCAAATTCGATATGATTGTTGATTCGCAGGCGCAGACTGGTGTCTATAATATACCCATCAAAATATCAGGGATCAATTACTCGGTAAGCGATTCCATTGGATTGGGTGTTGCAGGAATCACGGATTTTGAGTTAAGTTACCAGGAATCGGGAAGCAGCTTTCTCCTGAGTGTATCCAATATAGGGGTCAATCCGGCTAAAGCGGTTAGCGTGGAAATACCGCCACAAAACAGTTTCAGTGTTTCCGGGAGCAATACACAGGTGATAGGCAATTTGAACTCCGGAGACTATACTTCTGCAAATTTCCAGGTCTCCCGGACTGGAAGATCTGATATGGCAATAAAAATACTGTATACTGATGCTGCCGGTGTACGCAGGTCGGTAGAAAAGAAGCTTCCTGTAAAACTTTCAAGCGGCATGGCTGGTACAGCATCCAGATCCACAGATGACCAGCATGCGGCTATGCATGGCGGGGGAACAAATTATTCCGGGCTGGTGCTTAGCTTTGCTCCATACATCGGGATCGCGCTTCTTGGCATCATTGGTTTCTGGCAGCGAAAGAGCATCACTGAAATGTACCATAGAATGAAATTCCAGAGGCAGAGAAGGAAATGAGGCTTCTGGATATCTTCCTTCTCTCTCTTTCCCATGTAAGGAAAAGCAGGATGAGAAGCTGGCTTACCATTGTGGGCGTAATCATAGGTGTCGCTTCGGTCGTAGCCATTATATCCATAGGGCAGGGAATGCAGGAAAATGTGCAGCAAAGGCTCGGCGGCTTTGGCGCTGATATAATAACCGTGATTCCTGGATATTTCAGGGCGACAGGTGTACATAGCGAGATGCATACAGACAGGTCTGTGAGTACGAGTTCTTCGATCAACCTTACAGATAAAGATTACAGGGTGATCAAGCAGGTACCTGGCGTGATGTATGTAAATGGACTTGTTTCGGGCAAAGCCGATCTCAAATACGATAATGAAAAAACAGTTGTATCAGTAACTGGCGTCGATACTTCGGTCTGGAGACAGATGGATAATACCGGATTAGATGATGGAAGGTATCTCCAGTCCGGAGATTCTAATTCGATCGTCGTGGGGTATGGTCTTGCTTATGGGGCTTTCCTTCAACCAATAACGCTTAACCGTCCTATTACTATCGGGGGTAAAAATTTCAGGGTTGTGGGTATTCTCAGGCAGTCAGGTGGATTAGGAGGCAGCAGTGATACCGGGATATATATGCCAGCTGAGATGGCAAGAGAAGTTATCACTGAAAAAGTAGCAAATAACCAGTTTACATCTATGGTCATTAAAGCAACGGATGCCTCTCTTGTAGAATACCTGAAAGCTGATATCGAGCAGAAGCTTATGAGTTCAAGACAGGTAAATCCGCGAACAAAGGATTTTACAGTAATAGCTTCAGCTCTTATCCGTGAACAGATGAGCGGCGTGACCCAGACTTTATCCCTGTTCTTAAGTGCGATCGCTGCTGTTTCGCTCCTTGTGGGAGCAATAGGTATAGCCAACACCATGTTCATGTCGGTCATGGAACGCACAAAACAGATAGGGTTACTGAAAGCAATAGGTGCGGGTGAGAGCGAAATCATGAAACTTTTCCTTATCGAGTCAGGAATATTCGGACTCGTAGGCGGGATAATAGGCGTAATATCTGGTGCGGCTATTTCCCTGCTCATCCCTTATCTGGGCATACAGGCCCTGGGCTTTGGAGGAGATATGAGAGCGACGATTACTACAGGGACCATATTTTTCGCTCTTGGTTTCTCGGTAGTGATAGGCATACTATCAGGAATAATTCCTGCCAGGCATGCAGCAAAGATGAGACCTGTGGATGCTATAAGATATGACCAGTGAGTAAAGGATATGATTGAAGACGATTTAGATGCCATTGAAAAGGAGATGCTTGAGGATCTTAAAAAGCCAAAAGGCAGGCGGATACTTGTCTGTCCGGTCTGCGGCTCTACCGAGGTCACATATTATATGGGCCTGAAAACAGGCTATCAGTACCAGTGCAATAGCTGTAATTACGTGGGTGCCGTGGTGCTGGAAATGGAATGTTAATTACACTAAAATAATTAAATAGATTGCGGTATAAATTTATAAAACAAAAATGACACAAAATGAGAAAAATCCATATATAGCGCTTATTTGCAGCCACTGTGAATTCTTCAAGGAAGATGATATCGAACTCGAATGTGCAGCATTCAAGATCTTAAAAAACATGCTCCAGAAAGGCATGATCACACAGGAAGAAGTAAAAGATGCCTTCAAATGATTTGTATCCGGTACTTGCGCCGGGTCATACGCTGCGAAATCTTGAGGCGCCCTTTGTCTATTACATCCCTGATGACCAGTTATATGAACTGGATGATGAGGCATTTGAATTCTTAAAAAAATGCGATGGGAAGACTCCTTTTCCAATGTCATTCCCGGATGCTGGCAGCGATAAGGGAGCTATTGAATTTATGCTGGATGAAGGAATAATCCTGATGCAGAATTCTGTACATCCAAGAATTATAAAAGTTGAGGGGTCATCGGTACCTTCCTTGCGCTATCTTCTTCTGAACATAACGAATAAGTGCAATCTTTCCTGCAAACACTGCTATCTTGGGAAATCAGGAAATGTTGACATTGAAGTTAGCCGGTTCGAGAAGACGATCTCAAAGTTTGAAAGCATGGGCGGCTTGAAGCTCATGATCTCTGGAGGGGAGCCGCTTATGCATTCTGGATTCTGGGAGCTTATGGAGGTTCTGCCATCCTATGAACTCAGGAAAGTAATTCTTTCGAACGGCACTTTAATTGGTCAAAAAGAGGCTAAAAAACTCTCCGAATATATAGATGAAGTACAGGTCAGTATCGATGGTATCCGTTCTCATGATATTTTGCGAGGGGTGGGCTCTTATGAAAAAGCCATGCGCGGGGTTACCAATCTCCAGAGTTTCAATATTCCTGTTTCTATCGCTACAATGGCGCACAAATACAATGCAGAAGAATTCGATGAAATGCAAAAGCTTTTTTCCGGCATGAATATCATTTCATGGAGCGTTGATGTGCCCTGTATGGCGGGTAACCTTAAAGATAATCAGGATATTATGCTTGATCTGAAAAAAGCAGCATCGCATTTAAGGTATGGCTTCGGGGCGGGTGCGCATGAGAGTACGGGCAATTATACATGCGGCTCTCATCTATGTGCTGTATCGCCTGACGGCACGGTCAGTAAATGCGGTTTTTTTGAGGATGAACCTGCGGGAAATATTGATGATCTGAGGGCAGCACATGATAAACTGTGCAAAGATTATTTATGGACGCTTGATAAGCTTGATTGCCATGATTGCGAGGTAATTCATGATTGCAGGGGAGGGTGCCGCTTCAGGGCAAGGCAACATGGGGGGATTTTAGCCCCTGATCCCCTGTTATGCTATGCTAATGGTGTTCTGACGCACCTGTGAGATGTCGGATGTGTTTTAGCGGTAACAACAAGAAAATTCCGGTAAAATTTTATAAATTTAAACCAAAAACATATTAACGAATCGAAATAATTTATTCACAGAGGTGAAAACGTGAAGATCAAAATGGTAAAGAAAATCGCCAGAGGAACATGCAAATGTCATTCTTCCTGCGCTTAATACTGCATAGCAAAGATTGAAACATGCAGAGGAATAATCTATCGATTGTATAATAATGGGTTGGCTGAAGTGGGGGATTGAAAATTTTTATTTGAAAGCTTATAAATATGAGGGGATATTCATATGGATAGTTTCAGCAAGGTTACACCCCCAATTTATTGATTGATGCAAAGCATATATGGTATTCTTCCGCTACTGCACGCTCTGCTTTTATTAAGGCTTCCTGTGAATTAAGTCCTTTTGCTACAAATTCGTCTCTTTTTTTACAAATATATGTCAATATGTTGAATGTGTCCATGATTTTTAATCTGTCTTTTAAATTTTGTGCTGTTTATTTTTTCCAAGTTAACATGTTAATAGTAGATGCTTATCCCTTAATCGGTTTTTGCTTTAAAAAACCAAACAACATTTACTGATTTTTTACTTATTTGAAACAAAACAAGTGGTTAATTTAATAAGGTGGTATCAAGGGTATAGAGTTCCAGCCCTTTGGAAGGGCCAAGTCACGAAAAATAAAAGTATAGACAACAACACACTGTGCATTTATTTTCCTTCATCTTATTTTCTCATAATCTCAACTTTACAATGCGTATAAACTATACATATACTTTACAGTTGATGTAAAGAGGTGGTTGTGACCGGTGGTGGGAAAAAAAGAATTGGATAGGTATTTTTTTTCCGGTCACTATTATCTAAAAGGATGTGCTTTTTGATGTCTGTTGCGGTTTAAAAATACAAATAAAAGTATGTTTTTCTTTAAAAGTTCGAATAAAGAGGGATTGTAGAGTCCTGAAATTATTTTCTTATTTTGTAGAGAAAAAGCGATGCAATTTTATATTAAACAGTAATTACATAAATGCTATTCAATGACTGATCCAGAAAAAACCCAATCCATAATACAGACTTATAAGAATGATCCTGAAAGCGTATACAACACATGGTTCATCAATAATGAAGCAAGGCTAAAAGCCTTTGGAGCAATACGAAGAGGAGTTGAACAGGTCATAAAGGATATTAAAGAAGATGTTTTCCCTAACGATTTTAAGGGTTCCTCCCTTGAAGTAGTCCTGAATGCCATTACGGAACAAAAACAAGTTTTTGAAGGAGCTGCACACCCATTCTACTGGAAACCAAAACTCAGGATCCCTGATATTTATGAAAACGATGCAAATAAAATCCTTTTTGGCCAATTCCTGGAATCATGCCTTAAAACAAAAGAAGAACAGATCATTAAAGAGATAATTAAATTATCCCATCAAAATATTAAGGGGTTAGGCCCTTCAGCAGCAAACATCCTGTATTTTATCCATCCAACAATTATTCCGCCGTTTAACACAGCCATAGTGAAGGGATTTAATATATTATTTAAAGACCAGAAAAAACTGGGTTCCTGGTATGGTTATTTGGAAATGAGGGACACGATCCTGCAAGTAAATGATCAGTTTAAGAATTTATTATCTAAGGATTTGGGAGCAATCACAGGATTGCTTTTTGAAATCGGTATGGAAAGAATTGTTGTGGATGATAATTTTCAGATTGTAAATGAAGACGGAAAGAAGAGAGAAAGACTAATCCAGAAAAGACATCAAGATGTACAGATTGAGGTAGAAGAAGAGCATACACATACAAACATCCAATATTTATTGATGAAGATCGGGAAATCCCTTGGCTATGATGTTGTGGTAGCCTCTAATGATAGGGCGAAATCATATAACAATGAAAGCTTTTCATTTATTTCTTTACCTGAACTCCCAGAACTAAAAGTCGGAAACGAAGTAAAGAAAACTATAGCTCTGATCGATGTGATCTGGTTTGAAAAAGGAACAACTAAATTTGTGAGCGCCTACGAAGTAGAGAAAAGCACATCGATATATTCTGGCATCCTGCGACTTACCGATTTAGCGCTCACACTTTCTAAATCTGAAAAAGTATCGCTCTATCTTGTTGCACCTGATCAAAGAGAAAAGGAAATAATCGCCCAGTTGAAAAGACCTGCTCTCATGACGCAGAACGGTATTAAAATAGCATATATTTTATTTTCCGAACTCTGCGCGCATTGTGATTCTATCTGCAAACTCGGTGAGGATCATACCATCATGGATAAGGTCGCAAAATCATTGAAATGAAATCTGCTTGTTGATGGGCTCCATCTGTTCACAATGACTCTCGCCGATTGTGCTGGTATTTCCCACAGCAACTTTCTCATTTCCCATCCGGGCTAACGCGACAGCGGCTCCGAACACCATAATTGCCGCCAGGATTCCAGTGATCAATACAATATTCCTGTTCATATTTCTCATCCTCTTGTAAAATATGATATTGCTAAAACTACTATAACCATCAATACAATGTGCAGCAACATATCTTTTGTGCCGCCGCCGCAGCATCCTGCGCTGTTTTTTTGTTCTTTTTCAGCAGGATTTTTTACAGTGCCTGTTTGTTCTTGTTTTGTATCTTTATCCGTTTCATTCGGTTTACTTGATCCGCAGCAGTCCATTTTTTTTCTCTCCTTTATGAATATTTATATTAATCTGATATATACAGTCTTTATTAAAGGTCATTTTGCTTTAAATTTGAAAGATTTTACGATGGATTTGTTTATATTTTTAGGCATCAAAGTATATCTTCATATAACTCAATTTCAAATCATATTATGAATGAAGGTAATAATAGAGTAAATATTAAAGTCGGATTAAATGTCGGGGTAGTTTTAAAGCATGACCAAAGGAGTGGAAAAATAACCCGGGGCATTGTTAAGAGAATTTTGACTAATTCTTCCCACCACCCGCATGGAATAAAGGTTGAACTGGAAAATGGGCAGGTTGGAAGAGTGAAGGAAATTCATTTCGGGAAACAATTCGAAATTCAAGAAATTGAGATTTGAGAAAACTATAACTAAAATCAAGCCTATTTGAATATGGGTGAGTTATTTTGAAAGATATAATTGAAATAATTAAAACAAGACGATGTGTACGTGAATATAATGAAGATGTTGTATCAGATGAGGATGTACAATTCCTGATTGAATGCGCAAGATATGCTCCAACAGGCTTTAATATGCAGCCATGGAGCTTTTTAGTGATTAGAAACAAAGACCTGTTACATAAGTTATCTGAAAGCGGTAAGAAGTCAATGATTCCGATTCTTGAACCAATGAAAAACAGTTCCAGGAAAGCTTCTGATTTTCTTGTTTTCCTCAAAACAAAGGGAACAAACATGCTCTATGGTGCTTCTGTGCTTGTTATAATACTGGGAAATAAAAACTCGCCCACAGTTGATTTCGATTGTGCGATGGCAGCTCAGAACATGATGCTGGCTGCTCATTCAAAAGGTATCGGAAGTTGCTGGATTGGAGGTTTACTTCCGGCTTTCATGGATGAAAAATTATTAAAAGAACTTGGCGCACCTGATGGCTATAAAGCAGTTGCTCCATTGATATTCGGATACCCTGGTGGTAGAACCGAAATGCCTGAGAAAAATGAGCCGGATGTGAAATGGTTAAGGTAGCTTTTAAAATCTCATGATCCCATGAATTTCATATCTCAATTTATTTACGTAATTATTGAGGCTTTCTATATCTTTTATTCTTTTTTTTGAAAGGGATCTTAATCTTAACCGGATTTCTGTATTGGGCACAATACCATAAGCAGAAAGATATTTAATTATTTTGCATGCAACAAGGCTTCCTCTTTTATCCCAGTCGGTCAATAGCACGATATCTTTCCCGGTCTTTGAGAGCGAATCCGTAAGATCAAGCAATGGCTGCTGTGAAGCAAATTGGAAATCACCATTGATGCCAAGATATCGCAAAGATCCTTCATCTTTCCTTCCTTCGACAATGATAATTGCCCCGGCCTCTGCAAATTCCTTAAGTTCCAGGATAATTTCTTCGAGTTTTTTAAGACGTTCTATATCTTCAAGATCATTGTGCATCATTTCGAGCCCAGGATTTCTAAAATCTCTTCGTGGTTTCCCTGGAAGATCATTACTGATTTCTTACTGCTTGCCATACCGGATACTATCTCAATATTTTTCGGACTAATATTAAATAATTTTGATAAAAAGGAAATAAGTTCTCCGTTGGCTTTTCCTTTTTGGGCCCTTTGTGCAATCCTTACTTCAATACGCCTGCGCCATGGATTATAACCCTGGATTGCAGTTTCTTTTGCTCCTGCTGTTATCTCAAGATCAAGGATAACCCCTTCCCGGGCGATTCTTACGGCATCTTTCATTAGTTCTAAAATGATCGGACTGATATTAATCATATGCCATTATGACTGTTAAAAAACATTTTGGATATTCAAGAAAGGATTTAAACAATTAAGTGAATACTTTTAATTAAAGGGGAATTTTATTGGAAAATTCTGATATAAAGAAATATGACCTGATCGTCATCGGAACAGGTTCAGGAATGAATTATGTTGGCACAATCCTTGAAACAAATCCTGGTTTCAAAATTGCCGTAATTGATAAAGATGAACCGGGCGGAATATGCCTTACCCGTGGATGCATACCTTCCAAACTCCTGCTATACCCTGCTGAACTTATAAGGACAATAGGAACAGCAGGAAAATTCGGTATAGATGTAGAATTGAAAAATATTGATTTCAATTATATTATGGATAGAATGAGATCAATTATTTCAGAAGACATTGAATCCATACGTATTGGACTTTCCAGCGACCCGAATATTGATTATTATCACGATATTGCAGAATTTGTGTCACCATATACTATGAAAGTTGGCGCCATGACCATTACTTCAAAAATGATATTTCTCTGTACCGGCTCAAAAACTATCATACCGCAAGTAAAGGGTCTGGAGGAAGCAGGTTATCTTACAAGTGATACTGTATTGGAAATGACGAAACTTCCAGCAAGTATTGCCATAATCGGCGGTGGATACATAGCAGCAGAGTATGGCCATTTTTTCTCCTCAATGGGTTCTAAGGTGACTATTATAGGAAGGAACAAGCAGTACATCCCTGAAGAAGAGCCGGAGATTTCAATGCTGGCAAAAAGAGATATGTCCGGATTCATGGACATCATCACAGGTCATGAAGTTGAAGAAGTGCAAACAACAGCAGATGGGAAGAAAAAAGTCATTGCCCGGGGCGAAGCGGAAAAAGTTGAATTTATTGTTGATGAGATCTTAGTTGCTTCAGGACGGGGGCCAAATCATGACATACTGCATCCTGAGAAAGGGGGAATAAATACAGATGCGAGAGGATGGATTATCGTGAATGAATTTCTTGAAACAACCCGGCCTGGCGTCTGGGCTTTTGGGGATGCTAATGGAAAATATCTCTTCAAGCACGTGGCAAATTATGAATCAAGGGTCGTTTTCTATAATGCGATCATGAAACAGAAGATAAAAATAGATTATCATGCAGTCCCTTATGCTGTTTTTTCATATCCTGAGATAGCAAGCGTTGGAATGGGAGAAAAAGAAGCAATTGAAAAATACGGACAGGCAAACACGCTGATTGGTTTCTGGAGCTATGAAGATACGGCAAAAGGAAACGCGATGGATGTAAAAGATTATTTTGTGAAGATCATATTGGAAAAAAGTACCAAACAGATATCAGGCGCCCATATTATAGGCCCATATGCATCTATCCTTATACAGGAGATCGTGAACCTCATGTATACAAACGAAGAAAATCCGGAGCCTGTAATCCGGGGAATGCATATCCATCCTGCATTAAGCGAGGTTGTCCAGAAAGCTTTTTATTCATTGATGCCTCCCGAACATTATCATCATATCCTGGGACATATGGGGCTTGAGTCAATTACCCCTGGTTGAAACCGGGGGCTTGTAACTATGCTTCATCTCAATTCCTGTTATGGCTTT
>NZ_NTMG01000069.1 GCF_002487355.1 Candidatus Methanoperedens sp. BLZ2 | reverse complement strand
ATTCAGGCAAATGAGAAGTTTCATCGAGTATAAGGCAACTCTTTCGGGTGTGTCCGTTATTCTTGTCAATCCCAGAGGAACTTCTCATACCTGTCCTGTCTGTGGACATAATGAAAGACGAAATAGACCAAACCGGGATACGTTCAGGTGTGTTAAGTGTGATTTCTCTGGTCATGCTGACCACATTGCAGCTATCAATATTGCTGCAAGGGCTGCTGTCAATCAGCCTGTTATAGCATGTGATGAAGTCAAAGCCAATATTGGAATTGAGATGGAACATAGTTATAAACCTCTTTCAGGAGCATCAAACATGCCCCTGAATTCTATTCGGGGGTAATTGACTTCCCCATAAGCGCTTCAAATCCTGTCATAATATCCAATAATTCCGATGTTATCGAAGTCTGGCGCTGGAGGTTGAATCCGGTATTCATATCCCTCAAACGTTCTTCTATATTCTTTTCTGCTACTTGCATTGATGCAAGCCTGCTGGCATTCTCGCTTGCAATTGATTCTACAAAAGCGCGGTACAATGAAAAAAACAGATACTGGCGGGTTAATGAAGAAAAAAGGCTGCTCCAGTCCATAGTGAATGTTGGCAGATTCCGCGATGGCCACTTTTTCCCTGATAAGTTACTGATCCATTCAGGATCAAAAGGTAGAAGATATACCATAAACGGCTGAAAAGATGTTCCTGCTGCAGGTCTATTATAAAAAAGCACGATCCGGTCTATATCTTTTTTCAATCGAAATTCCTCGATATTGATCAAAACTTCCTGCAGGGTGAATCCGATATTTGATCCTGATATTGAAAAACGCTTGTCTATGGGTTGTCCTGCTTCCTCAAGTCGCGCGATAACACGGTCGCCCAGGGCAAATACTGTCCTGTCCTGAGGTTTTATCTCAAGTTCATTCATCCTGTCTAATGCAAAAATTGAAATTTTCTCGTTGAACTGGCCGCACATACCTCTTTCAGAGCCGAAAACAATCGCACAAAGACGGTTTTTCTCAACATATCCGGCTTCACCCACTTCCTCATCCGGTCGATTCTGCAGAAGAATATGAAATCCCATTTCAATGGTTTTGTGATACTCTTTTAATGATTCTACGGCCTGTTCATGCTCCCTTATACTCACTGCTGCAAGCGCTTTCATGGTCTTTACCAGGGATTGCAATTCTTCTGCGCTATTGATCTTTCTTTTTAGCGTTTCAAGGAGTTCCATTTATTTGTTTCCTTTTATTTTATTTTTTCTCCTTTTTTTGAATTCACAGCATCTCTGGCCACATCCAGAAGAGCTTCACGATCTTCTTTCTTTAATTTTTCTCCTGAAAGAATACGAAGACACAGGTCAGGCAGTTTTTCAACTACTGCTTTCTGAACTTTTACTTTGGCATCAGTGATGTCTTGAATTGGAAGTTCATCAAAGACACCATTGGTCACAGCCAGAAGAACAGCTATCTGTTCAGGGACAGGCATGGGTTCGTATTGCGCCTGTTTTAACACTTCGCGGACGCGGCGCCCGCGCTCCAGTGTATTCCTTGTCCCCTCGTCAAGATGTGTGCCAAAACGCGCAAATATCTCAAGTTCCTCGAACTGTGAATAAGAAAGACGCAGATCTCCTGCAACCTCGCGATACGCAGGCAACTGTGTCTTCCCGCCCACACGGGAAACAGATTTCCCTACATCCACAGAGGGTAAGATCCCCTCATGGAATAGGCGCGGGGAGAGGTAAATCTGGCCATCGGTAATAGAGATAAGGTTTGTGGGGATGTATGCTGCGATATTCTGTGCCTCTGTTTCAACAACAGGCAAAGCTGTAAGAGATCCGCCTTCCCGAAGGTGTGTGGACCGCTCAAGTAACCGGGAATGGATATAGAAAATATCCCCAGGATAAGCTTCCCTGGCAGGCGGACGCCGGAGCAAGAGGGATAATTCCCTGTAAGAACGGGCATGACGGGTAAGATCGTCGTATATGATCAGTACATCTCGTCTCTTTTCCATGAAATACTCTGCTATTGTGGTGGCAGCATAAGGAGCAATAAAGTTCAATCCTGGTGGATCATCACCTGAAACCACAACTACAATACAATTCTTCATTGCCCCATGAATTCGTAAATCAGCGATCACCCTTGCAACAGCTGAACTTTGCTGCCCGATAGCGCAGTAGATGCACATGACATCTTTATCTTTCTGGTTGATGATAGTATCAAGGGCAATAGCGGTCTTACCTGTCTGGCGGTCGCCAAGTATCAATTCACGTTGTCCCCGGCCAATTGGAATAAGTGCATCCACAACCTGAATACCTGTTTGCAACGGAACATTCACAGGAGCACGTTCCATAATTCCTGGGGCCTCATGCTCAATAGATCGGTTTTCCTGTGAGTTGATCGGACCCTGTTCATCAAGCGGCCTTCCCATTGGATCGACAACCCGACCAAGGAGTGACTCTCCTACAGGAACTTCCATTACCCTGCCCGTGCGATATACTTCCTGGCCGGCTTTTATATCTTTACTGTCACCGAGCATTACTACTGCAACCTCATCAGGATCCAGGTTGAACGCAATTCCCAATTTATTGCCCGGAAATCTAATGAGTTCCTCGAATTTTACATTGGTTAATCCTGTGATCCGGGCAATACCTTTCCCTATGAACGTAATTTTTCCGACCTCCCTGGAATGGATCAATGTCCTATCCTTTTCCATCAGTTGATCAAGGATTTCAAACGTCTCATCAAGAACTGTAAGCAATCCTGTGTCTTTCATTTTTCTTCCATCCCCCTCCGGTCGAAAGATCTTGAAATATCCTCTTCCAGGGTATCCAGATAACTGCCAAGACTCCATGAAATTTGTTTATCGCGGGTATACAGTTCAATTCCACATAACAGGCCAGGTTCAATTTCGAATTGAAACTTCGCTTCATTACCAATTTGATCCCGGACAGCTTCCTTTATCCTTTGGGGCAAAGTTCCCGGGATCGTAAATGAGCTTTTTATATTGATTTTTTCCTGAGGGTTCCGGATAAATTCTTTGATGGCTTCCTTTTCTTTTTCCCCCATAGTCTCAAGACGCTTGATGAATGTATTGATAATATGGATCTCCAGTTCATCATTTGCAAGATCCTTTAAAACCCGGCGGGTGATAGAATATATCTTTTCACCTGAGCGCCTTCGAAGATCTGTAAGAAATATTTTTTTCTGGCGCTCGACCTCTTCAAACCATTTATCTTTGCTTTCTTTGACCTCAGACCGGGCTTTTTTTATCAGTTCTTCACTGACCGTTTGCGCCTCTTTCCTGGCCTCCATTAACATCGATTCTCTCTTTTCGGACAATTCCCGGATATTTTTTTGGTATGTTCCAATTTCGTTTTCCGCTTCGTCATTTAAGTCTTTTGCTTCCTGTAATCTCAGGATAATTCTTTTTTCCCTTTCATCCATTGCTTTGATGATTTGGCCGTACAGAAAGAATTTCAATAACAGGATAAGTACCAGGAAATTAACTATCTGGGCAAAAAAAGTGAAATAGTCGATCTGTACCAATTGTCCTATCCTCCTGCCACTGCATAATTCCAGAACGGGTTAGCAAAGATCAGTATGATCGAAATGACAAAGCAATAAATTGCTGTTGATTCTACCATAGCAAGACCTACGAATAAAGTGCGTGTGATGGTATTTGCCTCATCGGGCTGTTGAGCAATAGCGCCCAGTGCACGCGCCAGGGCCCAGGCTTCCCCGATGGCCGGACCTATTGAGCCTATAGCTATGGTCATTCCTGCTGTAAAGATCGAAACTGCTGCAATTATTTCCATACTGCTATCCATTTCATTTCCCTCCTTTTTCCTCTAATATACATCTATCGTTACATATCTCTAATATTACATCTATCATTACATATTTCAAATTCATCCTGTTATCTTATCTCCTGTGGTTTCACTTGATGCACCCGGGTTGCAGATGCAATATAAACAGTAGCAAGAACTGCAAAAATATATGCCTGGATAAATCCGATTATAAGCCCCAGGACCTGCATAATGACCGGAAGGAAAAAAGGGACGACTGCAAGCAGCATGGCGACTATCATTGTTCCGCTCATGATATTTCCGAATAATCGAACAGCAAGGGCAAGGGTACGTGATAGTTCGCCAATAATATTAAATGGCAGCATGAAAACCGTAGGCTGCATATATCGTTTAAAATAAGCGACCGTCCCCATTTTTGATATCCCGTATATCGGAACTGCAAAAAATACACATATTGCAAGAGCAGCAGTTGTATAAAGAGAACCTGTGGGTGGATGGTATCCCGGCACAATGGTGAGTAAATTGGAGACTGCGATGAAAAGGAACAAAGTTCCTGAAAACACAAGGTAAGTATCCGAATCATCCTGAGTAATTTCCCGTATCTGGCTCCTCATGTAGTCAACTATGGTTTCAAGAAGGTTCTGGGATCGCGATAATGGAGGTTCAACCGAAAGCTTTCGCGTTACCAGCCAGGCTATGAAAACTATCAATGCCATCACAAGCCATGTAAAAACGACCGTGGCATTAAGAGTGACAAATCCCGATTCCAATAAAATAATGGTATCAGGGCTGATATCTACCAAATTCACTTCACCCCTGGAATTATAGCTTCTTTATGAGGCCGCAGGCGGAAAACCAAAAAGACCTTCATCAATATGAAACCGAAAAGACAGATAAGTAATCGTTCCCATTGACCACCTCTTGCGACCAGGTAGAATCCAGAAAGAGATAGTACTGTTCTGCCAAAAAAACTTCCCAGTGTCAGGAAATATGGATTTCCTGATGAAGGAAGCTTTTTTAATGTCAACCAGAGACCTCCGAAATAAAAGATCCCCAATCCAGCGCCAATTGCCAGGCTCAATATAATTATCATAAAATCAATCATTATTATTTTCCTCCATTTTTTTTTGTTCCATCCTTACCCAGTACCAGGCATTTATACAACCCAGGAAAAGCCCCGCGAAAAAAAAAGTGAGCGTCCAGGAAATACGTCCTGGCCATTTTGAATCAAGCCATATGCCCAGAGCTATTCCTAATAAAGTTGGAATTGCCACTGACCATCCGATTGTACCCATCATACCCAGACCAAACCAGATGATCCTCTTTTTTTCATCCCTCGCTTTGATCTTATGGGCTTCTTTTTCACCAACTTTATCAATAAATTTATGTATTCTTATGGCCTTTTTATCTTTTTCCGGATCATTCACATTCATTTTACTCCAGTTCTAATATCCGCTTTGCAAAATCCGCCTCAAGTCTGGCAATGACTGAACGGCTCTTCTTCTCTCTTTCATCCAGAATATAGAACTCTTCTTTCACAGTTTGCTTTAACCTGCCAAGATCTTTACTTCGTACTGCATTTCGAGTGGAAACAAAAACATCTGACCCCCATTTGACCAGGATTCCTTCATCTACTGCGAGAAATTCTTCTTTATTATCATATTCAAAAGAAAGAATACCCGAAACAAGCGCTGTAACAAAATCAATATGTTTTGGCAATATGCCAAAAGAACCGTTTTCGGCTTCAGCAACCACTTTTGTCACATCCTGGTCAATGAGTACTTTTGTGGGCAGCATTATTTTTAATCTCATTTTTTCACATCCTGGATAGTCCCTATCATGTAGAGCGATTTCTCAGGATAGTCCATGAATTCATCTTTGAGTATCCGTTCGCAACCATCAAGCGCATCTTCAAGTTCAACCATTTTTCCTTTATGCCCTGTGAATTGTTCGGTTGTAAAAAACGGCTGGGTGAGGAAACGTTCCAACCTCCGTGCCCTATGCACGACCTTCTGGTTGTCTGAAGAGAGTTCCTCCAGACCCAGCATGGCAATAATATCTTTGAGTTCTTCGTATTCAGCCAGGGTTTTACGTATCTCCTGCGCTAAATGGTAATGCCTCTTTCCAACAATATTGGGTGTCAGCATACTGGATTGTGACTGCAGCGGATCAATTGCCGGATACAGGCCCTCAGATGCCATTTTGCGGGAAAGGACAATGGCGGCAGACAGGTGACCGAATGTATGGACAGCTGCCGGATCTGTAAAATCATCGGCAGGCACGTATACGGCCTGTACCGAAGTAATAGCGCCATTCTTTGTACTGCATATCCTTTCTTCAAGTTCGGCCAGTTCAGTTGCAAGAGTTGGTTGATATCCAACCCGGGAAGGGAGCTGTCCCAGAAGTCCTGAGACCTCTGCTCCGGCCTGGACAAAACGGAAAATATTATCGATCAGGAGCAAAACATCCTGCCTGGCATTATCACGAAAATATTCAGCCATGGTAAGCGCAGCATGTCCAACACGAAACCTGGCGCCTGGCTGTTCATTCATCTGCCCGAAGATCATGACAGCTTTATCCAGAACCCCGGCATCTTTCAATTCACGATATAGTTCTTCACCTTCACGAACGCGTTCGCCTATTCCACAGAAAATACTAACACCCCCATATCGCCCAACTACGTTATGGATCATCTCCATGATCAGGACTGTCTTTCCCACACCTGCACCACCGAAAAGCCCTGCCTTTCCTCCTCTTTCAAGTGGGGCAAGAACATCAATTGCTTTTATTCCTGTATTAAAGATCTCTGAAGTTGTAGTATGTGCGGATAAAGGGACGGATTTCTGATGGATCGAGCGCCATTGTCTTGCTTTTATTTCTCCCTTATTGTCAATGGTGGAGCCGAATATATTGAGTACCCTTCCCAATAATTGCTCTCCAACCGGTACCATGAGCGGATGACCGGTATCGATCACTGTCGCCCCACGGGCTAATCCCTGTGTCGGGACAAGTGCTATCCCGCGCACAACTTCAGGAGTGATGTGAATTAAGACCTCTATATCTATCGGGCCTGCTGTTAACTGGTTATGGATTTCCGGAAGCTTATCCTGGAACCTTATATCTATTACGCTGCCTCTTATTGAAACAACTGTTCCTGTATTTACTTGAGCAGTCCTGATCACCATTTCCCATCCTTTTACATATTATCGTTTACTTCAATGCTCTGCTTACGATCTCGGCCAGGTCCAGCACCTGCACTTTATCATCGGCTTTGATGCCTTTTATCCCGTCTTCAAACATGGTCATGCAGTATGGGCAACATACGCAAATCGTCTTTGGATCCTTTTTCATAGCCTCCTTAACCCGCTCAACATTGATCAGATTCCCAGTGTCCTCCTCCATCCACATTCGTCCACCTCCGGCGCCGCAGCAAAAAGACCTGTCCTTGCGGCGTTCCATCTCGATCGGCGCCCGGCCGGTTACAGAAGCAATAACATTTCGCGGCGCTTCATATATGCCGTTATAGCGTCCCAGATAACATGAATCATGGAACACAAGATTTCCGAAATCCTTTGCATCATTCACATCCAGGTTCAGCTTACCCGATTTTATCATATCATATATCAAATCAGTATGATGAACAACTTCCAGTTCCACGCCATACTGCCGATAATCGTTCTTGAAGGTATTATAGCAGTGCGGGCACTGGGTAATGACCTTCTTTATGCCCTTCTCTTTAAACATCCGGATATTTTCCAGGGTCATGCGATCAAAAACAAATTCATTACCAAGACGGCGCATGCTGTCGCCGCAGCACAACTCTTCTTTTCCCAGGATACCCCATGAAATGCCGCTGGCATTCAGGATTTTTGATATTGCCTGGGATACTTTTTTGCTGCGTGCATCGAATGAGCCAAAACATCCAACATAAAATAAATATTCGGTCTTACCAGTCTCAAAAGGCTTAACATCCAGATCTGCTGTCCATTTTGTACGATCTCCAGGTGCAATGCCCCATGGATTACTGCGCTGTTCTATATTCTCAAAAAGTGCAATTAATTCTTCAGGTACTTTTGCTTTCATCTCTACAAGATTTCGGCGCATATCAACGATTTCTACAACATGCTCAATAAACACCGGACAAACTTCCATGCATGCCCCACAGGTTGTACAGTCCCAGAGAACCTGTTCTGCAACACTACCTTCTATCCCGCCTTTGATCAAAGGTAATACAGTTTCTTTATTTTTCATGATCCCTGGGCCATTTACCAGCAGATTGATTTTCATATTATGAATAACAAGCCTGGGATTTAACATCTTACCCGTAATTGTAGCCGGGCAATTATCAGAGCAGCGGCCGCACTCGGTACAGGAATATGAATCAGTTAAATTTTTCCAGGTAAATTGGTCAATTCTTCCGACACCAAATTCATTTCCCTTTTTGAAATCTTCCCCGGGCTGGGTGTTGACCTTAGTGAGGCTTCTTAAATATACATTTGGGATGCCTGTCAGGATATGCATGTGCTTGCTGTAAGGCAGATAATTCAGGAAAACAAGCAGCACAATGGCATGGAGCCACCAGAAAGCATCGATATATCCATTCAGGCTTCCTGCCGGAACATCCGAGAAAAAAGCGGAAGCTACAAAATTAGATACAGGCATAAAATTTGCTGCTTTTTCAGTACCCTGTGCTATCTCGCTGGCATGCAAACCGAAAAAGGCGAGCATAAGTAAAGCGATCAGGCTGAGAATTATAAAAGCGTCCACGCTTCTGGCTTCCATATAAGAAGGGGGGAATGCCAGGCGGCGGATGACCGCGATACAAACTGCCAGCAGGGCAAGGACTGATGCAATCTCGATCAAAACAGCCAGTGGATGATACACGCCGGGAGGAAGCAATGAGAAACTTATGGAATCAGGGAACAGTCCCTCAAGCAGGAATTCTGTATTGGCTATCAATAATATCATGAAAGACCAGAAAAGAACAAGATGGTTCCAGCCAAAACGGTATCCGTGGGAAACAGTACACCTTTGCCCAAAGGCGTAATACAGAACACCCCCTATACGCTTACCGATATCGTTGAAACGGTTTTTTGGCTCTGGCCTGCCAAGAGTAAGAAGGCGGAACCGCCTGTAGCAGCTCCAGAAAAAAAGCGCTATAGCGGCTGCAAAAATAATTGTACTGATGTAAATCAACATAACTTACTCCTTCCCGATACTATTTTTTGATTCTGATATGGAACATATCTCGCCCGTTCGTAATTCTCTGATATAATCGATAATGGCCGGAACTACCTGGAATACATCACCCACGATACCATATGTAGCAACCTCAAATATCGGGGCGTTTTTATCCAGGTTAATGGCGATTATGACATCCGAATTTTGCATCCCGACCAGGTGCTGGATAGCGCCGCTGATGCCGCATGCGATATAGATTTTGGGTCTTACGGTTTTGCCTGTTTGCCCAACCTGGCGTTCTGCCGGCATCCAGCCCGCTTCCACTACAGCGCGCGAACAACCAACTGCGCCGCCAAGCTCATCAGCAAGCTGCTGTAACATCTCGAAATTCTCTTTTCCCTGCATGCCTCTGCCTCCTGAAACTATAACGTCTGCTGCTGTCAGGTCACATTCTGCTCTCTGGCCTTTGATAATCTCCAGTACCTTGACAGCAACCTCATCTTCTTTGATCGCAAAAAATTCGCGGACTATCTCACCCTTGTGCGATGTATCCTTACAGGGTAACAGCATCACATGTGGTCGTACCGTAGACATTTGCGGCCTTGTTCGTTCAGTAAAGATCGTTGCCATTATATTGCCGCCAAAGGCCGGACGTGTTTGCAGCAAAAAACCTTTTTCATCGACATCAAGACCCGTACAATCCGCTGTCAGGCCTGTATTTAGTTTTGTTGCAACTGCGCCTGCGAGGTCTCTTCCAAGACCTGTTGCGCCCATAAGTAATATTTCAGGTTTGTACTTTTTCACCAGGTAACAGATGGCCTTATTATAAGTCTCTGTCCGGTAATAATGAAATACAGGAGCATCCAGTAAATAAACACGGGAAGCGCCATACTCAAAAGATTCCTGGCAGAGATGTTCCACTTTGTCGCCGATTACTATAGAGCAAAGTTCAACGCCCAGGGTTTTAGCCAGCTTCGCGCCAGCTCCCAGCAACTCCCATGAAACAGTAGCAGGCTCACCTTCGGTATGTTCCACAAAGACCCATACCCCCCTGTATTCTTTGATATGGGCTGTTGCTGCTGCTTCTTCGATACTTACTTCTTTAGTGCCAGTTCCTTTTGCAGACGTAGATGCAGCTATTTGCTCAAGGATTTTCTGTTCCTCCGGGGTATAAAAGATCTCAAGGGCTTCTGCAGGGCAAACCTTGATACATCTGCGGCAGCCAATGCACTTTTCCAGATTGATGACAGGCTCGCCCTTATCGTTCATTTCTATAGCGTCTTCGGGGCAGGCGCTCTGGCAACGCGCTCCGCAAGCGATGCATTTTCCCGGAATAAGTTTAGCTATGCCGCGTGGTTTGCGTATCTTTTTCTCTTCTTCCATAAACTTGTGCCTCTACGGTGTTTAACTCATATTTCCTATAAAATCAGGATATTCTTTTCTTTAAGCCTTTCAACCAATAATCTGGCAGAAGCTTGTGGATCTTTGACCCCATCTCCGATTATCTCTCCTTTCTCTCTATGGGGTGAAAAGATCTTTCGCACCTGTGTAGCAGAACCCTTAAGGCCGATAGTATCTTCCCTTAATCCCATTTCTTTGTTATTCCATAATATCACAGGAGCATCCTGTGCAAAAATGCGCATAGGTACTGTTGGATAACGCGGACGGTTTATTTCCCTGAGCACCGCGATCATTGCAGGAAGCGGGGCCTCAACCAGTTCGTGTCTGCCTTCCAGCCTGCGCCTGACTCTTATTTTTTTTGCATTCAAATCCACATTCTCGATATGGTCTACCAGGGTCAATTGTGAATAACCTAATCGGGTTGCAATACCAGGCCCAACCTGTGCTGTGTCCCCATCAATGGTCTGCCTGCCGCAAATTACCATTGCCACTTCGTCCTTCTTACCAAGCTTCTTGATGGCTTCGGCAAGAACCATACTGGTTGCAAGGGTATCTGCTCCGCCAAAAGCCCTGTCGCTTAAAAGTATTACCTCATCAGCTCCCAGGGAAAGGGCTTTTCGCAGTGTAACTTCAGTATTAGGGGGCCCCATGGAAATAACTGCTACGCGAAACCCGTATTTTTCTTTAAGCCTGAGACTTTCTTCCAGGGCATAGGTATCAAACGGATTTATTATGAACGGTACACCTTCTCTTATCAAGGTACCGGTGACCGGGTCAACTTTTACCTGGGTAGTATCCGGTACCTGTTTTACACATGTAACAATTAACATTTTAAATTATCCCTCGACTTGAACTTATATTCTTCATACAACTATAAAAATTATTGCATAATCCTTAATATTAAATTCCCTCCTCTAATTTTTTCCCACCCACTTCTACCTTAGCGGTTTGGTGCTCTTGCGGGATTTCTGGCGAAGGAAAAATTTAAGGCTGATCGAGGTGTATACAAAGCGGGACGTCAATTGTTATCATTGAACACGGGATATTAAGGAATAATGTTAAAAGCAGTAATTTTTGATATGGATGGTGTGCTTATTGATTCTATGCCCTATCATGCAGATGCATGGAAAGCTGTTTTTGCCAATGTGGGGATCAAGATCCAGAGAGATGATGTCTATAAGATCGAGGGTTCAAATCATATTGGAATAATCAGGCTGGTATTTGAAAAAGCAGGCAGGATACCTGAACCTGAGGACTTTCATAAACTTGCAGAGGAAAAAAAGGAGATATTTTCAAAAATCAATAAGGCAACTGTTTTTGAAGGAATATATGAATTGATCGACATACTAAAAAATAAATATGCTCTCGCGGTCGTATCCGGTTCTGATAAAGCAGTTGTCAAAGATTTAATCGGGCGGTTTTTTCCAGATACATTTTCTGTAATGGTGACTGGAAGTGATGTTAAAGAAGGAAAGCCCTCCCCTGTGTCTTATTTAAAAGCTGTTGAAATGCTAAAAGTCCGGAAAGATGAATGTATCGTTATCGAAAATGCGCCCCTGGGTGTTGAATCTGCAAAAAGGGCGGGCTTGTACTGTATAGCGATCCCAACATATGTGGAACCGGAATTATTGAAGAATGCAGATATTGTACTTCCAGATCATGCAGGGTTAAAAGAATATATATCGAAATTTTGACATTCATTTTTTAAGTTCGCCTGCTGCCGATTCTGACCATATCATCTGAAATTTCATCAGAATCCCATTTCTCTGGCAAGCTTTTCATGTGTCACGTATTTACCGCTTTTGATCTCTTTTATTGCGGATTCTATCTCTTTTTTCGTTTCCTCATTGAGTTCTTGAACGTCTTCGATGAGTCTCTCCAGGACATCGTTATAAGTCTCCCGTTCAAACAGTTTCATTTGTGTTAATGTTGATTTTATTTCTTCTTTTATCTGGATCGTTGTGACCATGGTAGTAATTCTTTTTTTTGAATATATTTATAAGTTACTATAGCATTGTATAACATCTTATAGCGCTGAAAGGAGGCTTGCAGATGAGCCTGAGGAATTTTTTGTGTCGTAAAGCGTCCTGACCCATCGCACCCATCTGTTTTTCTGCTGTATCTCATCAGGAATATGTGGGATATATCAGGATTTATTTTAAAAATCTCTTTCTGGAGTTCTTCAAATGATAGAGAATTGTGGTCTTGCCGCAGCGCCTTACACCTATTACGTCCTTATGTGGGGAGTGCCGAGGTTTTTGATGATGTCTTCTGTGATGTCCCTCCTGATGCCTGTGAGGGACGGAGGCATCTTTTGCGCCCACCATGGATTCCATGAACGGATGGATTGATCGAGCATGATGGATTATTTTTGGCGGATGAGTTTATATATGCTTCGATGATTGTCGAGGATTTTTGAGGTTTTTATTAGATTGGCGTTGAGGGATTTATTATATTGTTGTTTTTACGACAGGTTTTAAGCTAAAATTGGTGATTATAATAACAATTGTAAGCATTATTTTAATAATTTAACAGAAATTAATATATGTACTACAGATCATAATAGCCTCATCCGATCATTAAACAAAAAGAGGATCCAATATGGAAATAATTAAAGTCAGATGCAAAAATTGCCACACGGAAATATATATACAAAATAACCATGTCAAAGAAAAGATGTTCTGTACATTGGGGTGCATGAATTCATATAAATCACAGTCCCAAAAAACGGAATCCAATTGAGGGTATCTTTTTCTGGTTTTAAACTATTAGGTTCGATATTAGATTTATATAGAGAATTCTATTTTTTTATATATAATTATAAAATATCTTTATTGAAAAAACGACTTAATAAAAAATTGTGGTTCCGTATATTTCATAAAAAATATTAAATTTATGATATTTATTCAATTGCCTTATTTGTTATTTGGCCGCTGGAAATTATATTTTCTCAACTTTTCGCCAGCTATTTGTCCTGCAATATCTGATAGAACCAGCAAGGGAATTATAGTCCAGTTAAGTCCTGAAAATATTCTTATTAGAAATATGAATGGCACAGGAATATGTATGGCCATTATCCATTTCCTGGAGAACCTTGCAGCATTTCCCCGGATATACCCGAATGGAAGGTTAATTAAAAATACTGCTAACATTATTTCATTTATCGACATTTATCGCTCCTATCCTTATCCGTATAAATTATATTATCCTTATCCAATTATTTGAATGATATCCTTTGTTTATGTAGTTTACGGTCAGGAAATGATACTTTTCAGGAATTTTAAACTTGCAGTTCCTTCTTCAACTGTTCTTGCCTCTGTAACGAACCTTCCATTATACCCTTTGAATTTCGGCATGACATCTTTCCATTTAATAGTCCCTTTCCCAAGCTCAAGGTGTTCATCGCTTCTTCCTTTATTATCATGCAGGTGAACATGTATCACCTTTCCCAGATCTGCCAGGAAATCAATAACAAGGCCGTTAGTATTGGCATGCCCCATGTCAAGCGTCAACCCCGCATTCTCACGATCCAGGGATTCTATCATACCCAGTATCTCACCAGGCTGCCTGCCGAAAATCTGCTGCATGTTGGGCATATTCTCCACTCCTATCTTAATTCCGAAATCATCCGCAAAATCACAAATCGCCCTTAAGCCTTCAAGATTCTGCTGCCAGGCCATGTCAGGAAGCTGCATCCCCAGAGGCGAAAGATGACCGGGATGAACCACTGCAAGCTCAATGAAATCAGATGCCCTTTCAAGACATTTTGTCATCTGCCTTATGCTCTCATTCCAGATAGGGTGGTTGAGGCTTCCAAGGTTAAGGTCTGAGAACGGAAGATGAAGCGAAAGAACAAGATCTGTTGTTTCGATAATGTTTTTTATCTGCGAAAGCGTCGTGTCATTTAATTGCTGTTTTCCTTCACTTACCACTTCCCAGCCAGTGAACCCCAGTTCTTCAAGGCCATAAGCCCAGTCAAACGGGTTATTTACAAGAGCAAGGGAAGAGAAACTAATTTGCATGAAGCAGCTTATTTGCATTCATGATATAAGGAAGTTTGGCATTAATTTATAATTCTAAAATTATGTGATTTTTACCCCGAAAGCACTACTTTTTCAACATAAAGATTCATGTCTCCCAGCAATGGAAGATATTTATCATTTTTCAGGCTTATATTCAAATAATGATCGCCTGCGGGTATTGTGACCCACGTGAATGTCTTTGAGAGCGTTGACCTGCTGTCAATTCTTTCTTCATCGATTTGTATCCCATCTATCTCGATGCTTGCATTGGGCCACCAGGTCCCTACCAATGGCACTGAAAATTTAGTTCCATATCCTGTAAATGAAATATCGTATTTTAAGTGCTGGTTTGTGGAAAATTGTCCGGAGAGTTTATAACTTTCATTAGATATCCACTGGTTGAATTCCAGGATTATTGGTTTTTGCGTTATTGTCAAATGACTTGAACCCGGATTTAATCCAGGCGAAGTTGCAGTTATCAACGATGTCCCAAATAAATCCGAACTGATGGTCGCACTGGCTTTTCCTTTCACTGTTGTCAGATTCGATTCAGAGAGATTTCCAAGTGATGCTGACAGGTTTATTTTTATTCCATCACCCTGTGCATCCCTTCCTTTTTTATCTTTTAACTTGACAAGGATTTCTGCACTGGTAACCCCATCTGCGGGTATTGAATCAGGATTCAAGGAAACCCGGAGGTTATTAGGCAGGACTGCCGGATCATAAGGATTTATATATGCGTTCAAATTATCAGTCATATGAACCAGCGTATATTTTTCTTTCCAGATCGGGTCATAAACCAGTTCGAATGTCAGTTCATAATTTCCTTTTTCGGAAAGAACAGCGCCATTTTGTAATCCCCCGATATCATTAATTGTCCATCTGTCCTCTTCAAGAAGTCCTTCGCGCAGTTCAATAAAATCATCAAGTGGTATCCTGATTTTCCCATTTGCTCCACTGTAATAAATAACATTTCCCCTATCGGTAATCATTCCATCGGGTGTGTTTGTTATATTAAGATCATTATCAGGGTCAGGGTCCACCCCAAAAGCAAGATAATCTACATCTTCCGGGATTGTAACCATTAGAGTACGGATATTTCCGGATGGTGAATCAGGGTCGATCAAATTCCGTGCACCTCCGCTTTGCATAGTGCTCAATGAAGCTTTTATTTCTCCGATCTGCTTTTCCATGATATTTGCGGTCATCCCGGGCCAGATGTGAGAAAGCCCGATGGCAGTAACGGCTATGATCGCTGCTGTCAGGATAATATATACCACAAGTCTTATGGGTATATCAATAGAAGCGCTATCGTCATTGAAAAAAGAAACCATATTTTTCGGTTCTAATACAGTTCGGGTTCATAAATTGTTTCATTGGAAATTCCTGATGCATTATCCTGAATATATTAATACAAAAATTATATGCATTGTTCAGAAAACCTTAAATAACTTGGATTGTTTCGGAGACTCCAGGGTGACATAAATAGTGAAAAAAATCGATGAAAAAAATAACGAGAAAATCAATTCGGATATCAATGGCCGTATTGAATATATTGACCAGAGTTTGAGAAGCGTCGATAACCGCATGCGTGCTGTTGAAAAGCGTCTTTCAATCAAAACATTCGTACCTGATGCTGATATATCATCTCCTGAAAAAGAGAGAAGTGTTGATAATATCTCGCAAAATGAAATCACAGAAAAATTACAGGAAATAGATCGCAAATTAACCAATCTTGAAAAAACAACTCATGAAACCCATGTTATCGATATTGATTCTATCAAATCGCAGCTTTCATATATTGAGAACAGGATCTCAAAACTTGAGAAACATAATGAAATAACTATCGGTAAAATAAAAGTCCCGATTGAGTTTTCAGGCCTTGCAGCCACAATAGTAATGTTCGCAACAGGATATCTTATATACAGCAACCACTGGAATATTATCCGGTCATCATATTATCCGATATTGGTTGGAATATTATTCGGGGCGGTCGTAATAGGGAAGTTCATAATTACAAACAGGAAATAGGTCATTTTACTTCACTATTTTGACCGCAAATTCGTTGGCATAATCCTGAAAACCATACGCTTTGACATCAAGTCTAAGATAGCCTTCTCCTGTTTTCAAATCAAAATCGGTTTTTTTGGATCTTAAGATCGCATATCCGTCATTGTTTGTCATGTTTACCGCAGCAGCACCATGACCTGAAAGGACCACGCTTGCTCTCTTAACAGATGTGCCATCTGTTGAATCAATAACTTCAACTGCCATGTTAATGTCATCCGTATCATTAAAAGCAGATAATACGATCAGGTTGGTGCTTTTCAGATCCGCATGTATGGGTTTTGGTATTGCATCCTCACCATTATCTATTATTGTAAGCATGGCTGCCAATCCAGCCATTCCCACTATTGTAAGAACCACTATTTTTACAGGAATTCCTATGGCCATTTTTTCCTTCAGTACAGAGAAATATAAAATTTAAAGGCAAACCTATTTTTGATATAACTGAATTGCTTTTTCATCTTCATAGTCATAAAAACCATTAGCCTTGGCAACAAGTTTCAACTCAACACTCTTTTGGTTCGGCCTCATGATAACTTTTGAGTTATTTGCCGTTCCCATTGTTAGAATACCCTCGCCGCGGCTGTTTGTCTGGTCTACGGCAAATCCTCCGCCTCCGGTCAGGGTAACACTTGCCTTTTCGACAGGATTATTATTCTTGTCATAAACTTTGACATTGACCTTTACCTCGTATGTCCCGTCACCACTCAGGGTAGCAATGCTTCCTTCCTGTACTGCCCCGTCGTCAATTTTAATATTAATAATATCCACGCTTAAATTCTCCTTGGATTTAGGAATTATGGATAACAGCGCAGCCAGCGCGACCATGCCGACAACAAGCATAACGACTATATTTATAGGCAACTCGATTGCACGTTCATCTTTTTTAAAGTTTTTTAATGTCATAACACCACTTTTTGCACAAACACAGCATGACAATATTTAATATTATCTTAACTAAAATATTTGCATGAGTACAATAATAATATACATTTTATTGAACTATCAAAACGGCATTTTATCGATCGGAGCGACCAGCTGCGGCGCAACAAAGAAATAGAGTAACAAAAGAGTAGCTGTTACGACCAGAATATACACAGGTTTATTCCAGTCCCATACTTTTCTGCCGTCAAATATTCCGAACGGGATCATATTAAAAAGCGCGAGTGTGATATTAACGATCACCCCGTATCTTCCGATCTCATAGAGAATCCCCTGCTCAGATAACAGGAGGAAAAAAGCCATTCCAAGAATAAGATTTGAAAGCGGCCCTGCAAGCGATATGCGCCCGTTTTCCCTGCGGCCAACGTTCCCGCCGTATATCATTACAGCGCCCGGAGCCGCAAATAATATCCCTAACTGGTATACAAGGACAAGCATCAGCAAGAGCATTATCGGACTCATCCTGAACTCGGCCCATGAACCAAACCTTTGCGCCACGATCTTATGGCTCATCTCATGGATGATGAATGAAATCCCGACTGTAAATAAAGAAATAACAAGAGGATTGAAAATACCGTTAAAAAGTTCATCACTCGAAGGCCTGGTACCGGATCTTGACCATAGCAGCAGGATCGCGAATGCGTAGGAAATGGCAAGCCATGAAATAATTATGTGAATTATTTCAGTATTGCTTGTGTGGATGCTGCGCATACTCCTTATGTGGACCGCACCCTTACGATATATCGAAAAATCCTGCCCCTTTTGGACCTTATCCATACATGTAAATTGGATTTCCTTGCATTTAACTATTATCAATATATTTAAATTTCAATGAGGCTTATTAGGTATGATGTTACGACATATCATCTCAATGAAGGATTTTTCGCATGATGAGATTGATATTATCCTGAAAAGGGCAAAGGATTTTGAACCAATAGCGAGGGGCAAAAAATCATCTCTTCTATCCGGTAAAATTCTTGCAACGCTTTTTTATGAACCCAGCACTCGCACGCGTTTGTCTTTTGAAACTGCAATGAAACGGCTTGGCGGAGAGGTAATTGACCTGGGCTCTGTTGAAAAAAGCTCTGTTGCAAAAGGAGAAACTCTTGCAGATACTATCAGGGTAATAGGAAATTATGCCGATGCTATCGTATTGAGGCATCCCAGGGAAGGCTCAGCCCGAATGGCTGCGCAATTTTCAAATGTCCCGATATTAAATGCCGGGGATGGGGCAGGGCACCACCCGACCCAGACGCTTCTTGACCTTTACACGATAATGCGTGAGAGCAGCCTCTCAAACCTGCGCATTGCACTTGTCGGGGACCTCAAGTACGGAAGAACAGTTCATTCACTTGCTTATGCTTTATCAATGTATCATGCCGATATGACACTTATCTCACCAAAACAGCTCCAGATGCCCGATGTGATCAAGAAAGACCTGAAAAAGCAGGGTGCAAGCATCACCGAAACAACAAATATGGAGGATGTATTGGGGGATATTGATGTATTATATGTTACAAGGATCCAGAAAGAACGCTTTCCTGACCCGGCAGAATACCAGAAAGTAGCAGGTATATACAGGGTGACTGCGGAATTGCTTGAAAAGGCTCTTGATAATCTCATAATAATGCATCCTCTTCCGCGTCTTGATGAGATCGATCCTGCTGTTGACAGGACAAAATACGCGCGTTATTTTGAACAATCATTTTATGGCGTCCCGGTCAGGATGGCGCTTCTTGCAATGGCGATGGAGGTTGCATGAAACGAAATGAAACTGAAAACAAAACTTCAGACTGTTCATTGAAGAAAGGGATGCGTGTGCGCCCTATCAAGCATGGGACTGTTATCGACCACATTACAGCAGGCCAGGCGCTCAATGTTCTGAAAATACTCGGAATATCAGGAACAACGACCGCTGTTGTCAGCGTTGCAATGAATGTTCCAAGCGGGGTTCTGGAAAAAAAGGATATTGTGAAGATCGAGGACAGGGAACTTAAAGAGGAAGAAGTTGACAAGGTTTCACTTATTGCGCCGGATGCCACTATCAATATCATCCGGGATTTCGAGGTAATTGGTAAACACAGGGTTGAGCTTCCTGAGAATCTTGAAGGCGTGATGAAATGCGACAACCCCAACTGCATTTCCAACACCGTTGAGCCTGTTATTTCAAAATTTACCGTAAATAAAAAGCCGGTGGAACTTCGGTGTATTTACTGTGACCATGTGATTTCCGAGGGGATTGCAGAGCACTTGATTTGATGCAAACTTTAATCTAAGAAAAAGTTCAATTTGAGTCCATGGACGAGAATACGATAAACAGGACAAAAGCTGCAATTAATGCTCTCATTGATATAGAGCAGTTGTGGATCGAAAATACCCCTAATTATAACCTTTCCACACAAGAACTGCTTGTCCTGAAGAAAAGGCTTGAGCGGGCTTCAGAGAATGTTTCAAAAATATATGAGGATAATAGGGTAAAATTGCAGGCTGCTGAAGACGAGATCAAAAAGATGCATGAAGGGAAGAAAAGAAAGTAAGTAAAAATATCGCAAAGCAAATCTATGTTCTATCCTTTTGGTAAGGTCTGGTCAATTCACTTTCCCGATTTCAAAATTCGAAAATAGGGATATGATCGGTGGCTTGTTTTTGAAATGTTTTATTTCATTTTCTGATGCATTGATCTTTTCTTTTAAATTATCCAGGATCTTCTTGCTTTCGGGGTCATTTACAAGTTTTTTAGTAGAATAAAGCTGCCGCATCAGGATAAATCGTTTACGATCTATGATGTTCTGTTTAAATAAATAGAATAAATACATCATATTCTCATTTTCTTTGTAATCTATAACTGTTTTATAGCACTGGTCAAGAAGAGAAGGGATTTCAAAAGCATCCTTCACAGCCATTTGCAGGCCATCCAGTGTAACAGGTTTCATGAGATAATCAGAAACATGGGATAGTCGAAGCATATCTTTGATCCCGGGTATTTTTGATGTTATCACGACAATTGGCATATCCGGATTATTCGCTTTTATTTTTTCGGTTAAATTCCATCCATTCATATCAGGTAGTTCGATATCCATCAAAACCATATCGGGTTTACTTTTATTAATTCCCCACAGACACCCTTTGCCCGTAAATGTTGTAGTAACAATGTAGTTATTTTCATCCGATAGAAGCATTTCGGCAAACAGGTCAGCAATATCCGGATCACTATTGACGACCAATATTGATTTTGATTTTTCATTACTCATATAATTTTATGTGAAGACACACAAATATAAGGTTAAGTATGATTGAAATTCACAACATTACCAATTAAGTGAGATATACCGGGATAAATCTCACATTTGTGATAATGTTTTCTTTTTATCTCACTCATATCCCCATCGCTGTAAAGGTTCGTGAGGTCAATTTTTAAAATGTAGAAGAGAAAGAAAACTGTTCAAAAATAAAGAGGGTTTATTTGCTCTATAATTTACAGCATTTCTAATAGTTATTGCCATCTGAAGCCAAACAAAAAATAAGCAGATATCTACAATCGCTGTAAGAAGTAATAAGCCTGGAGAAACCTTTTCGTTGCTGCTATACGTCAGTCTGTTCAAAATGCTCGATGCAAATATTGTTATATAAAGCCATGGCAACCACGACCGCAATGATGATCCCCATCGAGCCATATCTCCTGCTTCCAACTTTAAACGATCTGCAAGGGTCCCAAAAGTGTTCCAAATACCCCATGTACTATAAAATGGTATGATAAGTCTTCCAAGCGCTCCCATCGGTGAAATCGGATACCTGCTAAAGAGTATGGGTAGATCGGAATGCAAACGGTACATCCACTGCAAAAAAATAATAAGTATAATATAGTAAAGTGCTATACTCAGCAAAGCTTGAAGTTCAAAAAAAAATACTAATTGAGTGGAATAGATAGCTGGTTCTGTTACTGCAATGGGAGAGAGAAATGCAGATAATATAAATAAAAATGGTATTATAGATAAACCAAATTCAACCCATAGAAGAGCTATAAGAGTTCGGCCAGCCCCCTCTGATTTGAGGGGAATAACTGATACTAGATCTGTCCACTTACTCTCTATTTCTATTGAAGGTTTTATGAGAACTGCATCTTCTGATTCTCTTCCGCTGCATATTTTTAGCTCTTCATCTTGAGTTAGTTTCCGTCTAATCTTTTCTAAAGCCTCCGCTGCCGCTTCCCCAACCTCCCGATCATCATCACCAAGAACTCTTATAAGAGGTTCTACCGCTTTTGCATCTCCTATTTTACCTAAAGCCTCTGCTGCTCCATGCCTATCCCACACATCTTCATCGCCTAGAATTTTTATAAGAGGTTCTACCGCTGGTTTCCCTACCTGGACAAGCTTTTTCCAATCGCTTTTTGCAATAAGATAGGCTATTTGCTCTTTTTCGTCTGACGGTTTCCATCCGATCTTTTCTAAAACCTTTGCTACTTCATACCTGATGGACGAATTGTCATCTTCAAGAGTTTTTATAAGAGGTTCTACCGCTGGTTTTCCTATTCGGATAAGCTTTTTCCAATCTTTTTTTTCAATCATATCAACTATATGTTCTTTTTCACTAAGAAACAACTTTAAAATACCTCCTTTTCTTTTCCATTTTGCCAATAACTCCTAATTTTCAGATAATTATTATGCTATACTGTTATATACCTATATAAAAATCCTATACTGTTATTATACCTATATCAAAACTTTGGCAAGAGCAGTACCGATCAGGAGATAACAATTTTAATGAAACAAAAGTAAAATCAGAAAAAGAACCTAACACATCTTTGATATTATGTAAAAAGTTTTTTCCTGATGTTATCGCATATTTCCTTTGCTTCGTTATTTATAGCGACGATCTCGATCTCATCAGGCCCTGATGCTCCAAGACCCAATTCCACGGCTCTTGCAATTTGTTCCTGCTCAAAAATATTGCCTCTTTCAACCTCTCCTGTCGTGCCATAAATACGCAAGGTAGCCACACCCACAGCATCAAGGGCGATCCTGTCATTGCTTGCGATCATAATTCCAGGTTCGATCAATGTTCCTTCATCCGGCCCGCCTTTTGAAAATCCTGATATCCCATCCATGATTATGATATCCGGGTCGTAAGCTGTGTTTATTTCAGCTATCATCTGTCTCTGGTATTTTGAAGAATGAAGTTCAGACATGTAATTATAGTTATCTTCAGGGTCATATTTGGCAACCATGCCCACACTATTTTTAAGGGACAGGGTGAAATGACCACCAAATCTGTGGGCTTTCAGGCAGCAGGTCTGGATTATGAAGTCGGCTTCCCTGAATAATCTTGGAAAAAGGAAGCCTCTTTTCCAGTGGCTATTCGCAGGTTTTTCTTGTATCCACTCGCTTCTTTCCAGATCATCAAGGATAACGGCATCAAATCCATGCTTTTTTGAAAGTGCCATGATCCCCAGATCTTCCAGCGTTTTTCCGGTATCTCCCATACCGCTTCTTTCAGCAATTACGATACTTGCTCCCTTTTCCCTGAAGGAATCAACCATCGCTGATATAGTATCAGGATGTGTGGATGCCGGGAATGGATCCGGGCTATTGAAGTTCGCTTTGAGCGAAACTTTTTTGCCAGAATATTTGTCTGTATCGAAATACTTCAACAGCTCTTTTATTCCCGAACTTCTTTCGTTTGTCTTTATTATATATACTTTTGAAATGACCCCTTTTTTCATGCGCGTTCCCTCCCCATTGGATATTTCATTTACGGATTCCTTCCTGTAAATGCAACCGGACATAATAAATGAAAATGCAGTCGCTAACCATACTATGAACTCCCTTCTTCTTATCATACAATAGATTATGGTTTTTTCCTGTATTTATCCCTGACCATGAGGACGACGAAGTTTGTGCCTAAAAAATCATTTCATCCTCATTTTCTTAAGAGGCGTACCGCACACAGGGCAGTCATCTCCCTGCGGGAACCGCCGCTTGCATCCGATACAGAATTTTTCCCATAGAAGAACGTCCTTTATCTTTTTCTGTCCTGCGGGCATGACCTTTATTCCCAGCTGGATTGCAGTGTTCTGGACTGCATAATCATCTGTGATAAGGATAGTATCTTCATTCCGGGTATATTCAAGAGCCTTTGCCAGCAGGTCTATATCGGTTTTTGAGAGTTCTTCACTATCCCTGGTTGCCCTGGCTTTCGTTGTTACTTCCCTGATAAAAATTTGAAGCGGAGGCTCGATCCTCACATTCATTAATTCCAGAATTGTACGAGACATCTCATCCCTGATCTCATCTACAACTGAGGGGACGGTTATTATATTTCCTTCGATCCTTTTCCCGATAATGAAAAGGGAGGAATCAGCGATATGGATCATTTTGATATCTCCGGGTTAAAGATTAATTTATTGAACATAAGAATTTGTAAGTTATACCGGGTCATACTTTTTTTGTGTAATTCCGGCTACTTTTATTATAGTCGCCGCTGTCATTCTGGTCACTTCTACTACGTAGTCAATGTCTATATTGTCATATGTATCGGTTACCTCATGGGTGTGGGGATACTTGCCCGCCTGGCACACTCCAATGGCTGTAAAACCTGCTGAGTTAAAAGGCATATGATCGCTTCTCCAGAGATCCAACAATTTAATAGTAAGATTAGTATACGCGGAAGCAGCCTGTTTAATCACTTCCACAAATTTTTTGGTGTCAGTATTTCCGGGTGGGTCCTGATTACCCTGATCCTCCCCGATAATAACTTTCCATTCAGGCTTTACATCAGGATATCCTATTTCATCAAGATTGATGACCAGAACGATATTCATATTATTCGAGAGGGCGTGATCTGCATATGCTCTTGAACCCCACAGGTTCTGTTCCTCGCCTGTAAAAGCAATGAAACGGATGGTATAATTCATATCTATATTCTTAAGGATACGTGCGGTCTCAATCATGGCCGCCACACCGCTTGCATTATCATTTGCGCCAGGGGCAGGACATGTTTGCCAGTCCCACCCTACTGTTGATTTCACTATAGAATCATAATGTGCGCAAAGGATCAGGATCTTATCCGATTCCCCTTTCCCTTGCTTTGTACAGACGATATTTTTCTGTAATGAGTCACAAAGGATAAAATCCTGATATGTCACATCAGAATATCCCAGCTTACTGAATTGATCATATATCCACTCCCTGGCCAGGATCGCTTTATCTGAGAATGTAAAGCGGGTGGAATAGTCGGTCAGGTGCCGGATATTGGATTTGATATCAGTCAGGGAGACCTCTTTTACAATAGCCGGAATATTTTTATTTTGAATCATATCTTTTTCTACTGGTAATACTCGATAATGTAGATTACCCTATCGAACTTTCATTTATAAACCACGACCATAAGATTATTAATTGATTGTCAACATCTACACCATAAAAGTTAACAATCCATTTACATTATGTTAAAAAAACTACGAACTAAGATTGAAAACGGTAAAAGCATAGACTTCACAGAAGCCATGGAACTTATGGATTTCAAAGGATATGAATGTATGGAGCTATTCTTGCTTGCAAACCATGTCCGTTCTAAACTAGGTAACCGGGTTGATCTTTGTTCCATAATAAATGCAAAATGCGGTTTATGCTCTGAAGACTGCAAATTCTGTGCACAATCTGCCCATAACGATACTGAAATTACGCCCTATCCCCTGATGGATGAAGAAGAGATACTCAACATGGCGCAGATGATGGAAGAAGAAGGTGCGGCAAGATTTTGCATTGTTACAAGCGGAAAAGAAGTAAATGGCGAAGATTTTGAGAATATATTAAGTTCCTTACGAAGAATAAGAAAGGAAACAGGTTTATCTGTTTGCATTTCTTCAGGTGTGCTTACAGATGAACGTGCGTTTGCCCTGAAAAGTGCAGGTGCTACACGAATACATCATAACCTTGAGACCTCAAGGAACTTTTTTAACAAAATATGCACAACCCACACCTATGATGAAAAAATAAAAACCATATATGTTGCGAAAAATGCGGGCCTTGAAGTCTGCTGCGGGGGCATAATCGGAATGGGGGAGTCGGTAAGTGACCGTCTGGAACTTGCATTCACGCTGAGGGATATGGATGTTGATTCTATCCCCATAAATATATTGAATCCCATCAAAGGAACACCTATTGGCATTGAAAAACCGATAGATCCCCTTGAAATCCTGAAAACAATAGCTGTTTTTCGTCTCATTCTCCCTGGAAAAAATATCCGAATAGCAGGTGGACGGGAGAAAAATCTCCGGGATTTACAAAGCTTATGTCTTCTTGCAGGGGCAAACGGGCTTATCCTTGGCAATTACCTGACAACGGCGGGCAGAACGCCGCGTGATGATATTCAGATGATAATTGATCTTGGTCTGGTCCCCGGAGGTGTTCATGTTTAGTGTTCGGATGAGAGCAGAAAAAAACAAAAAACACATATCTGGAGCTGAGAATCTCGTTGAGAAGACAAAAATTCAAACAATTGTTTCAGGGCTTGTAGATCGGGCTCTATCTCATGAAAAAGGTGAACCTGACCTTATTAATATAACCGTTGAAACATTAAAAATTCCAATTAAAAAAGTAACTTCCCTCCCGCTCATTCTGATGAATGTTGAAAATGAGACTGAAGGGAAAAAACTTGCCAGAAAGTTGCTACTTGAACTCGGGATACCGGCACTTTGCATTGAAAAAAGTATATCTCTTCTGGAAAAAGGCCCTGCTATTGGTGAAAATATGCGGGGTGCGATAATCATGGATTTAAAAGGTAACAGGCTTGAAACCGATAAGGTTCGCGGTATCCGTGTATCCCGTATGGATATAACAGAAGAAGCTGCAAATGAACTTTTTAATGCGCTTTCTGTTTCAGGATTGTCATCGTATTTTACAAATATAAGCGAAGCGCTTATACTTGCAACAAAAGTAGAATCGGTCAAAGGCACAATTGCGGAACTTTGCTGGTCTGATGATCCATCATATACGGCAGGTTATGTGGCCTCCCAAAAAATGGGATACATAAGGATACCGCATTTGAAAAAAAAGGGTGACCCATTCGGAGGGCGCGTTTTTTTTGTGAATAATATTGACCATGGAAAATATATTACTGAGATGGAGCAGACTCCGGTTCTTGTCACTAAATTTAGGGGAATTATAGAGCTTTTTGGAAAAAAATAAAAAAAAAGATAAAAATTTGAGGAATGATTATGGAACAAATACAGGTAATGAAATTAAAAAAACCAGATAGGAACGAAGCCGCAAACATCGCTGTTCTTGGTGCAGGAGGTCTTGGGATGGCAGCCGCAAAAATACTTGGGCAGAAAAAGGAAATGAGACTTGCAGCAATTGCTGACAAGACCGGCTATATTATCGATCATAATGGGATAGATCCTGAGCTTCTTGAAAACAAAAAGCCAGGTGATATTGGCATAAGAACTGATGATGCCATAACCTGCATTGTTGAAAATTGCCGGGAATTTGATGGTATTTTCCTGGCTCTTCCCAACCTCACGAACAACTTTATCCCTGAGGTTGTATCGATGTTTGCCAAAGCAGGTTTTAAGGGTGTGATGGTGGATGCCATGAAACGGTCACAGGCTGTTGAGATGATCTTTGGAATGGATGATATGATAAAAAATGCCAGTATTACATATATTACAGGAGCAGGCGCTACACCTGGATTACTTACCTGTGCTGCCGCTATTGCGGCAAATTCTTTTATGGAAGTAACGAATGTGGATATAAATTTCGGAGTAGGAGTATCAAACTGGGAATCGTATCGTGCAACCATACGGGAAGATATAGCGCATCTTGAGGGCTTTAACCTTGAAAAAGCGGCAAATATGACATGTGCCCAGATAAAAAATGAACTCGATAAGAGAAGAGGTATTCTCCAATTATACAATATGGAACATGCAGATGATGTGCTTCTTGAGAGAGCTGGTATCGTATCCCGCGAAAAAGTAACTGTTAGCGGAGTAGTTGATACCAGGAATCCCAGGAAACCAGTAAGCACTACGATGACCCTTACAGGAAAGACATTTGATGGGGCTTTTTCAAGCCACAGGTTCATTCTGGGTGATGAGACCACAATGGCGGCCAATGTAGTTGGGCCTGCTCTTGGATGGATGAAAGCCGGTTTTGAGCTCCATAAACGTGGAATATACGGTGTGTTCGGGTCAGCCGAACTCATGCCAAGATTCGTTAAATGAAAATGAAATGGCTCTCAGATGAGCTTGGACAAATTAAAAGTAAAGGATTATATCGGGAACTCAGGACTATCAGATCTGCCCAGTCCCCAAGGATAAAAAAAGATGGTAGGGAATACATACTTCTATCGTCTAATAATTACCTTGGCCTGGCCACTCACCCAAAAGTGAAAAAAGCTGCGGCTGATGCAATAGAAATATACGGATCAGGCGCGGGGGGATCCCGGCTGACTACCGGGAATACTGACATTTACAATAAGCTGGAAGAAAAAATAGCGGATTTTAAGGGTACGGAAGATGCGATCGTATTCAGCTCGGGATATATGGCAAATATCGGAACTATATCCGCTTTGATGAAAAGCGGAGATCTGATACTAAGTGATGAACTCAATCATGCAAGCATTATCGATGGTTGCAGACTTAGCCGCGCAGATGTGAAAGTCTATCCCCATAAAGATATTTCCTGTCTTGAAAAAGAGCTTGGCGCATCGAAAAACAGCAAAAAACTCATTGTAACGGATGGTGTTTTCAGTATGGATGGAGATATAGCGCCTCTTCCTGAGATCATAGAGATCGCAGAAAGGTTCGATGCAATGGTCATGGTGGATGATGCCCATGCTACTGGCGTTCTTGGCAAACATTCCGGAGGTACAGGAGATCATTTCAATGTTGATGCTGATATTACAATGGGAACACTTAGCAAAGCCCTTGCAAGCTCCGGAGGATACATAGCCGGAAATAGCGAGCTTATAGAATATCTTCAAAATGTTTCACGTTCATTTATTTTCTCAACTGCACTTCCACCGCCGGCTGTGGCTGCTGCTACTGCTGCCATTGATATTATCCGGGAAGAAAATCCGACAGCAAAACTCCGGAGGATTGTCGCGATCTATAAAAAAGGGCTTATTGATGTGGGATTTAATATTCAAAGTGAAACTCAGATCGTTCCCATAATAACAGGAGATACAGATACGACCATGAAAGCCGCTCTTTTGCTTGAAAAACAGGGTATTTTTGTCCAGGGAATCAGGCCTCCCACGGTGCCGGAAGGTAAAGGCAGGATAAGGACTACATTGATGGCAACCCATAGTAAGCAGGATATAAACGATGCACTTGTTGCTATTAGAATTGTAAAAGAAAAATTCAATCTATGATTATTATATGACCGGGATATTCATTACAGGAACCGATACAAACGTGGGAAAGACAGTGATAGCAGCAGGACTTGCAGGGGCCCTTAAAAATAAAGGATATAGCATAGGTGTGATGAAAGCTGTCCAGAGCGGCGCAGGAATAAGAAACGGTAAACTTTATTCCCCGGATGCCGAGCTCATGATGAAGGTGATCGAAATAAAGGCTGACGAGAAGTTGACATGCCCTTATCTCCTGAAAGAAGCGATGGCGCCAGGGACCGCTGCAGAAATTGAAGGAATAAGCATAGACATTGATATTATTAAAAATATTTACATGGAACTTGAAAAAAGATATGATATTGTAATTGTTGAAGGAGCAGGGGGTATTGCTGTTCCTGTAAAGAAAAAGTTCCTGATTTCTGATTTAATAAAATATATGGATATTCCTGCCATAATCGTTGCCAGAGCAGGTCTTGGAACTATAAACCATACAGTTCTCACAATAGAATATGCAAAGAGATCAGGGATTAAAATAATAGGGGTAATAATAAACAATTACAGGGGCGGTAGCGTTGAAGACAAAAATCCTGGAATCATAAATGAACTTACCGGGATCCCCATATCAGGAGTTATTCCCAATGATCCTTCTATATGCTCGGAAAGAGGAATACCTGGGAATATTGTATCCCTTATTGAGAAAAATGTTGATCTGGATAGAATTATTAGTTTCCCTTATTAGGTCTTTTTTCCGGATTTCTTATCCACAATACATCCTTATATCATCCTGCCTAATAGCACATACATGGCAAGCTACAAGTTGATGGTAAAGGATGTTATAAAAAAAGCTGATGTCCTTCTTGAAGTAATTGATGCCAGGTTTCCGGACGAAACACGGAACAGCGAGGTTGAAAGAGACATAACGCGTGCAAATAAGCCTTTCATAATAGTCATCAACAAATGCGATCTTGTATCAAAGGAAACACTTGAGAAAACCAAATCCCGATTATCAAAGATCGCACCCACGATCTTTGTGTCCAATAAGGAAAAGTTCGGAACAACCCTGTTAAGACACAAAATCCTTGAAATCGCAGGCATAAAAGGGCGTGAAATACTGGTGGGTTCCATTGGTTATCCCAATACGGGTAAATCATCTGTGATAAATGGCGTGTCTGGAAGGCATTCAGCAAGGACGTCCCCGATATCAGGTTATACAAGAGGGGTTCAGCTTGTGGATGCAGGTTCACGGATCATGTTCATCGATACACCGGGTGTGATACCATTTGGTGAGAACGACGAGTATATCCAGGGCCTTCTTGGAGTAAAGGATGCAACACACCTGCAGGATAAAATCGGAGTAGCTATGAGGATTATAGGGAAGTTATGCGCGGAGAATAAAACTGTCCTGGAATCCTTATACCATGTCACAATAGAAGGACAGGATTCTTATGATGCAATCCTCCTCATAGGAAAAGAATGCAACTTCCTGAAGAAGAAAGGTGAAATCGATGAAGAAAGAGCGGCTATGAAAATAATCAATGACTGGCAAAAAGGGCTTTTGGTTTAGTACCTTATAATGTATTTACAATTAATAATCTTACTATTTACTTTGCCCCAAATCCACCACGGATGAATCTCTGGAGATCTTCTTCTTCATCTATTTCCAGATCCCGGAGTGTTTCTTCTGTATCAGTTTTCATTTCATAACCCCAATAGGGTTTCCTCAATAGCAAAAGCATCCCTGCCGCAGTCCATGCATGATACCATAGCAATTCCCTTGATAAAATCCGCAGTTCTTAGTGGTATTGTATTTTTGCAATTAGGGCATTTATAACGTTTGCCGCCTTTAGTATCAACCAGTCTTTTTTTTACATGATTCATGTTTGGATCTGTAATTATCTCCGCTGTGTAATTCATATATTCACTCCTCCAATTCATATGTGGAAATTTTCTGATCCACAACGTCTAATACTTCATAGGATTATAAAAACGTTTTGCTGTTTTTAAGAATTAGTGCTATTCTTTTACTACAATAATTATCACTCTCCAAAATAATTTACTTGATAAAGTTTGAAATACAGATTGTATCCCTTTATTTCCAGTGCAAAAATGATAGTACTACTATATTCACACTATACTATATATCAGTGCTACTACCCTGATAGTAATAGAGTAAAACGATAATTTGTTTTACTTAAATTGCAGAGTCGGGGTTAGAATAAGGCAGGTTGGGGAAGTGGGGGGTTAGTATATCAAAAATGTTATTATCAAAAATAACATTTTTGATAAAAAAAGAGGGATTTTCCGGCTTAAGCCGTCTGAATCCCTCTTTTTTTATTCTTTCCGGGATATGCTGGTGCTGAACGAACTCTCGGTTTCAACCACATATTTGACATCCTTGTAAATGTATCCGTATACATCCTGGTCATGATCTTTAAAGGCTCCATGATCTCTTTCATAGACCCTACTGCTGGCATATCCTCAAAAAAGCTCTCAAAAGCCTTTTCATAGGTTTTAACCCAGAGATTATAAAATTTATTATATGTTTCCGGATCAGATTGTTTTGACAACTCCTGCGCTTTCTCTGACATTTCTTCCAGTGCTGTTATCCATGACTTATACATACTCAGGTAAATTTCGGTGGCCTTTATAAAATTCCCAAACATTTCCCTGGAAAGCTCGGTGGACTTTCCATATTTTTCATATATTTCTTTATATGTATCCACCCATAAGGTATAAAATTCCTTATAGCTTTCAGGACTTGCCTTTCCCCGTGAGATTTCTGCCATTTTCTTAGAAAGTTTCATCATGGATTCATTCATCGGCCCGCAGATCTGCGTATATGATCTCCTCCATAATTTTGACATCTGCAAAAAGCCTTCCAGATAGAAATCAGGCATGCCGCCATATTCCCCAAATAACTCCTTTGTACTTTCTTCAGAGGGTAGTGAAAGGATCTTATCGAATATTTTTTCATAAGACTTCGTCCACACATCATAATATTCCTTATATTTTGCAGGGTCCTGTTCTCCTTGAAGTATTTCTTTTGTCATCCGGGAATTTTTTTCAAGCTCGGCAATCCAGGAACTGAATAGTTTATTTGATTCATCGGCTCTTGATATGAACTTCTCAAGTATCTCTTTATTGGGTTGTGGCGCAGGGATCGGATAAAATATACCGAAGGTATTCTGATATGTTTTGATCCATTCATCATAAAATTCCATGTATTTCTGTGGCGTCGCTTCTTTTGAAAGAAGAACTGTTTTATCAATCATTTCTTTAGTGGCTTCAAGCCATGGCCTGTATAGTTTTTCGTATGAATCTACCCACGTTTTGGAAATTTCTGTATAACTGTTAGCCCATGTATTGAAAATATTTTGCTTTTCTTCTCTCTTTTCTTCGCTCTCTTCTTCCATAACATTACTTTTCTTGACCATTATTATCTTCTCCAGGTTTAATTCATTTCATTGATATTTTATAATTAGAATTTAATTATAAAAATATAAGATAAATTTGCAATTATTTTTCCCCATTGACTGAAATATTTGCAAATTTCCTCCACTATATTAATTGCGTTGTTTTGCTATATAATTTTGCCGCTATCCTTACAATCTCGGATCAACCCTATCAATTATTGCTGATTTTTTGCCTTTATACAAACCTAAAATATACCATGACCCATACTAACACCCATGCACAAAATAGATGCAAGAGGTAAAGTATGCCCGCTGCCATTGTTCTATACCAAGAAACAGATCGACGGGTTAAAAATCGGGGAAGAATTTGAAGTGTTAACAGATGACATTACTGCAAGAAATGCAATTCCTCAATGGATAAAAGAACATGGACATGAAATTGTCAGGATTGAGGATTCAGGCATTGATTTAAAAATAACTATCAGAAAACACTGATTTTTTTTATTATTTTTATTATCTTAATACTTGAATATAATTACTTGTACTTTGCGTCCTTCGTCATACTTTGAACTGTTTGATTTTTTTGCCTTAATTATTCGTTTTTTGGGATAATTGGGTTAATTGTTGCTGATTTCTCTATAGTTATATAACTTTGAAAATTGTCAGGTACATGATGTGATAAAATGATAAAAATGGTAAAAATATTAATCGTGTTTGCAATTATGCTATTATTAGCAGCTCCGGTAACAGCCGCTAATGTGACAACAGTAGAGATTCGCGGAATAGTTTTTGATTCCGGTTCAAGTACATATAACACTACTTTGCAGTGGGATGCTGTGAAATTCCCTGGTTTCTGGTATGCCCTTGGCCCGGGAAAATCAAGTGAGACTCTCAAGATCATTAACCAGCCTGCATCAAGTTTAACAGCTAACAACAGGGTTATCGAGAAAGAAAATCTTCAGTACAATACATTACGCTCAGACCAGAAATTCAAGGTATTCAGTGAGAAAAGCAAGAAGGTAGAGAATGGTCTTGAGTATAACAGTAGCACTAAAACCTTCAAACTGAACGCCACAGGTGGTTATTATGCACGGCTTGGCTGGTTCGGTGATCTTTATGTTGCTGTGAACGGGAAAGCAAATAAGTTAGCTAAGCTGATAAAAGAACAGAAGGCAGAGGAAAAGCAGACATTGAAATTGGGAACCTCATGGAACCTTGGGGAAGGTTACAATCTTACAGTTGAATCTCTTGATACAGAAACAAATCCAAGACAGGCATGGCTTTCTTTCAATAAGGACGGCAAAAATCTTGACCAGAGAGTTGTGAACGAAGGAGAAGTATATACTTATATTGAGAAAAACGTAAACGGTGAGTCTGATGTGCCCGTATTCGTGACTTATGTGGATAGTATATTTACAGGTGCAGAAGGCATGTCCACCTTTGTCCAGCTCAGGTACACATGGCTGATATCCCAAAATGTGCTCGAAATAAAAGCAGGCGATAAATTCGGTGTATTTGAGGCAAAGGAAGCAAATGAAAATTATGTGCTTCTTCACAATAAGGATAATCCCATAAAACTTGGCCAGAATTCAGTGCAGCCGTTGTATGGAGAGTTAAAGTTCAAGGTAGCTGATAGTTCAACTGCACTGCGATTTTATCCATATTTTGAACAGGTTATAAAGGACAGCCCAAAAGTAGATTTTAAAGCTACAATAGCCAATGCAACCACTACAACTACCACATCCACTGCGTCCACCTTATCATCGGCAGCAACAACCCCATCCACATCGTCACAGGAAGCCGGCGCAGCCCAGGTCAGTTCGCCAGTAACAAAACCTGTTACGGCCAAATCCCGGCAATGGAACTGGATATTTTTTGCTGCGGCAGGTCTTGTAGCGACAGGATATCTGGTTCTGAGGAAGGGTTAAAAAATGAGAAAGCCATACCATAGAATTATTTTTTCTATAATATGACTCTGGTTCTAATTATTTTGCCGTTTTGACAGCCTTTCCTGTGGCGTGGCAATCCGAACAGAACTTTGGTTGGTGGCAATCGCTGCAAACTTTACCTATTAATACCTGTGACTTATGAGTATTCAACCAATTGGCTGGATGCTCGCTCTTATGACAGGTGGCACATAGGTTTTCCTTTATCCCTGGTACATGTTGTACTTCAGAATGACAGTTGTAACAGGCGATCTTATTATTTGTTACATGATTCTTATGTACAAAATTAAAATCATCATATTTTTCTAACCTTTCCGAACTATAATGGCACGAATTGCATTTGTCCTTGGAAACAATGTCATTTGCGCCCTTTGATATACCAGTATGGCATGTCAGGCAATCAGCCCCCCGGCTCAAATGGCTTGTGTGATCAAAGTTTGTATAATTCCTGGGCGTACCTTTTGGAGGACCGTGGCATGATGGACAGCCAGATATCGAATTATTGCCTGGAACATCTCTGAAGTGGCAGGTAAAACATGTAGATGTTGTTACCACTATGTGCCCTTTTTCTTTCTGTTCCATATTTGGATGACATTGGGCACATGATGGATCTGATACCGATTGGTGTTCTTTCATTCCGATAACAAGCATGGAATGGCAACTTGTACATGTTAATCCTATACCTCTATTTTGTTTTAACAAATGGTTCTTATGACTGAAGTTAACTCCTGTGAATGGAACATCAGTTGAAAAAATACGATCTTGATGACATATGAGACAGTTTTTATCCATTACTTTAGCATATAAATTGCCATTGTATTCTTCCACCGTGGTCTCATAGCTATAGAATTGCATCAGCCCGTTTATTTTACCTTTTACATGGCCTATTACGCCCGGTTCATAATGACATTCCACACATTTTACTGTAGTGTGGGATGAGGTTCTCCATGAGTCGTAATATGGTCTCATTATATGGCAATTCTTACCGCAGAAAGCCGGATTTTCAGTGATCTCCAGCATTTTCACTGAAATTACCAATGTGAATGAAAGTAAAACGATCAACACAATTATTATAGGAAGTTTATATTTTGAAATCCTATGCTTAATAACATCTATAAGTGATATTTTATCCATTGATATCCCTTCACCGTTTCCTGATAAGATACAATACTGTGAATATTCCCATGACAAGCACTATTCCTATTCCAGGAACAGAAGGAACAGTTTGTTCAATATCACCTAATTTACCTTGCGCTCTGTCGGCCGAATCTATCCCTATTTGAATTTGATTGTCGAAATCTTTAAGATCAAAACTATGCCATAATGATGGAACATCATTCAACACAGATTTTGCTTTATCAAGATCATTTCGAGCTGATGTTATATCTTTTCCTTGTGCCTTTGCTTCATATATGGAATTTTCTGCCAAACGAATATCTTCTTTTAATTCATCCGCTTTTTCAAGCGCAAATTTTGCATCACCGGGAACATTCGCAGATGCAATCTGGTCTTTTTGATTGTGACAAACACTGCAAAGTGTAGTAATTTCAGATGCTTTCAATACTTTAAAGCTATGAGGCTGATGGCAATTAACACAAGATGGAGCACGTTTTTCCGCGCTTAATCTTTGATAATGCATAGTATTTTTAAAATGCTCTAATTCCGTTGAATGGCATTTTCCACATGTTTCAGGAATATTTTTATAATAAATCGGACTTTCCGGATCAGTAATATTCTTCATGGGAGAATGAGCTTCTATTTCAGTATTTACATCCGGATTGCCTCCATGGCATGTATCACAGGTCACAAAATAACTTGAATGACCCGAATCAGACCACTGCTGGAAATTGTCTGAAGCTTTTTTCCTTATTATATCTTCGTGGCATTCAAGCGAGCAGGATATGTTTCTGTCGGTATGATTGGATCTGATATCGTTAAATCTTATTTGCTCATCCGTAAAGGGTGATAAACTCTTATGACAATCTATACACGAATTATTAAAGGCCTCTAAATGTACTGCTCCGGCAGGAGCAATCAAGAAAATAAAGACGATTAATATTAAACAAGCAAATCTAAAACTATACACGTAAGAATTTGGGCTTTTAAATTTTGAAGACATTTTTCCTTTTCACCGTTATTTATGATTCACTATCCTATTTTTAATGCCAGAACTATGTACCCGTTTTTTTATTCTGTTTATCTGTTAATGATGTGATGATTCCCTACAATAAAAAGTTTGCGATAATATTCACTAATTATTCACTAATGCAACTGTATAAGAAATAGATTTTTTAACAATATTTTATGAAAAAAGGGCACAGAGTCCTTTTTCGAATCTCTGTGTCAATGTTAATGTTCCAGGGCTTTGATATATTATTTAAGCTTTTGTGTTTCTTCTTCCATATCTTTCCATGGCGGCAGGATAGCCGTTACAACCCGCAGTATAATGAATGGAAGCATAAATATTATTATTGCAGGTAAAACTCCTTCCTGGCTAAAGAATACAGGAACATAAGTAAGCGTTCCTACAAGGCTCTTTGATATTTCCTGCCCTCCGATCACTACATTCCATCTCATGGCAAATACGCCTATTACGACAAAAATGCATGAAATAGAAATCATTATCATTTTCAGCGTATCTCGTTTCTTGATGAAGTTGACCATGAGCAATAGAATAAATGGTATTAATATGCCAAGTGTCAGCTGCACACCCCAGAAAGTAAAGCCAATTTTATCCGAAAGGAGCCTGTTAATAATATCGATATCTTCACGCGATGCGTATTTCATGCTTATTATCTCAAGCAATTCCAGTGTTACATCAAGGATCAGGAAAATCCACAGGTAATGTGCAAGTGATTGGAGACATTTATGGTCAATAGCATGTTTCCTTATTTTCATTGCGGCAATATAGAGTAAGATCAACAGGGCTATCCCTGATACTATAGCTGACATAAGAAATATGATTGGCATAAGTGGAGTTGACCACCATGGGTTTGCCTTGATACCACCAAATATAAAGCCAACATACCCGTGCAGGAACGCTGCTGACGGAATACCGATTATTGCAAGTTTCCTCGCAAATTTCTCATCATCATGCAATGCTTTTTCAGAAATATCAAATGAAAACAGTGCAAGACTTGAATATAACAATTCTTTCCATCCATGTGAACTTAGAGCCTTTTTAACGATATCTTCCCTGAAAGAAAGCCATATCTCAAGGACTACTATGATCAGATAGAATGAAAATATGTAACCAAAGCCCGACATCGCAGATGTAAGATGTGGAGTGAACATGATCTCAATACCACGCTCAGGACGTCCAAGATGAACAAGTAAAGGCAACATTGCGACAAGCAGGAATGACAATGCCGTAAGAAGGGCGAATCTTGCAACAGGCTTGATCTCGTTCTTTCCAAAAACATGGTATAATGATGAAGCAATGAAAGCACCGGCTACAAGACCTGTAATATAAGGATACAAGACGATCAATATACTCCATTGTATTTCAGATTCATTGGGATAAACATAACCCCATATCAGATTATCTAACATTATTTCACTTCCCGGTCTAAACCGATATAGAACACCTTGGGTTTTGTACCAAGATCGGGTTTAAGAAGATTGATCCTTTCTTCGTCGATTATTTTATTCACTTCACTATCTTTATCCAACATATCTCCGAATTTTCGTGCCCCTGTAGGACAGGCCTGGACACATGCCGGTAATAAACCTTTGGTTATCCTGTGATAACACCATGTGCATTTGTCAGCAGTCCCCTTCTCGGTATTAAAGTACCTTGCGCCATAAGGACATCCCTGTATACAATATCTGCACCCGATACAATACTCGTAATCCACAAGAACAACACCATCTTTTGTTGTATATGTTGCACCCACAGGACAAACCTGGACGCATGGTGGGTTGTCGCAGTGATTGCATATCTTTGGTACAAAAAAAGCTTTTTTGATTTCTTCCGCTGGTATGTCGTCTACGAATCCTTCTATTCCCCCGTCTGGCGAATCGATTACAACTTCTTCTTCTCTTGTTTCCAATGATGTTTTTTTCACCCTGTATCTTTCAATCCATGTCCTGTACACTTCTTCATCAAATGGTACATGATTTTCCAATTTACATGCGTTGGCGCACCTTCCACAGCCGATACATTTGCGTGTGTCCACGACATAGCCCCAGAAGTGCTCCTCCCAATTATACCCACCTTTTACAGGTGAGTTTTCAGCTGCAATGCTATTTGTAATAAGGGACTCTACAATCGTAGTCCCGGCAGTTGCGCCTATAATAATCTTGCATCCGATCTTAGTAAATTCCCGCCTTGATATATCCATATTATGCCTCCTTTTATACAAACCACGGCTTATGCGGATTATGACAATATACGCATCTTAGATCCTCGCCGTGTGTCTCCGGATCGACCTGCGGGAACTCTTCTGGTCTTGCTATTCCCTTAAAGTGGCATTTACCGCAATATTCTCTTGACTCATCCGCTTTTTCCAATGGTTCCCTGGCATTAAGAACATGCTTTTCCGCTGGCCCATGACATGTTTCACAATTTACGGTTTTATGCCTGTCCTTTACCCAGACCGAATATATTATTTTATGACAATCCTCTTCACCGCAACTTGTCGAACCTGCATAATTTACATTAAGGTTCCTGATTTCATCTACAGAATCTCCCCTGTACCATCCGTATTGTCCAAATGATTCAGGGACAAGCACAGACCTTACAAGAATAAAAGCAATTATTACAAGAGCTAATAATGTGAAAGCTCTTTTTAAATGTGGCTGCATTACTTATCACCTTTCTATAACTGAATATTATATTGTTTCATCGTTTTTTGGCCTTTATTTTTTTCTCAGAATATAGAATACAGCTATCAACGAAATTAATCCAGTCAAACCTATGAATCCAGGCACCTGGGCTGATTCAGTTCTGGTTGGCAAAGGTTTGGGTTTCACTATATCTTCAGCCTTTTTTATTTCCGCATTGGCTGAATCTATTACATCCTCGAAATGCGTGAGATTGAATTCATGCCACATTGGAGCAAGATCCTGGTATGTTTTCAGGGCATTATCAGTATATTTTTCTGCCTGTCCTACATCTGTTCCGTTCTTCTTTGCCCAGAAAATATCCTCCCTCGCATTTTCTATATTGAATTTTAACTTGTTTACTTTTCTTAGCATATCTTCTGCCTTGAGCGGTATGTCGTAAGGTGCTACTTTCTTATAAACGGAATGACAGTTACCACAGGAGTTCCTGAAATCTTCAGGGTTAAGTACCGTGAAAGTATGTGGATGATGGCATGTTGTGCATGTCGGGGCAAGCTCCAATGATTCAAGCTTCTTGAAATGTGTACTATTTTCAAAATTATCCAGTTCTTTTGGATGGCATTTACCACAGGTCTTCGGAACATTGGTATAATAAACAGGGCTTTGCGGATCTGTATTGTTCTTGAAATTAACGTGTGCTTTTTCTTTGGTAGCCTGTTTTGGATCTCCTCCGTGACATGCTTCACATGTAACTCCTTTTACAGCATGAAGCGATTCCTGCCATTGCTGGTAATTAGCGGTCGCAAGCTGCCTGATCCTGTCTTCATGGCACTCAAGGGAACATGAGGCATCCCGTTCAAGATGCTGGATCCTTATCTGGTTGAAGCGCTTTTGCTCTTCGATAAAAGGAGTTAAGGTTTTATGACAATCGATACATGAATTTTCAGATGCATTTGCTCCAGAGAGAAATACCGAAGTTCCTGCTAAAATTAGTAATACAATTAAGATTTTATTAAATAATACCATTCGCATTTTTTTCGTACCTTCCGTTTTCAAGTTGTTTTTAATTTATACGTTTAGATCTTTTTAAATCTATCTATCGTTTTTCTAATTTCAACTAACCAGTTATTTCGATATTTATATCTTTTGATTTTAACTTTCTGCCAAATCCGATAAATTTTTAAAGTTTTCCTTTCTTCCTGAGAAGCTCAGCATTCAAGACACTGGCACCCGCTGCACCTCTTATGGTATTATGGCCCATACAGATATATCGTATACCTGGCCGTATGCGTCCAACAGAAACTGTCATGCCCCCTCCGATATTCCTGTCCATGCGCGGCTGTGGCCTGTCTTTTTCTTCCTTCACTTCGATCACTGGTGTGGGTTCTGTTGGCAATTCTGATAAGCCGGGATCAAAATCAAGGAAAGCCTGTTTAACTTCATCAATTGAAGGGTCATCTGCCATTTCCACCCATACAGCCTCAGTATGGCCATCTATAACCATAACACGATTGCAACTTGCGCTTACCTTGAAAGGTGCATCAATTATTTCGCTGCCGTTAAATTCCCCCAGTAGTTTCTTTGTTTCAGTTTCGACCTTTTCTTCTTCCTGGCCGATATAAGGAATAACATTATCAAGGATTGCCATTGATGGAACTCCATCATAACCTGCGCCCGAGATCGCCTGCATGGATGCAAGATATATTTTTTCAATATTGAATTTCGCAAGCGGCTTCAGCGTAACGGCCATCATTATAGTCGTACAATTGGGATTTGTGACAACATATCCGTCCCATTTGCGCTTATCCTGCTGAATATCTATCAGGCCAAGATGTTCCGGATTAACTTCCGGAATGACAAGAGGAATATCTTTCACCATACGTAAAGCGCTTGCATTACTTGCAACAACAAAACCCGCTTTTGCAAATTCAGGTTCAACAGTTTTGGCAAGGTCAGTGGGAAGAGCAGAAAAAACAATATCTGCATCAACCTTCTTCGGATCAACAGGCACAACCGTCATATCGCCGACATTTTCGGGGATTTTACTTTCAAGCCTCCAGCTGGCGGCGTCACCATATTTTTTTCCAGCGCTTTTGTCGGAGGCTGCCAGAGATGTTAACTCAAACCATGGATGTTTGCTCAACAGTTCTATAAATCGCTGGCCTACATTGCCTGTAGCTCCTAAAACCCCTGCTTTTATTTTTTGCATATCATTCCATTGAAATAGCGCTATTCGGGCAGGCATCAACACAGGTGCCGCATTCAGTGCACTCTTCCGGATCTACTTTTGCCTTATCATTTTTCAATTCTATCGCAGTTGCAGGGCATTCATCAACGCATATTCCACAACCGGTACATTCTTCATTGTTTACTTTTGCTGCCATTTATATCACCTTTTGCCTACCATTGAATACGTGAAATATAAACATAACGGTTTGACTCAAATTTGATAGGGTTTACTTTTATAACAGTTTTCAGATATTTGACCAAAATGAAAGTTAAATATACACCAAAGTCTTTTTAAGAGATTTATGTTAGCCCGTAGAACAGGTTATTTTGTAGAGTCTGTCATTCGAGATATGACACGCCTTTCATTAAAACATAATGCAATTAATCTTGCGCAGGGGTTTCCTGACTTTCCTGCACCGCTTACGCTAAAGCAAGCAGCAGCCGCTGCAATCATGGGAGATTACAACCAGTATTCTATCACCTGGGGTGCAAAAGACCTGAGGGATGAGATATCACAAAAAGCACGGGAATATAATCATATCGAAGCGGATCCTGAAAGTGAGATCACCATGACTTGCGGCTCGACCGAAGCGATGATGGCATCCATGCTTGCCCTGATAAATGAAGGTGACGAAGCTATAATATTTGAGCCATTCTACGAGAACTATGGGCCGGATGCCGCTGTTTCGGGGGCTGTTCCAAGATTTGTCCCCCTTAATGACGATAACAGCATAGATGAAGATGCCCTTGAATCTGCATTCAATAGAAAAACACGTGTTATAATCCTCAATACGCCCAACAATCCATGCGGAAAGGTTTTCACAAAAGGCGAACTGAAAATGATCGCTGACCTTTGTGTTGACAATGATGTCATTGCGGTTACTGATGAAATATATGAATACATCCTGTACGACAATAGAAAGCATATCAGTATCGCTTCCCTTGATGATATGAAAGACAGGACAATAACAATAAGCGGATTCTCAAAAACCTACAGCGTCACAGGATGGCGTATCGGCTATGCCCTTGCGGAAAAGAACCTGACATCTGCAATAAGAAAGGTGCATGATTTCCTCACAGTCGGCGCGCCTGCACCGCTCCAGCATGCATGCGTAACAGCATTGAGATATCCCGGTTCTTATTATAAGGAGCTTGCAAGTATGTATGACGAAAAACGAAAGTTCCTCCATAGCGCTTTAATAAAAGCAGGATTCAAGTGCAATATGCCCGAAGGTGCATATTACATATTAGCTGACATCCCCGAAGGCGTAAATATGGATGACATGGAATTTGCAAAACATATGGTAAGTGAAATTGGTGTAGCTGCAGTTCCCGGAAGCAGTTTCTACAAGAGCGAAGCAGGAAAACATAAACTGCGCTTTACTTTTTCCAAAAAGGATGAGACGCTCATGGAAGCGGCAGAGAGGCTTGAGAAGTTGAGAATTTAATATGAAGAAAGAAACCAAGATAATGATCACTAAAGACGGACCTATTCTGGTTCTGGGAGGCTTGCCTATCGACAAGCAGATAATTGGAATAGGAAAGGATGATGAACCTGAAAAGTGGATTAAAGGTGAAAAAATATCTGATGGTCAATGCTCACTGTGTCGTTGCGGTGAATCTAAGAACAAACCTTTTTGCGATGGCACGCATGCAAAAATCGGCTTCGATGGTATGGAAACCGCAAGCAGAGAGTCATTTGATAAACAGGCACAGGTTATGGATGGGCCGACATTGAAGCTAAAAGACGTAACTCCGTTGTGTGCTGCTGCAAGATTTTGCCACAGAGGTGGGGGAACATGGGAACTTACCCATCATTCTGATAACCAGGAGGCCAGAGAATTAGCCATTGAAGAAGCCTGCAACTGCCCTTCAGGAAGATTAGTTGAGTATGACAAGAAGACCGGAAAGGTGATAGAAAAAGAGTTTGAAAAGTCAATAAGCCTTATCGAGGACCCCCAGAACAGGGTGAGCGGTCCGATATGGCTAAAGGGCGAGATACCTATCGAATCGTCTGATGGCAAGACTTATGAAGTTCGCAATCGCGTCACATTGTGCCGATGCGGCAAATCCGAAAACAAGCCCTTTTGCGACGGTTCCCACATAGAGGCAGGCTTTGATGACGGCGATGAATCATTAAAATGAGAAATGCTAAAAAAAACCTCAATGATTTTGTTCAGGAAAGGGAAAGTGCATAAACGGCTTGATGCGCAGCCAGGAATTGGTCTGAACAAAGAACAACTCAAGGAACTTACTGAAGGTTGAACCGAACTAAACGCAATACTTTTAAACAGAGGGGTATATTAGAATAAATCGTGTCTGCATGATAAATCATGTAGATATCCCCGTGCGTTTATCCATTTAAGGATATAAAAATTACTCAACTTATCTATTTAATACAATGAAAACCATTATCATCGATTACGGACTTGGTAACCTTCGAAGCATCGAGAAAGCCCTTCAATACGTTGGCGCAGAGGTTGAAATATCAAAAGAAGCACACGTAATAGATACAGCCGATGCGCTTATACTCCCCGGTGTGGGGGCATTTCGTGATGCTATGATGCATTTTTCAACGCTTGAACGCGTGGTAAAAGATGCAGTTGATGAGGGAAAACCGCTTCTTGGGATTTGCCTGGGAATGCAGATGCTGGCATCGGAAAGTGAGGAGGGTGGCTTGCATAAGGGCATTGATATAATCCCCGGGCGCGTAACTCGCTTTCCCGCTTCTGAATTAAAGGTCCCGCACATGGGGTGGAATTCTCTTATTAAAAAGAAGGACATCCCCCTGTTAAAAGGAATAGAAAATGGTTCATTTGTTTATTTTGTGCATTCCTTCCATGTGAGTACTGATACAAAGTATGAAGTTGCCATGTGTGACTATGGGCTTCAATTTCCGGCAATTATTGCCAATGAAGCAGGAAATGTGATCGGAACCCAGTTCCACCCGGAAAAAAGCGGTTTAACAGGACTTCGGATGCTTCGTAATTTTGTGGAGAATTATGGACATTGAAGGATATGCAAAACGCGGTCTTGTACGTGGAGATAAGTCGTTAAAAGAGAAGCTTGCACAAAGGATCCTTGAAATAAAAAATATCTCACAAAAGCATGCCGAGAAAATTGCAAGTGCAGTTATCGTCGAGGCCAGAGCTACACTTGACCCCAAATCTGAAATCCTGAAACCCATATGCTCCGGTGTAACAATGGGAGATTTTGGCGTGGGCTCACGCGGCATGGGGGATTTCTATACCCATGAGAAGATAGCCGAAGTGATAGGAAAGACCTCGGCTGTTGTGGATTCATCGCATCTTGATGATTCCGGGGTTGTGAGGGCCGGGGGGCAGTATCTTGTGGTTACGATCGACGGGATGCATTCGCGCCTTTCGGATTTTCCTTTCCTCGCAGGATTCCATGTCGCCCGTGCGGCGCTTCGTGATGTATATGTTATGGGCGCGCGGCCTGTGGCGATGCTTTCAGACATACATGTGGCAGATGACGGGGACGTGGCAAAGATCTTCGACCATATCGCCGGAATTACTACTGTTTCAGACCTGACAGGCATTCCACTTATTACAGGCAGCACTCTGCGGATAGGAGGGGACATGGTGATCGGTGAACGGATGACCGGGGGCGTTGGCGCGGTTGGTACAGCAGAGAACCTCACCGCACGCATTCAGGCAAAGCCCACAGATGTCATAATCATGACCGAAGGAGCGGGAGGGGGCACAGTTTCTACGACTGCGCTTTATTACGGGATGCATGAGCTTGTGGACGAGACCATAAACCTGAAGTTCATAGATGCCTGCGAGGCGCTTTTTGATGCAGGATTGGTTGAAAAAATACATGCAATGACTGATGTGACAAACGGCGGAGTGCGCGGGGATGCAAAGGAAATAGCAAGAACAGCACAGGTTAAACTTGTTTTTGAAGAAGAGAAATTGCGTGCACTTGTGAATAAAAAAGTCCTTACGATGCTTGATAAGCTTGAGATAGATTATCTCGGGGTTTCGCTTGATGCGCTTTTAATAATAGCGCCGCCTGAGTATGCTGATGATATCCTGGAATGTGTGCGAAGAAAAGGTGTTGCTGTTGATATTGTCGGAAAAGTGGTTGATGGCAAAGGCGCAGAATTGATAGTAAATGGTAAAATCCGGGATTTTACACCGCGCTTCCGGGAATCTGCATATACGCCAATAAAGAAGCTTGTGGGTGAGAAGACCCCGAAGAATTTTGATGTGATGAAAACAGCAGTCGACAGGGCCGCGGCGCAGGCCATTGCGAAGAAGAAGCGTGTAGTGGAAATATTGGGTCAGCTACATCACGAATAATGTGAACAGCAGATAACCAATAGTCATCATAATGACCGAATGCTTCAAGCCTGAAAGGGCATTTCCTTCGCCCATGACACCTGCAATCAAACCTGATGAAAGACCCTGGATAAGAGCGCCATGGAAGAAAATACGGTTGTACATATTCAGCTTCTCACGGTTAAGGCTAAGAGGGACAGCCCCGCTGCCTCCGGTTGCCATCTTTTCTCCTGCTTTTACCATCTCGGTAAGGAAAGTTGTAGAAATAATATAAATGATACCTACGAAAACCATGAACGATATATAAATAATTACAACATAAATGAACATATTGGTTTTACGTTCAGTCTTCAAATCCTGTTCTGCTGCAACGTCTCTTGCAGCCACATTCAATACTTCCCCGATATCTCCGCTTGACTCATTTGCTTTTGTCAATAAATTGACAGACCGGGATATGAAATGAGTCCTGAAACGGTTGGCGAACCGGATGAGCGATTCATTAACAGAAAGTCCCCATTCGACATCATTATTGATCTTCTTTATCTCTTTACTTAATCCAATGTCAGAACGCGTCATTAATTTTATTGAATCACGAAGGGTCATACCCGTCTCATTCGTACTTGCCAGTTTTTTTAAGAAATCAGGAATTTGTTCCTGTATCTTATCTTCCTTTCTTTTCTTATATTCATGGAATAACATCAACGGGATAATAAGAATATAAATTGAGAAAACGATTTTATCATCAATATAATCCATAAAGTTGGGTGATCTCATCCCATAATATATGTTAATAATTAAATATATAAATGTAATTGGAAAACTCACGACCAAAGCATATATCGGTTTTTCCCTCAGTGGTTTCAGCGGATCGCGGATCATTTCATTAAATTTCAGGGAATTTCTTGACTTGATAAATCCAAGATATGTCGGCTTTTCTTCAGTATCAGGAACGATTATTTCACCAACATTACTCTGGGTAGGAAGAAGGGGCGCCTCACCTGTAGAGCCTGGAGTAATAATATTGACCATTACCACAAATATCATCGAACCTACGGGTATTACTGCGTATATTATCGCATAGATCATCATATCGCTGCCAGAACCCATGACCGACATCATGACGCCAAGAATGATCATAAATAAAGGTCCTGCAACAAAAGCTGTTACATAGGATTCAGCTACCAATCCCAGGGTTTCAAGGAATCCCTTCTGATCAACCTTTGCCTTAACCAGGTACTGTTCCGATTTATCCCTGAAATAAGTAGGAATATCTCCGCCACTGTCAATAACTGTCAGAAGATTATGCATAAGATCCCTGAAATTTGACGATGGCGTGGCGTCACAAATGTTCTGGAGAGCGGTTCGCAGGTCATTTCCAAAATAATCCATATCCCGGATAATGACATCCATTTCCTTTGATACCTCACCATATGTGCTTGCGCACCTGCTCAGGGAACGAAATATTTCTATTAAATTCATCCCTCCCCTGCTTAATGCATACAAATAAGTAACAGCATAAGGCAGGTTTTTGTCAATATCTCCCTTTCGTTCTCCGGCCCTGAAACCCGGATACACAAGAAAGAGCAAATATGTGATCATCCCAAACAACCCGCCCATGAATAGAACGATAAAAATTGATATCGATATTGTTTTATATTTCAACATCCATGCTGTTTCCTGAGAGAATGTCAGATGCGTGATCCTGTCGGGGAGACCCACAATGGCTACAATAACATATGCGATTATCAAACCCAGGATAGCTCCGAAAATACCCGTCACTACCGAATAAAATACTGCGTTTGATAAATACATTTCATACGAAATAGGGATGCGCGCCTGCCTTAATGACATTCGCATATCCCGGAACTGCTCTTTTTTCGCTTTTATCTTGTCGCCAAGCAAGACAAATGGCAGTTTCTTTATTTTTGAGAAAATCAATTCAGCAGATCTATTAATATTTTCCATTGTCTTCATCCGGATATCAATAATTTCTTAAGCACCTTGTCTGGAGTGACCTGGTAATCATGAATAATAGTGGCTATCGCATTAAAATCAGATATTTTATTATTTACCATGAACTCGAGAATTTTTTGTCTGTTCATTAATTCTTTTTTCAAATCTGCAATATTCCAGCCTCTTCTGATCATTATCTCGTTGAGTGCTTTTGATTCCCCAACCCGGTTGAATTTATCAGTCAGCGCATCCCATGCAAAGATATCATTTGTCCTGATGTTTCTGGTTGTCGGGTCAATATCAGTGATCTCAACAAGTTTCATATTTCGCCGCGCCCTTTTTCCTTTTACGAATGTCTGCGACTGAATGCTAATGATATTGAGTGCCTGTATCATTGTCCTGGGAACACTGATAGGCGGATTCTCAAGCCTGTGAATGGCGCTTGAAACCGAATCTGCGTGCATAGTTGAAAATGTTGTATGACCTGTACTCATTGCCTGGAAAAGTGTCAGTGCTTCCTTACCCCTGACTTCACCCACCAGAAGGAATTCCGGCCTCTGCCTGAGTGCAGCTTTTAGCAGGTCGTACATATCGATAGTTCCTTTTCCATCAGCAGTAAAGGAATCTCTTGTTACTCCGGGTATCCAGTTAGGATGGGGCAGCTTTAATTCCCGTGTATCCTCAAGCGTGATGATCTTGGCCTGCCATGGGATGAATAATGAAACCGCATTCAGAGAAGAAGTCTTTCCTGAAGCTGTACCGCCAGCATAAATAAGACTCTTATTGTTTTCGATGCAAAGCCACAGATAGGCCATTTCCTCGGCTGAGAATGTATTCCAGTTTATCAGGTCGACTGGTGTTATCGGGACTTCACTGAACTTTCGGATAGTAAAAGTAGCTCCATGAGTTGTTATATTTTTTCCGAGTGTCATCTGGATGCGTGAGCCGTCAGGCATAGTTGCGTCGATCATCGGTTCTGCGACTGAAATATGCTTTCCGCATCGCTGGGCAAGCCGTATAACATAAGAATCCAATTCGTCTTCCCTGTAAACTACGTTTGTCGCCAGATTGGTGTATTTCTTATGATATAAATAAATAGGAACACCAAAACCATTCGCTGAAACATCTTCAATCCTGTCATCATGCATGAGAGGATCGATTTTACCAAATTTTATAAAATCCCTGCGCGTATAATATAATATTTTTTCAGTTGTTAAAGGGCTTACATCTATTGAATATTCTTTAACTAGCTTTTTAACTTTATCAGTAAGGGTTTTATTTTTATCTTCATCATTTTTAATATCTTCAAAAAGAAGGACATCTTTTAACCTGTCTTTTATTTCCTTGAGGAATAGCTCCTCAAAATCAGAAAGTTTTGGTTCAACTACGTAATACAGGTTTGAATTCTTTTCAGGATTAAACAAAATTACCACTAAAGCATATGGTTCATTAACCCAGTAACGTTCCAGTTCATTGTACCCGCTAATACCCTCATACATTACAAGCGGCCCATGGACAGAAGGATCATATAATTCCTTATCACTTTCTTCCTTTGCCAGTAATAGTTTAATTTTTCCCACCAGGGTTTTAGGTTTTTCCACATTATCCAGGGATTGCATTTCCGTTAGTTTCTTTACCCGGGTCTCGATATCTGAAACTAATTTATCTTCCAGAATCTCATAAACAGCCTGCTTCTCAGGGGTCATCTTCTCTTCTATGAGATTTCTTGTTTTATCAACACCAAGGCGCTGCATAATGGCGTCCGCTTCTTCAGAAGGCCGTTTTTCTTCACGTGCTGATTTACCCTGTTTTTTCCCTCTTTCAGGCTTTTTATTTCCGGTTTTATTTTCGGAAGGTTTTTCGGGTTTTTTCTCTTCTATAACCTTTCTGTCAATTGATGAAGATTTTTTTTCTATATCTTGTCCTGATACTTTATCTGGTTCAGATATATTTTTTATTTCGGTCTCAGGTTCATCCACACCCGGCAATTCTTTCGGATTCCCAATATCTGGACTTCCTGTGGGAGGTTTTGTTTCTTTTTCAATAGTTGTTTCATCCGATCTTTTTATAGACTCTTCTTTAAGCTCTTCTTTAGGTTCTTCTTTAAGCTCTTCTTTAGGTTCTTCTTTAAGCTCTTCTTTGGGTTCTTTATCCGATTTCAGATCCTGATGTTTTTCCCTGGAAGATTCTTTTTCGGCAGCATTTATTTTATTTTTATTCTCATCATGTTCCGGCCTTTCAATCGGTTTATCAGGTTTTAAAACAATTCCTGAAGTTTGGTTTTTATCGGATAATACCTTATCTTTTCTAATTCCCTTTCGCTTTCTTCTCTTTCTGGATCCTGATAGCTCTCCGCTTAACTTCACATTTTCTTCTGATTTCGATGTATTTTCCATTTGAACCATTTTTACATTGCCTTTTCAGATTTTTTTTTCAACTTTATGAGCTTATTTAATAATTTATGTATTATTATATATTTATCTTCTTGAAGTCCTCTATATCTTTTGATAAGCGCGTAAGCTCTTCATCCGTAATGGAAATCCTGCTCTTCACTTCACGAAGTTCATTTTCCAATTGTCTCATCCTGACAGACATCAAATAAATAAAAACAAATGCAAAAAAAAGTATAACAATTAAAATTATGTTTAGAATTTCCATTCTATTTTCCTCCAAAAACAGATTTTACAAGACGATCAACGAAACCTTCTTTATCTTTTTCCACTTTTGGTTCTATGTATTTCTCTCCTGCAAGCTGGGCAGCAAGCCTCTTGTAGGCTACGGACGCATGAGAATTCGGGTATTTCACGACTATTGGCGTCTTGAACGCTGCTGAGAGCCTCACATTTGAATCCTCTGGTATCATTTCAAGTATCTTTACACCCAGAAGTTCGGATACTTTATTGCGGTTTATTTCCGTTTTCTCAAGAGTTGCACGATTCAAAATAGCACCTTCCACAGTCCTCCCCAGCATTTCAGTCAGTGCTTTGGTTTTCAATGCATCTGCCATTGATGCAAGTTCGGGATTCACAACCAGAATAACCTCGTCGGCAACAGCGAGTGGAATAACCCCGTCCCTGCTAATGCCGGCAGGAGCGTCTATTAATAGAAAATCCATTCCATCAACAAGAGTGGACATAACATCTTTCAATATATCAGGATTTGATTTCTGGAATCCTTTCAATGATAAGCCGCTGGGTACTACTTTAAGGCCGCCAGGACCATCGTAAATGGCCTCTTTTATATTAGCGCTGCCGCTCATTACTTCATGCAGCGTTATTTTGCTTCTTTCAAGACCGATCAAAAGACCCAGGTTTGCCATACCGATATCTGCATCGAGAACCACTGTCTTCTTGCCCAAAAGAGCCAGAGCCGTTCCAAGATTGAGTGTGGTAGTGGTTTTGCCTGTACCACCTTTTCCTGAAGCTATCGTATATACGTGTGCTGTCATGATGATTCCTTCTATAGTAATAATATGACCATTTGTATGATGTAGATTATAATGCTCATAAGGGGTTAATAAACCTAACCTAGATTTATTAAAAAATACATGATTATTTAGACTAACCCATTCATGATCGCCATAATTGAATCAATATCATGGGTCTTGTTTATTTTCATACGAACCTGTTTCACGTTTTCCATGCCTTTTGTAAACCACTGGGCATTGCGCTTCAGATCATTAAACGTAAGCATGTCATAATTGCGGCATAGTTTTACGTAATCGAAAAAATCACCCAATCTTTCTTCCGTATTCCGGGATGGCAATATTTCCCCGGTTTTTAGAAAATAAGAGATCTTCTTAAAAATAAACGGATTGCCAATCGCGGCACGCCCTATCATAAGCCCATCGCACCGGGTATATTCAAGCACGTTCTGTGAGGTTTTTTCATCAAAGATATCACCGTTAGCTATAACAGGGATAGTAAGCTTACTTTTAATGCCTTTTATGAAATCAAGATCAGATTTCCCTGAATAACCCTGTTTTTGCGTTCTTCCGTGGATTGTGATCGCATCAGCGCCTGATTTTTCAATAATTTCCGCTATTTTTAATGTTTCATCAAAGTTATCTGATATTCTTATTTTAGCTGTGAGCGGTATATCCAGGGAATCCGAAAGCATTCTTATGATCTCCCCTATAAGTCCGGGTTTTTTTAATAGTTCTGATCCGCACCCATTTTTTATAACACCCTGTGCAGGACAGCCAAAATTTATATCAATGAGTTCAGGTCTGAATTTTTCCTGCAAAAATATTGCAGATTCAGCAAGGTTTTCTGGGACAGAACCCATTAATTGTATTCCCATCGGTCTTTCGTCTTTGCAGGTAAAACCCCTTTCTATGCTTTTCAGGCTTTGCCGCACTACTGCCTCAGAAGAGGTCATCTCGGAATACACAAGAGATGCACCATACTTCCTGCAAAGGAGCCTGGATGGGAGGTTTGTAACACCAGACATCGGCGCAAGAACAAGATTTCCATCAAGTTTCAATTTTCCAATAGTCAAAGAGCTCATGCGTTTTTCAATCCATCATACAGGAATTTCCACATAAATACATACCTATCATAATTCGAGCCCATCCAATAAATCATAATTATAAACCCCATCCTCTTATTTATGACAACCGAGGTGGGGTGGGGTAAAACCCCACAGATATATAATCTTGCAGAGTATAAAAGCATAACTTTTGTTGAACCGAAGAAATTCCCATTATTTCAAGTAAAAAAGCCATTATCAGTGAAGGAATGGCTCCCGTTGATGGGTATTACAATTCCGGCTACGCTCATACCTGGAAATATAATAGCTGCTATAAAAGAAGATCTATCGATCAAAGATGCTGCCGAATTAATTGTTGAAAAAGTAACAGATTCTTTGATACAAGAAATAGTCAGAGAAGAAAGATACTCGCCAAGGAGTGAGAAAAAGCGGCCATGGTCAATAAAAACGAGAAGGCCAGTCAGGGGTAAAATCGACAAGGTCCAGATAACTTTCAGAAAAAGCATAGAGTTGGCAGAAAAGGTGGCCAGTGAGTTAGGTTCACCTATTGAGATATCAAACAGAGGCAGACCGCCAGTATATGATAGGGTGAAACTGGCTGCGGCGTTACTGGTTAAAGGAATGGGATCATTCGCCGATCTTCCCACAGATTTAGAGAATATACAATATGATATGACAGTCTGTGGCAGCAAGGAATATCCATGTTCGTCGGAACTACATACCTTCTTTCAGAAAATACCCAAAGAATGGTTAGATGCAGCATTGTTGAGACTTGATGAATTATCTACCGAGGAACTTTCCAAATTTAATGAACCATTGGATATTTTTGTAATAGATGGTTCAGCATTAACTGGAGAAATTTTGGTGGAACGTGAAGTGTTAACTAAAGTAAGACTTATGAGAGATTATTTTGAGTATCAGGCTACTATTAGAATTTTTACAAATACAATAAGATGTGTAAACTACCATTCAAATAAAATAGTTGATATCATTCCTTTTCTACCTGAAGGTTCAATACTACTTGC
>NZ_NTMG01000072.1 GCF_002487355.1 Candidatus Methanoperedens sp. BLZ2 | reverse complement strand
ATGCAAAGGCTGTACATATGGATTTACAGGTCAAGCAGAGGGAAGGAGAAGCCAGGAAGTCCATAAGAAAAATAGCACGTATACGTTTTGACAAGAAGAAATATAGAAAGAGAAAACTTGGAGAAAGACCGTTTGGAAATATTGAAGTCAGAAGAAGTAAATGCTATTATAAGAAGGAAGAAAATAAATTAAAAGGGTCTATCCTTATCGCTTGTGACCATAACATCACGGCTTATTTCAATAACAAAGCCTGGTGCTATCTGTTCGTAAAGGTGCAAAACAATGATGGAATGGGAGGAATTAATTAATGGATGGGCTCTTGTCTACCGAGCCCATCCATTAATTCCAACTTTCTGAGTTGCACGCTATTTTTAAAGGCTATGACCAGCTAATAGACAGGATTAACAGGATTGACATGATAGATTTCTGGCAATTCATCCCGTCAATCCTGTTATCCTGTCCATTTATTGGATGGGCTCGGAAAGAGGAACAGAAAAAAACAGTAGCGGATTATACTCTAAATTGCCCGATAGGGCTTTCTTGATCCTGATGCTTTCATGGAATGTTACTTCGCATTCCTGTCTTCTTCCCACAGCCCGAATGTATTGTTCTCGGTATCAACGCATATCGCAAGATACCCCCAGCCCGACACTGCTGTTTTTTGCATGATGATATTGCCGCCCAGATTCTTTACTTTTGCCAGGTAATCATCTACCGAAGGGACACCGATATAATTCGACACCTGCTGTCCGGGCAGCCCTCTTTTTCCCATCCCGCCCCTGACTCCGGGATTTCCTTCCAGGTCTGAGGTCTCTATGAGATAATACGGCGTCGGCATCGGTACTTTTTCAAATTTCCAATCAAACAACTTTTCGTAGAATTTTTTGGCGCGTTCAGGATCATCCGCCGGCAGGTCAAAATGGACTATTGCTGGCATTACACTCACCTTGGTTGATATTGGGTGGTCGGGAGGGATATAGGTTTGGATGGGGGATGGCTCAAGAAAAATCCTGGGGCGAACAAATTTGGGCGCTAAGCTGTTTCCATGGATTGGTCGGGAATAGATGTTGTTGAGAAATAAATCCATACACAAGATAAGAATCATACAAAACCGATTGCTGTAGGTTTCGTACATTAAGTCCAGGATTTAGTGATTGCATCCACGCTTGTTATCATGCTCTCGAAAGGCGAGATGAAGCCTAAATAATATTCCTGTAATGCAAGAAATCGGCGCCTATAAAGAATAATTGTTACGAATAAGCAGTCTTAAATTCTAATTATCATTTTTTAGTAATTCGCTTGATATTTTTTCTTCAATTTTTAGGGTGTTAATTATAATGCTTTCTTTTTTAACATCACTCAATTTTAAATTTCGTATTAAAGTCCCAATCTCTTTTACTATTTCTAAGGAGGGAAAAGGAAAATTTCTTATTTCAGAAACATTAACCTGAGTGCTTCCATTTGTAATTTGGAAATACTGGTTATATAACTTTGAATTTAATAAGGTTGCAATGCCATAAGCTTCGTCTATAGTCAATTCGCCACCTTTTTTATATATATAATTTACATGGTTTTCAATACCAATATAATCTGAATTTGAACATTTTTTCAAATAAATCCCTACGTTAATTCGTTGTTTTCCTTCTTTGGCGCTAAACCGTTTAATTAATACGTAATTTTTATTGGGTATTAATATCTTGAATGATTCTTTTGTCATTTTTAATCCAATAGGGATCCCTTTGTTTTCAAGAGGCCATTTTATCATTCCATCGACAAGATTATGCATCCAAACTAAAGGAATAAAATCATTGCGTTCATTTATCTTTTTTAAAAGAAAGTTCTTTGCTCTAAAAGGAACAACAGGACCAGTTGATACCTTGAATCCTAAACTCTCTAAATTATCCTCAAATTTATCAATATAAACTGCTATTAATTCATCTATTTCAGAAGTTGGTATTCGCATTACAATATCATTATTATTTTCAATAATAATTTTATCATAACTTATATTTCTTATCATTAACGTTTCTTCATCAGTGGGTATTCCTTTACTTACGCTAATTTGGATATTTTCTGGTGTTTTTGATGTTTTTATTGCATTTAAAATTACATTTTCTTGAAGCACACTGTATTTTTTAAAAATTTCTTTTCGAGAATCAAACAGATGTATCTTTTGTGGTTTGACTGTTTTGAAAAACCATTCTCTAAAAGCTTTAAAATATGATCCGGAACAGTAACTCCTTGGAGTTAATGCTGTCATTTGTCCACCATTTTTCAATAATTTTGCCGATATTGCCATAAAAAGTGTATAGATGTTAGGTTGTCCACTCACAATATTTTTCATTCCAATTACTTGCGGAGATTCTTTATTAAGTTTATAATAAGGTGGATTTAATATAATTAAATCATATCCATTTTTATTGCAATCGAATTTTTCTATATTATTAAAAATTTGCGTATTTGATAAAATAAAATCATCTGTAAATATTTTATAATCAATCTCAAATCCTTTTGCAGCCATATAATCCTTACAGGTTTGCATATTTTGTTCAAGAAGAGGTATTATATTTGTATCATTTTCGTATAGGTCGAATGATATCTTCACTTTCTTCTTAACTGATTTTAAATAATCACAAAAAGTACTTTCAAAAATTCCAATTCCAGCGCCCGGATCAAGAATTCTTATTTTTTTTATTTTTCCAATATTTTCAAACAGACTCACCATTAATTCACTTATTTTATTGGGGGTGAAATATTGTCCCCTCTTTTTTCTGTAATCAATAGGTATTTTGTCGACATACCAATCCGTAAGGCATTCAGTATAATCTACAAGTGTTTGATTTGCAGTTTTTTCAGGTAGAAATTTCATATTTTGTATAATCAAAATTTCACCCTCACGGATAATTAAATAAATGTTCCATCAATGTAGCATCAGAATTGTTGTCAATGCAGTTATTGCACATATGATAATATTCTTTTTGAAATAGATGTTGGCTATTGATTACAATGTTTCTCCATCCACCATCTCGTCTCAAATCTTCTGATTTTTTATGGAAAAAATTGACAAGTACAAATTCGCAAAGTAAAATTATGTCCATTGGTGGAAAAGGAAAACGTGGTGAATCCTCCATTTGCAGATGATACCATGGATGATCTTTTAATTTTGGATCTTTTTGATCGATATGAAATTTGAATTTTACTTTCGGATTATCTTCTATAGATAATACACGGAGCTCTATATTATGTTTTTTTATGCTATTTTCATGTACTACAATCATACAAGTTATATCAATCTGCAGATTTGAATCATTTTTTATAAAAGTTAAGGGATGGTCTCTTGGGATTACAAATGTCCAATCCTCTTTTAGTATGTGGTTCTTTAATGATCTTACTTTATCCAATAGAGTTGAATATGAGCCAGGCTCTAAATATTCCTTCATATATGCCAAAGTGAATCTTTGCAGTTGGATAGCGTATTTATCGTCCAATTTTTTAATCCCTCTTTACTTTTTACGAATATTTGGTAACATATCGTATTCTATTGGATCAAATTTTTCATCATTTACTTCATTAGACGTTCTTATTGCGTTATATGACACTCTAGCTTCATCCATAACCGAGGGTCGAGAGTCGGGTTTATAACGTAATGAACATTTAATCATTACAGGTTTTTTAAGAATGTGACATACCCACTCAGCAGGCTCCTTACCACAAAATACGCACTTTGATCTATCTATATTCGTTTTATTAATTCTGTCCCATGCTAATGGAAACCCTTCTCGAATTATTAAATCTTTTTCTTTTTCATCCATAATTGATTCAGCAATTTCTTGTAGCCTTGATTTCCACCACCGACCTTCAATAGGCACGAATATTTTCGAATATTTAGCTTCAGAGAATAACTTTTGGACAGATTCAGATAGAAATGCGTCTCTTGAAAGACCTAAGAAAGCTGCAGAATGAATCGGATCATAAAGGATACCCGGATATTTTATTAAAGTATTGCGTATCCAATATGCTGCGTCAAATACAGACCATACATTTTCAGAAATTGTTGGTGGGTCTGAGACTTTTAGAGAATCATAATCGTTTTTGGGCGCTTCAATTATCTCTAATAATTCTATCCAAGTTTTTGATTTTTCATTACGAAGTTGTTTGTAACCATTTGCTAATTTATCCAAGCAATCTAAATTTGCATCTCCTTTAAATAGATCACTTTTGTAAATAGTTTCATCCAAACTAGATAATACTTTAGGATTTACCTTTTGAATTTTAAGAAAGTCAGTTTTTGTAAAAAGTATTATGGGAACCTCTGGAAATTCCTCTCTTAACGCAGTTGATAGAGCTGCTCCAGATACTCCCAATAATAAACCTTCTTTAGGTATGGTCAGATCAAGGTCTACTAAAATTAGTTCAGGTTTTTCGTTTTTTACTTCATTTATGAGATCTCCTATTTGCTTTTGGGAATTGGCCGCAATAATTTCAAATTGATTTTTAGCCCTTACATCATTTTCAAATATTCTTTGGTATTTTCTTAACTCTTCATCTTCATCGTCAATATAAATGGTCTTTATTTTCATTCTATTCCCTCTTGGGTAACATTACTTCCACACAAGTTTTCCAACCTTCTGGCGGATTTATAAATTGCACGCTTCCTCCGCATGCGTTAATTATATCACGGACAATTTTTAAACCTAAACCAGTACCTACACCAAATTTTAAGTCAGGTTCACTATAACTTATAAAAGGTTCAAAAACTTCCTCCCAAAGACTTTTATCAAGACCTCTTCCAGAATCAAGAAACCAAATATGAACATAGTCGTTTTCTTCAAACCCTTTTACTTCAATATGTCTATCATTCATGCCTATAACAGCTTTAGCAGAGTTTGACATAAGGTTGATTAATACAGAAACTAATTCCGACCGATACATTTTGCGCGTTCTCAGATTATTGGGCATATTTATGTAATAATCCACTCCAGACTTACTAAAATACCAATTAAAAGGATGAAAAATACTTTCTACTATTGGTAGTATAATCCATTCTCTCTTTTCTCTGCCCTCTACACCAACTGTCAGCCCAAGTAATGAACCTAATTCCTTTACCATTTCTATACGATTACTAAAAGGTTCTTGAATTTCGTTATATTTCAACTGCTCCTCTTCTGGCATCTTTTTTATTATTGATAAAAAATTGTTATTCATTTCTTCCATAGCATCTACTAGAGCCCGTAATTCATGATTTAGAATTAGAACTAAAGTTCCCGTAGAGGCAAGTACCCTTAATTGCGCGGTTTCTCTTTCTAACTTTTCTTCTTTTCGTTTGAATTCTTCATCTCTTAAATTCCTTAATTCATCTTCGGTTTTTATTAATTTCTCAATTTCCTGCAATCGAATTTCTTCTGATTTTTTCCGCTCTCGATCAATCTTTGACCTGATTTCTTCTTCTTCTCTTCTTCGTTCCTTTTCTTTTTTTCTTGCTTCCCCTTCGACTTTAATATATTCCTCTTCTTTTCTTAAAGCTTCTATGAGATGTTTTTTGGTAAGCTCATCCACTTTTTTGCGTTGTTCTTCTTCAGCTTTTCGTCGTTCAATTTCTGATTTTCTTCGTTCCTCTTCGGCTTTTTTTAGTTCTTCTTCAGCCCTTTTTCGATCTAGATCTGCCTTTTTTGCCTTTTCTTCAGCTTTTTTTCTCTCTTCTTCAGCTTTTTTGGCCTGTTCTTCTGCTATTATTCTTGCAGCCTCAGCTTTCTTCCTTAATTCTTGCTCAGCTTTTTTCCGTGCCTCTTCTTCCACTTCCTTTTTTTGGTCTTCTAATTTCATCTTTTTGGTAACTTCATTAGAATACAAAACTGTAGCAAAATCAACTCCCAATCGAACAAATTTTCTTAATTCTTCAAAAGCTACATTGTCAACCAATCTTTCCCGATTCACTGTTATTTCCAGCATTGGATTACTATTTTTTACAAACTTTAAATGTCCAAACAATGCATGATTCTTAAAAAGACGTAATCCTGGCCTATCATCTTTCTTTTCTAGATAATCACTTACCTCTTCATCAACTCCACCAATTGATCTACCCCTATCATAATCAACTTTTAGCCAATCGTCGCCCTTTTCACCGTATCCAAAAACTCTAAACATATCAGAATATACTTTAATGCCGCCTCTTGATTGACCTATTTCTTCAGCGTCACGTAATCCCCAATCTGAATCCTTAAAAAAATTAGAAAGATAAACAAAGAAATAAATTTCTAATTGTGCATTTCTCAAATTTTGAAATGCTTCAATCCGTGTATGATTCTTGGTAATATAGTTTATTACCTTATTTAATACTTTTATCTCATAAGTTGCAATCCCATTCTCATCGACATTTCCAGAAAGCTTAGCCCAAGCACTCCTTAAGAATGTTTCTTCAAGCCTTTCTTCTTTTGTCGGGAACTCAGGACATTCAAAATCTATATTAAATCCTGGATCATATTTACCAGTTGCTTCTTCAAATTCTTGTCCATCTTTAAATGTTGTCGGGGAGATTAAATCGGTTAGTTCATTTCTCAGGCGTCTAATATCCCAACCATCCCATGAATCCTTAGTATCTTCTAAAATTAAGATAGTACCTGTCCGGATTTTGTCATCAACAAGTTTTGTAGTATATTTTACAGGTATCTTATCCACATCAGAACCGGGTGAAAATGCAGTCCAATCAAAAAAAGCGCTTAATTCTTCTTTATGTCCATCTTCTGTTATGGCAATAGATTTAATTCTTAGTCTTTTGGATATTCTCCTGCAAGCAAATCTTCCAATACCTTTTTCACCGGCTTTTTGTCTTTTATATTTTTGAGAGATTGGATTCTTTTCTTTATCGATTGTGGCGATCCTCATCCAAGTATTCCTAAAAGCTGGCAATAGCATTCCAGAACCGTTGTCTTCAACTATTATTGTACCGCCAGTATTTTTGATATTCTTTAGACTCACTCGGACTTGAGTAGCATCAGCATCATATGAATTTTTAACAAGTTCGGCTAATGCCACAGCCCTATTTGTTACTAGTTTTTTGCCTAATTGTAGTAATAACCGCGAGTCTATATTGAAGTACAGATCATCTTCTTGTGTCATTTTTTATCCATACCAATTAATAATTCCATAAATTTTTAAACCTTATTATTAGTTATAGTATTATCTACCTTTAAATATTTATTAGTACTCTTTGGGAATTTTCATAAATTGTATCCCTGAATAATACATAAGGTTATCAATTATGTATTAATGCTTTTGCCCAACTTCTATAGATGGTGCTTTTGACTTAATCTTAAGTTTCTGGACTCCGTGGATAATGTCAATCTGAAACCGGCACTATTTGGGAATAAACAGGATCAAGATGCAACAGTTACTTCGGGCATGTTTTTAATGTTGGCCGTGCAGGAGCGCATAAGCTTGATGCGTTCAGCTCTTTAAAGATCACAACATAACAGCATCTTTGAAATTTTTAAAATGAGGGTCTCCGGTCAATACTTTTGTTTTCCTGCTCCGGGCTGATGCGAGTATTATGGCATCAGCAAGACCGAAATCGTGGATCTTAACTCTATTCTGCGCATGTATTTTTGCAGCCTCAACTGCGATTTTCACATCAAATGCTACCACAGCACATCGTTTTATTATGAAATCATTTCTCTCTTCGGCCTTTCCATCAGTTCTGAGAGATTTGGAGTATATTTCTGCTATTATTATCGGGGAAGTGTATAATTGCGAATCATCATCGACTAATTTTTGGACTTTTTCACCCTTTGGGGTCCCCATGAAATATTCCATCCATGCGAAAGAATCCAGCATCATTCCAATCGATCCTCATGGTCCCTGAGGTCTGATAGATCGGTTTTTTGCATTGTCCCGAAAAGGCTTTTCTTTTCTTTGAAAAGCGTTTTGACCAAAATTTCATTTATTTTTTCTGATATATTTTTAGCTCCGGCTTCCTTAAGGGTTTGATAAACATCTTCTCTTAATTTAATTGTAGTTCGGACATATTCTGTCATCATTAACACCTGCATGTATGATATCATCTACATCAACATAAGATTTATGGTTCATGTTTTGAAAAACCGGATCACAGTCTGGAGATGAACAGGATCGAGGTTCAATAAGCAAAATCTTAAAATAAGAATATACTAATATACGATTATCTTAAAATAAGGTGAATCAATTGATGGAAAAAGTTCTATTTGGAAAAGTAACAAAAGCAGGAACTATAACCATACCTAAGAAGCTGAGGATCAAATATCATATTAAAATCGGCGATGTTGTGAGATATTCTGATACAAATGATGGGATAAAAATCATGCCATCTGAGACCTCAATAGTTCCTCCTAAGATAAAAGCGATATGGGAAGAAGCTGATAATAAGAAAATCAGCATAAAAGAGATAGTGGAAACTGTGAAAAAAGAACGTAAAAAAGTGTACGATGAAGAATATTGAATTGAAATTTTTTATTGATACAACCGTTGTTGTTTCTGCTGTAACTGGACGAAATAAAAAGGCATGGGTACTGCTTGAATCCGGCAGGAAGAAAGTTATCTCTCTGTATGTGAATGAATTCATCATAAAAGAGACACGAAGAACATTGAAAGTGCTGCAAATTTCACAGGAAAAAACAAATTATGCTGTTGAATATATTCTGGAATGCTGCACTGTAAGGGGGAATGTTCCAAAAAAAGAGTTTTCAGGATTCAATATCAGGGATAGGAGTGATATTCCGATCCTTGCCGGGGCTGTGGAAGAATCGGCTATCCTGGTGACTGAAGATAATGTATTGAGAAAGGATGCAATGGAGTATATCGAAAGTATTACGCCGGAAGAGGCTTTGAGGAAATTGGGCGATCTGGGCAAAAAAAGGAAGGACAGCGGGAATTGATATTAATTTTGATTAACCTGGGGTTCCTTAAAAAATCAGATCCTGATACGGGCATTATAAGGATGGAATAGCTATTCGCTAACAGGAACTATCTTATCTTTCAGTTTAGTCTCTAAATCCTGGTTCATCGTTTCAATAACATTGATAACAATGCCTTCGATTTCCGTTTTCAGTATTTCGTCATCTTTGAAAAAATCATTGTCAGTTTTTGCATTATATTGTGATCCATGGGTCCTATATGCAAAACCAAATGGCGCCAGAATAAAACCCATTTGCTGGAAGTAAAGAAAAATATCCATTGCAGTTTTCATTCCTCCATCTTCATGACCGTTGACCAAAATCCCAACAACTTTTCCGGTAGTTAAGCCTTCTTTTTTCAGTAAGTAAAGATTTTGAAGGCATGTAAGCCTGTCCAGGAAATCCTTTAATCGCGCAGACATATTATTCCAATTTATGGGGGAAGCGACAATCACTGCCCTGGAATTAACTACCATTTCATGGAGTGCTGGCACATCATCAAGCTGGTTCCTGCATGGGTATGTGCATGCTGAATCCCTCATACTGTAGCAGCACCAGCAGTGCTGGATATCCAGCTCGTTCAAATTAAACCGCCTGGAACTAATGCCTTTTCTATTAAGGGTCTGTTCTGCCGTTTCCACCAAAACACCGGTATTGTGAGATCTGTGGGAACTTCCATTGATCAATAATACATCAAATTTTTCTCCATCGAACTTAAGTTTTTGTTTATCCTTTAGTTCCGAATATTCTTTGGAAGAACTGCTGCATTGTGGGCATTCTTCCGGAGGCTCATTTCCCCTATGAATATAACCACATACACTGCATTTCCATTCTTTACTTTTTTGCAAGTTGATCCTTTTCGTTTCCGCGGATACAATAGTAAACATTTTTAAATCCCATTATTTCGTGAACCTGGCAGCCCGGACACAAACATCCTTTTTCCTCTTTAATACATTTACTTTTTCCGGTCGTTGAAAGACAAAATGCTATTTCTTCTTTGCATTCGATATATGTGGGACATATCCTGCATAGGCATAACTTAATGGCTTCTTTTTTTTCCATATTAAACTCCTAAACCGCAATATATTGATTTTATTGCATTTTAATGTATTTAGCTATTCGGTTTAATAAATAATAAAATAGCACTCCTGCAAAACATTATATTTCATTAACCTGAACATGAAATTCCTAAAATCCTGCTCACCAATCTTATGACTGATTCCCGGAGGGATGAAATTTTGAGTGTTTGAGTGGCCTTAAACGGTATTCTGCCAGTCGATTTAACAATCAAGCTTCCTTCTCCAGGTTCCTGATATTGATGAATGGGGCATGATCCAGCCATTATATTTCAATTTGGAATTCGATTTGATCGGAGGATTTGGAACGCCGATAAGGACTTCCTCGATCTTTGTCTCAAAATCATCCCCCAGCTGCAATTCAAATGTTGCTCCCTTTGTATATGAAATGAATTCATAAGTCCATAGATCAAAAACAGGCACAATTCCTTTTACTTCAAAAAAAAGCTCGATGAACTCTTTTGGAGGGATCTCGATATTAAAATATGCATTCAATTTCATGATCTTATTCCCATCGCTCTGGCTTATTATATCATAAACAACGAATAGTCTGGGCTTGATCTCCATTTCATTTTTTGAATTATGCGGTCTGCAATTTTCAAGATCAAAATCATCTCTCCTTATGTAAACTGGCTCAAGAGGCGTAAGATTTTTATTGCACATGTACCCGCTTATTTCAAATGAAGTAGAAAATTTGAAGGAAATATCCTGGTATTTGTGAATATTCTTCAGGATCTCTTCCTCCCCCTCTTCCCCGGTTGTTAATCCCTGGACAGCAAAATCGAAAAATGCAACAAGACCATCCCTGTTTATCAATTTTGAAGCACTCCCTTCTTTTGCCTCATTTTTTACCATATAATCATATATCCTGCTCAGGATGATCTTATCATTTTCACCTTCCACTTCACCTTCTTTCTTGAAGATTATTGAAAGATTGGACGTTCTGGGTTCTTCGGACAATTCGAGCAAACCATGTTTTTCATACAAAGAATATATTTCATCATCTACTTGTTCATATTTATTTAAATTCCGTGTTCCTTTTAAAATAAATCCTATCAATTCATTCCTCGTAAAATGCCTGTCTATTATTTCATCTATGATGGATTTTGACACATCTTTAACCATCATTGTAAGAGGATGTTCTTCCAGGACAAAAACAACAAAACCAGAAAGTATAAAGGCTTCACCCACTTTGCCAAAAAGCTCAATAATAACATTCAGGATATGTAAAATACCAGTTGGCTGTGAAACAGGGATCAATTCCTTTGCAAGTAAAGAAAAAAGCAAGAAGATAATACCGGTCAGCCCTATTTTGACAGCTAAACTCCTGCGTTTTTCAAACAGGTCTTTGAATATCGATTTTTTGTAAGTCATAGTAAGAATGTTATATGAAATGATATATATATTTTTGGTTCATTTATTGTCGATTCAATATACATCGCGGTATTTTTTAATAGATATAATATTTGATTTAATTGAATGACTCAACTTTGCCTGAAGCTCAGGATTTGATGCCGTGTGGTGTTTACTTCGGCATAATTTATTGAGAGAATGTGGAGGTCTCAATGTTGAGGTCAGTTGTGTCGTAAGTTATGAATATAACCATCACAAATGTTAATATAACTGCAAATTTGATAAGGTTATCGATAGTTTAATAGGTTTTTTTTGGTTTTAAACGTATTTAACGATTTATTTTATGGTTATAAAGTCTATTATTGGTTTTTCAAGATTATTAATCACAATAAGGGTTCGCCGTAGTATATCCACGCCTGCCAGTAATCCATTGTACCCACAGGTAAGAACAGCATCGGAGGCATTGAATTCATCGAATTTCTAAAAGATCCAAATCAACAACGAACACAAACGAACACGAACGAACTCTGGAGTTCGTATCAGTTCTTACGAGTTGGTTGTTCTTTTTTTTTAAACAAGATTTCAATATGTTTTACCTCCAAAATATGCTTCCTGTCGAATAAGTGAAACTAAAGAACACGCGGTTTCATTCCAAACAGAAATCGCAGGACTTTGACTCTTTTGATCACAAGATCATACAGGGCAATGATCAAGGCAAATGATGCCGTACTTAATATGAGATATTTCATAATAACACCGACATCCCAACTGGCGATATAAAAACCAATTACGACGATTATTGTTTGATGCAATATATAGAATGGCAAAACAGCTTCATTCGAATATTTCAGTAAGGCGTTGTTGAAATTAAGGTATTTGCTCCCGAAGCCAAGTATTGCGACCAGCCAGAACCATGAATTGAATGCACGCAGGAACGAAAAAAAGTATGCGCGGGAGGAGTAACCTGCTTCAAGAAAGAAAAATCCGGATATTGTTGTAAGTACACCGAGCAGCAGCGCGATCTTCCTGTGCCTCTCAATGCTCGCCCTGAATTGCATATCTGATGCGATCAGGTAGCCCAGGGAAAAGAAGATCAGATACGTCAATGGACTCCAGCCGCCAAAATCTCTTATACCAATGCCGTCCGGCTGAAGATTGACAAAAAGCTCCATGAAAAAGATGGGGAGAGCAAGCAAAAATATGATTCCAGGCTTTTTGAAAGAAATAGCCATACTGGAGATTAAATTTTGCATTGTCTCTTTTCTAAGGTAGCGGAAAATTGGTAATGTAAGCAATGAGAAGATGAATAGAATTTCCAGATACCACAGGTGCAGCCCCATCCAGGCAAAGTTTCCACCAAAGCCGTATAGGCCATCAAAGTAATGAGGAAAGAACCGGAAAAACGATCCTGCAAACTGTGAATGGCTCACTCGCTCAATGTAAACCTGTGGCGGCACGACTACGAATATGCCAAATACCAGTGGTATCACAAGTCTCTTGAACTTTTCATTAATAAATAACCGGTTGTTCCTGTAATCCAGGGCATAGTATACGCTTATTGCAGAAAGTATGAAGAAAAGAGGCATGATCCACTGGCTCACTATTTCAACAAATACGCTCATGCCAAAATCCAGCTGGTTGTTCTTTACATGCCAATCTTCGTAATTGAAAAATCTTGCACAATGAAAAAGAAAAATCATAAGCATTGCCAGTACCCTTAACCAATCAATATCGTAATGCCTTTCAATGTTGCCCATTATCGGATTCTCCCTGTAATGATAGAACTTAACGGCATGCGCATCAGCTACTTCTAAGCACTGTATATATCGGTTTAGTGACTTGTCAGATGGGTTTCTGCCAATTACTGTTTGTCCTTTTACCCTTATTAATGAAACCTTAATAGTTATTATGGTTTTTAAGGAGAGATTCAACTATTCCATTAAAATGCGAGTCAAAACCAAAGTATTTCTCTATATTAAACTCTTTCAAGTCTCAGTATAAATATATTCATCTATTTTGCTGGCATCTGTATTTACTCCCCAATCGATAGGCTTCTTCATTGCAGGGTCTTTCTCAAGGGGTGGTAATTTCTCAGTCTCAAGGAGTTCGTTCTCATGCTTTAAGGCAAGTCTTACTATTGTGTCAAGAAGCTCAGTAAGAGTTTTCTTCCTGCGAAATGTAAGGGTCATCTTTGCCTGTAGCATATCAAGAAGCTGTTTTGTCTCATCTGAAACTTTGATTGTGGTAGTCATAGGTAGATATGTTTCTTTTTATACTAAAAATACTTTTCTACTTTGAATAGAGCGCACAAAAGATCATTTATGCTTTCCATGCTAAGATTTATGATGAAACAAGTTGATATTTAAGAGTAGTGGGAAAATGACACAGGAAATATCCAGCAATAAATTATATTCAGTCCTTTTTGTTCTTTCTATAGCTATAGTATTAATGGCAGTTTTACTATTTGCAAGACCTGCGGCCATATCCGTGCAAAAAGAGGAGCACACCCTCGTTATCTCAGGCTCAGCGGATAAAAATGTAGCCCCTGATACTACTTCATTGAGTATTGGTGTTGTTGTTCAGGCACAAACTGCAAAAGAAGCATCGGATAAGAATGCAGTCTCAATGAATGCGGTAATTAATGAACTCAAGAATCTCGGACTGGAGGATAAAGACATTCAAACGTCCTTTCTTTCCATCCAGCCTGTTTACAAGAATAATGGTGCACAAACTATAGAAGCTTACTCTGCCTCCAATAATATACAGGTTACAACAAGGATGTTAGACAGACTGAGCGATATCATTGACAGATCTGCAGCTATGGGATCCAATCAAATTGGAGGAATATCATTTTCCGTATCCGATGAAAAACAAAAGGAACTTCAGGATGAGTTGCTGACAGAAGCGGTATCGAATGCATCATCAAAGGCCAATGATCTTGCTAAAAAGCTGGATGTCAGGATAGTCGGTGTGAAGACATCTTCCATAAGTGATGGCGGGATCGTTCAACCATTTTTTAGGGAAGTATCAATCGCGCAAGAAAAAGTTGCTACACCAATCAAGCCCGGAGAGACAAAAGTTTCGTTAACTGTCCAGGTGACATATATAATTGAGTAACCAATCATGAAAAGGGTCTGGTCAAGACCATAAAAGTAACTTCATAATAATAACAATTATTTTGAGCATTAAAATATTATGGCACCTATATAAGCAATTAAATACATTTTTATTATTGATGAACATTCTTGAAATTACAGAAGATAAGATCTTCCAGACATTAGGTAAAGGAAGAAATCCGAAATATAAACCAGTAGACAAAACCCGATGGACAAGAACATTTGAACCTTTTGATTATACTTGCCTCGTAAAGTAAAATCATTAATTCAATCGTAAATAATTTTCATTCCGGATTAAGATAGTTGCGATCAATTTTTGACCCGATGTTCCAAACTTCACACCTTCCTTTATATTCATGTGAACTCTAAATATAAATAAATAATAATCATATATTTAATTTCAGGAGATAAATATGAGATATGTCCATATTCAGTCAGTACTACCCCAGGAAGATGTGATCGCTTTGAAAGTGAAGTCCGGGGAGTCTTCAGTAAAAGATGCTATTGCCAAGGCAATCTACCATTATTTAAAATGCGAACTGGCTGAATAAGATTAATATATGAATCAGCATTGATGCTGCTAATACACAAAATTCATTGAAGATGGTTTTTGCGACTTAAATTATAGCATATAAATTGATCGTGTAAAACTCTCAAGTAACTATATATCTGAGAAAATGCCTATTTTTGATTGGTGAATTTTTTTATGAGTCAGAGGGAAGAATTAGAAAAGTTGGCAAAAGCATGCGAAGAGTGTTCGGGCAAAGATATAGCATCACTGGATGAACATCTTGAAAAGTGTCCTGTATGCCAGGAGTACAAGATGAAGGCTGAGAAAATCAATCAGATGATGGAAGCCGTACACATGCTTGCATTAAAACCGGACGAAGAACGGCGCAGGATATTGAGCGCACGCATGGAGCAATTCGCAAGCATGCCGGAAGATAAGAGAATGACAGCAATAAGCGATATGCTCGATTCAATTGCAGAACTTCCTGAGGAAGACAGAATAAAGATCGTAAAATCAAGAACAGATATCATCACAAGTTTACCTGAACAAAAAAAAGATGTTTTAATGGGAACCCTGAAAAAAGTAATGGCTGGATGGACCCATGACAGGAAGATGATGGAAAAACAGGCTGTGATGGCGGCTACCCAGGATTATTTCATATTGAAACGAATGATGGTCAGGAGGATGTTTGAGAAGATGCTTGAATAATGCGGTTACATTATGCGAATATTTGTAGCATATAATGGCAAATTTGGGGAACGCATAATAGGGAACCTGTTAAATTACAGGAATTTCTGTATCTCCTGTGATAAATTGTGCATTTTTTGCAGGGACGATAAAAGTCTTGATTTTTCAAAAAACATTATCGGGATGTATACACAACCTCCGGGTCTGCCTGGTTATATTGAAGAGCCAAAAAAGTATCTGCCTCCTGTTCTTCTGGAAAACGATGTATTGTTAGCAATAAATCTTCATCCTGATATTATCACCGAACTTCCCGCCATGGCAAAGGATGCCGGAACACGTTTGATAATAGCTCCCATTGAAGAACCGAATTGGCTGTCGCCAGGATTAAGGAACCAGTTAAAAGAGAAATGCGAAAAAGCCGGAATTGTATTTGCTGCTCCAAAACCATTCTGCTCCCTTAAGAAAGGTGATGATCCCTTAATTGACAATTTTATAGAGCAATTTAGAATTGGCTTTCCCGGATTTAAGATCGGGGTCAAGAATAACAATATTGTATCCGTACAAATCCTGAGCAGCCAGCCATGCGGGTGCGCTTATTACGTAGCACAGAAACTTAAGAACACTCCGGTGGATAGCAAACTCGATGAGGTCATATCAGGTGCGCATCATGCATATCCCTGCACTGCGGGGATGGAAAGAGATGCTGAACTCAAAGATACGATCCTGCATAAAGCAGGATATATTATCAGGGAAGCAGTTCATGATGCCCTATCCATTGAAAATAAAGATAAGTTAAGGGAAAATACTTCTAAAACTTGATCTTCTCGATTTCTGACTCCCTCATGTTGCTTTCCATCGTCCAGAAATGTGCTTCCCCGGCATATATTTTAAATACTGCAAGCATCGGGTCATCAGGCTTTCCTGTTCCAATAGCTTTCAAGAAAGGTCTCTCCTCAAGTAATCTCGCCTTGAGCTTGAGATCATCAAGAAACTCTACTTTTCCCGCTAACCTCATCATTTTCATTTTCGCCGGGTCCTGGGATGGGGCCATAAAGCAAACTTCAATTTTTGGATTCTTCTGTAATTGTTTGCATACATTCTTCGGAGTTCCTGTATGGAAATAAAATCCGCTTTCATCAGCATACCACATCAGGAACCCCCTTACTCTGGGCTGGTCACTGTCTGCGGTCGCAAGATAACATGCCGGATTTTTATTTGCAAATTCAATATAGTCTTTTAAATCCATAATTTCCACCGCCACTTGATTGATTTGAATATATAAATCAGTTATGGATACTATAACTAATCCACCCTCGCATCCACAACCACATGCCAGACCCCTGGCGCATATTTCTTGATCCTGTGCAACCCGATTATCTGCGCACTTCTTCCATGCTCTTTAGAAACTTCCAGTATCCTCTCCACTGGACGCTGCTCGATAGCCTCCGGCACAGCCTCATGATAATGCAGGGTACCACCAGGTGACAGGGCGCTGATCCCTTGCTGGAGATATTCATGGCCATCCAGATATCCCATAATAACACGGTCTGCTATTCCGCAGGGAGTTACTCTTGCGCAGTCCCCTGCTATGGGTTCAATGATATTTCCTGCCTTGTTGAGGGTTATATTTTCCTTCAAATAAACAAACGAAACAGGATTTATTTCAATGGAAATTATTTTTCTGGGTTTTGAGTGAACAGCCATTGGTATTGAAAAATATCCGATCCCTGCGAACATATCAACGACAGTTTCATCCTTTCCCAGTTTGCTCATTCGTTTTTTTTCAGCAAGATTTCCCTGCGAGAACATAACCCGCATGGCATCAAGCTTGAAAAAGCAACCGTTTTCTTTATGGATCGTTTCAGTACGACTCCCGGCTATGATCTCGCGGTCAGGTTCTCTCATCCGGCCGCGTATGCCCCTGTCAAGAAGCACTGTTTTACATCCGGGATAAAGTGAGAGTAGTGCTTCCCCTATCTCTTTTTTTCGATGCTCCAGATTTTCATTAAGCGTTACAATTATTATTTCCCCAAGGATCTGCCATCCCCGTGGCAATAATTTTTTCTCACTTTCAGGAATATTAAGGATACTGCTGATTGTTTTTTCCTTTGAATAATACCGGGCTTTCTCCTGCAAAACAAAAGTAAATTCATCTGAATTAAAAGATCCGGTAACCGGAATCTCAATAAAACCATTCTTTTTCACTAACTTCCTGGTCTTATCAAGAGCCGACCCGGAAAGTAGTTTTTGGCGGACTGATTCTGATTCCCCTGCACTTACGCGGACAGCTCTCATGAATTTCGGACAATATACAGGATATCGCTAAGGATCGAGCTTGCTGTTTCAATCGAACCAGCACCCCTGCCGCTGATAGTGATCCTTCCTGCAAGATCTGTTAATATTGATGCTACGTTCAACGTCCCTCCTACTGCAAGGGGATGGCGCTTCGGAACAAGCCGCGGTGCTACTGTGAGTTTTCCTTCCCGTGCCTCACAGATGAGTTTGACGACGTAATTATTCCTGTTAGCCAGTTCAAGCGCTTCAGGCGTTATTTTTGTGATGCCCGTAACATCAACATCTTTGTAAGTAGAATCAAGCCCGAAAATGGAGTTTGCAATTATTACAAGCTTGATCGCAGAGTCAATACCTTCAACATCATATGCAGGGTCGGTTTCAGCTATCCCCAGTTCCTGCGCTTCCTTAAGAACAAGATCATACGGCATTCTTTCTTCGGACATCCTCGTCAGGATGTAATTACATGTGCCGTTTAAGATTCCTTCCATTCCAAAGACAGTGTTTCCTGCGAGGGTTTCATGAACAAGGTTAAAGATCGGGACTGCTCCACCTACAGTTGCTTCGTACCTGAAGAAAAGCCCGTTATCCTCTGCTGCCTCTTTCAATTCGTTAAAATGCAATGCTAAAGGCCCTTTATTAGATGTTACAACATGTTTTCCAGATTTGAATGCCAGGCGCATATTACTGAGTCCGGGTTCCCCATTATTTATATTTGTAGGAGTAGCTTCAACAACAATGTCATGTTCCACATCGCCAATGATATCAAGTGCATTATTCGAACCAACTGAGCCTTTTTGTTTTTTTCTTAAAAGTGCGCTCTTAAGATCAATTCCTGTGGTATTTATTTCACTGCCTTTTGAATCGGATATCCCCACAACGCGAAGGTCAATTCCTTCTTTTTTAAGGTATTCCTGCTTTGACAAAATGGAACGTGCGACACCCTGGCCTACTGCGCCAAATCCGATGATAGAAATATTGACTATTCTCATGATCCCACCGAATTCAAGCGGATAGGCTCTATCAAAAGAAGGTCTTTCTTACCTGCAACTTCTCTCATTATATCAAGTGCCTTGCCCAATTCTTTTTCACCAATTGCATTGATCACAAGATAAGCTGATGAGGTTTTTTCAATAGCTGGCATTGAAAGCGACATATCCACAACTTCGGCAAATCCTGTTGAATCAATTTTATCAATAGTATCCCCCATATCAGAATGAACGATATGCCCGATGAGAATAACAGAAACCGTTGACCTCAGTCTTTCTTCCCCGACCCTTGCTACTTTTACACCGCTTTTTTCAAGCCGGTCAATAAGCTTGTTCAATACGCTGTGTTCTATCTCAAATGTTATCTGTACCGGTATTGTCCCGCGTGGTGTTTTCTCGTCATGCTGGTGGACTACGCTCATGATATTCCCCTGGAATTCCGATATTGGCGAGAGCGCCAGCACCAGTTGTCCGGGAATATCCTTAAGCTCCAGGGTCATCGAAACGATCATGTCCCCAAGTATGCACAGGTAATTAATAAGTTTTTTTAGTCTTTTTGTTGATGAGGAACTTTATAGGAATCCATACACCCCAGCGTACAGAACATTTTATCCCTGACTTGTTCACGGTTTATATATATTTCTTTGCTGCAATTCTTGCATTTGACTTCGATTATTTCCATGCTGCATTCTCCTTTTAATTTATGTTTGGATGCATTTTAGTATACAGGAAATTTAGACAACTCCCGTTTCCTGTATTCCAGAAATACCAAGCTAACACCACCTGTCAGCTCACTCCAATACCACTAAATAATTCATTATGATGTCAAGGTTTAAATGATTTTGCTTGCCAGATGAAAAGATATCATTCTGTAACGTCTCTCCATGCAAGCAATCCTCCGGCTGCAACCATGGCGCCTGCAAGTGCAACTATATACAGGCCGTAACCCGCACCTGATTGCATGGATGCGTCCATAAACTCACCGGAGAATTCCCAGATGCTTCTAATATTTACTGCCCAGCCACCGATTATCAGGATGCCGCATATGAACATCGCCATACTCCGGATTTTTTCCCGGAGTAATACAGCAACCGCTATGCTGACGATCCCCAGGGCAAGAACACCCAGTCCCTGGAATTCCCAGGTTGCATTTTCTCTCCACAGCCCAAGCAGAAGCCCGTTTCCACTGATAGAGCCAAGACCATTTACAGATATGCTTGACGCCACGCCAAACATGCTTGCTTTTGCGCTGTACCATGGTAAAAAGACACTTATTATAGATACAATTCCACCAGCCAAAGCAAGAATTTGTGCATTTCCAGATCCATTTTTAGTTCCCATGCTGGCATTTCATGTATTTATAATATAAATTCGTTACCCCACATCGAAACTGTCTGGATTTATAATTTATGAGATTATTTTTTTCCCGGATATTTTATAAGCCCATCTGTTGGAGCTGTTTATATAATATATTTCTTCAGAATTCCCCTTTTCAATAAATTGTATATTTCCTTCCTGTACTTCGCCTGATTCAAGTCTGAATTTTACAGCATCCCCGATAGTATGTTTCATACTCTCACCCTGCCAGGTTAACAATGATCCGAACTTATTTCGTTCATCAGATCATTCTTAGTTCTCATCGGGCAATCCGGACATAGCCGTCTGCATCTTCTCTCTTCATCATTTTGTGTCTCATTATTCATATCTATTCGACCTCAGACCTATCTAATAATATATTGTATTATATTAAATATCCGGTTAGAAAATGAGCATTAAATTCCGATTTTATGCAAAAAATATCACATTCTCCTGAAACTCAGGATACCGATCTCCATCATGATAGCCGCAAACAACACCAACACTCCGGCATCCAGCAGGATTGGAAAATGGTTTATCCCCAGAATGATACCGCGCATGGCATCCACTCCGTAGGTCAGCGGATTGATATAAGTGACAGCAGAAAGCCAGGGCGCAAGATTGCTCACAGGGAAAAGTGCGCCGCTGAAGAAGAACATTGGCCACATTACAAAGTTTATAACAAGGCTGAAACCCTCGGGGCTTTTCAGGTTCGCTCCTATCACAAGACCGATGCTTACCATCGCTATTGAGATAAGGAGAAGCATCAGGAACGCTTCGAGGATCACAAGAGGGGTGAAGGGAATACTTATAAAAAATCCTATAATTATGAGATATACCACCTGTACCATTGCATCAGTTGCCCCGCCCAGCATCTTTCCAGCAAATACGCTTGCCCTTGATATTGGCGCAACAAGCACTTCCTTTAAGAAATCAAGTTTCCTGTCCCAGATAATGTACACTCCATAAAAAAGCGAAGTGAACAATACTGTCATGACCATTATCCCTGGATAGATAAATATCTGATACGGATATCCGCTGATCTTTTCGACTGTTGAGCCAAGGCCTGCCCCGAATCCGAATATCCAGAGAAGCGGCGAAATGACCGAAGAAATAAGCCTTTCTTTCTCACGAATATAGATTTTTGCTTCCCGAAGCCAGACTGCATATATACCTTCTATCTCGCTCATCTTTTCATCACCCTTTCCCAGAAACCGCCTTCTGCCTCAGCTTCACGGATATCCCTGCCTGTATAATGCAAGAACACATCATTTAGAGTACCTCTTCTTACCTCCACAAAATCAATAGGACCAGTGTTTAAAAGCAAATCCTGGAGATGTTTGCCTGCGTCCTTTATGGAAATAAGAAGCACACCTTCTTTCTCCTCAACTTTAATGACATAATCAAGTTTCCTGATTCTTTCGATATCAGATGTTTTTTGTTTGAGACTGACCACATCCCCTATTATCTTTTTCTTCAGGGCAACAGGTGAATCTAACGCGACAATCTTTCCATAATCGATGATCGCAACCCTGTCGCAAAGCTGTTCTGCTTCGTCCATATAATGAGTTGTAAGTAAGATCGTCATGCATTCCTTTTGCGCAAGGTCTTTTATATAATCCCATATGTGATCTCTTGTCTGGGGATCAAGACCAAGTGTAGGCTCATCAAGGAAAAGGATTTTGGGATGGTGCATTATCCCGCGGGCAAGTTCCAGGCGCCTGCGCATCCCGCCTGAATAAGTATTTACAAAGTCATCAGCCCTTTTTTCAAGGTTCACGATAGACAGGACTTCATCAATACGCTGCGACCTTACAGCTTTTGGGACTTCAAAAAGGAGATTATGAAGGGCGAGATTTTCCCGGCCGGTCAGGAGGTCGTCAACGCTTGCCTGCTGAAATACTATGCCTATTGATTTTCTCACCTTTCCCTGTTCTTTGACTATATCAAAACCATTGACCCAGGCTCTTCCTGATGTGGGTTTTAAAATAGTGCACAGCATTGAAATAAGAGTTGTTTTCCCCGCGCCGTTGGGGCCAAGAAGCCCGAATATCTCCCCCTCATTTACTTCGAGGTTCAGTTCGTTAACAGCGGTTATTTTACCGAATGTTTTGGTGAGAGCCTCGGTTTTAATGACCATACCAGTTAATATGGTTTTACATACTAAAAAATTGATTGCCCGGATTACAGGTTTGTTATGTCACTTGCGTTTTCAACTACGATCTCCCGGACATTCTTATATTGCGCGACTTTACCATTAATGCGTACTTTGTCACCGGTTTTCAAATTATCATACACTTCTTTTGCCCCATTGTCTTTTGAAATGAATACTTTGATGTTGAGATTTGAAATTGAGAGGATCAGGTTATCCCCTTTTGCTGTCATCTGTTTTGAAAGGATAGTCCCTTCTACATATATTTTCTCCCCTATCTTGGAATCCTCTGAATATGCGGCAACCTGCGGAATAAAACCAAAATAACCGATAATAAGTGAAAGGACTGCCATTATCAGCAGTACAATCACTATTTTTTCTTCTTTTTGCATCATCTCATTTATCTATCGATATCAATGTTACATTAAAGATAAGGGTTTTTCCTGCAACTTCAGGGTTCTGGTCAAAAATTACAGATGTCTCATTAAAACTGATCTTTGTGGGGATCATCTGGCCGAACCTGTCAGGAAGTGGCACTGTCGTATCAGGAACCGGGTTACGTTTTAAAGTGATATTCTTATCACCTACATCAATAACTGTCGTGGTAAAAGGATAACCAGGCTCCTGAATAACCTGGTTTTTCGTAACATTTGATCTTAATGTAACATTTTTTTCGTCAATTTTTATTACGGTTTCATTCCATGGCGCTCTTGCATCCCATACATTGGATCCCAATTTAAAGTCATAGGTAAATGACACTTCTTCAGACGTGACATTATTGATTGTTATATTGATGTTTGTATTCGGAATTTGTACGGATTCGCCAGCAGTGTGATTTTCACCGAAGTATTGCTCAAATTGAGCTAAGGGAAGTACCTCTCCTTTATTAACGGTATTATTTACCGGGACCTCCAATACTATTGGACTTGCATGGATTTGTCTTGGATCTATCGGATAAGCTTTTTCCGGCGGGATCGTTAATTTTCTGGTCTCTCCCTTTTTCATTCCGATAACTCCATCATCAAATCCTTCTATGACCTGTCTCTTTCCTACAGTGAAATTCAGCGGCTCATAAGTCGCACCGGGAGTAAATAAATCGTTAGCCATAGCCACACTTTCATTAGAAGTATCAAAAACTTTCCCGTCCTCGAAACTGCCAACATAATCAACGGAAATATTATCCCCCTTTTTTACTGTTTGTACTGTGTTATCCACGCAGCCACTGAATAATATTGCAGCTGCTAATATTAGAATTAATAATTTTTTCATGATATCGCTCATCCAGAGTGATGATAACATATAAGTAATTTGTGATTATTCTGGGGAACATATTTTAACTGTTCATCCAGGAAATCAATATGGAAATTCCGTCATTATTTATGCCTTTAATAATATTGAGTGCCAGTCTAATAATAGCTGCTGCAATAAGTGTTATAATAAAGGTCCTGCAAAAAAGAGTTGAAAAGACGAATACAAAACTTGATGATATTATTCTTCATTCTATTGGAAGACCGCTTTACATACTTGTTATTGTTGCAGGTATTTATTATGCCATCCACCAGACTCCCTATCTGGCAGGCCTGATAAATACATTTGACAAGGATTACATATACAGGCGCTTCATTATCACTATTTTTGTAACATGGGTCGTAGCATCGCTGGCAAAGAAGATCATCAAGGAATATGGCTATAATATTTCAGCAAAGACAGAAGGAAGCATAGATTACAGGCTCGTGGCTCTTGCAGATATGTCAGCAACTTATATTATCTGGCTGTTTGGTATTATGACCGCCCTGTTGAATATCGGATATAATATAACAGCGTTCATCACAGGCATGGGGATTCTGGGCCTGGCTATCGCGCTTGCAGCCCAGAACCTGCTTTCAAATGTGTTCGGAGGCGTCACCATTACCCTTGACCATCTTTACAAAGTGGGGGACAGGGTAGAAATGGGTGGGGTCTATGGTGATGTCTACGAAATAAAGCCCAGATATACAAATATAAAAACACTTAATAATACAATTATCACAATTCCCAACTCCAAAGTGATCAATGAGCAGATAATTAATTATGCAGTGCCTGATGCTTCGGTAAGAGTAAAAATACCTGTTAGTGTTGCATATGGTACAGATCCAGAACAAGTGGAGAAAATCCTTCTTGAAATTGCAGATAAAACGCCGCTTATCCTGAAAGAACCTGAGGCTTCTGTCCGCTTTATTGAATATGCTTCGTCGTCCCAGAACTTCGAACTGATCGTCTGGGTCAGGCATTATGATGACAGGCATCCCATCATTGACCATGTTTTAAGGGAGATGTTCATCCGATTTAAAGATAAAGGCATAGAGATACCCTTTAACCAGATGGATGTGCATATTAAGAAAGAATGATAATATGACTGAGAAAAAGATTCATAAGGAGGAGAATAAGGGTAGAGCACTTACTGATGAAGATAATAATCTTTTAGATGCCAGTATGAACTATAACGACAAGTTGCTTAAACGACTTGCCCATATGTAATATCTTTTTCGAAACATTCGTATTACCCGATTCCGCCCGCAGGCGGTCAAACATTCCCGCAGGGCAAACCTTGGGCGCACCGCATTTGATAAAAGGCAGGCGACGGATTTCTTTTTGCGTGAACGGAAGGGCGGTATTTGTTTTGCGCATCCCCTGTAGGAAAAAGGAATATTTGTATAGGTAATCAACCACAGAGCACTCAGAGAGCACAGAGCGTTGCCATTTTTCTCTGTGTTCTCTGTGCTCTCTGTGGTTTTCAAACCAGAAAATAATAGGAAGTCTCAAACCGCGACTGTCCGGCGCAGGACTGTCGCCCAACCTCCCGCATTAAGTACGCCGTCCGCCCGCAGGCGGATTCGGGCAGTGCCCGAACCCATTGGGAGGCGTGCTTAGTGCGGCGCTCATCACCCATCATATTAAACGATTGCGTTCAAATGCCGTTAAGTTATTAGGGATTTCTGAGGATATTCATAAGCGCGTCCGCGTTTGTGCGGCGCACCTTGGCTAATATGGAATAAAGCCGAAAGTGAAAAGGGAGGATTTTTATTTCGTGGGGTAATAAAGATTTACGGCTGAATAAAATCACAAAATCCCTGGCTTTGTTTTTGAGATTTTCTTTAATAATCCACAAGCCTTATCACGCTTGATCTAACAGCAATCAAGTTAATCACAAGCATGCACCAAAAAATCAATAAATCCAATTTCTTTAGGTTAATCTTTGCCAAAATCCTCTTTGTAAAAGAGTATAATTTTTTCAATGGCAACCACCTGATGAGCAACTCTTTTAGCAGTACGCTGCTTGGCGCCCGGGTAACGACATTCGCCAAATACTTGAACCAAAAGTGCATGGCATATTTTTCTTCTCCTATGCGAGTATAATAGCGATACATCCAAAACCAGGTGTTGATTTTCGAGTCTCTCTTGTCTTTATCGGAAAGTTTCGACCACACTCCTCCGGAATGGACACGATAGCATGCGGGTTTTATCTCAGGGTGGTACTTGCTTTTGCCATAATGGCCAATAATTGATATAAAAAAGTTATCGCCATTTTTGACCATGTTGCGTTCCGGGGCATAATTGTTAATCAGATTACGATATACCCAAGATAGGGTTAAAATCCATGCCTCATCCATAATCAACTCTTCGCTTGAATAATCACGCTTATATCTGTTTGGTAGTTTAGAATCCTTAATATGATTTCCATCTTCGTCGATAATAAATGCATCATGACCCGATATTACATAATCTTGATTTGCTTCTAGAAAATCCACCTGTATTTGTAGCTTTTTTTTATCAGTCCAGAAATCGTCACCTTCACAAACAGCGATATATTTTCCTTTGCATTGTGGCTCTACTATAGATCTTGGTTTTTTGCCTTGAGAATATTGGTTCTCATTTTGAAATATTGGTCTAATTATTTTAGGGTATTTATTAGTAGCATATTCACGCACAATTTCGGATGTTTTGTCTGTTGAAGCATCATCATGAATGATAATCTCAAAAGGGAAATCCGTTTCCTGAATCAAAAAACCCTGAATAGTTTTCTCGATATAGTGTTCGTGATTAAACGTAATACATATTACGCTAACCAGCGGTTTATCCGCCGGGTTCCATGCCTGCATAATCTCTTTTTCAGATCTTAGGTTTTGCATATTGATTCCTTCATTATTTATTTATACATTTATACGTTCTTTGACCATTTGTAAAGTCATGGTAAAGGCTTGCAGTTTCAACGCACGAGCACCCAGTAAATACAGCATAGTCGCCGCGATGCCAAACACGATTAATTCCGCCAAGGCGGGCAAGGTGGACACCGACACGGCAACATACACCATCACTGCAATTGCACCCGACAACACCAGGCCCGGGAGAAAATCACCGATTTGTTCACGCACCGAATAGCCAATAAGCTCATTAGAGAAATAGCTGTTGGGCAGGTAGGCCAGCACAGATCCGATAATCTGTCCGATCAAAATTCCGATCACGCCGTACTGTACGCTGACAAACAGAATCAACACACTGCTGATCTTTTTGAGAATTTCCAGATTCAAAAACAGATCAGAACGGCCTTTGACTTTAAGAATATTCAAATTAATTGAATGTAAGGGGTACAACAACCCTGCGATGCACATCAACTGTAAATATGGCACCGCCGGAAGCCATCGTTCGTGCAGTATCAAACGAAAAAGAGGTTCGGCCAGGGCCGCCATAAACACCATCGCGGGAAACAACAAGAAAGTGGTCATTTGGATGACTTTGCGATACCCTGCTTTTAAGATCACATTGTCGTGTTGCATGGTCGCCAACGCGGGATAGGTGACCGTTGATATGGAACTGACGAGCTGATCAATGATCAAGTTCTTGATATTATTAGCAAAAAAGTAATATCCTGCAACAGTGGCACTAAATATTTTTGCAATCACCACCACATACATATTCTTAAACACGGTATCGAGCAAACCCGATAAGAACAACTTGGAGCCAAAACCGAACATGTCATTCAGAGATTGGCGGCTAAAGGTAAGCGTGGGCTGCCAAAGTTTCATGCTCCATATAAACACCGTGACCAAAAATGCTGAGATCAGCATTTTCGCAACCAGTGCCCATACGCCCCAGCCGATATATGCAAGCAAGACGGCGATAAAGCCTGAAACAACGCTAGCTGGTACGGTCGCTTTCAGCTGGACCTTAAAGTTTAAAGTACGATTGAGAATGGCACTTTGCACTACCTGAAACGAACCGATAAGAATCGCAATCCCTGCAACGCGAATCAGACCGGTCAGCCTTTTTTCTTCGTAAAAATCTGCGATAAACGGCGCAGCGCTGAACAACAACAGATAAGCCAAACAACCCAATGCCAGGTTGGTGTAAAACACGGTATTGAAATCATCCTGACTTGCGCCTTGCTTACGAATAAGTGCTTGCTTGAAGCCTGAATCCATCAAAGTGCCAGCCACGGCGATAAAGATTTCCATCATCGCCACTAAACCAAAATCTGCAGGAACTAAAAAACGCGCCAACAGCAGGCTAATAACGATCCCGATACCGCGCGTACTCATCTGTTCAGTGAAGTTCCAAAGGATTCCAGTGGTGGTTTTATTAGCAAGGCTCATTGTTCAGGCATGGTTTGTTCTTAGTGAATTTTTAATTTTCTCCTCAATATTTTTGAGAAAGGTTAATTGTGTCGCGCTTTGAATAGACATCATTTTCAAAAAGTAAACGCTTGACATTTCTTAATTTATTTATTGCCGGATACTTTTTAAGGTTTTGACATTGTGCTCCATGATTCCAGGCATAATATCCACTTGCGTTTGTTTTAATGCTTGTAACACTTCTCCCAAACCATTCCTCTAAATAAGCATCTAAAATTTGTGGATTTACATCATTAGCTAATTGAAGTGGGCCCCAAAAACGTGGATTAATTTCTATATAATAAAAATTATCATGCTCTAAGATAAACTCAATCATTAATGGACCAAAGTAGCCGGCTTTGTATATTATATTCATCAACGCGTCCTCATTTAAGCCTGGATTATTACAGGCTTTAGCCAAAACAATCGATTTACCATCAGGCTGCTGAAGAATATTTTCTTGCCAATATCCTTCAAAGCTACCATTTCTAGATAAGTACGCACAAAAATAATAACTTTGACCACATATAAATCTTTGACCAAAATATTCATTCCTGTTAATTTTTTCTTTGACTTCTTTGAGGAAATCCTGGCTATAGCAAATAAACGGATAAAGGACTCGATTTAGAATTACATTTTTGTATGGCTTGATAACACAGGGAACCTGTGCTTTGTCTAATTCAACTGTTTCTATTATTTTGATATAATCCAAATCTTTGAATAATTCCTGGCTTGACCACTTGCTCGTAATTTTTTCGTATGGCTCTTTTGGCGGCATGCCAGAGGCTATGCCTCTTTTTTGAAACGAATCAACATTTTCAAGTACAAACATATTCAAGAATTCAGACGTTGGACAATAAACAAGCTCATCGTCATACAGACTTGAAATTTTAAAAAATAATTCTCTAGTTAAAGTTTTATCCGTCCGCTCTAGAATTACATTATTTTTATAATCAGTTAAGTAAATAAGATCTTCAACCCCAGAAGACACAATAACAAACTGCTGATCAATGCTCTTAAAATATCTACATAGTGCTATAACTGCACGCTGATTGTAACCAGAAAATATGAGTGCAGTTCTCATTTAGTTGACTCAATAATTATATTTGTAATTTCAGTTTGCTTTTCCTTAGTGAGACCTGGATAAATCGGCAAACAGAGAATGCGGCTAGCGATGTCACGGGAGTTGGCGCAGACCTGGTCGGTTTGCAGGTAGTCGAGCATGTCCAGGCTGGGGTAATAGTAACGCCGTGGAAAAATGCCATTATCATTAAGGGCTATTTGCACTTTGAGCAACTGGGCTTCGCTTTTTAATAACACGGGCATGTAGCCGTAGTTGTTATTGGCGTGGGAGTGTAACGCTTGAAATTCTACCAAACCTTCAAGCTGTGTTTGGTAAGTTTGCCAGATGTGTTTTCTTTGTGCGCTGATGGTTTCGATTTCATCGAGCACGCACAAACCCATGGCGGCTTCAAATTCGTTCATTTTGGCATTGGTGCCGAGGCCTTCGATTGTTATAGGTCCGGTAATACCAAAGTTGATGAACAGGCGGATTTTTTTGGCCAGTTCATCATCGTTGGTGATGACTGCGCCACCTTCAATGGTATGAAAGAGTTTGGTGGCGTGGAAGCTGAGTATAGAGATGTCGCCGTAATTAAAGACGCTTTGGCCTTTGTAGTTGACACCAAACGCATGTGCGCCGTCATAGACAACTTTGAGGTTGTGCTTTTGGGCGATGTGCTGAATAGCCTCAATATCACAGGGGTTGCAAAATACATGCACGGGCACGATAGCACTGGTGTGCGGGGTAATGTGCTGTTCTATTTGTACAGGATCAAGGTTGAAGCTCCTGGGATTTATGTCCGCAAATACGGGTTTTAGCCCTTCCCATACCAGGGTGCTGGTGGTAGCGACAAAACTGAACGGTGTGGTAATCACTTCTCCTTTAAGATCAAGCGCTTTGTAGGCGAGTTGCAGCGCAAGACTGCCATTAGCAACGAGAATTAGGTGTTTTACACCCAGATGCGCTTGCAGACGCACTTCAAGCTCTTTAAGCAAGTCGCCGTTATTGGTGAGCCAGCCAGATTCATAAATACTGTCGATGTAAGCCTTATATTTAGCTTTGTTGGGCAAATAGGCTTTAGTAACATTGATCATAATTCCTCATGTATACAGAACAAAAATATTCAATCAGTATTTCGATTTTTTCCCCTACTTCTCAATTATAATATTTACATCTATTATCTAAATCTCACCTTGCCTGAAGGTTTTTATGTCTTATCACACATCTCTGTAGTTAGACATATTATTGATATTAATATATAAACCCATACTTTAATAATATATCTCACCAGCTTTATAATTATATTTATAAAAAGATAAGCAAATTCTTATTTGGAAGATGGTCTGCCAAATATGCCCCTGAAAATAAAGAACAAATTTTGAAAATTTGCACACCTACCAACATGATTTGAAAAGACCTACAAAATTTTTTCTTTTATCAAGAATGTAGGATTAGTTTCATAATGTTAATTATCAATATACCTAACATGACAAATGAAAATCCTCTATAAGTGTTGAATTAGAACTAATTACACCTATTAAAAAAATGTCAAAAAATATGGACAAAACATAACATTAAGAAAGATTGAAATGGATTTAACACGAAAATCAATACTCACAGCAGGATGCGCGGTTGTATTAACATCAGGACTGATCATTCTTCTTGTTCTTCTAACCGCATTCCCGATGTCCTATTTCTCAATTTCTGTTCAAAAACTTATTCTGATCCTGGTTTTTATTTTTCCACTAATTGTTGCAATGCCTCTTATTTTTAAAAAATTAAACCGGCTTCATGATGAGAAAAAGATACTCGGCTGGACTTTTATGGGACTTGGGGCGGAATTTATCTTATTTCCGTTCATGCTTTTGATCTATATTTTTAATTTTTCATCAGTATTTAGCATAATTATTGGAGGAACAATTATAATATTTTCTTTAATATTTGGATTATCTGCCGGCTTAATAAGTATTATAACAGGGATCTCATTGGTCAATAGAAGGAAAGGGTAAATGCTTAAGTAAAGTAAAATATAACGAGGAAAAATATGTCCGAAGATGATGAACTTGCACAGATAAAAAAGAAGAAACTCGATGAATTGATGAAGCGCCAGCATGACGCTGTAACCCCAAAACGTCAGATCGTGATTGAAGTATTCACATCCCCAACATGTCCCCACTGCCCCACCGCTGTTGCGATGGCAAAGGAAGTTGCTTCACAGACCCAGGGTGTACAGGCATTTGAGATTTCAACAGGTACACCGCAGGGTTTTGCTAAAGCTGCGCTTTATGGTGTTAAGGCTGTTCCAACAGTATTCATTGATCACAAATGCGCTTTTGTTGGAGCGCCGCCATCTGTCGAAGCATTGCGAAAGGCATTGAAAAGTTAGATATCAAACTGGATTTTCTCAAAATTCCCATTTTTTAGATTCTTAAACTCAACCCCGCCTTTAACTCCTGATATCTCCACGCCATCAAACTCACCGGAGCCGCATAAGACGTCCTGTTCAGGATGTGTTCCCGGTGTTATGCTGCAACTTACCCGCGTCCTGTCACCAGCAGAAACAACGATCTTTAAGCGCTTTGATGCCGGATGCTTTTTAGAAAGGGCAATAAAAGGCGACCCCACCTCGCGTATCATAAAAAGAATGCATTTCAAACCTTTTATTATGGTGTCATCGGTCCCAAAACCCGATGCTACGAGCAAATCCTCGGGTTCAAGAGCAAGTATTATTTCTTCTTTATCAGTTTCCAGGAAGAATTGTTTATTTTCTCCTACTTTGACTATTCCGAGTGTCCCTTCTTTTCCCCGGACAAGGAGCAATTCCTGAGTATTTAAAGGGATCATTCTTCCGGGAACATAAGACTGGTATTTCTTGACTGGCATGACGGGCACATCACTTTTTTCCCGACACCTCTGAACTCGTTTTTGCAATCATTGCACTTATAGAATTTTGCATTTAACTGCTGGACCTCAACATTGAACGCATCACCGACACTGCACATGCTTTTTCACCTCCTAATTTTATACATGTTTAATCCTGTTCTTATATTAACTTTTTGCAAGATATTTGTTGATATAGCGCTCATAAACCGCTGCATCCACTGTTTTTCCTGCCCAGAATTTTATTAATTCTCCCCGATTGATTATTGCAGTTAAGGGAAGCTTCTTCTCTTCCGCTTCTTCGTAAAAGATTATCTGGTAGAGTAAACCTTCCGGCCTATCCTCGATCACTTCAAATATCTCTATCCTGTTTCCGTATTTTTCTTTGATTTCAAGTATATTTGGCTCATTGCCTTCACATATCTTGCATTTATCCTCTCTCATCCTGTCACGCCTGATATTCAGGAAAACAGGGATTTCTATTTCATTTATCCTTTTGACAACCTGTGAAACCTCATTGTACTTTTCACCTGCAAATTGTTCAATAAAAGACTTGAAATCGACCCTTACCTCATCAGCTGTCATTGAATTCTTTTTTGCCAGCGCTTCGATAAATTTCTCTTTGAAGGATTCTTTATGGGCTGTTAAGAGGTCTGTCAGGTTCATGGTAATTCATTAAGAAATATATGTCCAATGATTAAAGGATTTTGATGAATAAAAAAGAAGAAAAGAAAAAAAGCAGGTAAAACCTACTTCTTACTGACTGGTGCAGCCTTTGGCTCTTCCTTTGCCGGAGCTTTGGGCGATTCCGCCTTCGGAGCCGGTGCTGCCACCGGTGCTTCCGCAGGTTTTGGAACTTCCTTCTTCGGTTCAGCCGGGGGTTTGGGCGGGATCGTCTGCGTCCTGAAAAGGTCGCTTATGGATTCCATTGGAGCGCCCGGTGCGGGTGGTTTGACATCGGTGCTCAGACCCATCAGATTAGCTGTGAGAACTACAAGGTCGTCCACGCTCATGTCAAGTTTAAGTTCATTCCTGCCGTCAAGAAGGTTTCGCCTGCAAAAAGGGCATGTGCTTATCAAAGCTTGCGCGCCTGTTTCTTTTGCGTCAGTGACACGTGCTTTTGCCACGCCGAGTGCAAGGTCGGGGATACCTGCTTTTACGCCTCCGCCTGCGCCGCAGCATCTCTGTTCCTTGCGGTTTCGTTTCATTTCCACAAGTTTGATGCCAGGCATGCTTTTTAGGACTTTCCTGGGCTCTTCGAACACACCAACATGTCTTCCAAGGTGGCATGGGTCATGGTAAGTGACGGTCTTGTTAAGGCTCTTTTCCCACTTTATCTTCCCGGCCTCAACTTGCTCTGCTAGGAACTGGGACATATGGATCGCTTCAAACGGCAGCGCTTTTCCATAAGCACGCGGCCAGTCGATCTTTGCCGCCCTGAAACATCCGGCGCAGGCAAATATGACTCTCTTTGCACCTCTTGCTTTCAGTGCTTCAACATTGTGGATAGCGGCTTTCTTCGGGGTATCATTTATATGCTGCTGGCCTGTCCTTATAAGGGCCGAACTGCAGCACCATTCATCTTCTCCAAGGACCATGAACGGTACATTGAGCTTATTCAATATCCTGGCAGTGCTGACGCCCAGAACCTGCTGGTTGTATCCTGCTGTGCATCCTATGAAATATGCAATGTCGGATTTATCTGCTATCTTGATATCAGGTGTCATCCATGCAAGGCGGTCTTTTTGCTGCTTCATGTATGGATTATGCCCTTCTTCGATGAGCTTCGGGAAAAGGCTCTGCTTGCCAAAAGGACCGGTTCCGTATTTTACAAGGTTTGCTCTTGTGGATTCCCAGAGTTCGATCGTATTGATACCGGCCGGACATACTGTTCCGCACATACCGCATGTGGTACAATTATACAGGTCATCTGTGAACTTCTTGATTTCCTCAGGGGGAATTTTTTCCGGCCCGAAAAGCCTTGCTTTCAGACCATAACATTTGTTCATAAAACTCCGCCATCGCAGGATCTTATCTCTTGGTTCTATGTCCTGGTTCTTATCCCTTGCATCGTAGGTCGGGCAGTACTTTACACACTCGCCGCACCGCGTGCATGCGTCAAATTCCATCAACTGGGCTGCGGTGAAATTTACCGTATTTAATGAAGGTTTCTCTTTAGCCAATTTACTCGCCTCCCTGGTTGACCAGTATGGTCAGGGGCGCTGTTAACATATGGAAAGACTTGCTAAATGGGATGTAAGCAACACAGAACAGCAGGGTAAAGACCTCATGGAATAATACGGTGATATTGTTAAAGAATCCCGGAGCTTCAGCTTCATATACAGGGATAACAGCCCTTTCAATATCAGCTGCTTCGCGGATACCCTGTGCATAAAATCCGGTGATTACAACAATTAGCAAACCAATTATTAATATCCAGTCAATATCTGCATTGCGTGCCTGGACATCCTTGCCTGTTGAAAAAAGCCTTCTTGCCATAGCGATAATAATACCTGCAACGAGCATATAACCGAAAATATCATTGGGAAGTTCCAGGGATTTCCACATGTTGATGAAGAATTCAGGCCCTGCTCCAAGGGCAAAAGGCCCGTAGAATTCAGCAATCGCCGCAATAATAGTCAATATCAGTAATCCGACCCAGCCCCAGAAGATCAGGATATGCATGAGCCATTCAAGTTTCCTGCGCCTGTATGTCCTGCGCTGGAATGCCACATCAAGCACCAATACTTCAAGGGCATGTCCTAAACCTTTTTCAAATATCCTGCTGATTATCATCTTGAGAGCGCCCCATGCACCATATGGTTTTGTAGCGCCTTCGGGGATTCCTCGCCCCCATTTATCTAATTGTATGTATATTCCAACAATGAACAGGATGATAGATATTATCGCTGCGATAACCATAATCCTGTAATCGATGAAAAGCGTATCGAATACCGTTTTACCAAATATTGTAAGGCCTTCTGTTGCCATTTTTATCCTCCTATTATAGCCTGACGGCTTTCAATCTCCTAAGAATCGATGTAATATTAAGCTTTCTATATGAAGGCAGGATGTTGAGTCCTGATGTTTTCGGATTTGGACAATATGAGGTCATGACACATGTTTTATTATCATACAAAATAAATAGAAACTCATAATGCTGAAACTCTTTAATTCTCTTACCAGAAAAAAAGAAACATTTGAACCTTCAGGAAAGATAGTCGGGATCTATACATGCGGCCCCTCTGTTTACCAGTACGCACATATCGGGAATTTCAGGACTTTTGTATTTGAAGATGTGCTTGTAAGGTATCTCAAGTTTAAAGATTACGCAGTAAAAAGAGTAATGAATCTTACTGACATTGAGGATAAAGCAATAACCACTGCAAAAAAGGAGGGAAAGCAGCTTTCTGAATTGACAAAATATTACTCAAAGATTTTTTTTGAGGATATGGAAGCCCTGGAACTATTACCTGCCGATGTTTTCCCAAGAGCCACAGAACATGTGCCTGAGATAATCGATATTCTAAAAAAGATAATGAAGAACGGTTACGCTTATATTGGCAAGGACGGATCGGTTTATTATGATGTCTCAAAGTTCAAAGATTATGGTAAACTCTCGCACCTTAAGCTCAGGGCAGGAAAGAAAAAAATAAAAAGGGACGAATGGGGTGAAGATACCTCAATTATTTCGGATTTTGCTCTCTGGAAGTCATATGAGAAAAAAGATGGAGATGTTTTCTGGGAAACTGAATTTGGAAAAGGCCGCCCTGGATGGCATATAGAATGCTCTGCCATGTGTACAAAGCATCTTGGCAAACGTTTTGATATTCATGTTGGAGGGATTGATAATATATTTCCGCATCATGAGAATGTAATAGCGCAAAATTTCGGGGCATTCGGTATTAATCCTTCCAGATACTGGCTTCACTGCAGGCACCTCATGGTTGACGGCAAAAAAATGTCAAAATCCGGCGGTAATTTCTATACGCTCCATGACCTGATCCGGAAAGGATGGGGACCAATGGCGATAAAGTATCTGCTGCTTTCCAGCAACTACAGGCGCAGGCTAAATTTTACACTTGAAGGACTTGAGGAATCCGCCGAAAAAATTGACAGGATTTGTGCTGTGATAAAACGCCTGAAGATAAAAAATGGTAATGATAATATTCAAAAAATCGTAATCAAAGCAAGAAAAAAATTTGAAAATGCGATGGAAGATAACCTCAATACAGGAAAAGCGCTAAAAATCATGGAAGAGTTCTCAGAGGAGGTCGGCAAAATGAATCCTGACAAGAAATCCTCTGAAAATATTCTTAGACTATTCAGGGATTTCGACCTTGTGCTCGGATTACAGTTATTTACATCCGCCGAATCTGCATTTCATGCTTCTTGGGCTGAAGCTGCATCAGGAGAGCTTTAAGTTTTGCATCATCGATTTTTCCTGCAAGCCTTCCGCTCTGGGCAAGTGACACAAGCTGCGCCTCGACATTTGCCACAAGCTCAGGCTTTGTCATCTTAAGAGTATTCAATCTCTCTCTTGCTTCAGGTGTAAGGATCTGGCGCATGATAGACTGCTTTTTAGCTTCATACTCCGCACGCGCCTGCTCCTGCTGTGCAGCCTGTGCCTGAGCCGAATACTGTTGCTGCTGTAATTGCTCAAGCCTGCGTCTTTTTATTTCGTCTAGATCCTCATCCATATTGATCAATCTCCGTATTCAGTACGGAATCCTTAATATTTGGCAAGTGCCGGATTGGTTTTTACAAGTTCGGATTTGACTTCATTTGCTGAATTATCCATGAATGCCTGGCCTGATGGTGAGATTATCCTTCCAGTCTTCTGGTTTTTTACAAATCCTGCTTTTTCAAGCTGCTGCAAGGCTTCTCTTGCAATAGAGCCGCTTCCTTTGGCATGATGGATCGGTTTATTTCCGTTCCTGTGGCGTCCGCCATAGAAACTCCTTAGTCTTGAAACCCCGACCGGCCCGTCGATATAGATACGTCTTAAAATTGAAGCGCATCTTACATACCACCAGTCAGCATTATCCGGCGAAAGCTCTTTGTAAGCGCCTGTTTTAACAAAACCTGCCCACTCGGGCGGTTTGGCTTTCTCGTTCGTTTTCAGTTTCTGCGCCACATTGTTTATGAGCATCTCTGCGGGCACATCATATATTGTTGTCAAGTTAGTCCTCCATAAAATTATCTTTATATGTAATCAAGATAGTCCCTTGAATGATTCAAGGGTCTTATTTAATTATCGTATAGTATTTACCTTTTTCGGCATAAAACCGCCGTATTACCCCTGACCTCAATAAGTTCTGAGTTTGAAAGGTCGGCAAGTTTTTGGGCCAGTTCTTTTTTTCCGGTTTCAGCAAAAGCAGATTTAAGAATTTTAATTTTTACCATATTCCTGTTCTTCAATTGGATTTTTAACTCTTCAACCACGCTCTCAATACCTGATTTTCCTACATGTAACGTGGGTTCAATCGAAGCGGCTTCTGTTTTTTTTTCCTGTTTGTTCATGTCAATATCTCTTTTAACTTTTTCGCTGATTTATCAAGTTCCAGAAGGATCAAACCTAAACCGACATCCGGGCTTGTAAGAAGGATTAACAAAGCCTTGGGTCCTGCTCCGACAACTATTAATTTTCCATGATCCGATTCAACAATTACTCTTGTAGGTATGCCCATTTCAACATGAGTTGTTGCAGTCTCAGCTGCTCCGAGTATCGTGGCGGACATCGCAGCCAGGGATTCTACAATTTGTTCTTTCTGCATAATAGCCCGGATGAGCAATCCGTCACGGCTTGCGGCAGCACACGCAATCACACCGCCTACATTTTTCAGATCTGCCAATAACTTATCTACCATTTCTATTGTATCGGACAATCAGATCCCTCCCGTGACCCTATCCAGTAATACTTCAAATGCTTCATATACCCCGATCTTATCTTTTGCTACTGCACGAACGATAGGTATGTCCTCTGGTAGATGGAATTGTTCCCTTATTTCTTCAGGAGTTAATGCTCCCGGCAAATCCTGTTTATTTGCGACCACAACATACGGAAGTCCATAGGACTTTGTAATATCAAGCATATGCTTTGCCCGAATAAAATCAGAAGGATTTGTTGAATCCACAATAAGAAAAACACCCATTGATTCACCGCTGAGCAATTTTATGATCGGGTCAAACCGTTCCTGCCCTGGTGTTCCGAATATATCGGCACTAAAACCCTTATATTCCACATGACCGTGGTCCATGGCAACAGTTGTACCAAGCCTGTCAACTGATATCGCCCGCGTGGACAGCGCATGGACAAATGTGCTCTTTCCTGCATCAAAAGGACCTGTGACAAGTATTTTAGGTATGAATATCTTTATACCGCCTGGCCTTAAAACCCTGAAAAGCATTGATTTCCTGGATACCTCTGCCCAGTCTGATTTCATTATTCCGAAATACTGCCCGAAGATAACACGTTCAGCTATTCCGCCGATAGAAATAACCGAATTGAAAAGGTCTCCCTTGATCAGATTTAATGTTTCATCAGAATAAGGCCATGCCGTGAAATTATAAACGATGGTATGATCATACAGCATCGCCATCTTATTCCATGTCCTGACCGCTTCAATTGTTTCTTTCTCCCCACATAGGTCCATGATTGTTGAAAGAGAACCGAAAACGATAGTACTTGGTGGTAATTCTTTTATAATATCCATTATTGTCTTGTGAAAATCTTCTATCCTATCCGGATTTGAAACAACATACTTTTCATTAGATGGGGCACCGATTAAAGGATTATAGGAATCTACAAAGAATAATTTATCTTTAAATGAGCTAATATCCCAGCCAAACTCGTCAAATTGGCCTTTTACAATATCAGGTATAGTGCTTGATACGACAAAAACGCATGTTCCGCCCGTCTTAAGTGTGCCATAAACTGTCTGTAATCCAAATATCTCACCTTCAACGCCCGGCTGGCTGTAATAAACAAGACTCTTCCCTCTTGGGATACCCCCCCCAAGGAATTTATCAAGCTTGGGGATTCCTGTCTCTATCATATTAATTTCCCCTTATGATCTTTATATTATGGCCATCGATCTCATATTCAAACCATGGTGTTGGTTTTTGAGATATTCCGACCACTCGTATAAAATTTTTATCCTCCACAGATTTTATCTCGATCATGCCGTCAAATAATTGTTTTAAAGTTGCAACCGCCTGGTCGTCGTGCATACCGCTCTCTATGACATAAATCCCCAGAGCACCCGCTGCTTTAATACGACCGGTAAAAACATGAAGGAACCTGAAAACAGTCTGAATATTTGAATACATCAATATTGTTGAGAGTGAATTTATATATAACTGGATCTTCTGAGTATTCTTTTTCATAAAGAATTCCTCAAAAAACTGGCTGATCTTAACACCGATACCCGTAAGATCAACAGGACTACTTGCGATTTTTATATTCTCATTTTCAATCGAAGCGCCTCCAAGAGTTTTTGTAACACAGTCGATTATCCCGATTCTTGACATGGGAAGATTCAAATCGTGTTCCTTGAACCATTCAAGAATATGTACGGCGGATTCACGCGTACTGACTGTAATAATTGCATTTTCATTTTTTACAGCGCCATTGTACATGATGTGGTTCAGAATGGCTTCCTTCCCACTCATAGGTGGTCCTATAAGCATTATATTCGATCCTTTTCTTATGCCTCCAATCGCATCATCCAGTTCCTTAATACCTAATGTATAGTCGCTCATTGTAATCGTGCTTATGATGCTATTAGGATTTTGGTGTATATAAATCCTAACAAAGCTTTTGAAAATTCATAATCATCATGGAGTTAATAGGCATATTCAAGATATCTCCTCTTTCAGGTCAAGAACTGCTCTTTGTGTACCATCATCCAGTGATTCAATTGTAAATCCCATTTCCTGAAACAGTTTTATTGCCCTGTAATTATCTGATAACATCACCGCACTGATTTTCTCAAGCTGCTTATCCCTGCAAATTTCTATCATATAATCCACCATTTTTGAACCAAGACCCTGGCCCTGCCATGGGTCAGCAACAATAAAAGAGAGTTCGCCTGCATTCTCAGCAGGGTCGATATTAAGTCTGACAACTCCGAGCATTTTCCTTTTCCCTTCGTCCTCTATTTCTGCCACAATGGCAAGTTCCCTGTCATAGTCGATATTACAATACCTTGCACTGTACTCATGTGCTACTGGCCCAATTACAGTTTGAAATAACCTGAAGTGTATGGACTCCTGGGAAAAGTTACGGAACATCTCAATCCATAAAGGTTCATCTTCAGGTTTTATTGGCCTCAGGATCACTGTTCGCCCATCCCGGAGCTTCCATAAGGACCTGTATTTTTCAGGATAAGGGCTAATGACAAGATGCTCGTGAGGTTTTGCTCTGAGCAGTTCTTTATCGATCACTCCGCGTGCATCAAGAGCAAAAGCATCATTTTCATTAATCAACAGTGGATTTATCTCAAATTCTTTCAATTGCGGGAAATCCACAAGCATCTGGGAAAAACGAACAACTATTTCTTCTAAAAGATTGATATTGGCAGGTGGAAGATTTCTGTAGCCTTTGAGAAGACGATATACTTTTGTTTCTTCCAGCATTCTTCTTGCAAGAGTCTGATTAAGCGGCAAAAGCCCGATAGCAACATCTTTGTATATTTCCACATCAATCCCGCCCCTCCCGAACATAACTACAGGGCCAAAAAGGGAATCAGTTTTTGCGCCAAGAATTATTTCAATACCCTTTTTCCGGACCATCTTCTGTACCGTTATCCCCTGGATTTGTGCATCCGGATTATGCTCTTTTACACTTTTCATGATTTCTTCATAAGCCGATCGAAGTTCAGGTTCGGAATTGATATCAAGTCTAACGCCCCCCACATCTGTTTTATGAGATATTTGAGGTGAGAGGATCTTAAGGGCTACAGGATAACCTGTTTGAAGCGCGTAAGTTATGGCTTCATCGACAGTTTTTGCCACCCGTGTTTTAACAATTGGAATATTATAATATTCAAGGAAACGTTTTGATTCGGTTTCCGTCAGGATTTTTCGATTCTCCTTTGCAGCATTTCTAATAATAGAGGCCAGAGGCTGTTTTGGCGGAGTGCTTTCCACAGGCAACTCTACCGGGGTTTCGTACAGCAGCTCAAGGTTGCGCTTATACTGGTACATATACATGTACGTCGAAACCGCCTGTTCCGGAGTGGAATAAGTCGGTACGCCATTATCAGTCAAAATACGATTTGCTTTTTCCACGTCTTCGTAACCCATAAAAGAAGTGAAATATGGTTTAGAAAACTTTTTATTTTTATAAAGATCCAAAATTTCTACTGCTATTTCAGATGGATCAGAACTTCCCTGCGGAGTATAGATTATCAAAACACAATCAACATTTTCATCACTAAAACATGCTTCTGCTGCAGCTACATATCTGAGGGCATTTGCATCCCCAAGCAGGTCAATGGGATTACCTTTACTCCAGTGAGAAGGAAGAACGCTATTTAGCTTCTCAATCGTTTCGCTGCTTAATTGGGCAAGTTTCCCGCCAAGAGATACTATCGAATCTGAAGCCATTACACCAGGGCCGCCCGCATTTGTAATTATGGCCAGGTTCGGTCCTTTGGGAAGCGGCTGCTTCCCTATAGCTTCGGCACAGTTGAACAGGTCTGCAATATCCTTTACGCGCACAATGCCTGCCCGCTTAAATGCAGCATCATATACCATGTCTTCGCCTGTTATAGCCCCTGTGTGCGAAGCGGCTGCCTTTGCACTTTCAATAGATCTTCCTGATTTCACGACAATTATTGGTTTTGTTCTTGAAAAGTGCCGTGCTGCGCTCATGAATTTCCTGGCATCGGTAATACCTTCGATATACATCAAAATGCTTCTTGTTTTGGGATCAGTGCCAAAATAGTCGATCAGATCTCCGAAATTCACATCGATCATTGAACCTACTGAAACGAAATTGCTGAAATTAATGTTCTCATGGGCGGCAAGGTCAAGAATTGCTGACCCCAGCGCCCCGCTTTGAGATATGAAGGCAATACTGCCTGTTTTTTGCTTCTTGGAAATAAAAGTTGCGTTAAGACCGATATCAGGATGGATTATACCAAGGCAATTTGGACCTATTATTCTCATGCCGTACTTCTTTTTTATTTCAATGATCTTTTCTTCCAGTAGTTTTCCGAATTTTCCTACTTCCTTAAATCCTGCTGAAATGATGATCAGTCCCCTGATTCCGGCTATTCCGCACTGCTCCACTATATCGGGAACGGTTGCTGCCGGGGTGGCAATTATAGCAAGGTCAACGGTCTGAGGAAGCTGGGGAATCCCAGGGTATGCTTTTTTCCCAAGTATCTCGGGTTTATGAATGTTAACAGGATAAACGATTCCGTTATATCCCATTTCGGTTAAATTTTTCATCAAGATGTATCCAACCGAACCTTCTTCATCACTTGCTCCTACCAGTGCTATACTTTTTGGATTGAAAATACTATCCAGATTTGATGATACCAAGATATACCCCCGAAATAATAACTATACAGGACTCCGGAAAAATAAATCTTTGCTTTTTTGGCCAGACTTTATTCACCGCTTATACTATTTAATAGACAAAAGCCTCATAATTATAACTATAAGACGAATAAGTATTTATATAGTAAAAGAATATTATATCAAGGTTGAATTTCATGGTTGATAAGAAAAAGATTAAGACAGAAAAAGGTGACTCAAAGCGTGTTCCTACAGGGATAGAAGGTTTTGACGAATTGTGTGGCGGTGGATTACTAAGAAACAGATCATATCTGTTATCGGGAGCAGCAGGTTGTGGAAAGACCATATTTGGGCTCCAGTACCTCTATAACGGCATAACAAAATATGGAGAAAATGGTATATATATAGCGACAGAGGAACGACCTGATCAGGTCAGGGAAAATGTCCTGAAGTTCGGATGGGATTTTGAGGCCCTTGAGGATGAAGGAAAACTTGCGATAATTGATGCATGTTCAACCAAGATAGGCATTCCATCCCATGAAAAATACGTTGATGTAAGACCTTTTGATCTTCGCTCCATGATGGACCAGATAATTGCCATACAGGATACGATCGATGCCAAGAGGGCGCTTGTTGATGGAACAACATCTATCGGTTTTTACTTGCAGGATCCTTCAAAAATAAGAGTCGAGCTTTTAAAATTGAGCACAACTCTTGAAGTACTGGGATTAACTTCGTTTATGACCTGTGAAATAATAGATGAAAATTCAACCAGCAGGTTCGGGGTTGAAACATTCGTAACCGAAGGTACAATAGTAATGTATAACAAACGGGTTAACGATGTCAGGATTAGAAGTGTCGAGGTTTTCAAGATGAGGGGATCGGACCATAGCAAAGGCATCCATCCGTATGAAATCACACCAACAGGAATAGTTGTGCATCCTGGAGAAGGAGTTTATACTTCTTAATTTTTTTATATCCTATTTCCATGGGTCAAAAACCACTTATAGTATTGAATTTCAAAACCTATGCAGAAAGCATGGGCGAGAAAGCAGTACTGATGGCGAAATACTGCGAAGAAGTCAGTATTGAGTCAGGCATAGAGATAATTGCCTGCCCGCAGACACCTGATGTTTTCAGGGTTGCAGGCGTTGTAAAAATACCTGTGTTCGCCCAGCATATCGATAGCGTTAGCGCTGGAAGTTATACCGGTCACATAACTGCGGATTGCGTCCTGTCAGCCGGAGCAAAGGGAACACTTATCAACCATTCGGAGCGCCGTATCCTGCTGTCTGAGATCGATTCAGCAATTCAATCAGCAAAAAAAGCAGGATTGGTGACAATTGTCTGCACGAATAATATTTCAGTAACATCAGCAGCAGCAGCGCTTTCTCCGGATTTTGTGGCAGTCGAACCACCTGAGCTCATTGGTTCAGGGATTCCTGTCTCTAAAGCAAATCCCGAAATCGTTAGCGGCTCAGTGAACGCTGTGAAAAAAATAAACCCAATGGTCAAAGTGCTTTGCGGCGCCGGGATTTCTACAGGAGATGATGTGGCTGCGGCAATTGAACTGGGGACCGGAGGCGTGCTTCTGGCATCAGGAGTTATCAAGGCAAAAGATCCGAGGGCGGCGCTGTTTGACCTGGTGAAGAAGATTTAATGTAACGTTTATAGCAATACAAGTTGTTTTGATTTCTGAATGACCTCTACCGAATCAGCAGCCAGGGATATCATAGAACAGCTCCTTCGAAATGAGATCCCTGATGAAAAAGCCCTCAATGCAGCGAAAAAAGCAGCCAGCATTCGCTATAAACTTTCATCCCTTCCTGGTAATTCCCAGATCCTTGCCGCTGCCCGCAACAATGAGGAGAAACAATACGTCCTTGAACATCTCCAGTTAAAACCCGTAAGAACGATATCAGGAGTCGCTGTGATAGCAGCCATGACATCTCCTGCGCCATGTCCTCACGGCCTGTGCATTCCCTGTCCGGGAGGCGCTGATTCCAAATTCCACTCGCCGCAGAGTTACATGGGAGCTGAACCCGCGGCCAAGCGGGCTTTTGAGAATAATTTTGATCCCTATTTGCAGGTCTTGTCGCGCTTAAAACAGCTTTCACAAATTGGCCATCCTGTTGAGAAAGCGGAACTTATCGTAATGGGTGGAACTTATACCTCGCGTACATTGTGCTACCAGGAATGGTTCGTAAAACGCTGTATCGAGGCCATGAATGATTTTTATGGAACAGAATGGCGAAAAGACATGACCTATATTCCAGTAGAAGAAGTCCAATCCGCAAACGAGAGCGCCGAGGTACGAAATGTCGGGATAACCATTGAGACAAGACCCGACTGGACAAAAAAAGAGCATATTGATACTATTCTTGAACTTGGTGCGACAAAGGTGGAGATAGGTGTCCAGAACACGTATGATTTCATCCTCGCAGGCATACAGCGCGGGCATACAGTTGCAGCAAGTGCCGATGCCAATATGAGACTCAGGGACAGCGGACTGAAAGTCGGATTCCATATGATGCCCGGACTTCCGGGTGCAACAGTGGATTCTGATCTTCGGATGTTCAAAAGATTATTCGAAGACGAGCGCTTTATGCCGGATTATCTCAAAATATATCCCACACTTGTCACAGAAGGCACAAGGCTTCACGGGATGTGGGAAATCGGGAATTATGCGCCTCTTGAAGTGCTTGAAGCTGTCGAGTTGCTTGCAAAGATAAAAGCCCTGCTGCCCAAATGGGTACGCCTGCAAAGGATCCAGCGCGATATTCCAGCATACCAGGTGCTTGCGGGTATAAGGAAAAGCAATATCAGACAGCTTGCCCAGGAGCGGTTGAAGGAAATGGGAGGAAAATGCAGGTGCATCAGGTGCCGTGAAGTCGGGCATAAGGAGCTTTCAGGAGTAAAACCTGAGAATATTGAACTGACAAGCGAAAAATACAGGGCTTGCGGCGGTCTGGAACATTTCATTTCATTTGAAGATGCAGCAATGGATGTATTGATCGGCTTCCTGAGGCTGCGCTTCCCGGCGTCGCCCCACAGGGCAGAACTTAAAGGCGCAGCACTTATACGTGAACTGCATGTCTACGGCTCGATGGTAGCGCCGGGTGAGGATGCGGGTAAATCGCAGTGGCAGCACAAGGGCTATGGCGAAGAACTCCTGGCACACGCCGAAGAAACCGCAAGAGCCTCCGGATATAAGAAAATTGCGGTAACAAGCGGTATAGGTGTAAGGGATTACTACAGGAAATTCGGATATGAGCGAGAAGGACCATACATGACAAAAAGATTGTGAAACTCATACAAAAATATAAATTAACGGTAAATAATTGGTGCATTGTGCAAAAAAAGACCGCAATTACTGCTCTTGTTCCGCCGGAATTGATATTTGCTTGCAATAGTGAGCCTTTCGATGTCAATAATGTCATCCCCGGATCAAAAAAATACCCACGCAATAAATTATGCGCCTGGACTGCCATCTGGCAGGAGATGCTCTCGAAAAGAGAGATCGATATTGACTCTCTTATCGTGGTTGCAGGCGGGGATTGCCATAATGCGCTTGTGGACGGCCAGAAAGTTGCTATGAGCGGCATTCCCACCCACTTTTTCTTTTATCCTTTTGACGGGGATCCCGATTATCTGGAATCACAATTGTATAAACTCAGTGATTTCCTGGGAAATGTTGGATCACCCGAAAAACCCGGACAGATCAGGGAGCTTAAAAAATTAGGGCAAAAAATTGATAAAAAAAGAGCGGATGGAAAGATTTCGGCAGGTGATGCTTTTCGGATCATGATCTCTTTTTCAGACCTGATGGGCAATCTTGATAAATTCAAGGAAGTTATTTCCTCAACAAAAGAGCGAAAAATTGACCTGAAGAACAGGGTTGCATTGATTGGTGTTCCTCCTATATTTCATGATTTCCATGATGTTGCCCGGGCTCTGGGACTTGCTGTAGTATTTGATGAGCTTCCTTTTGAATTTATCAGGCACTCCGGGAATGATATTCCCGGGATCGCCCGTGATTACTGCAACTACACCTTTGCCAGGCCGCTTGATTTCAGGATAAAATTCCTCCAGGAGGAACTTGAAAAAAGAAAAGTTGACGGAATAATACATTATACGCAATTTGCCTGTCATCACATGCTTGAAGATGAGATCATGAGGTCAAATCTTGATTACCCGATGCTGACAATCCAGGGAGACCTTCCGGGTAATACTCCTGAGCAGATAAAATTGAGGCTTGAAGCCTTCAGGGAGTTACTTGAAAGATCATGATAGGGCTTGACGTGGGCAGTACGACTGCAAAAAAAGTTTCAATTGAAGATGGCGAGATAAAATACCAGATAGCAGGGACGCACAACTGGAAAGACCTGATAACTGGAATTGACGGGAATGATATTATTTCAACCGGGTATTTTCGAAAGTCAATCCCTCATCGCGCCTCTGTCACTGAAATAACAGCTGCCATTTATGGCGTCCGGCATTATTTTCCAGATGCTGATGTGATCGTTGATATCGGGGGACAGGACACAAAGGTCATCGATGTCAAAAAAAATAATTTCATAATAAACGACAAATGCAGCGCAGGAACAGGCGCTTTCCTTGAATTCGTTGCAAATTATTTCAAGATCGAACTAAAAGAGATGGGTTCATTTCACAGCAGGGCAAAACGAATTCCTGCGATAAATAACACATGCGGAGTATTTGCTCTTTCCGAGATGATCTCACAGCTTGTTGCAGGATATACACAGGAAGAAGTTATTGCAGGGATGCATTATGCATTTGCGCGCAGGATCTCGTTTATGATACCAGAGGCGCAAAAACTTGTTCTTATTGGCGGGACAGTAAAGAATAAAGGAATGCTGTCAGCACTTGAGGATATCCTCCAAAAAGAAGTCCTGGTGCCGGATGAACCCCAGATTGTGAATGCCCTGGGAGCGCTTAAGTATTATTGCTAATAAATCGGGTGCGTTTGGAGGTAGCCGTGCAGTATATGAAAGAAAAAGGTATTTATTGAATATTTGGAAGAAAATTACAAAGGAGTTTATTGAAATACTGGAAATTTGGCCTGTTTTCAGAGAACTTAGATCAAATATTGAACTTTTTTTCAATGTGGCAAAAAATTGCATAAGATTGAATAAAGTTCATCAATTCACCAGGGAAAGTGTAGGAAAAAAGGTTATTCGAGCCTTCCATTTAACTTCCGAGCTTATTGGAACCTATAAATTGTTCAATATAGGTGTCAGAGAGCTCGCAGAGATGTGAGTTCAGTGGGGGGTAATACCGTATATATCACCAAGCCTCCGCCTATAGAAGCTAAAACGCTGGGTTTTGCTCCAAAGAAAAGAAAGGCTATGTAAAGCCTGAATGCTCCAGAAATTCCCACCAATAAAGAAGCATTTACAAGATTGATTGTTGCCCCGAAGCCCACACCCAATAAATTTTAGAAACCCTCTAATATTAGTAAAGTAATGTCAAATTATACGATTCAACTAATGTTATAGAATTGATTTGATATTATATAAAGGTACTAATATATACTTGGAATCCATAAGATAAAGGCTAGCTTGTAACAGTGGGAAAAACGCTTAAAAAACTGGACTTAAAAATATTGCAAGCTATGAACAAAAGAGGTGGAAACTTGAAAAAAAAATATAATTGGGAAAAATATTTGAAAATTGTAGTATCAGCTATGGTAATATTACTGATGGCTGATGGGGTATTAGCAGTTGCTTCATGGGCACCAAATCAATTTACATATCCTGATAGGATATATGACGATGGCACTTATGTGGAATACTTCCAGTGGTTTGCTTGGGATCAAGCTCATGCGAACGATCTTCATAGTAAAACAGGAAGTAATGGAAAGTATCAGCATGAGTTTTCTAGAGATGTGGATAAGTGGGATTTCCAGAGCTCATTATGTATAGATTACGGATGGTGGACTAATCTTCCCGACGTACATGAAGCAAGTGAAGAAGCGACATATCCATGGTGCGACCTTCCATTTCTTCAAAATGATGAAGAGGCAGAACTCGTAACTTACAGCCCACAGAACATTCAAGCCAATACATGGTACTATATGGACGTAATATTCAAGAAGAGAACTACGAGCGGGACATTGGAACTATTAACACAGGCTGAATATGCTGACTACCGATATGATTTTGGTCCCGATAGTTATTCAGACTTAACCAGGACAACTGAAGTTCCATGAGGAGGTAGGAAAATGAAGACGATTTTTAAGACAGTACTTCTAATAGGAGTGCTAATAATAGGTATCACAGCTGTTTCAGGCATTAATGATATATTAAATAAGGGAAATATAGTATCCCAAGAACTCAAGAAGAATGAAATTGAATCTTACAAAACTACACATTTCAAGGATGATAAAGTATTCATAAGAGTACATCCGGAAATATCAGACGGAAGCACCTTAACAAAGTACGTAAATCAGAGAACTGCAACTCTCAAATATCTTTCTAATACACATGGTGATACTATAGTAGATGCAGTGATAACATTCAACGATAAGTATCCTATAGAAGCATACAGGAGTTTTATGAATAGTTATGGATTGGAAGAACTTAGCTATATGTATAACTCCTATCCAGAAGGCATGGGAGTTCTCTCTAATGAGACACCAACGAAGTTGATCAAGCAAACGGAGGAAAATATTGGACGCAATTACACTGATTTCAAGCTAATTGATAAGATTGTTTCAGTGAAAACTCGGATACATGCTAAAGACTTGCTGAGAATACAAAGCGATAAAAGAGTGTTCCTTGTTGATGCCGGCCCGGAAGATGTATATAGAGAGAATTCAAATAAAGAAATACGTACTACCATAGATTATATATATCCAGTATATATCAAATTCGGGAGGTGACAAATATTTTTATTTTTTTATGAAGAACCATAAACTGCAGAGAGATTCAGAGAATTATCAATTTATGGAATATCTAAAAAAACAACACACCAAAAGGAATATTCTACTGAAAAGGACTATCTTAATTTTAATTTTAATCTGGATTTATCTACCTGTATTTTTGCCTGATAACTACTCAGGATTAGAGGATGAAAAGAGGCTTGTATCTGAGATTGCAATTGATGATGCAGATAGCGAAGCACCTTTAACTTGGTGGTATAAAGTAAAAGCCATACAAGAGATAGATATGTTAAATAAACCGTTACCGTTGGGGGTTGAACCTGCTGAAAAAGCTTGGAAGGTTGGTCTTGTTGGGTATACATACTTCAACATACCTGTTTACAAGATTGAAATAGAAGTTATAAAAGATTCAAACGGCTATCATGCCATTGCAGGTAGCTTTAGAGAGTACTTTCCAGACGTAACATGGTTTATTATATTGGTGGGTATATCGATTCAATTTATAGGCTTTATTATATTATTCACAATTCCAATCCTTATTCTCTATTACATTGTAAAGAAAAGATGGTGAATAACAATACCACCAAGATAGATGGTTCAACACCAATAAAGAAGGCTCTAAGCTACCTTAGCTTTTGTAAAATACATTTTTAGGAAAATAAAGAGGGTTTAATTACGCATACTGTGGAAAGGCACTAAAGCAAGAAAAGCTGATGAGAATACTTAATAAGCACTTTGAACTCCCTTTCGTTCATACCATGATATACTCCTTTAACAATCTGATTTTAGCTAATAAGTTGGCACAGTTCTTAAATTCGGTAGATTTGATATGCGCTGAATATTAGTAAGGAATCGATAAAATTATAGTACTTAAATACACCTTCACAGGCTGTCCCAAAACTTCCTATTTTTAAAAAAAATCACTAGTTCTACATTTT
>NZ_NTMG01000010.1 GCF_002487355.1 Candidatus Methanoperedens sp. BLZ2 | reverse complement strand
AAATAACTTGAAATTATTTTAGGTGTGATGGATCATAGCGATGGAAAATATTCCTCAATGTCCCAAACCCGTGCAACTACCCCAATCTGAAGTAGAAAAAATGCTAGAAAAACATAAAGAAATAGCATTAAAATACATTGAGACTATAAAATCAAATCACAGAATAATTGCTGTCGTGGGTTTAGGTAGCCTTGCTAGAATGTACGCAGATAAAATTTCAGATATTGATTTAGGAATCATCTTTATTGGAAAGACGTTGCCAGTCCCACAAGGAGAAAGCCTTTTTGAGGGTTATGATATCGATAGATTGCTCATTAATATGGATTATTATAGTAATACCAGCGCGTGGCCAATGTGGATGAGAGAAACATTTTCGTCAGCAATATTATTATATAGTCGAGATAAAAAAATAACTGAAAGAAGCCTACGAATGCATGTCGCGCCAAAGAAGAAAGAATTGCAATACTTAACCACCAACATACTCTTGGATCTCGCATGGCATGGGATCCAATTAAAGGACATAATCAATTATGGAACGCCATATGAATTGCCTTCAGATGATTTCTTAGTTAAGAGAGCCGGTCCTCTCGGTGCGATGATATATTATGATTTTGCACTCCTACAAGTATTAAGGCTCTTTTTTATTGCAAATAAATCATTTCCGCCCACAGCAAAATGGCTTCTTTACGAGTTTCCTATGCGAGATAGCCAAATTGATAAAAGAATTGCTAATTTTATGAAAAGTTGCACTCCCATTAATAAAAGAAAAGAACTCATTGATTTATTCGAAATGGCAGTTATCCGTCTTCAAGATTCAAAAATAATACCAAATAATTTATTCAATTTGTATACATCTGTTCAACAGAAAATGAAATGGGGAGGATTATTGTATGCCTAAAAGAGATTTCAAGCTTTTAAATCCATGGTATTCCGAACAAATATTTATTTTGGATGATGGGAAAGGTGAAAAGGCATCTTTTATCAGCCAATGGTCAGAAAATATTAAAGAACAATTAGAACTAAAAAAAGGTGCTATGGGTGAATGGGAAACTCATTCAATTCAAGATGGAATTCCCATTCTGATTTATCATGAACTACTCTCTAAAAAAATCTTTGATAAAGAAATATTATGGATTAGCTTAGGAATCGAGCCAAAAAATAGCTATTTTGGACAAGATGGTTTCTATGATGATATAAGCATTAATTTTGCTGCATTGACAAAAGTTTATAATAACCTTTTTTCGTCCCTCCCCATCACATTTGATGATATTTTCTTGAAATATACGTACCTTACTCATGATTTTAATACCACCGATGAGATAACAAGTAAAGCTATAGAGATTGCGGAATTTACTGGACGAAGCCCGCTTGGCACCCAACTTGATTATTGCAGCGGTAAAATTTCTAAGTTAGGCGGAGGGAAACCACCTAAATCTAGGTGTTTGATAGACGAAATAGGCGGTACTAAAGAGGAACTCGCAGCTTTCATATATCCCGATATTTTTATAATTAATGCCACACCTCATAAGATGTACTACCATGATAGTGCTCAAAAAGTTGTTTCCTATCATACATTATTGAAAAATCTAGGATTGTCTACTGCTATTTACAAAGAATTGGTATCGATTTATAAACGTGATGGATCAAGAATATTGGACATTTTGGAAGGATTATCTAGAGCTGATAGCGTAGCATTTTCGATTGCCTGGTCAATAAATAGGAGGAGACCACCAAGACCTTTAGGTAATTTGAATGAATTAGCAGAAATTATAAGGACCATTCATCTTGAAGGTCTCGAACAAAATTGGGTTTCTCTCCAGGACATGTCACTATATCCTTCGACAACAATGGAAAAATTCTTAAGACAGTTATTAGGACTAAGAGCTGCCGTCGCAGATGAAAGTTTGCTTTTGGGCAATCCTGTTGGGCCTGACTCTAAACCTGTATGTTTTGGATTAGGTGAACATCTATTTCCAAATTGTGACAAAGGCATGTCTCTTCTAAATGCTTTTGCACATTTGTCATCAATGATTTATGAGAATATTAGGAAAGTTTCTCTGGAAGAAGATTTTAAAAATTTAATTGTTGCTGTCCTGGCAGGTTACAAACCTTTAACCTTAACGGAAGCGCATCATGGAGGCGGAATTGCAGATATTCTGGTTCCCTGTAGTAATAAAAAGTTTGTAGTTATAGAATGTAAAGTCTGGCGATATCAAAAACAAATTAAGAAGAATTTGGAACAAATAAGTAAATACATTGGCCCTGATGGAAATTGTGGTTTCCTCGTCTATTATGTACCTAATAAAGCAAGAGTTCCATTGATTCCACTTGATCTCCCTAGGAAAAATTTAGGATATGACTCTGTCTGCAGTTCAAGTGATGCCATAGTAGAGATAGAGGTTCCAGGACATTCGGCGAAAGTACCTATAGCAGTTCTATTTTTGTCGAAGTCTTAAGGAACGCATTCCACAGTACCCATAAAGCGACGTATCTGAGGGGCTCTGATACGGCTGAGATAACGTTTCTTGACAGAATCATCTAATTTCTCTTTATATCTAAGGAAATCCTCGAGTATATTCCTTGTTACTGTGCAAATATGTTTTTGAGTATCAATAGATGATTTAAGATGCATATTAGGGCACCTCGTTCGGCAATAAGTCTTTGCTATGCAATTACTACACTCCTCCAGTATCTCAATAAACATGTCATTTGTTGGTTTCAAATCAAATCCAGTTTTTATATGTCCAATTTTTTCTTCTGCGTAATGCACCATTTCGGGACAAGCGTATATTGCTCCATCCAAATCAACAAATAATATGGATCGCCCAAAGCCACACGGAGCTGTATCTTCCTTAAATTCAGAAGTATTTGATGTGACGAGAAATGCATAATCGAAAGGAATATATTGAAGATTAGTGGGTTTCTGTAATTGACTAAACCACTTGTTCATCAGCATGGAAATGTCGGTATAATAATTAAGCATGGTTTGCTCGATGTCATTATCCTGAATGCTATTGATTTGCCAATATATTGCATCTGAAATATCCTCAAACAGGAAACACGTCTCAAGGAAATGGCTATCTGAGGTATATGTGAGGCGAAGGATTACTGGGATTTCTATGATATTTCTTATCCATTCTATGTTTTTTCGCACAGTTGCCACATAGAAATCCCTAGATCCATATGCAATCTTTGATTCCATGTTTACTGAAAGAAGAATAACCTCAATATTGTCAAAGAAGGATTTTGGCAACGTATCTAAAAGCAAACCATTTGTATGTAAAACCTGATATACACCTGGGTATTTTTCTTTTATTTTTGAGCTCCACTCATCCAGCAGTTTAGGCTTTAAGGTCGGTTCTCCACCATAAAAATAAACATAGATAGAATCTTTATATTCTGAGAGTTTTTCTAATAATTTCAGAACGTCGTTTATTGTATAATTACAAACACTCAATGGATGCTGTTTTTCTGTCATCCTATCCTTTTCATAGCAGTATCTGCAATTTAAATTGCACCCACCGGTAACATTTAGAAAGACCTCTAACATATGCATCCTATTTAAAATAATTTCAAGTTATTT
>NZ_NTMG01000067.1 GCF_002487355.1 Candidatus Methanoperedens sp. BLZ2 | reverse complement strand
AATGTAGAACTAGTGATTTTTTTTAAAAATAGGAAGTTTTGGGACAGCCTGTTAAGTGATTGTTCAATCAATGGCACTAAATTTATTATATTTACGGGTGGTGAGCCGCTATTAAGGGCTGATGTTTTTGAAATATTAGAATATTCCAGTCAAATAGGACTCAGAACTTTGTTGGCGACTAACGGAACTCTTCTAGACGATAAAAAAGCAGACTTTTTATCAAAACTGAAAAATGTTTTTGTTCAAATAAGCATTGATGGATTATCCTCAGTTCACGACAAATTTAGGGGAAGTAAAGATGCATTTGTTAATGCAATAAATGGGATAACTCTTTGTAAGAGATATGGTGTTGGCGTTAGTATTTCATTCACATGTACAAAATTGAATATCAAGGAAATTCCAAAAATTATTTCATTGGCAGAAAAGCTAAATGTTAAGACATTAAAACTTCGCAGATTTATAGCTAGTGGACGTGGTTTGGACAATATTAATACTTTGGATCTGACTCCTGATGAAGTAAAAAACACTGTTGAAAAATATCAGAGATTAAAGACAGAATCAAGAAATAAGGTTAAAATAAATATGGAACAAGCCCCATTTCAGGTTTTATGCGATGGAACAATCCTAGGTCATGACAAGAATATCCATGGTGGATGTTCAGCTGGGATTGCATTATGTGTAATAGGCCCAACTGGAATAGTAAGACCTTGCCCATCATTAGGAATTGATATTGGAAATATCAGAGAGTCTAATCTTCAAACAATTTGGGAATCTTCAGAGATTCTAGCGAACCTTCGCAATAGAAAAAATCTATATGGACGTTGCGGTATCTGTGACTACAGGAGTTCTTGCGGAGGATGTAGAGCCGCTGCTTATGCACAAGCCGGTGATTGTCTTGCAGAAGATCCTATGTGCTGGCATGACCCGCCAGCTTTAGTTGTTGAATATAAAAACGTGGCTCGTATAAAAATGCCCCGCATAACAGTTGGGGTTATGCAAAATCTGATTGTATAGATAAGAATACTTCCTCAAGAGATTTCAAAATAAATACAATGGTGTCTTTTTATGCCTTGGGGAATCACAAATGTCAATCTGTTAATAAACGGGGATTTAGTTAGGAACAAAACAATAGTAATAGATTTTGGAAATATTCAATACATTGGTTCTAACGAAATTGCGGGAAAAAGGTATAAATTAGAATATGCATTGGATGGAAAGAGTAAACTGGCACTACCCGGATTAATTAATGGACATACGCATTTTTGTCATGGTTCTTTGAGAGGGACAGCCGACAATATCGCCCTAAATTCTTGGTTAGAAAAGATAAATAAGTACCGTTCTAATGTAAAAAAGAGTGATATCAAGGTATATACCAATCTTATTTGTCTGGAATTAATTAAATCCGGAACAACAGCCTTTGTTTCACAACAAAATCCTATTTATATACAAGAAGCTATGAAAGCTTGTGGCAAATTTGGGATACGAGGAGTCTTTGCTCCAATTATTATAGATAAAGGGGCTGTCCCAGATAAACTTCTCTCTGCATCCTATAAAACATTTAAAAATTTCGATGAATTAGAGAAAATTTGTGAAAACAGCAGAAATAGGCTCAAAGTTGTTTATGGGCCTATGAGCTTATATAATTGTTCAAGTGAGCTATTAAAAGAAGTAAGTGAGGCAAGTATTACAAGAAATAATAGGGTTCATATACATTTGGGTGAAACAAAAGAAGGAGCTATAGCCATCAAAAAAAAATATAAAATGAGTGAAGTAGAAGTGCTAAAATCCATAGGTCTATTAAAAAAAACAACTTCTCTCGTTCATTGCATTCATGTGAAAGATAATGATTTGCATAAAATTAAATCTGCAGATGCATCTATAATACATTGTCCAACAAGCAATTCTAAATCAGGAGATGGAATAGCTCCAATTTCCCAAATGCTTGAAATGGGTATTAATGTAGGTTTAGGGACTGATGGGCCTGCCAGTAACGGTTCTCAAAGTATGTTATGGGAAATGAAATTTGCAGTTCTTTTACAGAGGGTAAAAAAGAATAAATTTCCATCACACAAAGCTTTGGATATGGCTACCATAAATAATGCCAAAAGTATGGGAATCAATGATATGGGAAGTTTAAAAATTGGAAACAAAGCGGATATTGTTTTAATTGACCTCAAGGCCCCAAATATGATTCCATGGGAGAATGTAGCGTTCCATGTTATTTATGGATGCAATGACCGTAATGTAAGTGACGTCATTGTAAATGGAGAAATATTATTAAAAAACCAAAAAATTTTGTGTGTAGACGAGAAAAAAATAATTAATGAAGCAATAAGAAGTTTGCCAAGTGAGACTAATATATTATGACAACGGGTATCTGGCTATTTTCTAAATGTGATGTTGAAGATTGGTCAAAATTTTTAAAACATATTAAATCACAAGTAAATTCTGATAGTCCTACTAAATGCATTTGGAAGCATTTTTCGAAAGAAACTCAAGAATTTATTAATGCTTGGAATGAAGATAAGAAAACAGATCCTATCAAATTTAAAATTATTGATGAACTAAACACTATCCTTTTGAAAAAAGATTTTTATGATGACTGTATTAAACCATATGATATAATTCAATCTAGCAATAAAATTGAAAGTAGTGATATGGATGATACAATAAGAAAAAATCGTAGATTAATCGAAGAAATTTTCTCGGGTAGTATGAATAAATATGAGAAATACTATGAGAAACTTATCGATCAGCGGTGCATAAGGATTCTTGAAGGATCAACTCAATTTTCTGATATTATTGAGATTGGCAAAAAGAGTGATAATACATCATTATTCACAAACATAATATTCCATCCAAAGAGTCTTGTTAAAAAGGATGGAGAATTTCAGAAATGTTTAACAAATGAATCAAAATACACGAAAATGTGCGATGTTGTTTGTGAGAAGTCTCTGGCATTGGTAAAATTTATACAACAAAATAATAAATATAATAATATAATATTTTCTCCATATATACCGTCTTCTTATCCAATGGCCAAAATATTAGGAGATTCGAATGCCCACAAAAAAATCATTGCAAAAATTACTGATATTTGTGATCTAAAAGATGTTAAATGTGATACATATGAAAACATCAATATACAAGATAACACGATAATTTTTGCAATAAATTACAGACCTGAAATAATAGACAAAATAGAAGAAAACTTAATTGGCATTATACTTGTCTTGGGACTAGCGCATAGTATCAAAGAAAAAATAAATTTGCCTGATGAAATATTAAATAAAATCCATGAAGTAATTTCCATAGATGAAATATCGAATAATAGAAATTTAAGGCATAACTTGGTAAAGAAGACGAAAGCGTATGACTGAAAGCCAAAAAGACCAAAAAGAAATTTTGAAAGATTGCATTCATAAATCGATGTTAGAAGGTTTCTTCATTCATTCAGATAAGAATTTTAGCGCGAATGATTATTGGCTTGATCTTAGAGAATTTAATATACAATTATTTTCACAAAAAGAAGTGTTTAAGGATTGCTTAAGGAAGCTGCTAAGAACTTTAATAAATAACAATAAAATTAAAATGATAGTATTTACTACAACTTCATATAATAATTTTAGAGATTATCAACTATATGCGATAGATAGCATTATTAGAGATTTAATTGATGAAATTAATGCATTAAATCCAAATAATAAAATTGAATTTTCTTACGTCAGGCAAAAAGCAGATGATCTTTATGACCTATACCCAATAGAAGCTGATTATAATGCACTTGGTATTATTGGTATCTCGATGCACCACAAGACTATCGAAAATTTAGATAAAGCTATGCAAAAAGGCAAATCTAAAAAGATCAAGCTGTGTATTATCAATATGGAGGAAACAAATCTAAAAGATATTAATGAAAAATCTACCATTCCAGATGAATTCTATTTAGCAAATATTATTATCAGCAAAACTGAAAAATGTGAAGAATATAATATCGCTTTAAATGAAAATATTGACCCCCAACCAAAAGAAGAGAACTGCCCGTTGAAGAAAAATAATTATCGGAATTCAATTAAATGTATCTTATCATGTATAAAAATGATGATATTAAATTATAGATTTAGACCGGATGAAATAGTAAAATTTTTAGATGCTATGGCCGTTTCGGGTACAATTGCTGCTTATATAGGTTGGAATCTTAGTGTTTTATTAGATGAGAAAGATATTTCCAATGCTCTCATAATTTCTGTGGTGATATCTATTATTATTTTTATTCTTATTACATTTTTGTATGTATCTTTAAAACAATATATTTTTAAGGCTAACGATACGAGATAATGAGATATTATTGAGAAAATTAATGTCTATGAAAATAGTTATTAGCTAAAGGTTCTGTTGCTATGTGTTCTCCAAGTGATTTACGACTTACAGTTTCGAAAATAAATTATTCTTTTGTTAGAAGCGTTCTTTCAGGAATAAACAATTATTCCAGAAAAATCGTTAGACAACCGGAGGATTACGAAACCGTAGTCAGACTCGGTGAAATATTGATTAGATACATGCCAGATAAATTTTTAAATTATGATATTCCAGAAGGATTGAAAACAGAATTTTTAGATATGATATTTAGGTCGCCACTTATACTTGCAGCATTCAAAGGAGACTATAAGGTAATTAACCAATGGGTAAAATTAGGTCTTGGGGGTGCGATAACTAAAACGATAATGCCTGACAAGCAATTGGGGAATAAACGACCAAGACATATAATTTTTAAAGATGAAGATGGTCATGAAAATCATGTTAATTCTTACGGCCTTCCAAGCAAAGGTGTTTATGATGAAATGATACTTCTTGAAAATTCTGGATTGCTTGAATCAGATATTCCTTTGGGCTTAAGTATTGGCGGCCAAAATGTAGACGAGTATCTTTATGTTCTTCAGAAATTATTGGATTCAACAAAAATTAGATTGGCTAAACAGAAAAAAAGGATTTTTATTCAGCCAAATATTGGATGTCCCAATGTCGAAACTGGCCAAAATATGTGTAGATTTCCGTTGGAATTTAGAAAGTTGATAGATAATATTCGTGATATCGATTCTGATGTCCCGCTTTTAATTAAAACACCTCCTTATCCGTTTGGTACGGGCAATGAAGAATCGGATAAGAAAATTCTTGAAGTTGCTGAGATATGTGCATCTCATGAAAAAGTTGGTATGACTCTTGCAAATACAATACCCGTAGATGAGTTTAATTTTGATAATAATATTGCAAAAGCATGCAGTAAAATATCAATAAGAAAAGGAGGTTTGAGTGGAAAAAAATGTAAACCGCGTGCTTTAGAACTTATTCAAAAGATAAGGAATAAATATGACCATCTTCCAATTTCAATGTGCGGCGGGGTTGAAACAGCAGAAGATGTTTTGATGGGAAGTGCTGCAGGCGCAAATCTTTTTGAAATGGCAACAGCGGTAGGGCAAAATATGTATGTGATTCCTGAAATTAATAGAAAATTAGCAGAATACTTTAATAGACATATTGCCTCAGACTGAGAGAATAGATGTCTCATTTGTGTTAAGAAATTAGTTAAGGTCATAGTTGTATGCCGGGTGTATGAAATCAAAAGCCAAACTCATTGATTTCATATGCATTTTACCAATTATATATCAAAACTATTCATGATAAAAGAAGCACATGAGATCGATTACTCATATTCTATTCTGTGCCCCCGTTCCTATTGACAATGGCCAAAACAACCAATAAGCGATGGGAAACTTCATGCACTCTGTTGATGTATCGAACTTTTAGCGAAGCGGAGTCCGAGGTCAATGGCATATTTAAAAAAAATGTATCAGTAAAAAGATATTGTATTTTGGCATAAATAACTATGTTATACAATTGAAATATTTAACCATCGATAGTTTCTTTTAACCACAGGACTAATAGGAGTTCCCATGGCAATCCATCCTATTGAATACCGCTACGGCCACGCTGAAATGAAAGCTGTATGGAATGAGCACACGCGTCTATCCAAAATGCTCTCTGTTGAAGCGGCCCTGGCAAAAGCCCAGGCGCATCTTAATTATATCCCCGGAGGAATGGATGAAAAAATATCCCTTGGAGCAAATAAAGTAACACTTGACCGTGTCAAGGAAATAGAAGATGAGATCCATCATGATGTCATGGCTGTTGTGCTTGCACTTGCCGAGCAATCCGATGATGCGGGAAAATGGGTGCATTTTGGCGCAACCTCCAATGATATATTAGATACCGCGACAGCTCTCCAGATAAAAGATGCACTCCTGATATTACGAAAAGAAACCGCAAAATTACGCCAGGTTCTTATCGAAAGCGCCCTGTCGCATAAAAATACCGTATGTGCAGGCCGCACTCACGGTCAGATCGGAGTTCCCACGACCTTCGGCCTGAAGTTTGCGATATGGGCCTCAGAGATCGACAGACACATAGAAAGGCTTGACCAGTTAACTCCACGCGCCACTGTTGGAAAAATGAGCGGGGCAGTTGGCACGCAGGCCGCATTCGGAAAAAAGGGTATCGAGATACAAAAAGAGACCATGGAATATCTTGGCATCGAAGCTGCTGACGTTTCAAACCAGGTGATCCAGCGGGACAGGCATGCTGAATTCGTGATGTGGATGGCAAATACCGTTACTACTCTTGATAAAATATGCATTGAAATACGAAGTCTTGCAAGAAGCGAAATTGCAGAAGTTGAAGAAAGCTTTGGCAAGAACCAGGTGGGGTCATCCACGATGCCCCACAAACGCAACCCCATAAAATCAGAACAGGTCTGCGGACTTGCAAGGATAGTAAGGGCTATGGTAGAACCTGAACTCAGGAACAATACGTTGTGGGACGAGAGGGACCTTACGAACTCGTCATGCGAACGCATAGTATTCCCGGAATCCTGCGTGTTAACAGACCATGTTATACGCCTTACAACAACAATTATCCAGAATCTACGCTTTTACCCTGAGAATATCAGGAAAAATCTCGCACTTCTTAACGGGCTGAATATGGGAGAAGCCGTCATGATAGAACTCAGTAAGAAAGGCGTTGGACGCCAGGAAGCCCATGAGATCGTACGCCAGTGCGCCATGTCTGCCCGGGAATCCGGGATTCATATGAAAGATGCTCTGTTAAAGAATGATACGGTATCAAAATACCTGACCGAAAGTGAGATAATCAAGATAATGGACCCGGATAATTATATAGGTACGGCAGTAGAACAGGTAGATTCTCTTGCTTCAAAACTGAAAAAACGAAAATAAAGAAGGCACATAATTGTTAAGAAAAGCAACAATCAAAGATGTGGAAAAGATCTGGAAACTTGTGAACAGCTACGCAGATAAACGTATTATGCTTCCGCGTTCATTGAGCGAACTATATGAAAATCTCAGGGATTTTTATGTAGTTATCGGGGATAATAAACTCCTGGGCTGCGGGGCGCTTCATATTACATGGGAAGATTATGGTGAGATACTGTCTCTTGCAGTTGAACCTGAAATGGTCAGGCAGGGAATTGGTTCAAATATACTTAAAGCATGTGAAGAAGAGGCAAGAATGCTTGGGTTAAATAAGCTTATAACTCTTACCTATATACCTGAATTTTTTGAGGCTCATGGATTCGTGAGAGTAAAAAAAAGCACGCTTCCGCATAAAATATGGAGCATGTGCATAAAATGTCCCAAGTTCCCGGAATGCGATGAGATACCGCTTGTGAAGAAGATTATTTGAGTTTATTTTGTCACTTTATATTCGCCAGCAGCTCCTGTAATCCCTTCGAATTAAGCCTGTATTTATCCCCATCCACCTGTGCATAGCACTCTTTAATGAGAAAATCGAGCTGGAATTTTAACTGTGATTCGGATATCTTCAGTTCGTTCATTATTTCATTTTTTGTTTTCCCGAAAGCACCGATGGATTTTACTATCTTTCTCCTCTGCGGGTTCTCAAGCGCCCTGAACATGATCCTGTGGTCATTAGGCGTTTTCATCTCACAAGCATCGGGTTCTTGCGGAATAGATTCAATCTCGTCTGTCATAAATCCTGACCCCAATTATTAGATTGTCCACTTACCTATTAATTGTATCTCTGATAGAATCCTTCATATATCCATATAAATATATGAACCTCCATGGACACCTCGCTGCTTCACAAGGAAAATGCACCGGGAAATTACAACTGTGCAATATTGACCATAAGTACATCCCGATACGAAAAATATGGGAAAACAGACCGCCCTGAGCGCGCAGAGGACGTATCCGGAAAACTGATCTGGGGAATGCTGCAGGTCAAGGGCAGTAGAATTGTAAATTACGAATTGATCCCGGATAATATGGAAATGATAAGGGATGCCTTCAAAAAGAACTTATATTCAGATGCCGATGTGATAATATCAAGCGGCGGCACAGGTCTTTCCCCGGCTGATGTGACCATTGAAGCGGTGACTCCGTTCATCGAGAAGGAAATGCCAGGCTTCGGGGAGCTGTTCAGGTTAAAAAGCATAGAACAGGTAGGGAATTCTATAATGCTTACAAGGGCGATCGCAGGTGTTGCTCGCGAAAAAGTCATATTTTGCCTTCCGGGATCGCCAAATGCTGTAAAACTTGCACTTGAACTCATCCTGCCTGAAATGGGACACATCCTGAAACATGTAAAGGGACAATAAATGGAATATAAGTGGAAAGCGATGGGTGTGGTCTGGATAGGCATCTTCATGGCTACCCTTGACGGAAGCATAGTGAATGTCGCTCTTCCAACGCTCACAGCATTCTTCAACACAGATATTACAACTATAGAATGGGTCGTGATGGCATATCTTTTGACCATAACAAGCCTTCTTCTCAGCCTTGGTAGGATTTCGGACATGGTGGGCAGGAAAATCATTTTCGCAGGTGGACTGGCTATATTCACGATCGGCTCGGGGTTATGCGCGATATCAGCAACAGAAGGACAGCTTATCCTTTTCAGGGTAATCCAGGGTATCGGGGCAGCATTGTTGATGGCTACAGGAGTTGCAATAGTAACTCACGCATTTCCCCCGCGTGAAAGGGGAAAAGCAATGGGATTAATTGGAACGGTTGTTTCAATTGGTTCAATGGTAGGTCCGGTGATGGGTGGTTTCCTGATCCAGAGGGTTGGATGGCAATCGATTTTTTACATAAATTTACCTGTCGGTATAATCGGGACTGTGATGGCTCTAAAAATCCTTCAAAAAGATGAGACTAATAATAAAGGCCAGACATTTGATATTCCCGGCGGACTTACATTATTTATAAGTTTGATATCATTACTCCTTGCCTTAAGCGAAGGCCAGGAAAAGGGCTGGGGATCAGATTTCATTATATCCTTATTTATATCATCCATTGTATTTTTCATAATATTTGTCAGGATTGAAACCACAGCAAAACAGCCAGTGCTTGATCTTGGGCATTTCAAGAACAGGCAATTTGCAGCTGCGAACATCAGTGCTCTTATAAGTTTCATGGCAATGTTCAGTATCATACTGTTGATGCCATTTTATCTACAGGATGAACTTGGATATTCAACAGAGAAAATGGGATTTGTTTTCATGGCAGTTCCGCTTGTAATGTCTGTTGTCTCGCCTCTATCCGGCTGGCTATCTGACCGGACAAATTCGTATGTCCTGAGTTCACTGGGTATCGGTATTGCAGCAGTATCGATTCTTTCAATGGGTTACTTGACACTTGATTCAAGTTTCACCGATGTAGCTCTTCGCCTTTCCTTCCTTGGTCTTGGCATGGGGCTTTTCCAGCCTCCGAACAATAGCATAATCATGGGTTCGCTTCCAAAAGAACAGTTAGGCATTGCAGCAGGGGTAATGGGAACAATGAGGAATATGGGTATGGTCATAGGCATAGCTGTTTCAGGGGCAGTATTCTCAAACAGGTTTGTCTTTTATGGGAACAATGAGAGTTCGTTCTTACCTGCTTTCAGGGATACGTATATCGTTTCTGCCATTATTTGCGGGATTGCGATGCTTGTTTCGCTTGTACGCAGCAAATCGAAAACCGGATAACTATAGCTACCTGGCAGATCTGTGTTTCTGCGATTTGAGAATTAACACATATACACAGACCATCAGTCCGCCGAGTGCAATTAATATAAGCAGTACCGTAGAAGAGTATTCATAGAAATAAATCGCAATACTTGTTCCTATTACCATGGCTATTGGCAATAAAAAACTAAGAATTGTTACGCTTTTTGATACCATATTCAGTCTCTATTATAATTGTAATTGTTTCTCAATGATAAAACAAACGTTGTGAAAAATAGTGTGATAGTAATTTTTCAATCCCCACGCTAATAACTACCATTTTGAGATTTTAGATATCTGTATTAGCTAATTTTTAAAACAAAACAAAAATATATAAAATTTAACAATTACAAGTTATATTACTTATTTTTATTGTATTTATAGTAAAAATATATTTTAAAATAACATATATATTCTTCACAAAAAAAACTATTCACACATTTTTCACAACTCCGTTTATATTCAGGTGAACCATTTATTGGTTTAGCGCTATCAGGACGTTTTTATGTCAGTAAGAAAAAATATCTCATTAGAAAAAGGACATTTAAGAAAACTGGAGCCACTTGTTCTTAAACATAAAGGGAATTTTAGCGCAGCGATGCGTGAAATAATAGATCTTATCGACACGATGACAAGGGATCCTGAAGCTATTAATAACCTCATAGATGGATTGAAAACAGACTACAATTTGACTGAAAACGTCATTTTCTGGCTGATCAAACAGGCACGAGGAAGGATTATCGATCCTGAGCATCTTAACAGTATTATTGACCCTGTAAAGATAGTGATGCTTTCCGATCTTGAAAAGTATATGGGTGAAATGACAAATGGAGCAAGCTGGCAGACAAATATTAGAATAGAGGACTATGATGATAATGTAAATCCATCATATCTAACACTCACACTTTCAGGAAATAGTAATTATAAACTTGAATTTCTTGGAGGTTTGATCTCATCATTCTTAGTATCGCACAAGAAACAGGAGATCGTTTCTTTAAAGAAGATGTCCAATAAAATTACCGTGAGTTTCAGAAAGCAGATTAATGCAAATTTTGCAAAACAATCACTTATTAATTACTTTGGGGATATGGAAGATATCTCAACAGAGATAACAAAAAAGCTGGATTTCTGGAAATGTATTGTAAATCTTTACAAACAGACTAATTACAATATGGTCACGATTCCCAAGAATTACTATCAAGAATTATTGATCGGAAAAGAGGCCCCGAGTTATCTTACTGCGCCCATTGAAGCTATCCATAAGATCCCGATAAGGGATATTCCCCTTGATGTCTTGATCCCGACTATGAAATCAGTGTATGAGTACATGGGGATAGTTGAGCGGATCGATGTTAATGAAAACACATTGTATATTTATCACGGGAATACAGATAAACGTGCAATAAGTGCAATTGAAAAAATCCTCCTGAATGTCCTGAATTCACATGGCACCAGGTATGAATCGCGGTGTTCGGAAAACCTGATCGTGATGAGTCCTGTCTTAAATAATGCTCAATTGATAGTTGCCGGGGAAATACAACATTGATCAAGCAATTCAATTCATGCAAATGATTTAAATAGAAATAAGTAAATTAAACTTTGCTTCTTTGGAAAAATTAGAAGCAGAAGGGTACAAGAATGGCAAATATGAGCGAAGATGCGTTATTTAAAGCGCTGTTAAAAAACAAACCACCACAGCAGCCTCCGAAACCTCCGGTTGCGCAAAGTGTTCCAAGAAAAGAGGTACCAGGACCATCTCCTGCAGCCCAGCCTGTAGAAAGATACCAGCACGAAGAACCTCAACCTCAGATCGAAAGGATAACACCTGTTGCTAAGCCAGTCAATCTGGAGCCTGTTGTAGATTCGATAAATCGCCTTAATTCAAGTGTAAATATAATTTACGGGCTGATGAAAAATGTTATTGTGCCAGTACTGATATTGACACTGGTCATCTCAATTGCCATATTTATCAAAAGTAGATGATATTCAAAATTGTGATGCCATCAACAATGACAATTTGATCTGTTCATTTGCATTGTTCATCACAGTTTCTCCATGACCCGGGTACATGATATTAACATCAAGGAGTGTCAGCTTTCTTATTGATTCGATCAATTGGGAAGAGTTCCCGCCATAAAGGTCGGTGCGCCCGAAACTTCCATCCTGGAAAACTGTGTCACCTGAAAAAAGGATTCCGGATACCGGATCATAAAGACAGATCCCTCCGGGTGTATGGCCTGGCGTATGGATTATTTCAAGCTCCCCGAATTTCTCACCCCCGGAAAGAAGGATATCAGGCACGATAATGGGAGATTTTTTACCGAATAAGCGTGAAGCGCTCGCATCCGGATTACCAAGAAGCGATGCATCATTTTTATGAACTGCAATTTTAGCACCCGTTGCTCTGGCAACACCCGGGGCCCCGCCTGAATGGTCGTAATGGCAATGTGTAAGGAAGATCATTTCCAGGTCATCCAGGGCTATATGTTTCTCAAGTTCAGAAATGATTTCGCTGCTATCCATGCCCACATCTATGAGTATTGTCCCGTTTACAAGGTATGCATTGGCATCATAGGGAGAATTATTTATTTTAACAACTTGCATAATTAGCCATATAATGCAAATTTCATTTAAGGCTTGTGATATTGGACTGTGCAAATCACTTTGCTGCCGCAACTGCGCTGTCCTGACAAAAGCTGAAGTTTCCGAATTGATCACAAATGTCAATAAAGAATATTCATTGGAACTTGAACCCAAAAAGTTTTTCAGGAAGGTAAGAGGGGAACGGGGTATATATTATGCTATTAAAATGATCAAAGGACGGTGCATCTTTTTAAATAAGGAGAACCGCTGCCGCATTTATTTATGCCGCCCCACATTATGTAAATTATATCCTGTTATCGATACAGGTAAGGTGGATGAGCTATGCCCGATAGCAAAGGATTTGCCCCCTGATGCGATTATTGGCTTGAAGAGAAGGTATGCAGAAGAGGTCGATGAAGATATTAAAGCTGAGCAGACGTTCCTGTTTGTTTGATCTTGATTTTCAAATCTTCAAACGAACCAAAAACTATTACTTCAATAAATTACTTCAATAAGATAAAGAAGTATAACTCAGGATTTAACGGGAGAGATCAATGACAAAAATCGAATTAGCAACAGGAGTTTACTGGGTTGGCGCTATTGACTGGAATCTTCGGGATTTCCATGGATATACAACCCCACGCGGAGGAACTTACAACGCATACCTTATCGTTGATGACAAAATTGCGCTTGTTGATACTGTAAAACACGGTTTTGCAGATGAGATGCTGGGCAGGATAAGGGAAATCATTGACCCTGTAAAGATCGATTATGTAATTTCAAACCATGTGGAGATGGATCATTCCGGCTCCCTTTCCGATATTATGGGAATTGTCCCGAATGCGGAAGTGATTTGCACCGAAAAAGGAAAGGAAGGACTGATCAGGCATTTCAGGGGGAAGTGGAATTTCAGGGCGGTCAAAACCGGGGATGAGTTAAAACTTGGCAATAAAACCCTTTCATTTATTACTGCGCCAATGCTTCACTGGCCTGACAATATGTTCACATATCTCAAAGAGGATAAAATACTTCTCTCCAATGATGGTTTCGGCCAGCATCTTGCCTCATCATTCAGGTTTGATGAAGATGTTTGCAGTCTTACAGGGTATGATTGCGATATTGTAATGGATGAGGCTGCAAAATATTATGCCAATATCCTCATGCCATTTGGCGGAGTTATCCTTAAGAAAATCGAGGAAATCCAGAAACTTGGGATTGAAATAAAGATGATCGCACCTTCACATGGTATGATATGGACAGACCCCGGGAAAATAATAAATGCTTATCTTCAATGGGCAAAAGGCGAGTCAAAACAGAAGGTCCTTGTCATTTATGATACTATGTGGAACAGCACGGAAACGATGGCAAATGACATCTTAAGAGGAGTTTCGGATTCAGGGGTAGAAGTATCATTATTTCATCTGCGAAAAACTGAATGGAGCGAAATAGTCAAGGAGGTTCTCGAATCAAAGGCCATTCTAATCGGCTCCCCCACTTTGAATAATGGCATGTTCCCCACTGTAGGTGGATTTTTGACATACCTCATGGGATTGCGCCCCAGGAATAAGCTCTGGGCGACCTTCGGCTCCTACGGCTGGGCTGGCGGGGCGGTCAAGGCTGTCAACGAGAAACTAAAATCGGGTGGATACGAATCTGTCGAATCAATAGAAGTGATTTTCAGGCCGGATGAGCAGGATATAGAGAAGTGCTATGCTCTGGGGCAGAAAATTGCTTCGATGGTAAAAGCAAGTTAACGCAGCTGCATGAGCTGGGGCCTTAAGAAATGAAGCTTGTAGCGAAGGCATTTCTCGAAATTATCCTCTTTGAAATCGCATGGTTCAAGGTCACAGGCCGTGCATTTTTCATCTGAGAAGAAATTGCATTTATCATTTGGCATATCTGGAATATAATGATACCGGGATTAGTATTATTTGTTTCGGTTCTACAAAAGATATAAGTATACGTTATAATAAAATGTAATAACATATGAAAACGATATCAGTTCGATTACCTGAGCAATATCTGCATGAGATAGAGGAGGCATGCAAACAGGAAGTTCTTGATAAAGGCACAATGCTTCGTAAACTCATAGGCGAAGCGCTGCGGGAATATCATATCAAACAAGCATTTTGCCTCTATGCTGATGGGAAAATCTCTCTATGGAAAGCAGCAAGGATGGCTGGATTGACATACAGGGGAGCGCTTGAGGAGATAAAGAGGCGAAATATTCCTTTCAGATATGACAAACAAGACCTGACTTCTGACATCAAATGGGCGATGGCAGAGAAATGATAGTAAGCAATTCAGGTCCGCTCATACATCTTGCCAGAATCGACAGGTTGAACCTTCTTAAAGAGCTGTTCGCAGAGATAATTATTCCTCCTGAGGTCAGGATCGAGGTTGTTGATAGAGGAAAGGAAGAAGGAATGGCTGATGCCTTTTTGATAGAGAGCGAAATTGAAAATGGCTGGATCGTGACAGAAAAAAGCAGTAACAATAAAGTCAGGGATATTGCAGAGAGCGCGGGAATAGACATAGGAGAGGCGGCTGCTATAATGCTTGCAAGAAGAAAAAAATGTCCGGTACTTATTGATGACCTTGCAGTGCGCAGATTCGCTGCCGGATTGGGGCTTGAGGTCATTGGTTCTATCGGTGTTCTGATGAGGTGTGCGAGAGTAAAAACGATCTCAAAAAGCGAGGCATTGGAAGCGCTGGAAAAACTTGGGAGGGTGATGTGGCTCAGTATTGATGTTTATGAGGACGCACGGAAGATTATTGATGGATTTATATGATATTGACCTTTTTATGAGGTTAATAGTGTAATTTTTTTGATACAATCGTATCAAAAATTATGCTCATCCATACTGTTTTTTCAACCATGTCAGCCATTGAGAGGCGGCGTTCGACCTTGGCAACGATGCGGCGTTGTTCGGCGAGGGGAGGGAGATGAGATATGATGCAAATACTACTGGAAGATTGTGATTTTTATATACTGCTGTTTTTCCACCAATTCTGCGCTATTTGTCCTGTTAGCTTCATGATATCACCTCTTGGGGATTGCTCATGCGATCTGTTCGCTCCTGTACGCCTCTAACTTGTTTTTCTTCTTTTTAACATATGCTTTCATGGCGCTATCATGGATCAAGTACAGTGATATTGCTTTTTCCATCTCTTCCCCTAATTTCCCGCCTAATTCTCCATGTTTTTCAAGAACATATTTTTTAAAAGCCTTTTCCAACTCAGGTGAGATCTCTATATTCATAAGGGAATATTTTAATTTATAATATCAAGTAGTTAACTATTCAAATAGTAAAACTGCATCGCCTGTCATTCTTCATGTTTCGCCCAGAATCTTTTTGACTTTTTTTTCAAATCTGGCAGGTCGATCTGATTAATCGAATCAAGGATATGTTTCAAAAAAACAGCATCATCCTTCATGATAGATGGGCTTCACCTCGGATTTTATTCGTTCTATCAAATAAGTGCTGATAGATTTTTCAGTTACAAGATCAACCTTAATGCCAAGTATCTCTGACAGGTCCCTTTCAATTCTAACAAGATCAAGCAGGCTCTTTCTTCTATTGAAACTCGCCAAAAAATCTACATCTCTATCCTCTTTCTGCTCTCCTCTGGCATAAGAGCCGAACAAACCAAGAAAATATATGTCATTCTTTTTGCAAGCTCTTATTATTGATTTTTCTTTAGTTTCATCTATCAGCAGATAATCTGCCAATTTTTGAAAAATTTTACTGGAACTTTCTCTTTCAACCATAGTATTCTTCTTTCTCATACTGCAAGCACCTCATTTAGCTCTTCTAAGAGCATGTCTGAAAATTTGGTATACATTTGATTTTCACACCGATTCGATGCATGTCGCAATTATCATTATCTTCGTATAAATGTGTCCGTTTCTCGATCATGTCTGGCAAAACAAAGTTGATTTATATGTGATTTGCCGCCTTCATCGCGGGTTCTGCTTAATTCTATAAAAACTACTCTAATAGATTGATCAGTTTGCGGTTTTCCTGTTCTTGGGTTTATTAGTGTCGGCTTCATAGCTCTTACCAGTTTTTTCCACTCGTACCCTGTGAGTCTGTTTATTTTTGGATTATTCTTAAAAGTTACAAGAGCGTACCACAAAATTGTGTTTTCACCAATTTTCTTACCGTCTACAATTATTTTATTGTTAACCATAATTTTATTTCCAATTCAAGTTGTTCTCAATATTTAATTATTTTATAAAACCTTAAAATGAGTTGCAGTAATAAGTAACATACGCTTGACTTTTGCGGTATGACTTATTTCTCTACTGTTTTTATTTCATTTAATTTCTTTTCAATTTTCTCATAATCGCCCAAATAAGCAGTCATCCAGCTTTTCATAGTTTTACTTTCTCACCTTTTCCGTTTGTTTTTGCCATTTATATACCCTGTTTCCTTTTTTAATTCTTAAAGCAAAGATGATATGTCTTGTCAACCGTTGAAGCAAATTGATTTGTATATATAAAGAATTATTTATTAATCTTTCTGGAAACTCATCATTTTAACGGAAAAAAAGCTGAAAAATAGTCTTCAAAAAAATCAATATCAACTGACCTATCTACATGTAGATAAATGCCTCAGTACTCATAGGGCTCATCACAGTTCAGCCATAATTTTTCTCATCATCGGCACTTTTCTATTTCTTTCACGATCCTTTCAGCTTCAATTCCCGGATTCCTGGAATTATAAATGCTCCTGCCCACAATAACATAATCAGCGCCTGCTTTTATCGCATCGGCTGCGCTTCCTCCCTGCGCTCCAACACCAGGTGAGATGATCGTAAGGCCGCCAACAACATCCCGTATCTTTCTTAATCTTTCAGGACGCGTGGCAGGAGCTACAACACCGGAAGCTTTGCATTCTACGGCAAGTGAGGCAAGTTCGAGGGCTTTTGGCTGCATGAATTCGACAGCGCCCGGATGGCTCATTTCCGTGACTACAAATATATCTGCCTGGAAATCTTTCGCTGTTTTAACGCATTCCAGAACGCTGTCATGCCCTGTAAAACCATGAACGATAACCGCGCTTGCACCGGCCTCAAAAGTTTGGCTGCATATCAGCCCGTCAGTATTCGGAATATCAGCGACTTTAAAATCGGCAATTACAGGTGCAAATTCACATATATCATTGATTATCTCCAATCCTGCACCCAGCACAAGTGGATAGCCGATCTTAATTGCATCAACATGTTGGGCAGTCTCTTTTGATATGGCCCGGGCTTTTTTCTTATCAGTGACATCCAGTGCCATGATCAACTGAGTGTTCCTGCGCAGCGACTCCATGTAAGTACCAACGTCTTTTAAGCCCATTAATATTCCCATATCCGTGCGGATGAATTTTCGAAAGTAAAAAATATAAATAGTATGAATCACTAATAATAATCTTATGAAAGTAGTTTTCAGAATTATTGGCTCCGAGGAAGACCTCAAAGACGTTGAAGGAAAAGAAGAAAACGTACATTTCTGTTTCAGGCCATCTGAAAAAAACATATTCGAACTGGTAAACAAGGCACCAAAATTAAAGAGAATACAGTTGCCGTCGTCTTACCAGAAAACAATATCAAATACTACAAAAACGCTTTTAAATATGAAAAATATAAAACTGTTAACCGGGGATATCTGGGGCCACAGGACAGACATTGACAGATTTGCAGAGATAGAAGTCTAAAATCGGGGAAAGAAGGGACTCATTTTTGACTACAGTGTTAACTATGGTCAAAAATAGGGCGTGATTGAGATATATTATCTAACCTTTCTTGCTGCTATGACCAATAGTTGCTCAAAACTAATTCTCTCTGTGTTCTTTTCTTCTACATCATAACCCAGTTCCTTCATCTTTGATTTTACTTCTTCTATTCCGGTGAATGAGGATAAAAGCATCAAGATCCGCCCATTATCAGCAAGATAAGAACCGGCATCCTCAAGGAACCGGTTAATTATTTGCCTGCCATCGTATCCTCCATCCAGTGCAATATTTATCCAGTCCTTCGTCCGTTCAGATTCATTAGTAGGAAGATAAGGCGGATTGAATATTATTATATCAAACTTCCCCTTTATACAGTTCAATAAGTCCCCCCTTATTGCTTCAACTCCATTACCTCTTGTGCATGCTGCAGCATAAGGGTTTATATCGACACCTGTGATCCTTGCACCTGTATTGTTCTTAATAATAGCTGAGATTATACCGCTTCCACATCCGACTTCTAAAATCCGTTCCGAACCTTTTATCTGGTCTAAAGCTGCCTCTGCCAGCAGAAAAGAATCTTCTGCCGGTTCATAGACGTGGTGATCTGTTTTGATAATTGTATTTTTATAGTGAATATTCATCTTGCGAATTCTGATTGTTTTTTTTATCAGATAATACTAATGTTTAAAAAATATAATGGATGATAATGATAAAATAGGATAAAATATAAATATAATGATGTGATTTATGATATAATTATTAAAAAAAGTAGAAGGATTCAAAAAGCATTGGTAAATTATAATAGTGTATGAGGTAGTGAGGATAGGAGAAAAGTTCATTCAAATATTTGTAATCAGCGGAGAAAATAAATGACCCTAAAGAAAGGAAGTTTTGTAATTGAAGGATTGGAGAATGTCCAGATAAACATAGGTAAAGTGGGCGCAGAAGAAGAAGAAATTGCGCAAGGGCCCACGCCCAGACCAGAAATCATAGGTCTTCGGGACTGGGATTATCGTATTATTGACCGGTATAATCCGGTTTATACACCGACAGGCGATACATGTGATTTCTGCACATACGGTAAATGTGATCTTACAGGGAATAAGGAGGGAGCATGCGGAATAGACCTGGAGGGACAGTCGGCGCGGCAGGCGCTGATGGTAAGTATTATGGGTGCTGCGTGCCACTCAGCTCACGGGAGACATCTTCTGAATTATCTCATAAAGAAGTACGGGGAAGATTTTAAAATTGACGTCGGGCCAAGCAACCTGCAGGCGCCTCTTACTGAAACAATAATGGGAATACAACCGAAAACAATCGGTGATTTCCGTCCTGTTCTTGATTATGTGGAAGAGCAGTTAACGCAGCTCATTGCTACTACAAATACAGGCCAGGAAGGGGCAGCGCGGGACTTTGAATCCAAGGCCCTTCATGCAGGAATGCTTGATCTTCTTGGTATGGAAGTCGCAGATATCATCCAGATTTCATGCCTTGGATTCCCAAAATCTGATGAAAAAGCCCCGATGGCAGAGATCGGGATGGGAATACTTGATCCCAAAAAACCCGTTGTTATCTGCGTGGGCCATAATATTGCGGCGCCTGCATACATTCTTGATTATATGGATAAGAACGGGCAATTCGATAAAATAGAGATCGCAGGATTGTGCTGCACGGCTCATGACATGACACGTTATAACAAAACTGCAAAGATCATCGGTTCCATGAGCAAGGAACTTAAATATATCAGGTCCGGAATACCCGATGTTCTGGTCACTGACGAACAATGCGTCAGGGCAGATATATTAAAGGAAGCACAAAAGCTTCATATCCCTGTAATTGCCACGAATGAAAAAATCACATACGGATTACCGGACAGGTCAAATGACAGCGTGGATGCGATCATCGATGACCTTGTGAGTGGAAAACAGCCAGGCGTTGTGCTTCTTGATTTTGAAAAGATCGGGGAACTTGTCCCGAAACTTGCTATGAAGATGGGGCCAATAAGGAAAGCCAAAGGATTAACTGCGCTTCCGGGTGATGAGGAATTCAAGAAACTTGTTACAAAATGTACAAAATGTCTCCAGTGCACACGTGACTGCCCACAGAGCCTCCCAATTTCGGATGCTATGGCGGCTGCGGTAAACGGCGACCTTTCGCTTTTTGAGATACTGCATGATAAATGTGTTGGATGCGGACGATGTGATTACAGCTGCCCTGCTGACATACCTGTCTTGAATGTTATAGAGAAAGCTTCACAGCGGGTGATAAGAGAAGAAAAAGGTAAAATGCGGATCGGCAGAGGACAGATCGGAGACCCTGAGATACGTGAAGAGGGGCGCAATCTTGTCCTTGGAACAACGCCGGGAGTGCTTGCTTTTGTAGGATGCGGCAATTATCCGGACGGCACGAAGGATGTTTATGATATTGTTGAAGAGATGATACAGCGCAGTTATATTATAATTACTTCGGGCTGCTCTGCTATGGATGTAGGAATGTTCAAAGATAAAGATGGTAAGACCCTTTATGAGCGCTATCCCGGAAGATTCGTCAAAGGTAACCTTCTTAACACAGGTTCCTGTGTTTCAAATGCCCACATAGCCGCCACAACAATAAAAGTGGCTTCGATATTTGCAGGACGAAAAACAAAAGGCAACTGGGAAGAAATTGCGGATTATGTCCTGAACAGGGTTGGAGCCGTAGGAATAGCCTGGGGAGCTTATTCCCAGAAAGCATTCGCTATCGGAACAGGCTGCAACAGGCTTGGCATTCCCGTGGTTACAGGGCCTCATGGAACCAAATACAGGAGAGCTTTTATCGGCAAACCTTACAGGAAAGAGACCTGGAATGTTCTTGATGGAAGAGACGGTTCTGTCATCAATATCGAACCTGCACCCGAGCACCTGATGATAACAGCAGAAACAAAGGATGAACTTATGCCGCTTCTTGCCAAGCTATGTTTCAGGCCAAGCGATAACAGTCTTGGACGTGCAATAAAACTCACTCATTATATTGAATTGAGCGAAAAATACCTGAAAAAGTTACCGGATGACTGGCATATTTATGTGCGAAATGAAGCAGACCTTCCAGTAGCTAAAAGGGAGCAACTAATGAAATTGCTGGGAGAGAAAGGATGGAAGATCGATTGGGAGAAAAAGAAAATACTTGAAGGGCCGCTCAGGAAAGTTGATGTTTCATTCCAGCCCACCAATGTTCCCCGCCTGTGCAAGGAGGTCAAGAAATGAACGCGAAGAATCCTTCTGAGAAACAGGAAGAAAAGGTAATTGACACCACCCGCCAGGCTGTGCCTTATCAAACAGGCAATATTCCCGGACCCAAAATGGCTCGCGCAGTGATGCCAGCAGTTCCAGGAAAAATGCTTGCCAGGGCAAAACGCCCTCTATTGATCGTGGGTTCAAAGATCGATTCTGAAGATGTATTGGCACGAGTTGTCGCAATGGGAAAAGCCGGAATACAAATAGCTTCTGTTGGCGACTCTTATAAATACCTCGCTGATAAGGGACTTGATGCGCATTATATGAATATGCATGCGCTTGCATCATATCTTTGCGACCCCCAATGGCCAGGACTTGATGGAAAAGGAGGGTATGACCTTGTTGTATTTTTCGGAATAACCTACTATTATGCTTCCCAGGCCATATCTGCTCTTAAGAATTTCTCAAATATTAAAGTAATTTCTATAGATAAATACTATCATCCGAATGCAGATATGTCATTCGGTAATCTCAAGCAGGACGTATTCATTGCAGCACTTGATGAAGTTATAGCCCAGTTACCAAAATAATATATTAAATAAAATAAAATTAACAGAAAAGGACGATAATTATGGCAAACGAATTTCCCTTTGAAATCTCACCCATGTTCGAGGGTGAACGTGTACGGAAAGATGATATGTTTGTTGAACTTGCAGGCCCAAAATCGCGTGGATTTGAGCTTGTAAGGGCAGCAGGAGTAGATGAGATAGAGGACGGAAAATTTACTCTTATTGGCCCCGATCTCTCCCAGATGCAGGAAGGATCGCGTCATCCTTATGCGATGATATACCGGGTTGCAGGAAAACTTGTGGAACCTGACCTTGAAGCGATCGTGGAAAGGCGAAACCATGATTTCCAGAATTATATCCAGGGTTATATGCACCTTAACCAGCGGTATGATGTGTGGGTGAGGATAAACAAGGATGCTATTAAGAAGGGTCTTGCATCTTTCGAGCAGATAGCTAAAGCCACAATGATGCTTTTTAAGAATGAATTATCTTTTATTGAGAAAATCGATGCAACATATATAACTGATCCTGATGAAGTTGAAAAACGAAGAGAAGAAGCAATAAAGATATATGAGGCACGAGATGCAAGGACCCGCGGCCTTCATGATGAGGACGTGGATGTGTTCTACGGCTGCACATTATGCCAGAGTTTTGCCCCGACAAACGCATGCGTTGTTACACCGGACAGGATATCCCTATGCGGGGCTATCAACTGGTTTGATGGCCGCGCCGCAGCCAAGGTCGATCCTGAAGGGCCGCAGTTCGCTATTCCAAAAGGCGAAGTGATCGATCCGATAGGAGGAGAATATTCAGGCGTGAATGAGAAGGCAGTAGCGCTATCGGGTGGTGAATATTCACGCATCAAGATACATTCTTTCTTCGAATACCCGCACACAAGCTGCGGATGCTTTGAGGTAGTTGGATTTTATATTCCAGAAGTGGATGGAATAGGATGGGTCGACAGGGATTTCACAGGTATTGCACCTAATGGTCTTGCTTTCTCAACAATGGCAGGACAGACCGGCGGCGGTAAACAGATCATAGGTTTCCTTGGAGTTGGCGTGAATTATTTCCGTTCGCCAAAATTCATTCAGCCTGATGGCGGATGGAAGCGGGTCGTGTGGATGCCAAAGAACCTGAAAGAGAAGATAAAAGCAGATATTCCTCCTGAACTTGTGGATAAATTACCAACTGAAGAAAATGCCACTGATCTTAAGACCTTAAAAGAGTTCCTTGAGAAAAGCCAGCATCCGATAATGGAACGCTGGAAAACAGAGGAAGCTGCTCCCGAAGCAGAAGCGCCATCGCAGACCCAGGCAGCATCCGGATGGTCAATGCCTGCGCCTTCCATGCCAGCAGGGATGCCCATGATGCCGATGCAATTCGGCGGCGGGGATGGAGGAGTGAAGCTCTCTTTCAAGAATGCGAAGATATCGATTGATCGCATTGTGTTCAAAAAAGAGAAATGAGAGATCAAAAGCTAAATAATGATTAGACTCATGATCCTAAGTATTGTGAGTCTATATATCTAGATTTTTTCGTTATTTTCATTAACTCATAGGCAAAGCCTTTATATGACTGAGTTTAATAATATTACCTGAGAAAAAGGAAGATAAGATGCTAAAGTTAAGACAATATGAAAAGGAACTGATAAAAGTTGTCAATAAGCTGCCGGAAGACAAAATTATTGAAGTAATTGATTTCGCAAAATATCTTAAAAGTCAGCATCCTGATACATCTAAATCACAAATTGATGAAAGTTCACTTCTTTTGCAGCAAAGATCTTTATCCAAAATATGGGACTCACCAGAAGAAGATATTTATGATTTATGATCGAGGAGATGTTGTAATATTACCTTTCCCATTTATTACAACTGATGGAGTCCAGCAAAAAGCAAGACCAGCTCTTATCGTTTCGGATCATAGTATCGAAAGAAGATTTAATGATGTTATTCTTGCTGGAATAACTTCCCAAAGAATTGATTATATTAAGCAGACCGAATTTATAATTGAAGAGGGGACTGATGAATTCATTCGATCAGGTCTTGCTAAAACTTCAGTGGTAAGATGCGAATATCTAATGACAGTTCCGGAAGAGATAATTGCACGAAAATTAGGGAAATTATCTGGCCAAGATATGCATAAAATCGATAAAATCTTGAAATTGAGTCTTGGTTTGCGATAAAAATCTGCACTATTTCTTAGATCAGCTTTACTCATCCACCACCCGCGCTTTCGATAAATCTTTAAATGCGCAGGTGCATTGAAATGAGCGGTGTCAGGTAATTATTAGCGAGCTTTAAGTCGTAGAATTGATATATCAATGTAAACAAATGCAAGGATGAGAATCATGATAATTGAAACTAAAGAAATAAAAGAGTCTTTCTCGAATTAGTATCTTTGATAGATTTATATTAAAATAATCTGATGTAAATATTTCTTTAACAAATTAAAAATATGTTTCAATGTGACCTATATAAAATGGAGACTATAGAATAAATATGAAAGTAATTGCAATAACAGGAAAAGGCGGAACTGGAAAAACAGCAGTAGCAGGAATGCTGATCAGGCATATCTCAAAAAAGAATAAAACCCTTCTTGCAATAGACGCAGACCCGGATTCAAACCTACCCGATGTGCTGGGTGTAAAAGTTGAAAAAACCATAGGCGACATGCGCGAATTCATGCTGCAGCAGCGTGATAAGCTGCCTCCTGATACAAACAAAGAGAGCCTGCTTGAATCAAAGGTTTATGAAGTCCTCTGTGAGATGCCGCGATATGACCTTCTCGTTATGGGGCGGCCTGAAGGTTCAGGTTGTTACTGCTTTGCAAATAATCTTCTTCGCGGTATAATGGATAAAATTCTTAAGAATTATGATGTCACGATTATTGATACTGCGGCAGGGCTTGAACACCTCTCTCGCAGGATCATCCGCGATGTGGATGAACTTCTTGTGGTCACTGACGGCTCACGCCGCGGCCTTCAGACGGCGCAACGTATACGGGAGCTTGCAAAATCACTTGACCTGAAGGTAAAGCAAATGCATGTGATAGCGAACAAGGTTACACCGCAAAACCAGGCGCAAATAGAGGAATATGCACGTGAATTGAAAATGGACCTTGTGGGGGTTGTGCCTTTTGATGAGATGCTTGCGGAATTTGATCTTGAGGGAAGGCCGCTTGCCGAATTGCCAGAGGATTCCAGAGCGATAATAGCAACAGCAGAAATTGCAAAGAAAATGGGATTCTAAGAATTCACTATTTTCTCAGGCATTTTTAAGTTTTTAAGTCCCCTCTCGATTTTTTTACGCTCAAGAATATCATAGAAAACCAGAACAACTCCGATAATATTCCCCTCATCTTTTATCGGTGAACCAATAATATCAACAGGAATTTCACTTCCTATTTTTGTCACCAATATCGTATGATCTGCAAGACCGTAGAAGATTCCTTCCCGGATCACTTTTTTAACAGGATCTTCGACTTGTTCACCTGTTCCTTCAGTTACAATATTAAAAACAGTAATCAAGTCTTTTCCCAGGGCATCTTCTTCCTTCCAGCCGGTCATCATTTGTGCTATCGGATTTATCAGTTTAATTATTCCTTTTTCATCAGTTGCGATGACTGCATCCCCGATACTATCAATAGCAGCAGCGAGCCATTGTTTACTCTTTCTTAAATTCTCATAGCTCTCTTTTAACATCTTCTCCATTCTGCTTTTATAGAAAGCAATTTCAAGATTTATCTGTAATTCCCTGTCTTTGAATGGTTTTATTATGTATGCATAAGGCTCAGTGATTTTTGCCCGTTCGAGAGTTTTATCATCCGTATATGCAGTAAGATATATTACCGGAATATCGGAAAAAGAATGTATCTTTGATGCGGCTTCAATCCCATCCATTTTACCATACAGGTTTATATCCATTAATACAAGGTCAGGATTATTTTCTCTTACCTTTGCAATAGCTTCTTTTCCCGAAGATACTACAACAGGGACAGTATATCCTAAATTTTTTAATCTTCTTTGTATATCAATTCCAACAATTACTTCATCTTCAACAACCAGTATCTGTTTATCTGCTGTCATTTATACACCTTTAAAATTAATTTGAAATTCTGTTCCTCTTTCTCTAATTAAAATGATTTCACCGTGAAGCTGGTTTTCTGCAAGTGCTGTCACCAGGTGCAAACCCAGTGATTTTGTTTTTCGAATATCCAGGTCTTTTGGAATACCTATTCCATCATCCCTTATTGAAAGGTGGAATATATTGGAACCTATACTTTTAAATGTAATTTTTATTGTTCCTTTTCTTCCGTCCGGAAATGCATATTTTAAGGAATTAGTGATAAGCTCATTGATTATCAATCCACATGTTACTCCAGAATCAATATTTATTGGATGATTTTCAACGTCCTGTTCTAATTTAACGTTCCCCTTACCATAAGAGTTGAGGAGGTTTGAGGCCATATCATTAATATATTCATTGAAATTAATTTGTCCAAGATTTCCCGATTGGTAAAGTTTTTCATGTATAAGCGCCATCGAATTTATTCGGTTTTGACTATCAGCCAGTATTTCAATGAATTTTTTATCTTCAATATTTTGAGATGAAAGCAGGAGAAGACTGGAAATTATTTGCATATTATTTTTTACACGATGATGAATTTCCCGGAGCAGGACTTCTTTTTCCAGAAGGGATTTCTGAATTTGTTCATTTGCAATTTTTTGTTCATTAAGAGATGTTTTCAAATCGTGGGTCATCTTGTTAAACGCAATACTTAAATCTTCAATTTCATCTTTAGTATTGATATCTATTATAGTTTCCAGATTCCCCTTGCCGATTTCGTTACTGGCATTTTTCAATTTTACAATGGGTGAAGATAAACGATTTGATATAAATAAACCTATTAATATTGCCACAACAAATGAAATAAAACCAAACATTATTGTTTGAAATACGATTGTTTGAATTAAATTATTAGCATTATCAGTTCTTTCATTGAGCTCATTTTTTTCATGTTTTAATCCATCATCTATATTTTTCAAAAACTCTATTTCTATCCGGTTAAATTCCGTTTGTTTTTCACGAATTTTTAGTTCATTATTGCCTTGATTTTTTAAAAAAATCAATTCCGAACTTAATCTCTTGATATCCTCACCATTGATTTTAATTTTTTTGACAATTTCTTTTTCTTCTGGAAAATACTTATTTGTCATATATTCGTAATGTTCAAATGTTTTGTTATATGCTTCTAATGCAGACACAACATCCATATTTTCTTTACTCATTCTATCCGGGTCATTTAATGAAGTAAAGAGTATTTCATTTGTGTGATCAACTATACTTATAATGGATAATTTTATATTATAAAGGTCATCAATGATAGGTAAGGTTTCATACGTAATTTCATTATACTGCGTTTTCGCAGAAATAGCTCCTATGTATCCAATATATGCTATAAATCCCACCAATAGTGAAATTAACACAAATCCTAAAGTAAGCTTATAAACTATTTTCATATTTCCTTTTTATGCATATTTGATGAACAATAAATGTATATATAAATATTATAATCATAATACTCATGAGGAAATATATAAAACTAATCATCACTAAAATTTTTAAAATATTTATCTTTCAAATGACTTCATAACATAAATAAATATTACCTTAGTTGTAATAAGCATTATGATTTCAGGAGAATTCTATGCATTAGCCGCTGCAATATGCTGGTCAGTGGCAGCTGTGTTCTATAAAAAGGGCATCGGAGCAGGTGCAATTCCAGCTGTACTTATTCGCACCTTTTTTGCAATGCTTTTTCTGTTAATCCTTTTTTTGATATTACGAGGCGGACATTTTGAGTTTACACTTATGGGATTTATTTTCCTGAACCTTGGTGGCCTGTTCAGATTAATACTCGGAGGAGCAGCATATATGAAAGGAATTGAGAATATATCTATATCAAGGTTTATTCCCATCCTTTTCACATTTCCGCTAATTACTATCCTATTAAGTGCAATTCTGCTACAGGAGAAAATCCGTTTTAAAGTAGTTATTGGTACTCTTTTGATAATAATAGGGATATGGATACTCTGCCGTGGCCATTATATAAAAGGTGAGAAAAATATTAAACTTGGTGTTTCTTTAGCATTACTTGCAGCATTCTTGTATGCTTTTTCCATTGTTGCCACAAAGACAGGTTTAAAAGATGTTGACCCTTTCCAGTCCGCACTTATCAGTATGCCTGCGCCGTTAGCATTATTATACCTTTATTATTCAGGGAATAATGGAGTAAAGACTATATTTAAATTCAAGAAAGAAGCATATATTTTGCTTGGACTTGGAGGGATAGTCGGAATGGGTTTTGGAAGTTACTTTTTCTTTGAAAGCCTCGCTAAGATCGGCGCAGCAAAAGCCACAAGTCTTGCAGCAATTACTCCTGCCCTCTCAAGCCTTTTTGCATTTGTTACTTTAAAAGAAAAGTTAAATGCGACGCTGCTACTTGGAATAGTGTCAACTATATCGGGTATATGGATCATACTTTAGATAAAATGGAAAAAGACTAAATATAATGATAATCATTATATAGAAAAGGTTGATCTATGAAATTAAATATCCAAAAAAAATCAATAATTACAAAATTCTCAATATATAGCGCAATAATTTTCATCTTATTAGGATTTGTGATGAATTACGCATTATCAGCAAAAATTGAAGATTTGACGATACAAAGAGCAATAATTACAACCGCGAATCATGCTCAACAGAACGCTGGGAATTATTTGACCAGTGATTTTTTTTCAAATAGTGATTATATGAAAAATAAAGATACTTTTGAAAAATATTATCAGGATGTAAAGACAAATGAGATAGTAAGGATCAAGATTTTTGACACGAACGGAAATATAATCTATTCTGATATTGAAGATCTTGTCGGTCAAAGATTTTCCGATAACAAGGAGTTAAACGAAGCTTTAGCGGGTGAAATTAAAGTCGAGATTAAACGAAACCTGGATAAAGAGGAAAATATATTTGAAAAACGTGAATATAAAGCGCTTATGGAAATCTATGCCCCGATAAAAATGGGTTCAGAAACAGTTGGAGTTGTTGAAGTATATCATACTCTGGATGATATAGAAACACAGGTCAATGATTCTACAAAACTTGTTACATCCTTTATTTTCATTGGATTTGCCATAATATATATATTACTAAATGCATGGCGACAATAATCTACGTTCCATTATTTTTTTTTCAAGAATTAGCCAAAAACTCAATACCCATCCAACCAAATTCAACAACGATTGTTAACGCAATAGCGCAAATGATGATCCCAATGCTCATCCAGAAAAAAAGGCGGTTTCCCGGAACACCCATGGCAATACCAAGCGCCGTTCCAATGGGAGCCCCGATAAGCAGGGGGGCCAATAAACCAAAACCTGCTACACCGTAACGATCCCAGATCCGATTAATCAACTTATTTTGCTTATCTTCATTATTAACCCGTTTTAACAGCTTGCTCCTTATTCGTTCACCAAGGGTCAAAATAATGAGCAGACCAAGCACAGCGCCGGAGGCTGCCGTAATAGCTGTCACGGACGGACTGAGATTCAGTGCAAAACCTGCGGGGACAGCTACCGATAGCTCAACTGCTCCCAATCCCAATACGGTAAGCAGTTTTATTAATAATTCCATCGATCAATCTGGAAAAAGTCCATCCCCTGCAAAGATCTTCTTTGCTTCATCAAGTGTCAGGTCAGATGGCGGTATGATGCACTCACTTGGTTTGATCACATCATCCGGTATCTTTTTCCCATTCCTTTTGACATAATCTGATAGTTTCTTGATTTCGGTCTTAAAAACTTTTTCGTCTCCTTTTTTGACGATATTCACAATGTCATTGTCGATCTTATTCACTTCATCCACATGCTTCTTTTCAAGTTCGTACTGGCCTTCTCCCATTAATCTTACGATCATTTTCCCATCTCCTTCTTCAGCGCTTCAAGCTGCGTGTCAACATCACCCTTTGACTTTATCTTTGAAAGCTCGCGGTCAATATCATCCTGTGTGCCGCCGGTCACATCTTCAAGCGTTCCTGCTTCCACAAGTTCATCAAGAGCAGAGGCGCGTGCTTTCATATTCTCAGTCTTGTCTTTCGCGCGCTGGACCGCCATCCCTACGTCGCTCATTTCTTCACTGATACCGCTCACGGATTCGGTAATCTTGACCTGGGCTTCAGCCGCGCTATATTGTGCTTTTATTGTTTCCTTTGTGGAGCGGAATGATTCTATCTTTGCAGACAGGCGCTTTTCTGTTGCAACGAGTTTATCCTGCTGGTTCTTGATATCCGCTATCTGGGAAGTCAGACTTACAATTTCTGCCTGTGATGTGCTCTTTCTCTCAAGAGCTATCCTGGCAAGGTCTTCGCGTCCTGCTGTTACAGCTTCACGCGCCTGGTCATCCAGTCTCTTGACATTCTCTTCCAGTTTTAACTTCTGGAGTTCAAGCCTCTTCTTTGAGGTTGTTACCTCAGCCACACCCCGCTTAACATTCTGTAAGAGTTCAACCTGCTTTTCATAAGAATAATCAAGAGTCTCTCTTGGATCTTCGAATTTTCCTAATATCTTATTGATCTTAGCTTTTATCATTGTACTTGTTCTTTCTATTAGCCCCATGATTTTACCTCCTCTTTTTAATTATTTGTTTTGCCCTAAATACTTTTTTCTTCAATAAAATGGTATCCACATGGTTCATGCGCTTTTTCCCATTTAGCCCTTGGATATTTCCTGCATTGCGGGGGTCTTAAACTGTGGATAGTACACATGGATTTACTAGATCCATGATTTTCAAACTTCAGGAATGGACATTTAAATACGAACTTACAGCATTCTCCACACCTTTTACACTCTCCGGCGCGGGTCTTTTTCACCGGAAGAAGAAGGCTCGTAGCAGCTCTTATGATTTTTCCAGATACCCTCTTCATCTATTTGTTTTATTCCCTCAAACTATATAAATATTTTCGTTTTCCCCATATCATCCGCTTCAGGTTTCATAATCCTTATCACATATTAAAGATATCATATCTGCCATGGAGTTCCCCTCTAATAGATCAGTGGTAGCATCGATCAGTAAAAATCCTATAAATACATCGATCAGAGCAAAAGAGCTTGGCGCTAATATACTGGAGCTGCGGATAGACCTGATCAGTGAAGACCCTCACAGAATACTTAGGGAGCTTAAAGAACTCGGACTGCCAATTATTATTACCAATCGAATGAAGAAAGAAGGCGGCGCATGGTCAGGAAGCGAAGAAGAGCGCATCCATGAATTAATGTCTTTAATTCCGTATGCGGACGCCGTTGATATTGAACTATGTGCAGAAAAAAAGGATTTAGTAATCAACGAAGCAAGACGAGCCGGAAAAAAAGTTATAATTTCCACTCATGATTTCCAGAATACACCGGATAGTGAGACCATGACAGGTTTTATCCGTGAATCGTTCGAAAAAGGCGCAGATATTGCCAAGCTTGCAGTAATGCCTCATTCACTCGATGATGTATTGCGATTGCTTGATGTCACATTGCATTCATCCGGACAGGTATGCGCGATCGCAATGGGTGAAATTGGAAAGCATTCCCGTGTCATGGCGCCTCTATACGGTTCTGTGATGACATACGGATATGTTGATATTCCAGTAGCTCCGGGACAGTTAAGGGTGGACGAACTGAGAAAAATGCTGGAAATTCTCTCTATTCATCCATAGATTTATTATGAACATACTTTTGCATATAATTGTAAATATTATAATATATATTATATGAAATTTTAAATAAATATGAACTGGAAAAGATAAGAGAGAATTCGTTTTCGTAATGACATCCAAATCTATCTTTGACTTTGTAATGAACATCATTCGGATAAGGAGGTGTCCTCCCAAAACATACTTTGTTATATCCCATTTCTGACGCTCTTTTTATACAATCCCAATATAAATACAATGTTGGATGATATCTGGCTGGTAAATCTCTATTAAGCGATAAATATCTTAAATACATTGTCTTTCTGGAATCATATAAAAAAGCTAATTGTCCTCCTGCAACGAGTTCATCTTTGTATAAAAGGGTAAGTTTCATTTCTTCTGATGAGTATATATTTAATAAATCTTCAAAATGAGAAAATACGTAAGGGTTGGCTTTTTTGAATTCGATATTTTTCTTATAATACTTATAGAATTTTTTGATATCTTCCATTGAATTTATTTCCTTAATTATAAATCCATCATTATCGAATCTTTTTATATATTTCCTGTGTGTCTTGGACAACTTTTCTTTCCAGATCTTGTCCGGGCTGCACTCTTCTAAATCAAGAGTCATATCCCCGCCTATTGGATATGGAAGAGGGTTATATTTACTAAAATGCTCCTTTGTTAATTCACTTAAAGTAGTTATAAGGATAAAAAATAACTTATTTTCTTTGGCAATCTCTTTACATTTTTCCAATATGTGATATGCTATTAAAGGATCATTTTCATCAGTTATTATTATATGATTATAATCTGAGTTGGGCAGCGATATCAAGCCCCGAATTCTACTAATAGTACCTTCATAGAACGGACAAAGGGCAACCGGTTCGTCATTTCTATATAAAAGAAAACAATGTGTTTTGAAACCATACGATTGCTCTAAGATCTGTTTCCATTGCAGGGTGTGGAAAAAACTTCCGTCTTCTCTTTCTTCACATAATCTTTTCCAGTCAGCTGAATTTACATCATTCAATTCTTCAATATAATAGCTCATTGATAACTCATATATAATTTTTTATTCTTATTTATATATCTCAACAAATTACATTTTAAACTGATTTTTACTTTTATATCCATTCACTCCTCCATTCATATCCATCCAATCCTCTATTCCTCTATTTGAGTCTATTAAATATAAATCCTTATTGTTGATACATTAATAAATAGATTTGTTTTGAGTTTGATCTGGATGAGTCATAAACCACGAACAATTAACCCACAAGTCAAAAATATTATAACCAGAACAATGTGTTCTAATGAGTATCAATGCATACGCTGGCAGATATACCTAAATAGATGCGAGTAAAACCCACAGAAAAGTATATGCTTGAGTATATCCAAATGTTGAAATTGGAGTTGGGAATTTCAGAAGATAAGATAATAATCCGGCATGAATAAATTAGTATTTTGTCAAATTGTGTATATACTCTTACTTGCATCAACGATAGGGATAACTATAATCTTTTTCTGTGCAATCAAATGGTATGGTGGGATAATTGATATTAATGCACTTCATAATCAATCCGGATGGAAGTATGGGGAAGGCTGGTTTGAAACAATAATGTTTGCAATATTTTCAGCTCTTGGTATTGTCGGATTAATATATATGAAAAATGATAGATACTAAACACTATCTTCATACTCCAAAGTCATATTACCCGGATCAGGTTCTCACGTCCTTTCCTGATCTTCTGGATAATATTCTTACCATGCAATTCATTCAATGCTGAACTGACAGTTGATTTAGGAAGATTGAGCTGTCTTCCTATCTCGGATTGATAAAGTGTCCCCCCGCTTTCTTTAAGTATTTTCATTATCCTGTCTTCCACATCCAGCATTTCAATTTCGGGGATCGGAATGTTAGTTTCATGTATTTCCGGAGATATCTTTTCTTCTGCTTCTTTTTTACGCTTTACAAACAACAAGCCGCCAGCTATAAAAAGTCCAATTATGACCAGTATAACTACTATTGTCGATGTGAATGATGGCTTTGCAAGGATTATCTGTGGTTCTCCAGCACTGAAGGAACGAAGACCATACCATATCATTCCATCCCTGTTCTGGTCCGGCCCTGGTATGACCTGTTCCACTGTATAATCTTGTGGATATCGGATTATAAGGGTATTATCATTTGAAAGGTACAGTCCTCCAACGAATACATCTCCCACATTGATATTTTGTCCTGTCTTCGCAAAGTTCGTCCAGGTAAAAGTATAATGAACCACACCATACTTGCCCGTGGGAGTGGATTGTATTATCGCTTCACCATTAAAATCCCTGGCAACCATAGTCCTTGCTGTCGCCACGGCTGCTTCCTGGGCAGATCTTTGCATTAATTCCCTGAACTCAACAAGATACTTAGATTTTATTTGTGCAGAATAATTCTCAAAGGAATCAAAGTCTTCTTTAGTAGAAAGGAGGGTGCGATATTCTACGTTCCATATAGCAGATCCATTTTCTTTGATATTTATCGTATATGTCACTTTATAATTATCAGGTGCAGCGCTAACTATTGAAATAGAAATGAGACACAAAATTACAATATACAGGACCTTCAATGACATAAGATTTCCAGATATTGAACTGATATTGTTTTTCCAATAATAATCTTCTTACTGTTAATCTGTCAAGGAAAAGATAGACAAAAACCTATATTTTCTTTCCTCTTTATGATACTGTCCCAGGACATCGTTTCAGTCATCTCTCTTATCACTTTGTTCTTGTCTTGCATCATGATCCTCTGATTTATTATCTATATTTTCTACGGACTTTTCTTCGTATCCAGTATTGTTTTCTTCGACTTTCTTTTTCATTTCTTCTTGATTTGTATCTTCCTCATCCTCAATGGTCTTTATTTCCAGAACATCAACGATGTCCGCTTTTGTCAGATTCCCTTCTCTTAGATAGTGTTTTCCTTCTTCCGTCTGAAAACGCTCAAGTTTCCTCCGGGTCTTTTCCTCAAATTTATCTTCAAGTTCAACACTATTATTATAGGCACTCTTTAATCCGGTATTATTCGGATGTGATTCAAGAAGTCTCTCCAGCACATACTGGTGTTTTTCAATCATTTTCTGGGCATTGATAATTCCTGAATCATTTCCCATGATCCCTGAAACAGATATTTCTGTCTCATTTATCTTCTCTTTATAATTTTCAAAAGCCTTGTTTGCGCCTTTATTGTTCTCCTTTTTCAATTCGGTCTTGGCCTCAGATATCCGAAGCTTTGAATGATACACTTTTTTATCAAGCTTTTCAGTTTCATTAAATGTGAAGCTTTCATCCAGTCTCTCAAATGCAAGTTTCAATCCATAAAATATATTATCTGGGCCCATTGAGCCATTATATTCCTCTATATCATCAACAAGCTCATCCGGTGACATTTTGTCATCCTGGGCAGTGCCAATCATATTCATGGCAAATGCGATCAAGATTATTCCTGTCACCGATATTCTTAGAGTATTCATTTTTGTACCTCGATATCTTTTTGCTTATATTTAAATTAACGTGTTATAATATAAGCATTTTTACAGTATAAATAGAATTTTAAAGTACTTTTTAATCCGTAGAAGTCCAGGAATGTTCAATAAAGCTTTATTCATCAGATCAATCAACGATAATGCTAAAGTATAGTAAGTACTAATCAATACAATAAAATTATGAAGGTACTATAATATGGAACTTAAAGTTCAACAACTTCAGATCAAAGCAGGTAAGTATAAAGTGGTCATCAATTCACAGGATGCAAAAGAGCTGGGTGTCAGGGGCGGTGACCGTGTCCAGTTAAAAAATCACGGTTATCTGACTGCCATAGTTGAAACAGGCGACATGATCCCGAAAGGTACTGTGGGAGTGTACCAGGAATGCTGTGAAAAACTCGGAAAAGTATGTCCTCTTACGATTGATCTTGTCCCCGCATCAAGACCGAATTCAGTAGGTTTCATAAGGAAAATGATGGACCACCAGAAGTTGACGCAGGAAGAAGTCCACCAGATAATCCAGGACATTGTCAGGGAGAATCTTACAGAGATAGAACTGTCTGCATTTGTTACAAGTTCCTATATACACGGGATGACTAATGATGAAATTGAATGGATGACAAGGGCTATGATAGATACTGGGGAAAAAATTGAATTTGATACTCACCCCATCATGGATAAACACAGTATAGGTGGAGTTCCGGGTAATAAGATAACCCTGCTTGTGGTCCCGATTATTGCAGCAAACGGTCTGCTCATACCCAAGACCAGCTCACGAGCGATAACAGGCGCTGCAGGAACGGCTGATCTGATGGAAGTACTTGCGCCCGTGGAATTTACAGCAGATGAGATAAAGACCATGACTGAGAAAGTTGGAGGTGTGATTGTATGGGGAGGAGCTACAAATATAGCTCCGGCTGATGATAAGCTCATACGCGCCGAATATCCCCTCTCAATAGACCCGCGCTCCCAGCTTCTTGCTTCAATAATGGCTAAAAAAGGTGCAGTCGGTGCGGATTGCGTCGTTATCGATATCCCTGTTGGCAGCGGAACAAAAATTCACTCGATGGAAGAAGGAAAAAAACTTGCACGGGATCTGATCGATCTTGGGGAGCGTCTGGGAATGAACGTGGAATGTGCCATGACATACGGTGCATCGCCGGTTGGAAGAACCATTGGTCCGGCAATTGAAGTAAGAGAAGCTTTGAAAGTATTGGAAACTATGCAGGGTCCGAACAGCCTTATTGAAAAGAGTACCGGGCTTGCTGGCATTCTTCTTGAAATGGGGGGTGTGGCGACAAGAGGCCGGGGGAAGGAGATGGCCATGGAGACGCTGCGCTCGGGGAAAGCATTTGAAAAACTCAAACAGATCATTGAAGTCCAGGGCGGAAATCCGAATATCGTTCATACTGATATTAAACCCGGGGAGCACAGAGGAGAACTTAAATCCCCGGCTGATGGTTATGTCATTGAGTTCGATAACAAGCGCATAGTAGAGCTGGCAAGGATCGCAGGGGCTCCGGCTGATAATGGTGCAGGTGTCTGGATACACAGGAAAAAGGGTGAAATGGTCAAGAAAGGTGAGCCACTGATAACGATTTTTGCGGATAAGAGCTGGAAATTGACAAATGCATTAAAAAGCGCAGAAAAGGATTATCCGATAATAGTTGAAGGTATGCTTCTTGAAAGGGTACAGACCTACAAGGTATTCTAAAACATTAGTGAAGCAGGGATGAAAAATACTATCGTTATTACTGGTGTAATACTGGCAATAATCATGCTTTCAGGTTGTATCGGCAGACCCGTAAATGTAAATGATCCTTCCGGGGATAAAGAGCAACCTGCCAGTACTATTTATAAGCCTCAATACGACAAAATCCAGACTCCCACACTCACTCCAACTCCTGGAATATCTGAAAATCTCCTGATAGATAACATTTCACGTGATCTTAAGGATTTTAATGAAAAGGGCTGGGATAAGCTTTATGAAACAAACGAATTTGACTGCTCAAGGATGACCACATTCATGTGGGACTATATAAGGACAAAATACAGGATCCCATCGAAAATAATCGTTGCGCCAAACAGGGAACATGCATGGCTGGCGGTCCGTGTCAAGGATGCAGGAGATACCGACAGGTACCTGAATTGGACAGTAAAGGGCGTCGACTATTATTTCATAGAATCCACGGTACCCCGGGTTGTAATATTTGAAAAGGATGTTTATTTCGGCGGTAATTGGTACGGCACGACCAGTGATTTTTATACTACCCGGATTTATATTGCTGATGACCCTTCGCAGGCGAATGATCTTACTGGAGGATGGAGCACTGAATTCAGGCTAACCAAACCTGATATTGATAAACTTAGCACGTTTGAATAACAAACAATATTTCCATAAATTATATCCCTTATTAGAATCAATTCACCAGTCATGGTTACAGTTATGGAGCTATACCAGCTCTTACCCAGAACCAACTGCAAGAAATGCGGGGAATCCACCTGCATGGCGTTTGCGGTTGCAATGTTAGGAAGAAAAAAGAACGTGGCAGAATGTACACCTCTTCTTGAAGCAAATTTCAAAAAGCAAAAAGAGAAACTTGAATCACTTCTTTTACCAGCTGCCGGAGCTGAGGAAACAGGAATGATTGTGCATTCTGAATTATGTACAGGTTGTGGAAATTGTGTTGTGGCATGCCCTGTAGACGTAGCAAATGATCCGCATGGCGCAGGTATGGGCTGTGCTCCTACAAATAATAAGGTGATCTTCAAAGTAGTTGATGGAAAAGTACTGGCTTCAAATATCAAAGAATGCCGACGCTTTGGGAAAAATAAGGTTTTGTGTTATGCATGCATAGACCCGTGCCCAACAGGCGCAATAGAGTTTGTATAAGTTTGTATAGGAGGTTTATATGGTTACATGCACAGGATGCGCGCTGTTATGTGATGACATTGAAGCAATTGTCGAGAATAACAGGATAAAAGAGATAAAGAACGCATGCAGGCGCGGCGCAGCAAGAATGAAAGGTTGTTCAAACAGGCTTGTTCCTTCCATAGATCAAAAACCCACCGATATTGAAAGTTCCATAAAGAAAGCCGCGCAAATCATCCGTAATTCAAAAGCGCCTATGCTTTTTGGATTGGATAACTCAACATGTGAAGCCCAGGTAAAAGGAATTCAATTTGCCAAAAAAATAAATGGAATTTTGGATGATACCTCCTCATTTTGCCAGGGAATTCTTATCGAAAGGGTGCTTGCGCAAAAGTTCAGGACATGCTCGCTTGATGATATAAGGAACAAAGCCGATGTACTTGTTTACTGGGGATCTGATGCCCAGGACTCACAGCCCCGCCATCTTTCGAGGTTCTCATATTTCCCGCGGGGAGAATTACGACAGCGCGGATATGAGGAAGACAGGATAGCAATAGCCATAGATGTAAGGGAATCAAATACTGCAAAGATCTGCAAAGGACATTTTTACAGGATATCCCCAAAAGGAGACCGGGAATTTATTCTGGCATTGATCGAAGCGCTATCCGGAAAAGTACCTGCGTATGACACGAAAAAAATGCTTGAGCTTGCAGGCATTTTGAAAAAAGCCGGATTCGGGGCGATTTTTGTGGGTATCGGACTTACATATTCAATAAAAGATGATTTTGACGTATTGACCGCACTTACACAAAAACTGCCTAATTTTAATATAATGCCTATGGTTGGCCATTATAATATGCGTGGCTTTAATGAAACTATGTTCAAAGAGACAGGTTTTGTCAATAAAGTAAAGTTTAATGGAAAAGCGGTTCACGATATCAAATATTCAATTATGGAGTCACTTAATGAAAAAACAGCGGATGCAATCGTTGTTGTGGGTTCTGATCCTGTTTCAAGTCTTCCCGGCCCTGTACTGTCACGACTTGCATCAATACCGGTGATCTGTATCGATCCCTGCGTAACCATGACATCAAAAATTGCCGCAGTAACAATCCCCTGCGCTACATCAGGACTGGAATCGGCAGGGACAGCGGTAAGGATGGATGGAAAAGTAATTGGATTATCAAAGATCATCGAAAGTGAATATTTGACTGATGAAGAGATCATGAAACGATTGATGGAGGCGGTTTAATTTATATGGATATGGATTTTGGAAAATTCCTTAAAAGCCCGGAATATGATATCAAGATCATCACATATCGCGATATCTTCCACGCTGAAGCGCTTGAGAGCGACAGGTTTGGGGAGGAATACAAAAAGCTTTCTGCTGCAATATCTATGAGTAAGACCGATATGCAAAAAATGGGTATAAAGTCCGGGGACAGGGTAAAAATATCCAATAATTTTGCAAGCATTGTGGTTCAAGCAAAGGAATCTAAAAGAGATGAGCCTGGCGGATTGGCTTTCATGGTTAACAGCCCATGGTCAAACTCGCTTGTGTCAGATGAAACCCGGGGAAAAGGGATCCCGGAGTTCAAAAACATCGACGCCAGGATATCCCTTTCAAAAGAAGAAATTACAACGCTTGACAAACTAATGAAGGCGTTCACTAAGCCTATTTAGGTATGATCTTGTCTGAGGGTAATTCCTTTATCCTCAGGAGGTAAAAGAAAGCTCCCAGGGTTAACAACAGGTATAGGGTTTCAAGTAATTCGTCAAGAACCGTTTCACGTCCTTGCGTCAATCCGTATTTGATAAATTCCCTGACCGAAAAGACCATTATGCCTGTGGACAGCAATATAAGAGGTATCCTGAATTTATTATCTCTACTTTGCAACTGCCTCCTGAAATCTCTTAGCAGAACAAACGTGATCAAAAGAATTGACAATCCGAGTGTTGCATTCACGAGTTCTAAGAATCTTGTTTCTACCATTATACACCACTTAACATATATTTTACCGTATTATTTCCAAATGTTTAATCGTGATGATATCGTGTATGCTTTATCACAGATAAACATTTCCAGAATAAAATTCAGCCGCAAGATAGAGAAATGTGTTTATACTTTTTTATTTGTTAAAAAATGAGAAAATAAATCAGTAATATGCTTTGCGCATATTACTGACTTGTTTCGTATCTCTTCAAGATATTTATAACCTGGTTCAACAGGTTCTTTGAATCTGAAAGGTGCTTTGCTCCGATATCTGCAGCCTTATCAAGATTTGAATCAAGGGTTGACAGGTTTTCCTGTAACAGATATATCAGGTAAACCATTACGCTCCAGTACACTGCAAGTGCAAGGAATGCAAAAATACCTATATAAATAAGTTGATCATAGATTTTTGCTGTGGATTGACCCAATGGTGCTAATATATCAATGGCACTCTTGAAATTCCACAGTATTACTATTCCAAATATTAAGGGGACTATTGTCGCCAGAACTAAACTTTGTTTACTCAGCCTCATATCGTACCTCCGATTATGCTTTTTATGTTATCTTTCTATATAAATATATCTTAACTGCAAGCTTAACCGAAAATCATTCCCATCCCACTGGCGGCATTCTCTTCCTCAGCTATGAAAGCGGCTGTGACTATTTTTAGCTCTTCTCCAATGAGTTTTTTAAGTCCGATTCCCTCAAATTTCTTTTCTGCACGGTCGATATCTTCTGAATTTGCCTTTATATACAGAAAATATCCCTTGCGCTCGGAACCCAGAAGGCTGCATTCCCTTACCGTGTACCCCAGGCGCTTAAAAAAATCATCCTCTAATATTTTTGAAACATCTTTACTGACATCCTCTTCATAGAAATATACAGACTCCATAATTCATCCTCAAATAGCTGGATGGTGATAAATGGTGATAAATTGTTCTGCGATGGTTTTTTATCTTATATTATCCTATAACCCGTATCCCATTAATTGGAAGGAGTCTTTATGCAGATTGAATTTGCGCCTCATGTTGAAGAAATAAAAAGGGCGCTTGATAACGAAATAGAAGACAGTAATATAATTGCGGATTTAAAAAAACTGCTCGAATACAGGGTACCATTAAATGAAGCAAAACGAAGCCTGATAAAAAAATACGGAGGATCTGAAAAAAGTACTGTCAGAAAACTAAAAGATATCCAGATAGGAGAACACAATATCGAGATAACCGGACAGGTCGTTGAAATAACCAGGAAGACTGTCACTATTAAAAATTCTGAAAAAATCCTTTTTTCCGGGGTTATCTGCGATGAGACATCATCACGAAGTTTCACAGCCTGGTCTGATTTTAACCTCAATCCGGGTGATGTGATCTCAGTCACACAGGCTTATGTCAGGAACTGGCAGGAACGGCCTGAGATAAATTTTGGCCCCAGATCGAAAGTCACAAAGCTTACCACTAAAATCCAGGTTATGGAGGACTGCAAGCTTAAAAAACTTGCAGAGCTGAGGGATGGGGATATAAATGTTCATACACAATTCATTATCCTCAATATTGATATCCATGAAATCAATACAAAGGATGGCTCAAAAAAGATACTTGGCGCAATTGCGGCAGATGAGGATACAAAACTCCCGGTCACAGCCTGGGTATTGTCACCGGCGCTTGAAGTGGGCAATTCAATTGATGTAAAAAACGCTTATGTAAGGTCATTCCGGGGTGTTCCCACCTTGAACATCAATGAATCAACCATTGTAACAAAGCTTGGAAATAAGATTGAATACATGGAAAAAGAAGGATTAAAGATCGGGGACTTGATCATGAAAGACGGGGCTTATGATATAATGATCGAAGGTAATATACTTTCCATCAGGCCTGGTTCGGGATTGATAGCCAGATGCTCCGAATGTTCGCGTGTGATACAGAAAGGCATGTGCAGGGTACACGAAAAAGTCCATGAGAAGAGCGATATGCGTATCAAAGCCATAATTGATGATGGAACCGGTGCACTCACGCTGGTTCTTGATTCAAGGCTTACCCAGAAGATATGCGGACTTAACATCGAAGAAGCTCAAAAGATCGCAAGAATAAATATGTCCCAGAGAGCAGTGGAAGATGATATTAAAAGGAAAATTCTGGGGAGAAGGTTCGCTGCAAGAGGAAATATGTCTAAAGGTGAGTTCGGGATCACACTCGTAGCAAGCGATGCCTGGGAACCTGCGCAAACGATACAGGAACAAGCACAAAAGCTCATCGGGAGGATCACAGGTTAAAATGGAAAAAACAGAAAAAATAATGGACAGGGAAATAGCGTGGCGCATTTTCGCACATGAATTCAACATGTCAAACCTGTATGTCAGTGAAGGCGATGAACGGGCTCCAAATTATATAATTACGCCGACTGGTGTTAGATGCAACCGGCTCTTTATTGTCGGGGTTGTCACTGAGGTTGAAAATATCGGCAAGGATAATAATCTCTGGCGCGCGCGCATAGCCGATCCCACAGGGGTATTTACTGTATATGCCAGCCAGTACCAGCCAGAAGCCGCCATATTTTTTTCTGACCTGCATGTTCCCGCTTATGTTGCACTTGTAGGCAAAGCCAGGAAATATGAACCTGAAGACGGCACCGTTTATTTATCTGTGCGGCCTGAAGAAATAAATGCTTCTGATGAAAAGCAAAGGGACAGGTGGGTGCTGGAAACAGCAGAAAGAACACTGGAGCGCATCAACATTATCGAAGACGCTTTAAAGTCGGGATTTTCGGGAAATGAATTGCAGGAATTTCTTTCTAAGAAAGTGACAAACATCGCACTTCTCAATGGTGTGATACTTGCAATCAAGCATTATAAAAACCTGGATAAAACCATACTGGAACTTAAAAAAATGCTTATTCATGCAGTTGATACGGTTGCATCTGATAGCGGGATCATAAAGCCGCCCCAAAAACCGGAATTAACAAAAGAACAGGATGTCCCCAAAAATATAGATGAATTCAAAACCCATGAACAAAATTTAGAGGAAATGGGTATTGAAGAAAATAATGAAGCTATTAATGAAACTATTAATGAAACTATTAATGAAACGATTGAAGATATACAAATTCCTGCCAGATCCGATACCAGAGAAGAACCACCTGGATTGAAGCCAAAAGAGATACTTGCAACCATAATCGATGAACTTGATACCGGGAAAGGCACGTCCTTTTTAAAAGTCATTGAAACTGCCGGGAAAGCAGGGATAAATGCAGAAAGTGTGGAATTATGCTTAAAAGAGCTTATGGATGAAGGAAGATGCTACGAGCCAAAGATCGGGGTGCTGAGGAAGGTCTGATACCTGTTTTTCAGTCTATTCATGCTATCTCTCTTGAGGTATCCATTATAATTCCGCCCTCTATTTTGAACTTAAGCACATTTCCATGTATCGGGCGGTTTCTTGCTTTTGGTATTGTCAATTCAGTAGTTGTTTTATCTGCTTTTTTAATAAGTGAAATATCAAATACCGCATCGCAGATATTTATTACTTCATTTTCAATAAAAGAACGTTTCTCATTTTTGATCCCATAAAGGAATCCGAGCCCTTCTGTTCGTTTCACAGTATCATAAAGTTTATCTATAATTTCCCTGGTTTTGTTCCTTTTTATTTCAAGATGCTGAAAAAATGTTATAGTATCAACAATAAGATTTATTTCCTTAGCTTCGATAATTTCAAGCTGTTTAATAAAAAAATCCATGATCCTGTAATCCCTGAGTTCTCCCCTGTCCAGCAATTTGCTTACATTTTCGTGATATTTCTCATGTATATCTATGAATTTTATACCGGATACATCAAACCCGAATTGTTTTAAATCATTTAATATATATTCAGGTTTACGTTCGGTATTTACATAAAAGCTTGGTCTTTGCTGGATGAACTGGTATAAGAAAATCTCTCCCATAGTCATAGAATCGGCCGTAAGATATACTAAAGAACCCGCAAGCAAGCCGCCGTCCAGTTCTTTATCGAGAGTTGGAAGCCCTGTAGGTAATAATTTATTTGTCATTGATCTTACCAGTTCATTTCTGTAAAAATTCTATACCTTTGGAAGTAATTTCAAATCTGATGGGGGCTAAGGAGATTTTGGTATTCCGTATCTTCAGGATTTCGAACAGGCGTTCTCTTGCTCCTGTAAAGGGATTATCCTTGATTGAAGTCCGCAGAACCCCATAAACAGAATATGAAGCAATGCTTTCTGTGCGGTTGTCCGCTGACAGGTCCATTATCAGTAAGGCTGTTATATTTCTTTTCATTAATCCCGCAACCAATGAGTCGATCTGTGCCCTGAATTCATTTGCAGACATATTAAGTGTAAAAACACCTATGTTGTCAATCAAAACACTCTCGACATCTTTGGGTATTCTTTCCAATAACCCGATAATATTGGATTGCAGTTTATCCGTATCTGTTATTTCGTAAGCTAATAATTCCTTAGCATACACTGTTCGTTCTTCATAGACTTTATCTATTGCCAGTAAACCATTTTTGTTGAATTCCTCAAGATCCATACCAACCGATTCTGACTGGGCAATAATATCTCCTGGCAATTCCTCGCTAGCGATTATAAGGGATTTTCGCCCTTCTGTGCAGGCTTTATGAATAAAACTCAAGCCCAGTATGGTTTTGCCAGACCCTGTCATCCCGAGAATTAACATAGTGCGGCCTTTAGGATATCCTCCCCCTATCATTTCATCAAGCCCTGTAATTCCAGTATGTATTCGTTCCATGATCATGTTATATTTATATTATGTTTTAATTGTTAATAAATTCAATCCCTGAATTGCAGGTCAGGCTCTCATAAATAATTCTACCAGGCAACAATCATCGCCTCCAGCTATGGTTTTTTTAATATCTACATTTATATCTTTATATATATGAACACCGATCCTGGCAAAGATCGCTTTTGTCATCATGCAAAGTACCGGATTTAATCCATTTTCTCCCCATGGACATTTATCATTTATTATGATGTATCCTTTTTCACTTACTTCTTTTACTGAAAAGTTCCCGCCCATTTTATTCAAAATACTGCAAGTGATATTTGCTGTTTGTATGCTCTCTGTGGGGATCTCATGAATATATTTTTCCCAGATAATATCTTCTACCTGTTCACTCATAAGGGTCATTACTTCAGTCATTTTTCCAGGGGGAATACTCCGGAGAATAAGAGGAAGTGTGTCTGTCATAATAGTTTTGAAATCATTTTGGGCCTCAATTTGTTCCTTGGCCCTGATAAGTTCATCATGATAATTCTTTATCTTCAGAAGTGATTTTACGCGGGTACGGAGCTCCAGCACGTTAACCGGTTTAGAAAGAAAGTCGTCGGCTCCGGTTTCTATAGCCTTGATCTTATCTTCCACTTCAGACAATGCCGTGACCATTATTACTGGAATGAACCTTGTAGAATCCTGTTGTTTTATTTTTTCACAAACTTCATATCCATTGATCCGGGGCATCTTAATATCCAGGAGGATAATATCAGGTTTATCAGAGATCACTTTTTCCAGAGCTTCTTTTCCGCTGTATGCCGGTATCAGGTCATAATGATTTTCAAGATAGCCAAAAATAAGCTCTACATTTGCAGGTTCATCATCAACCACAAGGACTTTTGCCCTATTATCTTGATTTACCATTTAATACCTCCTAAAAAATCACATATAATTCCATATCAGGATTGTTTATATTTCTGCATTTTTTTAATGAAACCTGGTACATCAATTGGTTTTGCTATATAATCATCAAACCCTGCTGCCAGGAATTTTTCCCGGTCCCCTTTCATAGCAAAAGCAGTCAAAGCAATATTTGGTACATTATTATATCCGGGCTTGCTTTTTATGATCTTTATGGCAGATATGCCATCCATCCCGGGGAGCTCTATATCCATCAGGATCAAATCATAGTGTTCATATTCATTTTCAATCATTTTTATCGCTTCTTCCCCATTAATTGCCCCTGATACGAAAAATCCTGATGATTTGAGAATCTCAATCACAAGTTCCATATTTAGAGGATTATCTTCTACAATGAGTACTTTCATTTGTGCCATTTGTGCCATTTAATTCCCAACCTTCTTTTTTACTGTTAGCGGTAATTGAAAAATAAAAGTACTCCCCTGCCCGTATTTACTCTCGGCCCATATCCTGCCTCCGTGTAATTCCACAAGTTGCTTTGAAATAGCAAGACCAAGGCCTGTACCACCATATTTCCTGGAAGTGCCGGAATCGATCTGCTGGAACTTATTGAAGAGTTTGTCCAGATCTTCTTTCCTGATGCCAATACCACTGTCTGATACTGAAATTTGCACCATTTCACCATATTTCCTTGTAGTTATGACTATAGTCCCGCCTTCAGCCTTGCTGAATTTGACTGCATTGCTTAGCAGGTTGAAAAGTATCTGTTTAAAATTCTGTTTATCAGCTTCAATGAATTCGATCCGGGGATCAAATTCTTTCTTCAAGGCAATATTATGTTTTGCGGCTGTAGCTTTTATAAGTTCTGTAGTATCATTTATTATTGGGGATAAAGAAATTTTTTCAACATTCAAATTTATTTTTCCCGCTTCTATCTTGCTCAGGTCAAGAATATCGTTGATCAGGTCAAGAAGGTGTTTACTGCTCTTGACTATATTATCAATATAATGTTCCTGTTTCTCATTTAGATCCCCCGTTATTTTTTGTTTCAGCAAGTCAGAAAAGCCAATTATGGAATTCAAAGGTGTGCGAAGTTCATGGCTCATCGTTGACAGGAATTCGGATTTTATCTGGTTTGCACGCTCAGCTTCTTCCTTTGATACTTTTAATGATTCTTCAGCTATCATTAATTTTTTATATGGTAATTCTATATACGATTGATGAAGTGCAAGATATGCAAAATAGAAACCTGCGCCTTTTAATAAGATCCCTGGAAATTCTAATATATTCATTATAAGGTAGCTAAATACTATGATATTAAACCCATAAATGAGATTGATAATATCCTTATCTTTATTTAGTTGAAGTCTTTTTGCATACAGGTAACTTGCATATAATGTTATTAATATGCTTGACAGGATCAATGATACCCTTAATTCAGATGGTCCGCCTTCGGAAGAATATATTTTCGGATATTCATTTAACAGGAACCTTAGATAATACATTGTTATAAATGGCAATATTGATAAGATAACTGCCGAAATAAGAAGAATATTCCTGTTGAGCAACCTGAGAGTATCCTTGAACAGGTATGCGCTTATCAGGAATAATGGTGCGATAATTACCTGGACAACATCACTGAAAATCCTTGCTTTCTGGATTGAGTTCGGGGTAAAAAAATCAGGTATGAAAGGGTAAGAAAGTATATGAAATAGTTCAAAAATCCCTATTATTAAAAAAGTGGCTCCCATGAAAAGCGTATGATCATTCTGGTTCTGGCTGTATGCAAACCATGTCATAGCAAAAATGGATAAGGATACAAAAACAAAAAAGAACTCGATTAAAAGATCAAAAGGACTGAAAATCCCATGGATATATTGGCTATTTTCAATTAGATATCCAGTGGACAAAACTGTTACTATTATCAATATTAACTTCAGGAGGTGTTTCAAAGCCCCTTTTATGTTAATTCCCGGATTATTCATATCGAATCGCATGATCAAATGTATTCAATTAAGCCTGATATTTTAAACAACACTTTGAATGAACAATATATTAACTAAAGGTGTGAAAAAGGTGTCACACTTTTGATCCTGAAAATACCGGGTTACCGAAATACCATAATCTTTATATCGGATTATGGTTATGTATAGTTTTGTCAAAACAGTCATAAAATCGGAGGTAACATGACAACAAGTCTGAATTTCTTTAAACAATATCACAGCACTGTGATAAAAGCACTTGGCGAGGATGCCAAAAAAGTAAATGCAAAAGTGGGTTCAATATTTGCCGATAACTGGGCAGATAAAGCAGGAGACCTGAAAAGCAACGATGAATTTGCAAAGAGTTTTGAGGATTATCTCAAGAAGGATCTGGAATTCGCAAAACATGTGAAAGTCAACTGCGATGAAAATAATTATACTCTTGATATCAAAGGATGTGCAATTTGTCACGGTAATGAGATCCTCAGGAGAGAAGGCATGGCAACAGCATGTCCTATAGTCCAGGCAGCAAAATATGCGGCTGTTAAGAAGATCGGAAGGAACGTTATCACCAGAGGCGTTGATAAGCCCGGGATAGTGGGCGAGTGTACTATCAAGTTTGAACTTGAATGAAACATTCGATAGCAAGTCTGTGGATTGCAAAGCAAGCCTTAAGCCTCCTATCCGGTTAGCTTTAAGTAGAAACAAAGAAAATTAATAAATTGGAGAGTGTACCAGATGAATTTAGATGAAACACTTAAAGTCTTAACTGAAAAAATCGCCAATATGATTTCCACAAAGACCGTTATCGGTGAGCATATAATAATAGAAGGCCGCACAATCATACCCATTACTAAAGTAAGTTTCGGATTTGGGAGCGGTGTTGGCGAAGGGAAAGGGAAATCAGGCGACCAGGGTTCAGGAAGTGGAGGAGGCGCAGGAGCCTGTGTCCAGCCGATTGCTTTTCTTGTAGTATCAAAGGAAGAAGTACAATTATTCGCTATCAAAGAGAAAGGTGTGATCGAACGGGTATCTGAAATAATCCCACAGATAATGGAAAAATGTAAATCAATGAAAGAAGAGTGCAACGATTAAGAATCACAGGAAAGCATAACCTAAAAAGTGTTTGATGATCGGTGCAATAATAATTATTCTTTCTGTTATTGCAGTGGCGATGCTGCTATCCCCGATGAATATCAGTGTCAATTCAGCAAGGGCAGGAGGAAAAATAGATGGATTTTTGAGCATTGGCTGGATAATGTTCCTGTTCAGATATACATTAAAAGATAAGAAAACAGAAATTCTTGTTTTGGGAAGACGGGTAGCTGGAGGTGGATTGATAAATAAAGAAAAAATCCCTGAGCCTAAAGAAACAGAAAAATCGACGAAAGTAAAGAAATCAAGGCATTTAAAGGATATCTTTCATCTTTCAGGACCACTATTACGACTTTTTAAAGATTTAATTTATTCCTTCAGAATAAAATATCTTAATATCGATATCACATTTGGGTTGGAAGACCCTGCCTATACTGGCATTATAACAGGATTCCTGCATTCGATCTTCTTTCCTTTGCGGGCGCCCTGTACAGTCTATACAATCAATTGGAATCCTGACTTCACAAGGCCGGTCATGGAATGGGATGTAAAAGCAGAAGCTGCCATCACACCAATTCAAATATTACCACATCTGGCAAAGTTTATCACTAATTGGCAGGTTTTGAGATCGGGTTTGAGAATTATCAGAAATTGATTTCATAATAAATAATGTATTTTTTCATTTTGACCTTTAGCCTTATATTATTAGAACGCTTATCATCTCGAAATTATCGAATGGATACTAAAGTGATCTGAATTGGGCAAAAACGTTCTTCTCGATGATGGACGAAATATTGTAAAAAGGGCTGAAAGCGCACATGACAGAGGTGATCTTGAGCTGGCCAGGGAATTATATATCAGGGCAATTGCAAGATTCAAGAATGCGGCTGAAATTACCGATGACTTTAGTGAAATAAGTGTTATCAGGAGCCTTATAAGTTATTATCAGAACCGCTTAGCTTTGCTTCAAAGTAATTTAGGCTCCATTGAAGTCAAAAAACCCCGGGTAAATGAAAGCTCACAAAATGATATAACAGAGTTATTAAAGGGAACAGGGGTAAATGAGAAGGTCTTTGAGGCGGTAATTAGAATTGCACTTGAAATAAGTACAGAAGGAAGAGAAGGCCGTTCCATTGGTACGGCTTTCCTGTTGGGAGATTCGGAAAACGTCATGGCAAAATCCCGGCAGCTTATAATGAATCCTTTCCAGGGGTATAAAAGAGAGGAAAAATTGATAACAGACCCGGATATACGCGATAATATCAAAGAATTTGCACAACTGGATGGGGTCTTTGTGATAACAGGAGATGGAGTTGTTGAATCTGCAGGCCGTTACATTACTATAGATACGGGAATGGTAAAACTGCAAAAAGGTCTTGGCACGCGCCACTCTTCAGTAGCAGCCATAACCCAGAGGACTGATTCAATAGGAGTGGTAATTTCACAAAGCGGCGGTACAATAAGGATTTTCAGGCAGGGTAAGATCGCTGCAACCGTGAAGCCTTAAAAAAACCTAATCGCAAATGGCATTGAATACAGTCTCGAAACATTCATGTTCTATATTGACCTTTGAGAACCGAAAAAAAGACCTTTAAGGATGCTCACTAATGGTAGAAATTCGGCCTTTTAAAGCAACAATACTTAATCCCCGGATGCAGATAGATAAACTCATCTGTCCGGTTTATGATACTATAGATGCTGCAAATTACCAGAAATTCGCACATGAGAAAAATAACATAATCCATGTTACAACCAGAAGGAAGGACATGGATAGGGATGAATTTATTGAATATGCAACAAAAGAACTCGATCGTTTCACCAGATCAAAGGTACTCGTAGAAAGAGAAACACCTGCTTTTTATATTTATGGGATTATGTATTCTCTTACCCCTGAGATACTACCCCTTCTTCCTGAAAAAGACAGGAAAAGCCTGTATTTTGTTTTTGGTCTTGTATCACTTGTTAAAGTTGAAGAACTCGGGAAGGGAAATATCGTGGGGCATGAGAATATTTTTGAAGTAAATTCAAATGAACGCTACAGGTTGATGAAAGGAAGTATGATGAATTTTTCACCGATCGCTGCTGAATACAGCATGCCAGGTCATGATTTGAACAACCTTTTCGAGGAATACCTGGGTTTTAAGCGCCCGGATTTTGTGCCGGATCCGGGTAAGCCTCCTGTTGTTGATGTTACCCTGAATGGCAGCCGTCATTTTTTATGGGAGATAACCGATGAAAAATTCATCCGGAAGATCAAGAAGTTGACAAAAGGACTGAAGCTTCTCATACTTGACGGGCACCACAGGTATACAGCTTCAAATCTCCTGAGGGAAAGGGACGGTATTGAATATACGATGATGATGATGATGGAAGGAGGGGACAGGGCTCTTTTACTTTTACCATGGCACAGGGCAGTGCGCAATTTCAATGAACAGGAACTTGCACAAAAAATACGGGAGAATTTTTCAATAGACTTGGAAAGCGATACCAACGACGAGGAATTCTATTCCCGGCTCAGGAAACGCAGAAGTGAATTTGATATTAAGCTTGGCATGTACGATGGAAAAAAATTCAGAATCCTCAGAGCTGATGAAAAAGCTGTGCATGACCTTTCAAGAGAAAAAAAAGAGATTGTTGGCCTGGATCTTATTGTTCTTCATGAATGGCTGATCAATCCCTTCATACAGGGAAAACCTGTAGAGGATGTATCTTTTAACGCAAGTCCTGAGCAGGCCATAACAAAAGTGGACTCAAAGGAATATAAAGTTGCTTTTCTTTTAAATCCATTCTCAATAAAAGACGTTGAAAGAAAGGCATTTATAGAAGGAAAGAATTTCCCGCAGAAGTCAACGCTTTTCCTTCCCAAGGTGGCGGAAGGGATCGTTATGAGAAAAATAAAAAATTAATTATTTTCGTTAATTTTTTGAAAAATACAGACTGAAGCGGTTGATGTTGAAGAAAACAATTACTTTATATAGAATTATATACATCTAATAATTGAGGTTGGAATATGGTTGAGTTGAGTAAAAGTGAAATCAGGAAGACTATGGGAACGTCTTTGGGTACTGCATTTGGAATAGTTATTGGTATGGTCTGGACTCAGGTTGTACTCTCAGCGTTCGCTACAGGCGGGATCCCTCTAACTACTACAGGCGGAACCTGGAGTCAATGGGGACTTTTTGTTGTCACGGCTGTGATTGTAACAATTATATGTGTTGTCGCAATAATAATGCTGAGCAGATGGGGAGGAAAGCAATAACATACCCACCTCATCTACTTTAAGTCTATAGCGCCAGTAAAGCTTATGTCTTAATTTTTTGGAATCTTTATAATATATAAAGATGTTATAATAAATTTATTTTAATTTTAATATTATAAAATTTTTTTGATTAGAATAAATTATCTTAAATCCAAATTGCTTTGAGATCCAATCAAACGTTTTCGTGCTGAAAAAACAAATATGTGTCGGATCGCTGTGGTACCACCAATTTTCAAAATCTACTGGATCATGAAGTGATGTCATTACCGCAAGAAATCCTCCCTGTTTTAGAAGTGAACGTATTTTTGTCAACTCATTCCTGACGTCCCTGAAATGTTCGAAAACCTCTGTAGAGATGACCAGGTCATATGATCTTACTGGAAACTCAGGATGGAAATAAAGGTCATAGCCGTCACAATCATATGCCTCTCGTTGCAGTAACTCAGTCAGGACAGGTTCATCACCACACCCGTAATCAAGTATCAAACTTATGCCCGGACAATATTGCTGTATAAGTTTTATTTTTTCCAGGAACATATTCACATACCCTTTGTTTGAAAGCGTATTATTATGAAGCAAATATCGCTCTTCTTCATCTTTGGGTGAAAGATGGAATTCATCAGGTACAAAGATTAGATCACATTCATGGCAGCGGAAATAACTTCGTTTACCCAGCCTTTTGTAATCTTTTGTAAATGTTATGGGATAAAAAGTGGAATTATTACAGAGAATACATTTTTTCGGTGAGACCATAAGTCAATTACCACCGGTTGAAACCGGGGGCTTGTAACTATGCTCCATCTCAATTCCTGTTATGGCTTTGACTTCATTACATGCTACTATCCGCTGATTGACTTCAACGGCTCTTGCAGCGATATTAATCGCTGCTATATGATCAGCATTGCCAGAGAAACCACACTGAACACATCTGAATGTATCTCGATTTGGTCTATTCGCTCTTTCGTTATGTCCACATTCAGGACAGATATGAGAAGTTCCCCTTGGATTCACAAGAACAACAGGAATACCAGCAATAGTGGCCTTATATTCAATGAAACTTCTCAACTGACAGAACGCCCAGGAATGAAGACGGCTTCTCTGAGTCCTTCTTACCGTTACAGACTTGCGAATACCCTTGAGGTCTTCAAGAGCTATCGCCTGTCTTGTGTCTTTGGCTTTAGCCACGATCTTCCTGGAAATGATATGATTAATGTCACGATGGAAACGGGCTTCCCTATCGGAAAGTCGTTTGAGATGCCGCATTGCGGATGGGGTGTTAGCTTCTTGCAGGTCAGTTCGCAGAGCTGCGTTTTTCTCTCTTACCTTATCAACCTGCTTACCACTGAAAGTTTCCCCGTCATTATCAGTAGCAAGATACACGATTCCCAAATCAACCCCAAGAGTTCCAACAGCATCAACTTTGGAGGCTTCGGGGGCTTCAACCACAACCATAAGGTAGAATATTCCATTTCTGAGAATAAGGTCAGCCTGACCCCTGATTCTGTCCAGTCTAACCTTTTGATATTCTCCCATACGGATAGGAACAGCCAGCCTTCCACTGTTGGTAAGGATAGATATGGCTTCCAGCTTTCGGAAGGACAGGATTCTTTGATCATAAACGATAGCTCCGGTAGGCTTGAATGTCGGTTTGATGGTTTTATCCCGTTTATAGGATTCACAAACCTTAGCAATAGCCCTTATGGTAAGCTGTGCAGAAAGTTTAAATTTATCCCTGACATCATAATAGACAACCTTTTGAAGTTCCCTCTTGTTTGCGGTTTTCAGTTCAAAAGCAATATCGGCAATATAATTACACGCTTCGTTAAACCTGTGCATGGTTTCAAGAATAGCACTATGCTGTTCCTTGTTTGTATCCAGTTTAACCACAAGCGTTTGTTTCATATCAAATATCCAGTATGTTTTAATACAAACCCACGATTTTCCATTAATAATTCTAAATATTTTTTACAGGTTACATCTACTGGAATGTCAGCAAATTGAAAACTATTTCCCGCCGATTCACATATTGGAGATTGGGTATTCTCGTTGTACCAATGTGTTTTAGCAATGCTGTTCATATTGATATAAATGTTCAATCTGTATATATAGTTATTTGAAGGCGGGGTACGATTCCTCCCTTGATTATAAATCAGGGGCTTCCTCTACCCCTGCACCTCAACGATGTGATTATCTTTTTTTAAGATAATATAATTGTTCCATTACTTACACATAAAAATAATATGGGCCCGCGGAGATTCGAACTCCGGATCCCCGCCATGTAAAGGCGATATCATAGCCGACTAGACCACGAGCCCTGCACGATGCTTAGATGTTGGTTGGGGTATATAGTTTTTTAGTTATAGTTCATAAAAAAACTTTAATATGAGATAAAACAATGTAAACAGGGTGAAATTATGTCTCTGGTAAATAATATAATTAAGATGTTGATAGGTATAGTAATTTTGATCATTGGCATTATATGGTATACAGGCCCTTCAATATATGGATATCTCGGATATTGGCAGAACCTTCTTGATCTATTGAAAGCTACTATTGGCCTTGTCCTTCTCTTTGTGGGTTTGATCGTTGCATGGATGGGTTATGACGATTACAAGATGGATAAAGAAATGGAAAAGGAAGAAAAGAAAGAAGAGCCAAAGTGATATTAAATTCCCGGCCATAGCCGGGAGGGTCATTTTATCTGGAATGAGAAATAGTTAAAGTATTGTCAGGAATATTTAACTAAGAAGTTGAGTAAAACTGATAAGGATAAATGAATATGGTGGAAGATATCGGAAAAATCATCAGTAACGGCTTTGAGACATATACAAAAAATCTTAATATCTGCATACCTTTTATTCTCAATTTTTTTATTTCGATCCTGCTGGTGGTACTTTTGGCAAGTTTCGGATTTGCAGGTATTTTTGGTTCATCTTTATCGAACATTGGGAATACCAAAAGCCCTGAAGAAGTTGTTTCCATTCTGCTTCCACTTATTGGACAGAATATAATGGAAATCGCTATCATAGGTTTGATAATTGTCCTATCTGTTTTGTTTATCCAGGCATATTTTATTTCAGGGGCGATCGGAATGGCAATACAGGCTACTGAATCAGGAAAATCCAACTTGTCCGCAATGATGGATTCAGGGAAAAAGAACCTTGTAAATATGTTCCTTGCAGAATTACTTTTCAGCTTACTTTCACTTGTGGGCATAATTTTCATTGTGCCTGGAGCAATGAATATTGATATTTCTAAAATGTTAACTTCAGAAAATATGGGAGCCTTTGCATTACTTGCAGGTGGGTTTTTATTATGGATCTTATATTTAATAATCTTAAGCATTTTGTTGGCTGTTTTCAGATTCGCCCTTGTCGCGGATAATCTGGGGCCATTAGAAAGCCTGGCGACTGGCCTATCATTTTTTAAAAAGAATAAGGGTGAGGTATTTCTATTATTCGTATTTATTTTGGTTATAACACTGGTTTTCATTATAATTGATCAGATAATGGGACAAATCCCGATAATCTTAATGATATGGCCGTATATCAGCTTTTTAATTTCATTAATTATTATCTCGCCACTGACAACTATCTGGTGGGTTCGCCTCTATATGTCCAGAACCAACAGGAAGCTCTATTTCGATGATCTTCTCGCCCACCCGAATGAATTAAATTAATTATTAGAGTCTGAAATCGTAGGATACTAATTATGATATCAATAGTAATCCTAATATACCACTTATTACCCATAGTAATATAATGTTTCTTCCAACTCCAGATGATATAAAGAAATTGAGGCTTGAACTAAACCTGACCCAGCATCTACTCGCTTCGCGTGCAGGAGTAAGCCAGCCTCTTATTGCCCGCATAGAATCGGGAGATGTTGATCCCAGGCTTTCAACGCTTCATAAAATATTCAATGTTTTTGATGAAGCACGTAAAGAAAAGATCGATGTCAGGAAAATTATGCATCCTTCTGTTATTCATACAAGTTCAGATCGTTCAGTCGAGGAAGCTGCCAGGATCATGGAAGAACACAGTTTTTCACAGATGCCTGTGATCGACAATGGTGTTCCTGTCGGGAGTATATCATCTGATCAGATAGTCCGCTCAATGACAGACCACGACCTCAGGAAAGTGTCACACCTTTTTGTCCGAAACATCATGGGTGACTCTTTTCCTACGATCTCTCCAACAACAGATGCCAATACGGTTTCAAGGATACTTGAGAAGAATCCCGCCGTCCTGGTATTGGAAATGGGGAAGGTTATAGGTGTTGTTACAAAACACGACATTATGAAGATGTTAAGGGCGTAAAACTCAAACTCTATTTCAGCGCATAGCGCGAGATCAGATTTGCTGGACAATAAGCCTATATACTTAAAAATCAATTATAAGCTTCCAGACCTACGAAATCTGGAAAATCGTGTTGATAGGTCCTTGCGGGAGAACGGCAACGCCAAATCGATGACCGTACAGACAACCCCAACGCGGTACACGCGAAATTACCTGACACGAGGGTAACGGGGACGGACAACGGCAATAGCCAATGGGTGAGATCTCTGAGTTAGTGTCAGGTTACAGCAAAACTGCTTTGAATAGTGAGTATTTGTCAAAATGCTAAAATTAATCTCCAGCGAGCTTCCCCAGAACTGCCAGCTCCTGTTTCAGGGCTTCATCCCCTAAGGCCTCCATCTCTTTCTCAAAGTAGGCCCTGAACAATTCAAAAATATTCTTGTATTGATCTGTGACATGCAGGGGAATAGATTGGCGTTCCCATTTCCCCAATTTCACAGGCGCGACTATGCCAGTTTCCAGGGTCACAGTTGGCTGAACATTCTCTCTTCCCTTCGCCCCCTTTATCTCATCAATGAGCCAATTCTTGAGAAGATCGCCATACCTTGAGAGGAGGATGGCCTTTCGAACGCCAGGTCCCTGATAGAACTCGGATTCCTCTTCTGTGGTCTCCACCTCGGTTTCATCTACATGCTGCGCATTCTCCTTGTCCCTATATGTAACCTTTAGCCTCATACTTCTCTCAGATGATATCTTTTTCAGCTTGATTAGCACGACTCCCCCTTTAATTTCTTTCTCCTCGACCTTCGATGGGAATAGAGTACTGATCTTCATTATTTCCCCCGTGGCTTCATCTGCTTCAGGAGATCCATAAACCTTCTCGATTTTGTAACCTGAGGCATGCAGATAGAGCTGCAAATCGAACACCAGAGGCGTGACCATGTAATCGAATTCCTCATCCATGCGCTTTCTGAACTCCTCAGCAGAGTGGATGGAGTAATAATTAGCCCCCTGGATCCTGGTCATTTTTTCTACCAGTTCTGTGTTGAAATCGACCCCGACACCTATGAAGGTTGTATATATGCTGTTGGCAGCATTCTCCCTGAAGCTTTTCAGCATCTCTTCTTCTTTTGTCTCCCCTGTATTGGGCATGGCATCAGTTAGAAAGATTATCCTGTCCGCGTACTGCTCCTGGTCCGATTTCTTATTTCCTGCAGGAACCTTCCCCCGAACCCTGGAGAAGAGCTCAGTCCCTTTCCTGATCCCTGCCTCCATATTGGTGCCACCGTATGCCCCGATTTCCATGATTCTCTTACCGAGCTTTTCTGTGTTTTTATCTTTCACAGGTATCATGGGTTCCACCAGCAATGCATTATCAGAAAAGACGAGGAGCCCAAAGCGGTCATCATCTTTCAGATGCTCTATAAGGTTCACTATTGTTTGGCTGGCGATCTCCATCTTGGTCACATCTACGACCTTTCCCATTGCCTCCCTTTTGTTTCCAAAGCGGTCGTAGTAATATTGATCAAAGTTTGTCCTCATAGAACCTGAGCGGTCAAGCACAAGAACCAGATTCAACTTGCTTCTGTGAAAATCTGTTATGCCAGAGTTAAGGCCAACAGAAAGGTAGTGCTGAAGTTCCCCGGATAAAGGATCTTTTGATATGGCATAGCTGTAGGATGGGCAGAAGATTTTCTTGCACTCGCCGGCCTGGGCTGTCTGGAAATAATATCCATAAGCTATACCCTCGAATGTCACATCAGTAGGCAGGGGCAGGTAGCCAGCCTCTATGTTCTCCCTGAAATTGCCGATGTCCTTGGCCCCACCAACTGAGAAGCCGATACTTCGGGATGGTGCAAACGACCGGGCCGCAGGCATCGAAATAGACCCGATCGGGCTTGATGGGGTCTTTTCTATTCCCTGAATCACATGAAATGTGACTGTGTTGCTTTCGTATCCATCAAGAATATACCAGATTTCATAACTTCCTTCTGCCTCAGATTGATACCATGTTCTGTAGATGTAACCTTTTTCCACAGGGATGCTGAATATGGTATCTATCGATCCTGTTGGATAACAGCATAGGAGAAGGAGATTTCCATCGGTAGCAGGCTGCAACTCCAGCCTTGTCCAAGACCCTGCGGGCAACTCCAGGGAGGTCCTTCTTTCCTTCGCTGATGAATCGGTGATCCAGAGGCTGCTTTTATTATCTTTTCCAGACTTTGGGCCTTCCTTCTCGATTTCAATATCTGATGTGCCGATCGTCTACCACACCTTCACCTTAGTATCGCCACGTCCCCACTCATAATAAAGCCGGATGCTCAGTATATATTTGTTTCCCTCGGTCAACTCCTGCTCAATATGGGCATTGATGTCCGTAGCGCTATCGTCGTTAGCTGCTAGCTGGGTCCTTTCCCCATTCTTCTCCTCAAACAGGACCATCACAGTATCCGAGTCCCCCTCTGTTGCCATGTGATAGATCCGTGTCTCCCCGGGCCTGAAGCTGAAGTCCTTTTGCTCCCCTGGGTTTAGGGAGAGTGGAACGGGTGTGTCGATGGTGAGATCCACAATATCCGGTTTGTCAGGCGGATAAAAGGTCTTAACCCAGGTAATATCTCTCTCGGATAGCCCGCCCGCAGGTTTAAGGCCGTTCTTATATTGTGCAGGCTTATTGATTAAGCCGGCTGCGAAGGGATAATGCATGATCGAATTAGGATCCCAACTCGATCCTTGCACCTCATCTGGTGGGATCTTGTTTATGATATTATGATCAGTTGTATCCTTATCCCAAGGAGGGATCTGGGTCCTGCGCATAAACTCATAAACTGCATCTTCATTCCATTCTATGCCAGCGTTGGGGTTCTGGTGCTCATGTGGAAATCCTAAAGTGTGACCTATCTCATGAGTCGCAGTATCGACCCCCCTGCGATCCTCCCTAATCAAATCCCACCCGAAGTTCATCGTCCTCCCTTCTAACTCTCTCCTAAAATCTTCATTCCGGATGTCACGACCTACGAGGGACCAGGTACCATCGTCCCGCAAGAAGCCTATGAGGACCCGGGCATCATCAGGATTTGAGACCTCTTCGAACTTCACACCTATGCCCACGTTCTTCCACACGTTGAACCCGTCACGCACAACTTTCTTCTGCTCCTCAGCCCCTTTAAACTTAGCTGGTTCATTGAGGAAACAATAGGGCAGTACTGTTCCATTTACCCACTTTTTGTCCAGTATCTGGATTAGTCTGGCGCGGGTGGGGTGGATGTCCGTTGGCAGGATGCGTTCAGGCACCATAGGTATCGAACATAACCGTTGATGCTTTCCTTCTCCGCTTATTTTTGATTTTTCTTCTTTACTTATTTTTGACATTTCTTCTCACTCCTATGATTTAAGCCAATTTACCGAGTTTTCTATTAATTTCTGCTGTATGTCAGCATCTTCAATGTCATCTATATCAAAGGCAAAATATACTATTCGACCGCCATTTCCTTCCCTGGATTCATATGCTACAAGCCCGTATGATTTTTCTGCTATACTATCATTTAAAAGCATATTTTCGTAGGAAACAGAAGACCAACTATATACGCCTGTAGCATCAGATAAAATCCTGACAGCGTTGGCATCTCCTGAGTTATCTCCCGGATTTGTAGGGGTAAAACCAATAGTTTTGGGAAGTGCATTTGGTGTGGTGGCAATAGGATGATTTGTTTTTAATTTCAAATCCCCAACATCATGATAGACCCAGTCTCCTGTTACATGCAACACCTTTTTACGGAACATGCGGTTCGGGAATATCTCTCCTCCAAATTCTTTTGCCCATGCCGCAACATTCCCACTTTCAAGTAAAAGATGCCTTCCCATCTCCACGTATTCTACAAGCATCTGTCTGTATTTAATGGTATTTACGGCAGAATAATCATCCCCGCAGCTCCATACTACAATATCATATTTATGCCATGTTGTATATACAGTTTCACTTGCTTTCTCCAATTTAACATCATACCCCATATACTTAAATGCCGACGTAAATGTGGGCACACTCTGATCATCTCCAAAATCAATATCATTGTCGTCATTTATTATTAAAGCTATTTTTTTTTCTGATGATGCTTGTAATGCCTTTTTTGCTTTCTTGCGTGGTGGTGCACGATTACCCGACAGCTCTTCAGCTGGAGGCTTTGGAATTTCTATGTCCATGCATTCCTTGTTGGATTGAGTCCCACCTAACTTATCTTTCCTCATATTTCCTCTCCCTAAATATTCCTGAAATATATCTAAATTAAGTTTAGCTAAATCTCCCTGATCGGCACCACCTATTTAGAAAGGAAATTTCATAGTTAAGGGAAACTACTGAATTTTTATAATTATCCCACAACCACATTTCCGTTTTATGATAAATCATCATCATGTATAAACCTTTCGGTTATTGATCGTCAATCTCCGCAGAGCTTCAGTGACATTCTGTTCTATGATTTTACTATCACGCACAATAGTCTCAAGGTCATCCCAATCAGAAATGATTTCTTCATAACTGCGATTCTCCATAAAATCGACTGCACGATTCATCGTACGCAGAACCGAATCGTTGCTCTGGAGAATAAGTTCGCTTACTGCCATCGAATAAGTCCGGGTATCAAATTCATCGGAAAAGAACTTATCAAGTATTACGGTATCGAACTTGGCCATTGCCAGTTGGTTAGCCAATCCGTTCCCCATCAAATACAAATCGAAGGCAAATTTAAAAAAGAAATGTTCCAATAAATGCAGCCGGCGATCATTGAAATCATAATCAGGCGAGGCTATCGGTCCCTTTAGCCTTCCTTCAGTTTTTAATCGGTGGGCAATCGTGGTTCCAATATAAGGGAACATCTTTGTGAAATGGACTACTGCCCTCCCGTCTCTGGATAGGTCGCCAAGGAAAGTAATATTTTCTTTTATAGACTCTATGGTGCTGTCGGGATCAAGTATCATAAAACCATATTCGAATTTTATTCCCAGTTCTTGAAGTATATTTAGTGCGGGACGAATCTGGTCAACCGAATAACCTTTGTTAAATGTCTTGAGCCCATGTGAGCTGCCGGATTCGATTCCCAGATAGAGAAATGCCAGGCCGTTGTCTCTCAATTTGTTCATCATTTCGGCATCGACTTCATCAACCCTGCATGAGACCCGCCATGCAATTTTATCGGACAAATTTTTCCTCTTCAGTTCCCCTATAAACTCTTCTACCCATTGCCTTTGTCCGGTATTTCTTAAACCCAGGTCATCATCTTTGAAGAGAAAGATGCGGGTTCCGTTTTCGGAGTAAAGCTTTTCCATCTCCCTGACTACATTGGAAGGTGAGCGTGAACGCCTTTTCCGACCTGGAGCACCGCGATAAAACTGTTGAACACTACAAAAACTACAGTTGTATTGACACCCGCGGCTTGCAAGTAACGAGTGAATTCCCAGTCCCCTGTAAGTAACCACCTCTTTATTCCGTATCGGGAAGGGAAGTGAATCAAGGTCAAAAATCAGGGGGCGTGGAGGGGTTACCACTATTTCCCCATTATTGCGATATGCAAGACCTTTTATCATGTTCCAATGATCCGGGCTGTCAATATTATGGAACAATTCCAGAAGTGTCAATTCACCTTCATGACGCACGACCGTATCGAGTCCTGGTATTGACTCTAAAGTTATTCTGTATTCCAGAGTGGGAAAATGCCCGCCTATTGTAAAGTGAGCTGTGATCCCATTTTTTCGAAGATATGCTATCAGGTCTGCAAAATTGAAGAGCATCCTTTGAAATATCAATGAGAAACCCACGAGTCTTGGCTTCTCAACAAGAATACGTTCTAAGATTTTTTGTGAATTATTATACGGTTCAATCTTTGCCCGAACCCCATTCTCAATCAAGTAGGCAGCAATTGAACGAAGACCAAGGTTCTCCTCGTCCTCATAACCAATGAGTAGAACCTCACAGCCTTCTGTTGCGTTATTTTTCACATTCCGGGTAAACTTTATGTGAACTTACTTCAACATTTCCTGCACTTTCTGGGCAATTTCAAGACGTCCTTTCAATTGCTGGATATGCACATCGAGTTGAAGTCTTGCCAGTTCCCTGAAAGCCTCTATTTCGATTAATCCATCTTTCCACAGGATATCCACAGGGTCCCCGTCAAGCGGCCATGGAAATCCATGCCATTTTTTCTCCAATTCAAATGGCCTTAAAATTTTTTCTTCCTCTTTCATAACTACCTCCCATTTTATCTGTTAAAAACAGACATTTATACATATATTAATTATGATTTAAATAAGTTTTGATCGATAAAGCAGATATGTGATATCTCATGTCATAATATAAAAATTAAGCAGGGAGTGCTGCCACTCTATTTTCATGAGCTTATATTTTTGTATTAATATTGCTTCAATCCCCTCTGTAGAATGAAAAAGAATCGCATAACAAAGTTTTAGTACTGGATGCGTCATGATACAAATTGGTGACAATATGGGAGTAGCAACGATTTTTGCTCATTGCAAGTTCACAGAGAGGCACCAGATTTGACAGTTGACTTAAGGAAAATAGTGAAAGCTGCAAAACCCTCAATAGCGGTAATAGGTCTTGGAGGTGCCGGCTGCAATATTATAAACTGGATCGCACAGAAGGGAATGGCAGGTGGCAGGATCATAGCAGCTAATACGGATATAAATCATCTTGCCACGATAAGAAAGGCGGATAAGCTTATTTTACTTGGAAAAAAATTATGCAAAGGGTATGGATGCGGGGGCTCCCCTGAGATGGGAGCAGAGGCAACTAAGGAAAATCTGCCTGAGATAAAGGCAGCCCTTCATGATGCAAATCTGTTATTCCTGGTAGCTGGAATGGGAGGAGGCACAGGTTCAGGCGCAATACCTGTAGTTGCTGGAGTTGCAAGGGAACTTGGAATATTAACCATCGCATGTGTAACAATCCCTTTCAAGCTGGAGATGGCGCGGAGGGAAAAGGCAAGGGAGGCGATAAAAGCTATCGTAGAAAGTTGCGATTCTACCATAGTAATCGATAACATCAAGCTCAGTGAGGTGGCAGGGGACCTACCTCTAAACGATGCTCTGTCAGTTGCTAATGCCCTTGTTGGGGACTTTGTCAGGAATATTACCGAGACCATTACTCAGCCAAGTCTTGTCAACATCGACTTCACCGATCTGAGAACCGTGATGGAGCAAGGAGGGATATGTGCTATAGGTATAGGTGAGGGCGACGGTGAAGACCGTATTACCAGAGCAGTCAGTTGGGCTATGGAAGTTCCCCTGCTTGATATCTCGGACATTTCAGAAACTTATGGTTTATTGATCCATATCGCGGGCGGTGAAGACATGACACTGGAAGAGGTTGCAGTTGCGGGCGAGCGTATAGTGGATAAAGTGCCTAATACCAAACGAGTTATATGGGGTGCCAAGGTGGACAGCTCTCTTACTGGCAGAGTGCGCATCATGGCAGTTCTCACAGGTATCAAAAGCACCTCATTGAAAGCAAGTGACAATGGAATAACGAATCATTATCTTCCAATCTTGACGGTCAATTATGCAAAATAACCGCTTATTCCAAAAATTCCATGATATATTTATATAATTATTTTTTTTTTGATATTACATTTTTTCGTTCTGGCTATGTTCATCAATGATCGATTCAAGCATGAAATACTTCTCGACAAATTTCTTCAGTTCTTCATCAGAGATAGCTGATATGCGTTTCTCCTCATTATACAATTTCTGGATATCAGCCTGGATAGCCTTTACACGCGTGTCGTCCTTTTCTATCTTGATACCAACGTGCATTAATTCATTAAGAGCCTCTTCCACCTTGAAACGAATAACCTCAAGTCCTGAGGAATCACCGATCATCAATTCCCTCTTTCCACCAACGATCTCTGGCGGATAAGGTTCATATGTGAATGGGTTCTTGATGATCCCGGCAGCATGAATTCCGCTTTCGTGCGCAAAAATATTCTTCCCGACAACCGATTTATTGCGCGGGACTCGTATCCCTATCTCCCTTTCCATGAATCGCGCAAATTCAGTGATAGATTTTAAGTCATATTTCTGGAATCCCTCTACCCTCTGGATCAGGAAGAGAGCTATCTTTTCAAGTTCAGCATTTCCTGCGCGCTCTCCTATTCCGAGGAAAGTAAGGCTTGACCAGTTCGCACCGTACCAGTATCCTGCAATAGAACACGCTACCGACATCCCAAAGTCATCGTGGATATGGGTTTCGATATTTTTCGTTCCGATCTCTAAAAGGCGCTGTGTAATGTGAGGAATACCGTATGGCTCATCTACCCCCGGAAATGGTATTCCGAAGCCAACAGTATCGCAAAGCCGGATGATGCAATCAGGATCGATCTCAAGGAGTTTCTGGATAAGAGGGAACACGAAACCTTCGTTATCAGCACGTGTCATGTCCTCTATATGCGCTCTTGTTTTGAGGCCATGATCAACAGCATACTGTAATGCATCGGTATATTTCTTTTCGGCTTCTTCCCTGCTCTTAAGACCCATCTTGTCAATGACATGTGAGTCCGAAACAGACATCAATATACCTGTTTCCTTGATTCCGTCCATGCTCAGGACAAAATCGATATCCTTGGGATTTGCCCTTGCCCATCCTGTCACTTCAGGGAACTCATATCCCCTGTTTAGCATTTCCCTGACAGCTTCCCTGTCCCTGTCATTAAAGACAAAAGTTTCAAGTTTTTCGATCCCGATCTTATGAAGATATTCATATATTTCGGTCTTATGCCTTTTTTTCATCACAATTCCTGGCATCTGCGAGCCGTCACGGATCGTACTGTCACTTATAAAGACATCCTGTCCCATAGGCAGCTTGATCTTTGGTAAATCTTCATATGACCTGTAGATTTTCATCGAATGACTGATTGTTATCAGGATTTATATTACTTGTGGTTTTTCATCTTTCAAATGACAGGGGGATCAAAATTAAATCAAAAACTTTATGATAAATGCAAACTAAACGAATAACGGTGATAATTTATGGTGAAAATGCCTTCTGATATAAAGGATATTGTCGCAAAGCAAAAACCATTGCCTATAGCGACAGCAGATAAGAGTGGGAAACCCAACGTAGTATTTGTTACAATGTGGAAGATACTGGATGATGAAACAATATTATTTGTGGATAATTTCTTCAACAAGACACGAAAGAACATTGAAGCAAATCCCAATATGGCGATTGTTGCTTACGATGGTGATGCCAAGAAATCCTACCAGATAAAGGGAACTGTGGATATAGAGAATAAAGGGGAAAGGTTTTCAAGCGCCAAAGAGATGGCAGATTCCAAGAAACTGCCCGGCAAGTCCGCATTCGTATTCCATGTGAAAGAGATATACGACGCAACATATGGTCCAAATGCAGGGAAGAAACTTGCTTAGATATATTTTTCCATTTTCTTTTTACTCCATTGTCAAACATTAAGGCCAGAACAGGCATTATTTATCATCCTGATTACCTGAAACACAATACAGGATTGCATCCTGAGAGAAAAGAGCGTCTGCTTTCGATAATAGCCCACCTGAAAGAAACAGGTATGCTGGAAAAGCTGGAATTGGTCGAGCCAAAGAGCGCGAAGATTGAAGAAATCCGGTATATCCATCCTGAAGATTATATCGAAAAAGCCAGAAGATATTCTGAACTTGAGATGCCCCTTGACCCTGATACCGTTTTATCCAGTGATTCATATGAAGTAGCACTCCTTGCAGCAGGCGGTGCGATAACCGCTGTTGATTCTGTGATCGATGCATTCGATTCTTCATTCGCTCTGGTAAGGCCGCCAGGTCATCACGCAACCCCTGAATGGGGGATGGGATTTTGCATATTCAACAATATAGCCATTGCGGCTCGCCATGCTCAGAAAAGAGGTAAAAAGCGCGTGTTGATAGTAGACTGGGATGTGCATCACGGGAATGGCACGCAGGATGCGTTTTACGATGATCCGTCGGTATTGTATTTTTCAACCCATCAGTATCCTCATTATCCTGGAACGGGATGGCTTGATGAAACAGGTACGGGCGATGGGGAGGGATATAACATCAATGTTCCTCTGCCTGCAGGAACAGATGATTCCGGGTTCATCGCCGCATTTGAAGAAATACTTGTTCCGGCAGCGCATAAGTTTCGTCCTGATATCGTGTTGATTTCAGCAGGTTTTGATGCATGCAATAAGGATGGCCTCGCAGATATGAGAATGAGCGTGGAAGGTTTTTCTGTTCTTGCATCTATTGTAAAATCGATAGCTAAAGAGAACTGCGGCGGAAAAGTTGCAGCAGTTCTTGAAGGAGGTTATGATCTTGATCTTCTTGCGCTCTCTGTTGCGGCTGTTCTGGATGTATTCATGGGGAAAGAAGCGCAAAGAAAACAGTATGAAGTAAGCCCCCAGGTAAGGGCTCGATTAGATGAAGTAAAAAAAATTCAGAAAAAATTCTGGGATCTTTAGAGATGAATGAAGCCATCGATAGATTAATACGTAAAAAGCTATTATTTAGGCCGCAGTTTGAAGCCCGGTAGTGTAGCGGTCAATCATGCGGGACTCTGGATCCTGCGACCAAGGTTCGAATCCTTGCCGGGCTATCTTCTAAATGGTTATAATCCCAAGCGCCAATATATGAGAGGAGACATTAATGGCGTATAATGAAAATACCGATGATATTCATGGATTTGATCTGAAGCTCTCTCAATCAATAACTAAATTCAATCACGACATCAGGCCGTAACAAACAAAATCATATCAAGATATTATATTAACAGGGATCTGATGATAGAGGATGATTTTGTAATGCTCTCTGTGTCTATCCCCTGCTTATTTCTTCTTTTCAGAATTTGGTCGCTCAACTTGAGCAATATAAGAACTCAAATGTCGGCATCAATGTGATTCACTCAAGAAACTGCTCTTCAAAGAAGCAGATCACCTGATGCCCTGGAAATTAGAGTCAGCGGAACAATCAGTCAAGAACAAGTCTCTCATACTGAGGCATTCGGTTACTGAATGTAAGTACAGCAGCTCACCAGATGGGATGTGGCAGTTCGAGGGCTATGTATCAAACCTTGAGAAGCTCATTAGAATACATACCTAGAATGTTGATCCGAGAATCGTCCGCAGCGACCTGCTGTCCGGGATTTACCGCACCAATAAAAGCAGCCCATGGGATAAAATCGTGACCACTGACCCTATCTTCGTTAGTTCGAAACTGTACAAGAACGGGAAGTTTGAATCAGAGTTGGTCAGCGGCAGCGCAGTACGCTGGAAGGGCTGGTTTGGTCTTCTATTTCCTCATCGCCGTTTCGATTTCCGTTCTTCGAGCCTGAAGATCATCCAGTCTTTTTTTCAGGTCAGCCCTTTCCTTCTTGATCTTACGCAGCTCTGTCCGGTTCTTGCTGCTGGATAAGCAGTCTGCGCCAAGCTTCTCAACGATATACTGCTCAAGCTGACTTCTCAATATCCTGAGATACGGATTACCCCAAATCGCCCCTTCTCTGTATTCCAGTTTGCCAGCTCTAATGCCCTCCACAATGAAGTCCCGACTTACTCCATATTCCTTTTGGGCCGTTACGTCACTGAGGGTTGCCCCTTTGCGATTCCATTCCCCGTATTCTGCCATATCTCAACCTTCTCCCGAAATCTTTGATTTTCTTTTTATCCGCTGTTAGCTGAAGTCATCTTATTACTCATTTGTTGATGATATTACATTTAAATGCTGTTGTCCATCCTTATACGAAATTTCAAAATCCAATATCATTCTTTTTATATTTGGAAATTTCTTTTCTTTTCTCTCCAGCATTTTTGATAAAATTTCTTTTGCTATTTCTCTTTCGTTATTATCGTTTATATATTTATTAAAACTCTCATCAATTAATTTATTTCTTTCTTCAGGAGATAAAAATGAAGAATTCCAGGCTATTGCACAAATCTGGAGTGCATTATAAAATGTTTTGTCATCTTCACATTTATCGATTAAAGGTTCTGCAAATTCAAGGAATATTTCTGACATTTTTTCTTTTTGGGGATTAGTAGTTATAACTATGTCTTTAGGCAAATTTTTACCAAAACCATTTGCTAAAAGTATTTGGCTTATGTTATTTTTTTTATAACAGCACTTTTTATATTTTTTTCCACTGCCGCAGGGGCATGGTTGATTTCGACCAATTCTTGCCATCTCTTTCTCAAATCCATATTGCTGACGAGAGTATATATTCTATAGTCTTGCTGCTCTTATGTCCTAATAGTTATTGTATATGCCTTAAATCCACCCCACTTTCTAACAGATATGTGGCAAAACTATGTCTTAGACTGTGAGCGATACGGTCGGAAGAGTGAAATTGCGTGGTTTCTCAAGTCCGATAGACAGTCCAGAAACATTACTGGAAGCCCGATGCGATCTGCGGTAAAAGTGTGGCATTTGTTGGGTCGCTGGTAACGTATTGACTATCGAAAAATGAGGACGATTGGACCAGCTTAGCAACAGAGCAACTAATTAATAAAAATCGTATTGCTCATTTTATTTTTTAGTTTGTTGAAGATCCTTCCCATATTTTCCGATGCGCCCAGCTCACCATGATCCTTAAAGTTTCGCAATGCCCAGGATCGGCAACATTGCTATCCATATGGGAGAAATGAATTAATCTATATAACCTCAGTCGGTCCAGAAAAAAATAGGTAAAAACCCTGCATTTCTCTCCCCATTCTTTTCCTTTCTATCAGTCAATTTTTCATTCTTTTCTCCAATTTTTTCGTTCTTATTTGGAGCCATAATTTTCCTTTTCATATTATTTTTTCTCCTTAATCTGGCATTTTGGTGGTCGAGGAAGCCAAGAAAACTAGTTGCTTTTCGTGGATAGGATAGGATGGACATGGCTTCCTCATTTAACTAATACGTTTAATAATAATATAAATGATCCTACAATTATTTGAGTTTATTTTTGATTTTAAAGGTATTATGAATTTTATTTTAGTTTTTAACAGTTTTTTAAAGGTTATATTAATGAAAAAAATATCTATATTACTTAATATTGTAACGAATTACGATTCGAGAGTTCAAAATATAAAGATGATTAAATGAAACAAATATCAAAGGTATTATCTAATATTAAACAATAAGTTTATATAACAAAATTGTTATATAACAACATTGTTATGTATTGGAACGTGATATTATGTTACCAGTAGGTTCTCCGGCAATCGGTGAAGATTTTATTGATCGCAAAAAAGAAGTTGAATACATCCTTTCAGCGTTGAAAAAAGATAGCGTTCTTTTAATTGCACCCCGCAGATTTGGAAAAACTTCCATTATGAAAAGGGTAGAAAAAGAACTCCTGGATGAGGATAAGATTTGCGTTTTCTATAAAGGAATGTCTGGCATGGAAGAAAAAGCTGCAAGAGCCTTACTAAGAAGGATATGTAGCGTAGATTATTATCCAATAAATCTTGCATTTGGAATTTATAAGCAGGAAACTGGAAACGATGATTATGAAAAATTCATGGATTTGATAGCAGACCTCGGCAATGATTTCTATATTGAGTATGATCCCAAAAAAGGACTCAAATTCTACTCCAAAATGCTGAGAGATTGGTGGAGAGTGTATTATGGCGACAACGAATGATTTAATTCTTTACAGGTATTCACCTGAAAACATGCCCCAGGAGATTCTTAGAAAGCTCTTTGTAGGCAGGGAAAAACTTCTCAAAAGTATGGTAAAAGAAATCGAAAATGCCGCACGGAAAAAAACCCCAAGGTTCTTGTTAATAGTCGGGCCAAGAGGAATAGGAAAATCTCATTTTTTGGTATTATTATTTCATGAAATAAACAATAGATTTGGTTCTTTCTTGATTCCAATAAAATTAAGGGAAGAAGAATATTCTGTTTATCGAGCATCTGACTTATTCCTGCGAATCCTTGAGGAAAAAAAAGAAAATACTAAAGAAATCCTTTCGCTTGCGAATGAAGATGAGATACTTCATGCTGCTATTGAAAAACTTAAACTTATATCAAAAAGGGATGGTAAAAGATACATTATTTTTATTGAAAACCTGCATGAATTGTTCAAACAGTTAGATACCCACGAACTTCAGAAATTAAGAGCCATCTTTCAAAAGAATGATTTTTTCTCAGTTGTAGCCTCCGCACCCATGATATTCCCGGGTATATCTGAACATGATGAACCATTTTATAATTTTTTCCAAATTCAATTTCTCAGCGAATTTTCATTGGAGGAAATAAAAAACCTGATACAGAAAATTGCTGAAGCTGAGAATAACAAGAAATTTCTTGATGATTTCAAAAAATACGAACCGAAAATTCACGGCATGTCGCACCTTACAGGGGGAAGTCCAAGGCTTGTAATACTATTTTATGAGATGATCACAAGAGGGGAACTTGAAAACATAGAGAATGCTTTTTTCAAGATCATCGATGAACATACACCATACTACCAGGAGATATTCCAGTTATTAACAGGGCAACGAAGAAAGATATTTGATGCTGTTATTTCTTCTGAGGCGCCAATTACACCCAAACAACTTTCAGAAGTTGCCAGATTAGACCTCCCTACAGTCACAACCCAGCTTCGCAGACTTGAACAAGATGGATATGTCATTTCAAGACCAATGGGAAGATCTACTAAATATGAAGTAAGAGAGAGGCTATTCAGGCTTTGGAGGGAGATGAGGCAGCCTCTGGGAAGAAAAAGAGTGTCCATTCTTTTGGAGTTTTTACAATATTGGTACACTTCTGAAGAACGGAAAGAGCTATTCAGGACAAAATTCGAGATGCTTGAAGCTGGAGAAAAAAATGCATTGAAGGATCTGTGCTATATTACAGAAACTTTGCCGATGGAGTCCAAAATTGAAGCTCGCCTTAAGCTTACACCCAAGCTAATAGAATTGGGGGAACGTGAAGAGGCGGCATATGAAATCCAGAGTTTAAAGGAAACCGCAGCTCAATTCGGGAATAAAGACTTGGAAGGAAAAATTCCATTACATGAGGGGAACTTGCATATTTCCGAAAAAAGATATGAAAAAGCTATTGATGCTTACAAAAATGCTGTTGAGAACTTCCCCAAAGATGAAGACTTTATTGAAAGCACTATAGAAATTTGTTTCAATTTTGCCCTCGATGAATTAACGACTGGAAACCGTGGAAATTCAACTAAATTCATGAAAGTAGTTCATGAAATTAGCAAAGAGCTAAAAGAAGATAAAGTTGCCATGTTGACGATCAATTTCTTGAAAAACGCCGCGGATTCAGGAGATATTCAAGTTGTTAAGGTAGCACTTGATGAGATTATAAAATTGTATGGGAATAAGTATGAGGAACGTATCAAATTTATAATTAAGGCATTAGAAATCGTTGAAACTAGAGACATCCAAAAATATTATAATTTACAGATAGAAGAAAGAGAGATAGTAGGCGATATTGTAAAAAGGATTACTAAATCTGATGAACTGTTGCCGGAGGAAATTAGAAGAAAGGAAAGCCGTTTAACTGATTATATTGATGCTGAATAAATATATGTTGTAATAAATTAACATTACCTCAAATGAATCCCTCCCACATTGCCCGGTGCGCCCAGCTCGCCATGATCCTTGAGGTCTCAGCCACACCGAAGCCTGGCAACATCGACCGCGATCACAATTATACCGACACCCGCTTTGAACACTTCCTGGCAAGCGCTGTTGGGGTTTATCCCATACTTGAGAAGGCCGCTGCCTCAGAATCCGGAATTGGAGAGCTTATCCATAAAGCAGTAACAGAAAGCAGTAAATGGCAAAGCGGCGGCAACACGCATTTTGGGGCATTTATTCTTCTTATTCCGCTTGTGATGGCAGGAAGCAGGTGTGAAAATACGACGTGCCTGAAAGAGCAGGCTCAAAAGATCGTAAGGGAAACGACTGTTAATGATGCAGTTGAATTTTATCTGGCCTTTTCAAAAGCAAAAGTGAAAGTCAAACCGGTTGATGACCTTGACCTTTCTGATACTGGTTCCATTGAAAAAATAAAAGAACAGGGATTGACTCTTTTTGATATGATGGAGATTTCCGGAAGCTATGATATGATCGCAGAGGAATGGGTAAATGGTTTTGAGAAAACATTTGAATGCGCCACAATGATAAAAGATAAAATCAGGAAAAATGGGATAAATGACGCTGTGGTTCTTACATTCATGGAGATTCTATCAAGGAACAAAGACACCTTCATCCAGACAAAATTTGATACAAAAAAAGCCGAAGAAATTTCAATGCGGGCAGGGAATATTTTAAAGGGCGATATGAACAGAATTATGAATGGAATTTGCAAATTTGACGAAGAGCTACTGAATGAAGGTGTCAATCCGGGGTCAACTGCTGATATTATTATTGCAGGACTATTTGTTTTGCTTTTTGAGGGGATGAGATTTTGATAGACCTCGAAGAATTCGGGATACAGGAAGGGATTTCTGAGGTTATTTTCACAAGTATGTCAATTGAAGGAACTCCAAATGCAGCGCCTGTTGGTTTGCACATGAAGAACGGAAGACTTTTTGCCATGATATACAAATCAAAGACACTGGATAACATAATTGAGACATCTAAAGCATCAGCAAATATCGTTGATGACCCGGTTTTATTTGTGCAGTCTGCTCTTTCTGATATTGAACCCCGGGAATTTGATTTTGTTGAAGGATTCCCTGTCCTTAAAAGGGCCATGGGGTGGATCATCTTTGATTGCAGGATCAAGAAAGGTGAAAATATTTCAGTAGTTGAACTCCTGGCAGTCAAGTCAAAAATATTGCAGCGAAAGATCAAGCCCATAAATCGCGGTTCCAATGCTGTCATCGAGGCAGCAGTCCATGCTACACGATATGTTGTGTTAAAAGAACAAAAATATCTTGATCACATCGATCATTATAACACAATTGTCCAGAAATGCGGTGGTCCCGGCGAAAAAGAAGCGATGAAGCTGCTTTATGACTTGATACGGTTATGAGAGAAAAGTCAATTTAGCAAATATAGGATTATTTAAGATTTATGTGTTTTTTAGCAGCAGCAGTTGTCTCTCTTCCCTGTGGAGTCCTTTTGATAAACCCGATCTGGATAAGATATGGCTCATAAACTTCTTCAATTGTCCTGACTTCTTCCCCTACTGATATTGCAATGGTCTTGGCCCCGACAGGTCCGCCTCCAAAATCCGTTGAGATTATACCAAGTATGCGCCTGTCAAGCTCATCAAGTCCGAGCCTATCGATCCCAAGCATTGTGAGTGCTTTATCCGCAACATCCTGCGTGATGTTCCCTTCTGCTCTCACCAGGGCAAAATCCCATACGCGCCGAAGCAGCCTGTTTGCTATGCGCGGTGTCCCGCGGCTTCGTTTTGCGATCTCAATGGAACCGTCCCTGGTTATTGGGATTTTAAGGATGGAAGCGCTGCGGGAAACAACTTCTACGAGCTCATCCACGGAATAGAGGTTAAGCCTGGAAATAAAACCGAACCTGTCACGAAATGGCGAACCAAGGAGACCCACTTTTGTTGTGGCGCCAATGAGAGTGAATCGATCAAGAGTCAATTTTATGGAGCGTGCGCTTGGGCCCTCACCAATCATTACATCGATCTCGTAATCCTCCATTGCTGGATAGAGAATCTCTTCAATAACTGAATTCAGGCGGTGTATTTCGTCAATAAAAAGCACATCACCTTTCTTGAGAGCAGTCAGGATCGCCGCAAGGTCACCTGGTTTTTCAAGCACGGGACCGGAAGTGCTTTTGATATTTGAGCCCAACTCATGTGCAATAATATGGGCAAGAGTTGTTTTCCCAAGGCCGGGCGGGCCTGAAAACAGGATATGGTCAAGTGGTTCCCCCCGTTTCTTTGATGCTTCTATGAAGATTTTCAAAGACTCCTTGAGCGCATGCTGCCCTATGAAATCATCAAGCCTGCTGGGGCGGATGGTTAGTTCTTCTTTATCATCTTTTTGTGAGATCGGGGTGATTATTCGCTCTTCCATTTTGATTCCTGATGTTTCTTTAAATATGAGCGCAGACTATTGTTTATCCTGTTTTCATTAAAAAAATCTCCCTCAAAAAATCTTCTCTTAATATACTTCTTAAGTAGTCATTACTTCTATTGGGATATTTACCTTGGTATCAGCGAAAAGGTTCAGCTTCTCAAATCCGATGACTTTATTATCTTTATCTTTTTTAAGTATTACTTCTTCGCCTGTTTCTTCACAGATGAATTCTTTTTCAGCATCATCAAACCATACATCAAGCGTATTTGATTCACGGTTGATAATCACTTTTATTTTTTCCATATCTGGACACCTTCTTTTACTCTGTCAGTAATATAAGCTGTAATTACGGATCCTTTATTCTTATTTGTCACTACACACATATGATAGTTTTTATTGTTGTATACGATTTCCCTATAAATTAGATATACATCTTTATCAACCCTGCTCTGGCGGATGAAGTCGGGATTTTTCAAAGTGAAAATCAATTCTGATTCCATACCTTTTAAATGTGGATGCTTGGTGGTTGTAATGTACTCCCAGTAGCTTTTTGTGACTGAAACCTTAAACCCAAGTGGTGTGGTTTCTTCAAAAAGAAGTTCTTCACTTTCGTTCATGATTTTTGTTCCTCAGTGTGTTTTTCATCCGTTGACTCATTCCTTCAATTTCAAAAGCGCCGCCTTTATAATCGTTTCAACCTTCTGTTCGCCCCCGGAAACCGCCTCAACCGCGCGTTCAGCTGACTGCCTCGCAAATCCAAGCGAAACAAGCGCTGACACAGCATCATAATTGACATTGCTCGTGGCAGGAAGCGTAAATCCTTCCATTTTCTTTGTCATTTTATCCTTCAATTCCAGTATCAGGCGCTTGGCATTCTTAGCGCCCACCCCGGAGATGCGGGTCAGGACTTTTTCATCCTCATGGATTATTGCAGCAGCAAGCTCTTCAATTTTAATTTGTGAAAGGATGTTCATGGCGATCTGGGGCCCGACCCTTGTTACACTTATCAGGAGCTTGAACATCTCAAGATCGCTCTGGTTTAAAAAACCATAGAGTATATGGGCATCTTCCCTGACATGAAGATAAGTATAAAGTTTTACTTTTTCTTTCCTGCCTGTGAGTTCATTCAATATCGGTTTTGTCACATTTACCTGATAACCGATCCCTCCGACATCGACCACAACAAATCCTTCGCCGCTCCGGGCGATATCACCATAGACATGGGAAATCATATATTATCTCATTATATTTATATTAAATTCGGAATTATGTCATTATTTATGTCATCTAAGTATACTTGTTTTTTTATATGATATTGACAAAACATGTATTTTAGAGCTTCGTTTAGAGGAGCTTAACATATTTAAAAATGATTTTATAATAATATCCATTATTGTATGTCTTATTTCCTCTCTTTTATTTGGATCCAGATTAACCCAGAGGTTTTTATTAGGAATTAATATAAACTTTATTCACTTGTAAATTATCGATGTTGAAAGGTTTAAAATAGTATTGTAACTATCATACGTATCATGGTACACAATGGTATAATATTTTATCTAGAAAGTTTGAAAGGTTATGCAATATTAATTGAAGCTGTTTTTTTGATTTTCATAAATTATATGCTTTTTGGAAATCACGAAAGAATAATAAATCAAATTAAAAATAATGTACAATCTGTAACAGACATCTTAGCAATTCTGGGCGCATCAATAGTATTTCTTGGTTTTATATATTGGTTAGGGTATTACATAGCTGCAATAAAATGGAATGTAGATATAACGATGAGTGGTGGTGGATCTCTAAATGAAAACATTCTTCCCTTTGGTGGTTTATTCGTTTTAGCAATTCTTATAAGTCCACTAATGATATATTTATCACGTCCACAATTATCTGAGATTCGAAAATTTATAATAATAAACTTCGGATTTGTGTTTACTGTTGGGTTTATTAATGAATATATTAATGAATATTTAGTACATCTTTTTAAACTTTAAGACAACTAAATGTTCTCCGCTTGATAAACAAATAAAAGAAATACATGGTGTTATAAATTGGTGTTGCTGAATAAAGAGGAACAATTACTCGTTCCTCTTTATTCAGCAACACCTCTTACTTGATTGCCTTAATACAATCCGAAATAAGACGTATAGATTTTTATGTCTTTCGGTTATGAAAATAGTGAGATATTTAAAATCTATTTAATAAATATTGGTTTTAATAAGTGGCCAAAATTAAGAATAATTTATACAGGTTATGATGAATTGTAGTTATATTTATACCCAAACATTATCCAATTCTTTGATTTCAATGCCAGCCATATAGAACCTTTTAAAAAGTACGTACTCAGGAACGAACAAGAGCTGATAATATCATTACCATATCTTAAAATAGTGTAAGGCTTAATATATCATTGAAATAATAGAATGAATAATTATGACTGAAGAAAATGATTCAATACCTGATATATATACAAATAACTTAACTGTTAGTGGTACAGTTTATGAGCTATTGATTTCCTTTAGGTTACAGACCCCTCAAAACGATGGTACAACATCTGATAAGGAAATTTTAAGGGTTCGAATGAGTCCCCAGCAAGCACTGGCTTTAAGTATATTATTAAATAATAGTTTAAAATCGTATAATGAAACATTTAAGGAGATTTTTCTTCCAGATAGTTTATTACTACAATTAAAAGGAGAAGAACCCGTTGAAACGGGAAGTGAGGAATAATATGACGGTATTAATCGAATCTTTAAATAAATATAAAATTCCCTTGAAAACGTTGGATAATTTACCTAAATCAACTCAAATTAAAAACAGTGAAAACATCTCTAGGAAAAACTCCAAAGAGATTACCTCTGTAACCTTTGGGAGAACTAATAATGATTTAAAACATCTAGAAATTGGTTCACGAATGCCTATAAAGGAAGGTCTTATATTGTTGTCAAACTCTGCACTATCAAGAAAAAGAATTGAACGTTTTTCCTCGGCTACTTCTTCAAGACAAATAGACGTGCTTCCAAGAATAATCACTCGTAACGATATAAGAAACAAATTACTTGCTTTTGAAAAGAAGTATAATAAGACTTCGGATAAGTTTTATTCGGATTGGAAACAAGGAAAGGCAATAGATAATTTAGATACATTGAAATGGGCAACTTATTACGAGATGTGGAAACAAAAATATTTTATGTAAGTTGAAAAAATGTCAGCTTTTGGTGACTATTATTCAAATCAGAAAGGAATTTTTCGATCAAAGCTTAGCGAAATTGTTAAGTCTGCAAAAGATGAAATATCAAATGATCCAAAAAATCTTTTTATAAATTGGATAGTTGTCTTTAAGGATGAATCCATTCTAGAAACTTTTGAATATTTGGAAATAAATAATAATGAAATCAAAAAAACGAACTATGGATATGAGTATAAGAGAAACTCCGGTTATTTCTTTTTTTATGAGATGGAAAAAGAAAAAAGTAGCGCTGATAAAGCAGATACTGCAAAGCTGGCAAAGGGTATAGATGAGATGAAAAAAGAGAAAAGTAGCCTATCTGATAAACTTAAGAAACCACAGTATCATTTGCATGTTGGAGTCAAAAAAGAATATAGCTCCCATATACAAAAAGTTCCAGAATTATTAGACCACAATGGACCACATTATAAAGTATCTCCAATTACAATAGATGAGATCATTGGTATAATTATTGTAAATTTTTATGATACAAAAATAAACTTGCTTGATAGATTCAAAATAAACATTACTCCAAACGTTGTATGACAAAGTCTTGCAAATTTTTTATATTCCCTAACTTAAAGAAATCCTTACAAGTTGTTTATCTGCGCCTGAATCTAACCTTAAATCGGTATGTTGGGGCGTTGTTGAGTTGTTCTACTCTAAATAATAAATAAACAGTACGAACGAACTTATGAAACAGACCGTTAGAGTATGTGGTTTCAGTTATTCTAATACGATTAAAACAAACGATTTATTAACCCCCATGTTAACCATTACCGATTTAATCTAAAGCAAATTTTTTCATGTTTATATGACATAAAGCAATCGACAGGCCATCAGCAGCATCATCCGGTTTTGGTATCTCATCAAGGCCAAGGAGCCTCTTGATCATCTCCTGTACCTGTTTCTTGTCAGCCCTTCCCGAACCCGTTATTGCCTGCTTCACCTGGTTTGGGGTATATTCAAAGATCGGGATATTGCGCTGCTGTGCTGCAAGGAAAATTACACCTCTTGCCTCGCTTACGCTCAACCCATTAGTGACATTCTTACTGAAAAAGAGTTTTTCAACTGCAATAACCTCTGGTTTGTATTTTTCAAAAAGAGATGTTATTTCGTTAAATATCTCCAGAAGGCGCTCGGGTGTTTGTTTATCTGCGGATGTCCTGATACAGCCGTAGCTTATAGGAGTAATGTTCCCGTTTTCTGTCCTTATCACTCCAAAGCCTACAGTTGCAAGCCCTGGGTCGATTCCGATAACATTCATGGTATTTAAAAAGTGTTTAACCTTTATGTGCTTTTGCCATGCAATTTAATTTTTGGATTGAGTCCAGCACTACGAAATAATTTAGTACATGGAAATGAATCTATGGATAGATGAAAGATACAATTATTTCATTATCACGAAAAAACAGGACAAACAATTTTTTGAAAAATAAGATCGAGTTAAAATGCAAATGTGGATTTTCCGAAAAAATTACTTATTATAATTTTCTATCAGGCGGGGAATTTGATATCGGACAGACCACCCAGACAGTCAGTACATATATTTCCGAATCTATATACGAGGAAATGATCCGGGTAACTCCCCTGAATTTATCAAGGAAATGTCCAATATGCGGTGAAGAAATTAAAGCAGTTTTCCCGATCTCAGCTGAAAATCTTATTCCTATGCTGCAAACGGCGCCTCCTGATCCTCTTATGTATGGGTGATAAAATGGATACAATAGAAGCAATAAAATCAAGACGCAGTGTTCGTGGATTTAATGATGAAAATGTGAGTGATGAGAAATTATTACAAATCCTGGAGGCCGGAAGATGGGCACCGTCGGGTTTGAACAACCAGGCATGGCGATTTATTACAGTACGTGAGTCCGGAACAAAGGTCGCATTATCAAATCTTACCAAATATGGCCCTACTATTAAAAAAGCACCCCTTTTGATAGTTGTTTTCCTGGATAAAGACCACATGTACCATTATGTAAAAGATGTACAATCAATAGGCGCATGTATCCAGAATATGCTCCTTGCCATTCATTCCATGGGACTTGGGGGAGTATGGCTCGGCGAGATACTGGAGAATAAGGAAAATGTCAATAAAGTCCTTGAAGCTCCGGATTCATTTGAATTAATGGCTGTAGTCGCCCTGGGGCATCCTGTTGATAAGAAAAGGCTTTCAGAAAGGAAAGAACTTGATCAACTTATTTTCCGGGAAAAATTCGGAAAAAGCTGGTAAAGCTTATCGTTTTTATTCAACTGTTATCGTATGATGATGATGATAATCACAATTATATAATTATGGGTTAATAATATATACCATAGGAATTATTTACATATTGTTAACGATTAATTAATAATCGCTGACATAAAAGGAGGAATAAAATGATAGTTTCACCATACTGCCAAAAACATGATATGGCTATAAGACTTCTAACGATTTCACATTGTGAAAAGCGGCAAGAGGAGGATTGCGAAGCCGGTCAGTGTGAACATTTTGGAATGCGGTTTTATTCCAAAAGTGGTTATTAATTTTAAACCATTTTTGTTATTCTTTTTTCGCAATCTATAGGTTTCCCCCAAATCAACTAATTCAACGAACTCACAACCAACTCACGAGTTCGTATCGAATTTTTGTAGTTACATTAAAGTTTAATAAGTAATAAACAATTTCTAGATTGGAAAATATGCTTAGATAATCATGAAGTTAGTTTCACTTATGCGCGAAAATAAATTTCAGAAATCTAAAACATTCATATAACATAAAGATTAGAAATGTTATCCTAAATATCCACCATTCGAATTTTCCTATAAGTTCTTCCATGGTCATCTCCTATAAATTCCAATTTATGAATTTTTTACTAATATTCTGATTTAAGTAAAAACTTGAAGAGTTCCACTATCATAATCTCCATTCACCACAACGAAAACTTTATTTGAACTTACACACTAAAAGAAGCATGTAAGTCTTGGATATGCAGTCTAAAATCTTGCTGGATTGAATCTGCATATCTAAACTTTCTTTTTTTCGTTTACTTTATCTACAATATTTATTCGTATCCCATAAACCTCGCTTGTATCAGCTTCCTATGAAATTCCGGTTTGCTTATAACTTCATTCACCGCACGGGCTGCTTCTAATCCGTCTTTAACAGGCAAACCCCAGATGTTTCGCCCATATATGCCGCCTTCTGCACCTGCTTTCATGACAATTTCCGTTTGTTTTACGAGACTCTCGGTCGGATTACCTGGCAGTTTAGGCCCGCCTGAAAAAATAACAATAGAATGAGGAGCGGCCTGCACAACAATGCTTGCCCTGAATATTTCCTGGTCTGCTGTCAATGAAGTCTGTGCATTTTTGGGTTCAAGGTATTTGTAAGCGATCATGCTTGAGTTCTTTTTTGCAAGACCCTCTATATGTGAATCGTATGCTCTCCGGTTGTCAGGCTTTACTTTTGCCGGATATTTGGTCTTGACAATATCTGCTCCCAGTAATCCGGAAGCTATCGAAACAGCATAATGTGTCCAGTACAGGCTATCAGCCTGCGTCACACCCTGGAATTCACCTTCTTTATCCTTGAATCCGGTCTTCTCATCCAATCCCAGCCCCCTTGCATAAGCCCATACCACAGCAACAAGACCCGCATCATGAGCCTTTCTGATGATTTCTGCTGCCCTCTCAAGGTCTGCTTTTATGTGTTCTCCCCCCGGATATATTGTCAAACCGATAGCTGACGCACCGTATTTAAGCGCTTCTTCAATTGTGCCCACAGTTGACATAAATCCTGCGCTCTGCGGCTGCGAAATGTGTCCATCGATCTTGTATATCAAAGGAATATCAGGCCTGAATAAGTGCTTGAACTGCCTTACATTGCCAGGGTGCAGGACATATCCTGAAAAATTGCCGCAATTCACCAATTCTGCAATAGATCGCATGTCTGCCGAGCCTTTTCCCCTGAGATTTATTTCATCTGCGCCTGCCTCATCGTTTTCCCACAGGAATTCATGGCCAGGACCATGTTCGGAACTTTTCTGGTCAAAAGGCATGAAAAGTGCTGTACCATTCCCAGGGCCATGGGAATAAAGCATGCGGTAAAGGTTTGCTTCAACTCCGCTTTCCAAAAACTGCATTTTCTCAAGTCTTGGCCGCAAAGCCACATTTTTCTCAATATCGATTTTAAGATCAGCTTCATCAATATGTTTCTTAGAATTCATTAATGTTTGAACAAATGCCATAATTCCCTCATTTTAGATATTTTCTCTTCTTCCTTAAATGTTTCAAGATATTAAAAATTTATTGTTTTACATTTATTCCGGGCTTGTTAAAAATTCTATTTCCAGTCCTGTCAAAACAGGCAAAATAAAGGCATTCTTCCCTGGGGATCTGCGGGATATCCGCGCTGCCATCTATGAATACTGCAGGAGCATCCCGAATAAGCACTGCCGGAGTGCTCTCATCAGCTTCACCCATGATTATTTGCGCTGCAGAAACCAGGTTATCCGCAGTGGCGCGCCTTGTAATTAAAAGCGGTTTTCCGAAGAGGTCTTTGCGCCCCCGAATATCCTCGACCGGCTCGATACCTGCACAGCCAAGCGCAATACCCACACACCCAAGACGCAGGGGCTGCGTTCGGCTATCGCCCACAATTACTGCAATATTGCAATTGTATTTTTTCATAAGCTTCTTGCGTATCCCAATTGCGCTCTTCTCTGGATCAGCCGGAAGCAGCACAACATAACCTTCAGGAGCATTTGAATTATCGATCCCTGCGCTTGGTGAGAGCACACCTTTTGTAATAGTCACAACCACACCTGGTATCCCTCCAAGGATCTCATCGGATTCCCTCATGATCAGCTCCATTTTCCGCGGGTCATTTTGATATGTCTTTGAGAGTTCAATAGCTTTTTTAGAGGGTTTTACCGTGTCTAACTTCACAACGCGACCTTCTGCGGTTGCTACCGCTGATTCTGCAAGAACGAAAATATCATTTTCCTGCGGTGTTATTCGTGCTGTTTCCATAGCATCGCACAGCACCACTGCAATATCATCGCCCGGTATTATAAGAGGTGTTTTTATCCCGATTAATTGCATGTTATTAATTTCCTTTATTGTTAGTTTTATTTGACCAGTTTGGGTATTTTAGAGCTTGTCTGAATATTCAATGTTGTTTTATTATAAAGCTTCCACAGGAGTTTCATCTGAGGCTCTCATTGTGATCTTTGAAGTCTCTGCAAGGAACTCGCTTGCATCCAGGATTTCCATTAAAACAGGTTTTCCTTTTTTTGAAAAGTGAACTATGATAGGACCGACTTCTTGCGCATAATCTATAGGTTCTTCACTTACTTCATAAATTAGAATATCATTCTTTCTGTTATAACTGATTTTCATATCTAAGCCGTCAACGGAACCGTAATATGCAGCGCATCGTAATCAACAACAGGCACTTTCCTGACGTGATTTTTTCCTTCCTTAAGCTCCAGGAGACCTATTCCCTCCAGGAAAGTAAGATCATTATGCACATTCGATTCTTTGCGTTTTAGCATCCTTGCAAGTTCACTGATGGATTCAGGCTTCTTCTCTTTTATGATATGAAGCAGGCGCAGGCGCTCATGGGTTAATATCTTTCCAATATCCTCTGCTGTACGAGTCACTATCTTATGCGGCTCTGGTTCGCGAATCTCACCGCGCTTCACTCTTTCAAATAACTGGTCAAGGTGCTCCCCGTATTCCTCATCACTCATAACTATAATTTCAACGTCTTTTAATTTCATCGATTACCCTCCGATTAGCGTCTATAAAACTCATTATCTCTTCAATTAATTTTTTTGGGCTGTTAAAATCTATCTCCTGCGCCTCATTTTCAAACGTATGCCTGTGATCTCGTTTATTGTGTCCTTTTATTGTATGTGCATTATCAAAGCGTATCAAAGTCTTCCATCCTTGGCTGGTTCTCACACGGTAATTGAAACTGTATCTAACACCGTGCGGGATTTCAGACGAGATTGGTACCTGCTTCACTGAGATGTCAATGATCTCATCTTCAGCAAGTATTCTTGTCTCTCTGATGGTTCTTTCTGGCACAGTATAAATAGGATTTTTAACCTATATATAATTATATGGTGGCAGCATATAACTTATTTGAGCTTTCCTAGCGTGCCATGTCATTTATGGAAAGATGGAAATGCGTAAGTTTAGTTATACTAATTTCCGAAAAAAGGCTACATACAGACCTCATATATTTTGATGCAAATTTATTTATAATTATTTTTTTCAACTAAATGCTTCTTTATTTCTTCCCATTCTAATAAAATATCATGGCTGTTTGTCCACCAATTTTCAAAAGGAGGACTGTTCTTAGTGGGTTTAATCTCTGCATATTGACCTTGATATATTGTATTTATTGGCGGTAAATTATAACAAATATTTTCAGAGATAATCCATCTATCATGTATTGTGTTTAATAATTCTTTGTTGCAGATAATTTTCAATTCAGCTTTAATACAGGCTGTCCCAAAACTTCCTATTTTTAAAAAAAATCACTAGTTCTACATT
>NZ_NTMG01000078.1 GCF_002487355.1 Candidatus Methanoperedens sp. BLZ2 | reverse complement strand
TAACATCACGGCTTATTTCAATAACAAAGCCTGGTGCTATCTGTTCGTAAAGGTACAAAACAATGATGGAATGGAAGGGATTAATTAATGGATGGGCTCGTCTACCACAGGACTTTCATCAATTATCGTTCCAATAGTATTTATTCAAGAATAAACAATAAAAGATGTAAATGTCTATTATTGCCAAGATCACCGGTTTTTTCAAGAAAAACCCTCAGAATTTAGAAGAAGACGCACAGCTAAAGACTCATTTGTATATCGGTAAATTCGTTAAACAGGACTACATTGATATCGGGGAAAGTATAGCAATTGATGGCAAAAGGATCATAATAAAAAAATCCGAAAGCATCATGTCAATCCCTCTTGAAGCTATCATAAAAGCTGGCGATAATATAAGAGTCGGAGATTTTGACATGGAAGAATCCCTGAGGCTGGGAAAAGAGTGGGAAGATCAGAAAGATGTATTGAAATTTGATGATAAAGGCATGATGATCCGGTGACTCCTGGTTTTTCAATGATCATGTGGTGTTTTTTATGACTGATTATAAACAATGCATAATCGTGCGCGATGACCTGAAATTATCTAAAGGCAAACTTGCGGTCCAGGTCGCCCATGCTTCAATTTCCACATATGAATTTACAAGTGAAAAAGTCCGTGATGCATGGAAAGAAGGAGGCCAGAAGAAAGTGGTCTTACGAGTTCCGGGACTGAAGGAACTTTTTGAATTAAGGGAGCTTGCAAGGAGGCATGGCCTTCCAGCCGTACTTATTACTGATGCGGGATTGACCGAAGTACCTCCAGGAACGACTACAGTGCTTGGAATCGGGCCTGCTGAAGTCGGTGAACTGGATAAGATAACTGGTAATTTGAAGCTTCTTTAGAAAAGTTTCAAAGTTTTCCAATATCCTCAGACCATATACGCGGATTCTTTTTAATGAATTCGGTCATCATTTGCGTACATTCTTCAAGGTCAAGATCTATTACCTCAACCCCATGCGACTGCATAAATTCCATTGCGCCTTCAAATGTTCTTGATTCACCAGCGAATACTTTCTTTATTTCGAACTGGACAATTGCACCGGCGCAAAGATAACATGGCATCAATGTGGAATATAGTATCGTTCCGTCGTAATTTCCAATTCGTCCGGCTTTTCGCAGGCAATCTATTTCCGCATGCATGACAGGATCATTTTCCTGGACGCGCCTGTTATGCCCTCTGCCCACGATTTTACCGTTTTTCACAAGAACCGAACCTATTGGAATACCGCCTTCAAGTAGCCCGATTTTTGCTTCTTCAATTGCAGCTTTCATAAATATGTCCATAAATTAGATTAGTAATGTCCAATAAATCTATCCGGATGTTCAGAGCAAAATTACCACGATTTCAGTAACTTATACATATAGGAGGTCATAAAATTTGCGATCTTAATACTTTTTTGTGTAGTCCCGGAAAAATTTCCCACTAATTTTTGCCCTGAAAAAGACGTGTAGATCAGGTTTGTGAGGAATATAGAGAAACGGGAAAAGAACCAAAAATAGGAAATAACCTGGAAAGACCTAAGACGCCAATTTCAGTAATCGAAAAAGGAGAAAAATTTTTGTTAATTTTTATTACTTACAGTAATTGTCGGATACCCTTTTCAGGGTTGGGAGCCTCATTTAATCATTTTCGCTTGACATAGTATTGGCTTTAAGATTAAAATTACCTTTACCAGCAAAAGCGTGCACTGTGATATAATAATCTCCCTGTTCGGTTGGGTCAATTGTTACCTCTTCATTAGGGTCAGAGGTATAACCGCGAGAATCCCAATCATCAACTTTTGCCAGTGACCCAAATTTAACATATAAGTCAAAATCCTGCCCTTCTGGCCCCTCTAAATTTATAATGAGTTTTTTACCACTTTCAATTCCTTTAATAACATATTCTTTAATGCTGTCTTTATCAGGCAGCATGGATGAAATTGTCGTGTCCAACAAAATAACTTCTGGCCCGTTTTCTTGCCCAAATAGATATGAAAATTCGGTAGTTTTTGTGCAGTCCTCACCCCTGCAGCCTGAACTTGGACATACAAGAGAAACGTCGCAACCGTTAGAACTAGCAAAATCTGTTGCTCCTCTTACTAAAATTCCTTCAACCTGATGAGTATCACTATTGAAAACTGGCGAACCTGAATTGCCTCCATAAGTATCTAAATTCGCAACAAAAAATTCACCGGATGTGTTATCGCGAACTCTCGCTCCACCTGCAAATTTAGTAGGAAGTCCACATGGATGCCCGATTACATGGACAGCTTGATTATTCTGTATTATCCCCGTTCTTCTAAAATCAGTAATCCTATGATTTGCGACTGCTCTTTCCAATTTGACAACTGCCCAATCAGAACCATCGGATATTTCTTTTCGATCTATTACTTTTAAACCACGATAGATTTCATTGTTATCGATATTAGTATGTGGTGTTGTTTCATCTACCATTCTAAACCCAAAGACAAATAGTATATTAGTTACGTTGCTTGGATTGACACAATGTCCTGCAGTAGCTACAAGGTCTGGAGCTACCAGAAAACCAGAACAAAAGGCTCCGGTTGGTTGCTCTCTAAAACGTTCATTATTGCATAAGTTATATTCTGTACCAAAATTTTTTACTGCAAGTGTAGATGTACCATCACCATTGTCCACAACCTCTCTATTCTGAAATAAACTTACCACGCAATCGGCATCATTGAGAATTCCTTGATCGTCAACTAGGAATAAATCTTTTCTATCGTCTACACCGTATATTGCCTTTTGCTTATCTTTCAATACTTTAGCAATCGTAGCTGAATCAACATCTTGAAAAGGTCCGCTAGATCTTACTTTCTTTGGACGAGACTTTAATTCCCCCAATAGTTGATCTGCTTCAAAGCTGTTCAATTTTTTAATTAAATCATTTTTTCCATCAGACATTTAAACCACCACTTTTATTTAAGTGAGAAATAAATTCTGCTCTAAATCCCACCTATAAAATAAGTGTTCTTTTTAATATATAAATATGTCGCTCAAACTCAAATTATTAGTTGAATAAAGGGTTCTTAACTAATCAATCGAAGAAATTGATACAGGGCTTACAATTTCAACATAATTGAATTGAATTACTAGATTCTTAAGCCAAAAATCAAATTGGACTTTCTCATAGATTGTCTTGCTGCAGGACTATGGTTCATGCACTTCAGCCAGACCAAATGTCTTATTCGGGTAAAGAACTATATCGATGACCTTTGTGACTGTCGAGCCATTATCCATCTTGAAGGTAACCAATAATTCCTTGCGTGGTGGATTGGTCTTGATAAGGTAGTCCGCCGTTCTGATAGACTTGATATAATGTTGCGATCTTAACCAACCTTCAAGCTCTTCCAGTGACCCTATCTGTTGTATTATATCGGCCAGAGTTTCTATAAGTTTTGCCAGGTCTTTTGCCGAAATAGTGTCATCCCCCATGATGCTAATCTTCCCTCCTGTTGTCGCTTGTAAAGTATAAGCGCATAATTCTATATATATTTACCCGAAACATTAATAATGGTTACAGGTACTTATTTTGCCTCTGGATCACTGTTGCATCTTAAAAAAAAGCTATGAAGTGCGCAGGCTTCACTTGCTTTTGAATTTCACACATTCAATTTTCATGCACTTATCCATTACAACTTCAATCCCCGCTTTTTGCGCTTTTTCAGCAGCCTCTTCGTTAATGATACCTTCCTGCATCCAGACAACTTTTGCTTTTATAACAATTGCTTCATCAACGACCGGAGGAATAGCTTCAGAGCGCCTGAAAATATCAACAATATCTACTTTTTCAGGTATAGATCCGAGGTCAGGATAACATTTTTCTCCTTCCCATTCCTTAAGTTTTGGATTAACCGGAATTATTTTGTAACCATGCTCCTTGAGAAAACGCGCGACAAAATTACTCGGACGCGTCGGGTCATCTGATATCCCCACGACTGCTACGGTTTTGTAATTAAGTATACTTTCAATGCTCATGTCATTAGACTATTAAGATAATATTATTATATTATTTTAGAATTTCAAGCATTTTAAGTTCGCTTACAAGAGCCCTTCGCTGCCAGATCAGGTTTAAAATATAAACTATGAACGCGATCCACACTATACCAGAAGCTGTATTTAAATAACTCAAATCCATACCAGTAATATTTCTTCGCTTATTACATAAAGATTAAGGTAACAAACGATAATGCGATAATACGTGATTTTATTGATAGAACAAAAAGTTAAACCCCCAAGACTCATCGCATGGGAGCTGACCAATGCCTGCAACCTTGCCTGCATCCACTGCAGGGCATCTGCAATTAAAGAGCCGCAGCCCGGAGAATTATCCACAGCCGAGGCAAAGCATTTCGTAGATGAACTGGTCGAGTACAAGCCGATAATAATCCTCACCGGAGGAGAGCCACTGCTTCGGGCTGATATATATGAGATAGCGCAATACATAAAAGGAAAAGGAATGCGTGCGGTGCTTGCGACAAATGGTACGCTTCTTACTCCTGAGATTGCCAGGAAATTAAAAGATGCGGGAATCCAGCGGGTAAGCATTAGCATTGACGGGGCAACCGGGGAAATGCATGATGTTTTCAGGGGAGAGCCAGGTGCATTTGAAGCATCTCTTCGTGCAATTGATATCCTGAAAAAAGAAGGTCTGGGTTTCCAGATAAATACCACGATCACACAGAGAAATCTTAAAGAAATCCCGCGAATCTATGATCTTGCTATTGAACTCAAAGCATCAGCCCTTCATATTTTCCTTCTTGTCCCGACAGGAAGGGGCGAAGAAATAGAATCTGAAGAAATCCCGCCTGAGGAATATGAACGGGTGCTTAACTGGTTCTATGACAAAAGCAAGGACAAAAGAATGCAGTTAAAAGCCACATGTGCACCTCATTATTTCAGGATAATGCGGCAGCGTGCAAAGGCAGAAGGGATACGGATCACACCTGAAACCCACGGTCTTGAAGCTATGACCAAAGGATGCCTTGGAGGCTCAGCTTTCTGTTTTGTCTCCAGTAAAGGCGATGTTTATCCATGCGGATATCTCCCTGCCCTGGCCGGGAATATCAAGCAAAAACCTTTTAAGATGATATGGGAGAAATCAAAGGTTTTTTGCGACCTTCGCGACCCCGGACTGCTGAAAGGCAAATGCGGTATATGTGAGTACAAGAATGTATGCAGCGGCTGCCGCGCCAGGGCATATGCAGGTACGGGAGATTACCTGGAAGAAGAGCCGTATTGCGTATATGGATCAAGAGGGAAGTGATTTTTTGGCTCTATCTAAAATTTCGCTGGATGATATTGATAAAAAGATATTGAATGCAATTCAGATAAACTTTCCCCTTGTGAATAAACCTTTCGAGGAGTTGGGAAAAAACCTGGGGCTGGAGGAGGAGGATGTAATAAGACGAATCCAGCGGCTCCAGAAAGAAGGCGCTATAAGGCGCATAGGTCCCATAATAAGCACAAAGAAAACTGGTGGTATGGGTACGCTTGTTGCAATGAAAGTACAGCCTGAGAGAGTGGATGAAGTTGCAGCTATTATCAATGAATATGAAGAAGTATCGCATAATTATCTGCGGCCTGCTAATTTTAACGTCTGGTTCACAGTTTCAGCCGAAAGCGAAGAAAGGTTAAATGAAATTCTTGAAGAACTTAAAGAGAAGACCGGATGTGAGCTCAGGAATTTGCCTACGAAGAGATTGTTCAAGATCGGAGTAAAGTTCAATATAAAGTAACGATAGAAAAAATATTAGGATTTATCCGGGTATTTTGTATTAGAATTCACCGAAAATCTCTGCTCCGATATGAACAACAATTCCATCTTTTGTGATCTCATAAGGTTTGATGGCATCAGAATGTTCAGTCATCCGCATTTTTGATATTTCTATCACCCGGGCAACTGATTTCATCTCAGTTCCCCGGATATTCCTGAGCGTTATTACCCCGTCTGCTATATACTCTATCAACCCGAATCGTGACATGTATGGTGACTCCTTGCTTGATTCGGATACAATTAAAGATGTAGTTCCACTGTCTTTTATCATCTCAATAAGTTTGAACAATTGTTCTCTTCTTTCCCCTTCATTATCAAAAATCATTTCATACAACGTGATAGGATCAACAACGAGCCTCTTCGGAGCAAATGTTTTTATGAGTTCTGGCAATTCGCTTTCGATTTTTGCAATCGTGGTTTTCAGGAAAGTCGGACTCAATCGTATGATTCTAAAGGTTCCATTCTTTATATGCGGTTTGAAATCCCATCCGAATAAAGCTGAACTATTAATAAGTTCGACTTCTTTTTGGTCGATGCTTATATAAAGACATTTTTCACCCTTAACCAGGCCTGAATGAATGAATTTCAGGGCAAGTGTGGATTTTCCGGTACCGTATCCCCCCATGATGGTAGTAACGCAACCCTGCGGTATTCCTCCATTTAACATTTCATCAAGATCTTCAATACCGGTTTTAACTCGTTCCATATTATAATGACGCCTCACGATCCATATTATTCAATTTACCTGCCAAAAGATACTATCTGTTTGACATTAGTCACCTGAAAACCCGTAGCTGGCATTATTTTTATCTCGAAATTCGCAATATTATCCTTCTCCAGGGTTGGAAGAAGTCCCCCGAACTTTTTAATATACATGATCTGCTGTCTCTGTGCAACCCCGGTTTCCACCCAGTCAAAAACCAGTACCCCGTCGGCACAATCTATGATTGATTCTTCTTTACGTCTCTGGAAAACATTCTTGCTCAATACTGCATACACAACCCCATTCCATAGTTTAGCGGCCTTTTGAAGCGCCCGCAGGAAAAATAAAAGTTCATTCCATTTCATGTATTCTTCACAATACTGGGCAAGCTGCGTCAAAGAATCGAGAATAACCAGACTATCCGATGCGTTTTTCTCAAGGAAATCTACAAGATCCACCAGGAGATTTGCGTCTGCTACAGGTTCACAGAGCTTCTCAAACGATATTTTATCTGATATCCATCTGGAAGGAACAGAGGATTTTAAAAAAAATTGCTTTGAAAAATCCTGGAAATTTATCACATCTCTTAAGGCTGCACTATACTCCCTGGAGAATCCAAATGCTATTTCATTCAGGATATCTTCTTTTGATCTCGTTATTGAAACATAACATATCTTCTTTGAGTATTTATAGTTTAATCCGGCTTCTGCTGTAGTTGGCGCTGATTTGCTCTTTTTTTGTTCTAACTGGCTTAAGATCATGGAACTGTAGGCAAATTCAATGTTGCCAGCTCCGATCTCACCCAGCAGGACTATGAAGGAACCTGCGGGAAATCCTCCTTTAATGATGGGATCTAAAGACCTGATACCAGTAGCTATCCTGTGTTGTTCCATATTCCAAAAAGGATATAAGTAATTAAACATATATAAACATATTTACATGATAGTAATTATGATGATAACAAATGATTAGGGTAACATGATGAATCATATAAGAAACGTTATATGTTTTAAGAAGAAGAGCAGGCAGGAGACAGACCCATATTCTCATTCAAAACACGGCGATCTTGTATTATTTGAAATTCCAGAGGGCTTCTGTAAAGTTGAACAGTACTGGATAAATGAACCGTATGTATATATATACATCCTGACTAAAATCCAGACCAAAGAAACACTATATTATGTCGGAGAGCCTGGGCTGTCATCTTTTGAAAGAATGCTGCTTGAAAAAATAAATGTTAACCTGCAAGATATACTGACCGAAGAAGAAGCTCTTTATAAAGACAGGCAAAAAAAAGAAAAATTAGAAGAACATGCTATAGAGCTGCTGTACCAATATTCCAATTCGCTGGAAGAACAAACAGTATATAAGATATTATATTATTTGAACAGGAATTTCCTGGGGTACGAGAAGATAGATGCTTTATTGAAAGACCCCATGATAGAGGATATATCCTGTGACGGTGTTAATATACCGATTTTTTTGTATCATAGAAAATACGGGAACATTAAGACGAATATTCAATTTGATGAAATTGATCTTAATTCGTTTGTTATTAAATTATGCCAGAAAGGACGCAAACATATCTCGTTTGGTTCACCGCTTGTAAACGCTACACTACCTGATGGATCGCGCATCCAGGCCACGCTCGGACATGATGTAACCACACGTGGAAGTTCTTTCACCATAAGAAGGTTCAAAGAAGTTCCTCTCACTCCTATTGATCTTATAAATTTTAACACTGTATCTGTAGAACAGATGGCATATCTGTGGCTTGCTGTTGAAAACAATAAAAGCCTCCTGATAGCAGGCGGAACAGCGTCTGGCAAGACATCGACATTGAATTCCATCTCATTATTTATTCCACCCGCATCCAAGGTTGTGACTATAGAAGACACGCGGGAACTCACTTTATACCATGATAACTGGATAGCAGGAGTCACAAGAGAACCTTTCGCAAAAGGTGAGAGTGAGATCAATATGTTCGACCTGCTAATATCGGCATTGCGCCAGAGACCGGAATATATAATCGTGGGTGAAGTGAGAGGCAGCGAAGCGCGAACCCTGTTCCAGGCCATGAGTACGGGGCACACTACATATTCCACTATACATGCAGGAGATATCCAGGACGTAATAAACAGGCTGGAAAATGAACCAATAAACGTGCCGCACGCCATGTTAAAGGCGCTTGATATAATTACAGTCCAGATACAAATTACAATAAAAGGGAAAAAGAGCAGGAGATGCCAGCAATTAGTAGAGATCACAGGTCTTGATCCGCGTACCGGAAATATCAGGATCAACGATATGTTCAAATGGAATCCGCAGGATGACTGTTTTGAGAAGGGTGGCGAATCTTATGTAATGAATAATATCATGCATGAGAAGGGGTGGAGCATGGACCAGTTACTTGCTGAGATCGACAATAGAAAAGCTGTACTGCGATATATGGTAAAAAACAATATCCGTGACTACAAGAGTTTTGCAAATATCATCCAGGCATACTATATCGATCCGAAAGATGTCATGGCGAAACTGGAAATGGCCTGATAAAAGAGTACACGAAATTATGATCAATTCAGAGATCGGAAGCATCCTTTTCGGAAAATGGGTATATCAGGAAAACTATGATGAGCTAAGAGAAAATATAAGAAAAGCGCATATAACGCGAAATGTGCATGAATATGTGTGCAGTTCTTTATTTTACTCACTCATCGCAGGCTGGATATCTCTTGTTTTCGGATATATTTTAGCCCGGAATTTGGCACAAAACAGCTTCGTAATATTCCTGATAACTGCAATTTTTGCAATGAGCGGCAGCTATGCTATATACCTTATATTGATCTCTTACCCGTCTTTTAAAGCGAAGAACCGGTCGTATCGAATAGACCAGTCCATGCCTCATGCTCTAACCTACCTTTACGCATTGAGCCGGGGCGGGATGAATATAATTGATATGTTCAAGTCCCTGGGTTCATATATCCATATATATAGCGGTACAGCGGAAGAAATAGCAATGATCGTCCGGGATATGGAATATTTCGGGATGGACATAGTTACCGCACTTCATAATGCAAGCAAGAGGACGCCTTCGAGGAAGTTCAAAGATTTTATCAATAATCTCATATCTGTAATAAACAGCGGCGGGGACTTGAGCCGCTTCTTTAAAAGCAGGTCTGAATATTATCAGGAGACTGCTGCCCAGGACCAGAAGTATTTCCTTGAAACTCTGGGGCTTTTTGGGGAGGTCTATGTCAGTGCACTGGTCGCAGGGCCATTATTTCTTATTGTTATAATCGTCGTCCTGGGATTACTGAGAGGCGGGGTAGAATTGTTATTGTCATTAATAATATATGTTGTAATTCCTGTTGGCACCCTGCTCTTTATTGTTCTCATAGACACTATTTCCGGCATTCGAGAAGAGATGCCTGTCATTTATACCAGGGTCAAAAGTCTGGAGGTTTTTAAAGATGTTCCACAATTAAAGATACAACAGCCCCATGAATTAGGGGATATAAAGAGACTGCAACAGTATGAAAAGAGATCTAAAATAAAGTTCATATTGTTTAATCCCCTGAAAATTTTCATGGAAAAGCCAGGCAGGACATTTTTCATAACAGTACCCGTTTCTATAATATATCTATTTTTCAATGCCAGGGATATTTCATCAAAAGCAGTAGAAAACCATTTCTTGATAGTGATTCTTTTTGTCATTATCCCTTTTACTGTTTTTTTTGAGATGCGAAAACGAAAGATAAGAAAATTTGAAGAACGAATGCCTGATTTTTTAAAACGGCTTGCGGGTATGAATGAAGCAGGGTTGACACTCACTCAAGCTATCGCGCACACGGCTGAGTCAAACATGGGAGTACTTACTTATGAGGTAAAAAAAATACACCGTGCTATCGAATGGGGTACTATAACTACAGGTGCGTTACAGAAATTTGAAAAGCGTATTGAATCAAGTGCTGTTTCAAGGATTATCACATTGATCGTAAAGGCCAGCGAATCTACAAGCGATATTCGAAACGTCCTGTCTATTGCAGCAAAAGATGCAGATATCGGGCAGCGATTGAAACAGGAACGATTCGCTAACCTGTTAATATATGTCGTGATAGTCTATCTTTCATTTTTCGTGTTCCTGTTTATAATTGTTGTCCTTCTTGTGTATTTCCTTTCAAAAATGCCCACCGGAGGGACGGTCTCTATGTTCAAGACTTCCAGTCTTTCTGATATAAAAACACTTTTTTATCATGCCTCGCTCCTTCAGGGCTTTTTCTCAGGACTTGTGGCAGGACAGATGGGTGAAGGAAATCTGCGGGCAGGATTGAAACATTCCATAGTAATGCTGGTCATTGCGTATGTTGTATTTACATATTTCCTGCAGGGAGTTGAATGATCCTGGCTCGAAAAAATATTAACTTTTTTTTAAACTGCGAATCAGGGTTAAGCGAGATAATTGCAGCAATTATGCTTCTGGCAATTGTGGTCTCTATGATCGCAATAATTCAGGCGCAGTCCGTACCCGAATGGAATAAAGCGGTGGAAATGGATCATTTCAATGTTGTATATGATGATTTCCTGAAAATAAGATCCGACATAAATGATGTTGCACTGTTCCAGTTCCCGAAATCAGGTGTGATCCATATGGGTGCCCACTATCCAAACAGGCTGATATTTATCAATCCTGCTGATACATCAGGTACCCTGACTTCAACAAATGATACATGGATAAATGTAAGTTATACGCCTTTTAACCAGACTCAGACATTTTTCAATAATTCATCAACAAGCATAAAATTTGTACCGAATTATAATTATTATTCCAATTCGCCATCGCTTGTATATGAACACGGGCTGATCATCAAAGATTTCGCAATTGACAATTATCTTTATACCGATACCAACCAGGCTATTTTCGACAATAATATAATTAATGTCTTTATACTCGCTTATCCCCAGGAATCAGTGTCTTTTTCAGGAATAAATTCCCTGAATTATAATCTCCAATCAAAAATCAGCACATATAATAATACCGATGTAACTGTAACTTTTTATACCAATTATCCCCGGCTCTGGGATGTTCTTTTAAGAAAATATAATTTAAATCCGATTGTGTCTGGTAACATTGTAACAGTTGATTATCCGGGCAATATTACCATAAACGCTTATACTTTCAATGGGTCAATCGCTGCAGGTACAGGAGTATCCGCAATACCTACCCCAACACCAATGGCTATCAGGGCCGTGAGCCTTACAAATATCACTAATCTTTCCCGGACCATACTGAAGGGAACCAATGCGACCTATATATTGAATCTTACAAATAACGGGACTGGTACGGATTCGTATATCCTGACGGTTTCCAATCCGGACCTTGCCTCTGTGACAGGCTTAAATATCTCTTCGCCCGTCCTCCTTAATTCCGGACAAACAAGAATATTTACCCTGAATGTTACAAATACCTCAGCAGGAGGGCCTTTCCAAGTTAATGTCACCGCGACTTCAGTAAATGACCCCACAAAATCAGGGTATATTAACAGCACAACCACAGTATCGCCTTTAACTGTGAAAGTCTATCTGAGAAACACAGATAATCCTGCGGGAATTTATACCTGGGATATGAGTACTTCTCAGGGCGGGTCATCTGATACCAGTACGACCATACGGCTGGGTTCTAATGATCCTGTTTTCTACATTTTCAAACCCGGTCAAGAAAATTCGCAAACAGGAACACCCGGATCAACATATAAAGGATATGGCTGGGCAAGCGAAACACCGGTAAATGGCACAATCGGAGGCGACTGGAGTTTCAAAGTAAAGACATATTCAGATACAAATGATGGGAATGGCAAAATCTTAATCTATGTATATAAATATAATTCAACGGCCACTACTTATTTATTTAATTTGACCGGAAGTTCTAATCATCTGAATACACGATATGGTGTTACTGAAACTATCAGCGGTATTACGCCGTATTATACTTTTGGTCCTGGTGATTATATCCTGGCTGAATACTGGTTAAAAGTGACCGAAACAGATAACGGGGATAATCTGGATTTTAGAGTGAATACTGCTTCGGAATTTGTAACATATTTGCAGAAATGAGGATATCGAATTTTTCCCCTTTTCCTGAAATAATTTAACAAAAATTTGTGTTAAATTATTTCGTATCAATAAAATTAAAATCGAGATGCATCGCTGCGATAAGGTATATAAGCTATAAAAACAATTAAAACCTGAAGGTTTTCAAAAACTGAAGGCATGAAATTTAATTTAGGATTGTTAAAAACAGGAAAATTTTAAATAAAATATTATTATAACTATTAAAGGTACTCGATATGAACGAAGTTAATAAAGAATATGGGGCAGGACAGATTCAGGTTCTTGAGGGGCTTGAAGCCGTACGCAAACGCCCGAGCATGTATATTGGAAGTACGGATTCAAAGGGGCTCCATCATCTTGTATATGAAGTTGTTGATAACAGCATCGATGAGGCGCTTGCTGGCTATTGCACGAATATCGAAGTAACTATCAGGCCGGATCATAGCGTAAGGGTCGTGGACAATGGAAGAGGCATCCCGATTGAGGTCATGCCGAAATACCAGAAATCGGCTCTTGAAGTTGTCCTGACCATGCTGCACGCAGGTGGAAAATTTGACAATAATGCATACAAGGTTTCAGGCGGCCTTCACGGCGTAGGGGTTTCAGCGGTCAATGCTCTTTCTGAATGGCTTGAGGTGGAAGTCAGGCGTGATGGAAAACTCTACAAGCAAAGATATGAATGCGGAAAACCTGTAACACCTGTAACCACTATTGGTGAATCAACATCTACAGGAACGACAATCACATTCAAACCAGATAAAACTATTTTTGAAACTCTTGAATTTAATACTGAAACTCTTGAAAACAGGTTGCGTGAACTTGCTTTTCTAAATAAGGGCGTAAAAATAACCCTTAAAGAAGAATTCACCCAGAAAGAAGAAGTGTTCCAGTACGATGGCGGTATCATATCGTTTGTTGAGTTCCTTAACAAGAACAAGAACCTGTTGCATGAAAAACCCATTTATTTCCGAAAGCAAAAAGACACTACGATTGTGGAAATCGCAATGCAGTACAATGACAGCTATACCGAGAACATCTATGCTTTTGCAAATAACATTCATACTCATGAAGGCGGAACCCATCTTGTAGGGTTCAAAGCAGCCCTTACCAAGGTTTCAAACGATTATGCCAAATCAAAGGGCCTGCTCAAAGGCGAGGACAAGCTTTCAGGCGAAGATGCCAGGGAAGGGCTCACAGCGATAATCAATGTCAAGCTCACAAATCCCCAATTTGAAGGACAGACAAAGACAAAACTCGGGAACAGCGATATTAAAGGAATTGTTGAGACCCTTGTTTCCGAGGGGCTCTCAGAGTTCCTTGAAGAGAATCCTGCTTCTGCGAAAAATATACTTTTAAAGGCGCTTGAGGCTGCCGAGGCAAGGGAAGCCGCAAGAAAAGCCCGTGAACTTACACGAAGGAAAAGCGCACTCGAAGTAGGCTCGCTTCCTGGCAAACTTGCGGACTGCTCTGAAAAAGACCCGGCAAAAAGTGAGATATATATCGTGGAAGGAGATTCGGCAGGCGGCTGTTTTTCAGGAGATACGCTTGTTGCCCTTGCAGATGGGCGTTCACTCAGTTTCAAAGAAATAATAGCAGAACAGGCTGAAGGAAAAGAGCATTTTTGTTATACAATTCGAAATGATGGAAAGATCGGGTTAGAGCGTATTATTAATCCGCGAAAGACGAAGGCAAATACGAAAGTGATGAAGGTTACTTTCGATAATGGTGAAACCATCACTTGTACTCCTGATCATCCTTTCATGATGCGTGACGGCAGTTTCAAACGGATAGAAGAAGTTGCCCCGAATGATTCATTAATGCCGCTTTATCGCAAATTCTCTGACATTAAAGAATCAGGGATAACAATAGACGGATATGAGATGGTGCTTGACCCGCTTAATGATCGGTGGATTTTTACTCATATGCTGGCTGATTGGTATAATCACAGTTTAAAAAACCACGGAGAGCACGAAGTACACAGAGAACAGCAGCAACCCTCTGCGTTCTCTGTGTACTCTGTGGTCGATAATCATTTATTGCATACTCAAAAATCTATTCCCCAATATCCGGCACAAGCATACGAAGCTGTTAGCATGCTTAACCATCGTATCGTATCTATCGAAAGTCTTGAAGAAAAAATGGATGTTTATGATATAGAGGTTCCGAATACGCATAACTTTGCACTTGCAAGCGGCGTTTTTGTTCATAATAGCGCAAAACAGGGACGCGACCGAAAGTTCCAGGCAATACTTCCGCTTCGCGGCAAGATATTAAATGTAGAAAAAGCGCGCCTGACCAAGATATTAAAGAATGAAGAGATCCGTGCGCTCATCACTGTAATCGGCGCAGGCATTGGCGAAGGAGAGGAATTCGACATCCTGAAAACCCGATATCATAAAATAGTGATCATGACAGATGCCGATGTTGATGGAAGCCATATCAGGACATTGCTCCTGACTTTATTATACCGTTATATGCGCCCGCTTATCGAGAGCGGGTATGTCTATATAGCACAGCCTCCACTTTTCAAGGTTAAGAAAGGCAAATTAGAGTTCTATGTTTATAATGAGGAAGAACTTACTAAAAAGCTTGCTGAGGTAGGAAGAGATGGTATCGCTATGCAGCGATACAAAGGTCTGGGTGAGATGAATCCCCAGCAGCTGTGGGATACGACCATGAATCCCGAGTCAAGGACGATGCTAAAGGTCACGCTTGAGGATGCGATCAAAGCAGATGAGATTTTTACGATCCTTATGGGCGATAAGGTTGAGCCGCGGCGTGAGTTCATCGAGAGGCATGCGAAGGATGTAAGGAACCTGGATGTGTAATCATGGTTGGATGGGAATCAATTCCAATTGTTTATAGAGCATACTCCTATATTAAAAATTATATTGATTTAAATCGAAAAGAAAAAAATTTGGTTGTTAAGGAAGAACAACTTAAAAAAATGGAACAAGAATTAACCGATTTGAGAGTAATTATTAAGGAAAACTCAAGTAATTATGAATCGATGATAGAACCGAGTTTTCATAACGGATTTATCAGGGCAGAGGACACTTTTCCAGCCCCTTATTTGGAAGTAAGGTATGCTATTACAAATCGCAGTATCTTTGATTTTAAAACTAAAAGAATTTCTATGACTATTACTGATCATAACTCTGGTTATACACTAGGACAAATTGAAACACCAAAAAATATAGATCTTCCTCATCAACGAACTATAAATGACCAATCTCAGCTCCAATTGCATCCAAATTTCATAAGCCAATTAAAATCAATAAAAAAAGAAGGTAAGTCACTTTATATTACACTTGAAGCGGTGAAGATTGATTTGATAGGTTATAAGGGTTTTACTAAATCCTATGGAAATTCTCAGTTTAAAGTGCCCACTGATGATATTAGGGTATAAGTTACTTACTAAAAAGAACATGCAACCAATACCCAACAAACTCATACAGGAAATAAAAAAACCGCAGATAAACGCAGATGAACGCAGATTAGTTGTTTGGGTTTCAACCTACGTTTTCAAGGCAAATGCATATAAGATATTTGACTGATCGAATTATAATGAAGTGAAATTATTTATGAAATTCTCTGCAAAAAGAAAAAATACTGATAAATGGAAAACAGAAGCTCTAGCCTTTGTCAATTTAAAAAAATATAATGAAGCTATAGAACTATTTGACCGGATACTGAAGCTTGAACCAAAAAATGTTGACGCCCTGTTCAATAAAGGACGTGCGCTTCATAATTTGAACCAGTTTAGCAATGCAATAACATATTATAACAGTGTTTTGCAGATCAATCCCGGGCATTCAAAAGCATGGCGCTGGAAGGGATTTGCCCTGCGCAGCCTTGAGAAATTCGAAGATGCGGCAAAATGTTTTGATAAAGAAATCGAACTCCAGCCAACTGACGCTTATTCATGGTTCATCTGGTTCAACAAGGGACTGATGTTTCATATCCAGGACAGGTTTGAGGATGCTATAAAGTGTTATGAAACTGTCATACAATTATATCCCGATCATGCGGATACATGGTACTGCAAAGGACTTGCTTCTTATTATCTGGAAAAATATGACGAAACAATAAAATGCTGCGAAAAGGCGCTTGAGATAGACCCTGATTATTTCTATGCGTGGTACGGCAAAGGTCTTGCCCTTCATAGTTTAAATAGATATGAAGAGGCGATAAAGTGTTACGAAAAGGTTATTGAAAACGACCCGGATCATATCGATGCGTGGTTCAACAAGAAGCTTGCGACTCACAGCATGGAAATCTTAAAGCAAAGCAAATTATAAAATTATTATGCAACCAATAACAGAAGAACTTATCCGGGAAATCAAAGAGCGCAAGGTCACTTATGATAATTGTATCCAAAGTAAACCACAAAGAACGCAAAGCTCAACAATGAAAACCTTTGCGTCTACGGTGATAATATCTGCGTTCATCTGCGTTCATCTGCGGTTGAATCAATTAATTTTTCGACAACAAGAGCTTCATAATTATCCATTAGTTAAGAGACCTTTATGTATTTAAACATCACAAAAATTTCAAATGACAAGAAAATCCAGAATTCATTTACCGATATCATCCAGAGCATAATCAGTAACTACGCCCCCCAGAAAATCGTGCTTTTTGGTTCTTATGCAAGAGGAGACGCACATGAAGGCAGCGATATTGACCTAATGCTGATAAAAGAAACCTCCAAGAGATTCATAGATAGAATTGCCGATGTAATAAGGCTGAATAATACCCTTATTTCGCTTGAACCTCTGGTGTATTCACCTTTGGAGTTTGAAACAATGAAAAAAGAAAAAAGGGATTTCATAATGACTATTGAAGAAGAAGGAATTGAGATTTACGATGCAAAAAGCGCAAAGATGGCAAATTCAAACAAAAATCAATTAATTTACATAAATTCGAGCTGATACCCATGCCAGAACCAGAATCCACAGAACCAGAACAGCAAATCCTTGTACCGGAAAAGATCACCCTGGTCAATATCGAGGATGAAATGAAGCGCTCATACATCGATTATGCGATGAGCGTCATAGTTGGCCGCGCTCTCCCTGATGTCAGGGACGGCCTGAAGCCCGTGCACCGGCGCATCCTTTATGCGATGAACGAGCAGGGGATGACCCACGATAAGCCTTACAAAAAATCAGCAAGGATCGTGGGAGACGTTCTTGGTAAGTACCACCCGCACGGCGATATCGCTGTTTACGATTCTCTCGTAAGGATGGTACAGGAGTTTTCTTTACGATATCCTTTGATAGATGGACAGGGAAACTTTGGCTGTTTTACAGGCGATACTAAGATCAAACTGTTAGACGGTACTGAAAAATCGTTTGAGGAACTTGCCAGTTTAAGCCCTGATGATGTTTTTTATGTATACTCAGTTGATGATAAAGGGCATATTGTAGTTGGGGAAGGCAAAAATTCCCGGATAACCCGCCGTAACGCAGAACTCATAGAATTGACTATCGATAGTGGTGAAAAGATACGCTGCACGCCAGACCACAGATTCATGCTGCGCGATGGCACATATAAAGAGGCGCAGGATCTCACTATCGATGATAGTCTTATGCCAGGATACTTTGATACCATTCCAGTTAAAGAAGGGCTTAATGATTACCTGAGAGTGTTACAGCCTGCCTCTGGAGAATATGATTTTGTACATCATCTTGTTGACGAATTCAACTTCCAAAAAGGAATAGCACGGGGATTTGGAGGAGCATTCGTCCGGCATCACAAGAATTTTGATCGGATGGATAACCGTCCAACCAATATAGAACGCATGGAATTTCTGGAACATCTGCATTTACATGCAGAATATATCACAGAATTATGGGAAGATGACAAATTCCGCGAGAGACAAAAACAGGGTGTGAAGCGCTATTACGATGAGCATCCAGAAGTGCTTGAAGAACGCCGGTTAAGGTTCAAGAACCAGAATCAGGATGAAGAATTCCGCAAGGAAAATGCACTTCGCAGTTCAATCGGGATGAAGAAATATTTCATAGAGAACCCCAATGCATGCGCTGATATTTCAAAGAGGATGAAAGCGTTATGGGAAGATGAGGATTATTGCGCCAGAATGAAAGTTGCGCTTGCCAATATTGAGAAACGTAAGCTATCACCCGAAGAAAAAGCAAGAGTAACGCAGATAATTTCTGAAAAAAGCAAGAAAATGTGGGCGAATGATGAAAAGCGTGCTGAAATTGTTGAAGCTATTTCTCTCGCTTTGTCATCTGAAAAAGTGCGGGCAAAACTGAGCGAAAATTCCAGGCGCAATTGGCAGAATCCGGAATATCGAGCAAAGTATCCCGAAGATCACTTTTCTAAAATGGCTCACAAATGCTGGGAAAAACCGGAAACACGAGCAATGCATCGAGAAAAAATCGCAGAACAGCGGCAAGACCAGGCTTTCCGTGAGGCTCAAAGGAACGGGGTCGTTCAAAGCAATCAGTCTCGAATGCAGCAAAATCCCATAATGATGTCGGAACTTGCAGCGCATGCGGCCTCCAAACTTGTTGAAAAATGGACTGACCCAGAATATAAGAACATTGTCATGCGCCAAAAGATCGCAGGCTATGTAGCACAATTATTAAAGAAATATGAGGTGGTCACTCCAGAGGTTTATAGTGAAAACAGGAATATGAATTGGATCCCTCGTATTGAAAATGCCCTAAAATATTTTAATGATTTCGATCATCTTCTGCATACAGCTAAAAACTATAACCATCGTATAATATCCAAACGGTTCCTTGAGGAACGTGTCGATACATATGATATTTCCGTTGATAAATATCACAATTTCTTACTCGCATGCGGAGTGTTCGTTCACAATTCTATCGATGGCGACAGCGCCGCTGCGATGCGATACACTGAAGTCCGCCTCGGAAAGATCGCAGACGAGATACTTGGTGATATCGATAAAGAAACCGTGGATTTCGTTCCAAACTATGATGATTCATTAAAAGAGCCCTCTGTTCTTCCATGCAAGCTCCCGAACCTTCTTATCAATGGTTCTACAGGTATTGCCGTGGGCATGGCGACCAATATGCCGCCCCATAATCTTGGCGAAGTGATAGATGGAATAACGATGGTAATCGATAATCCTGCTGTGGAATGGAACGAACTCATGACCGCAGTCAAAGGACCTGATTTCCCAACGGCGGGTTTTATCTATGGCCGACAGGGGATCCGGGATGCGTACTCCACAGGCCGCGGCTCAATAAAGATGCGCGCCCGCGCAATAATCGAGGAAGTGAAAAACAAGGAAACGATCATCATTAGTGAGCTTCCCTATCAGGTGAATAAAGCAAAAATGATCGAAGATATTGCAGGCCTTGTCCGGGATAAGAAGATCGCAGGGATAACCGACCTTCGCGATGAATCCGACAAGGATGGAATCCGCGTCGTCATTGAGATATCACGACAGGCGCAGGCCAACATCATTTTAAACCAGCTTTACTCACACACACAGCTTGAGACCACTTTTGGTGTTATCAACCTCGCTCTTGTGGATGGGCGCCCGATGGTCCTGCCATTAAAAGAATTGATCATCAATTTTATATCCCACAGGAAGCAGGTCATAATACGCCGCAGCCAGTTCGAGCTCAAGAAAGCACAGGCACGCGCTCATATACTCGAAGGTTTGATAATCGCGCTTGACCATATCGATGAAGTTATCAAGCTCATAAGAGCATCACAGACACCTGATGAAGCGCGCGATGGTCTTATGTCACAGTTCGGTCTGAGTATTGAGCAGGCAAAGGCTATCCTTGATATGAGGCTCCAGAGGCTCACCGGTCTTGAGCGCGAGAAGATCGATGCTGAGTATGGGGAGCTCCAGAAAACTATTGCATGGCTCAAGGAACTCCTGGGAAGTGAAATAAAAATACTTGCTCTTATAAAAGAAGAACTTGCAGATATCAAAGCCCGCTTTTCAGATAAGAGGCGGACCGAAATAATTGAAAGTACAGGTGACCGTGTGACTGAGGACTTAATCCCGAAAGAAGATGATGTTATCACAATAACCAATAGCGGTTACATCAAACGCATTGCAGTGGATTCATATAAACAGCAGCGCCGCGGAGGGAAGGGTGTCATGGGTATGGAGACCAAGGAAGAGGATTTCGTAAGCGACCTCTTTATCGGCAATACTCATGATTATCTCCTTTTCTTTACAGACAAAGGAAAAGTTTACTGGCTGAAAGTATATGGAATACCCGAAGCTGGAAGACAGGCGCGAGGCACTGCAATCGTCAACCTGCTGCAGCTTGAGCAGGGTGAAAAGATCACTGCGTACATACCGATCAGTAAATTTGATGAGAAGCACTACCTTTTGATGGTCACAAAGAAAGGTACGGCCAAGAAGACGCAGCTTACTGATTTTGCAAATGTCAGGAAAACAGGTATTATCGCCATCTCTCTTGATGAAGGGGATAAACTTGTATCCGTGAAGCTCACGGATGGTACAAAAGAAATGGTGATCGGGACCAAGCACGGGAAAGCCATCAGGTTCAACGAGAATGATGTAAGGGATATGGGACGAAGCGCATACGGAGTGAGGGGTGTAAGGCTTGTAGGCGAGGATGAAGTCGTCAGCATGGCAGTCGTGGAGGAAGGCGCAACCCTTCTAACTGTGACCGAGAACGGTTTCGGGAAGCGCACCGTGTTTGATGAGTATCGCACAAGCAACCGCGGCGGCCAGGGTGTTATCACTATCGATGTCAATATCAGGAATGGAAATGTCGTGGATATCAGGACAGTCCGTGAAGATGATGAGATCATGGTCACGACTTCAAACGGCATCATTATCCGTGTGCCTGCAAGCGGAATACGCGTGCAGGGCAGGAATACGCAGGGTGTGAAGATAATGAATGTCGGGGAAAAGGACAGGGTCGTGGGCGTGGCTACGCTTGCGAAGGAGGAGGAAACGGCTGGGGAGGAGAAAGCTGTGCAGGTGACGCTGGAAGAGATGAAGGAGCCTAAGGAGGAACAGAAGCCTTAATACGTATTACTACGGAATGATTAAAATGGAAAAATATGTTTTGGGTGTAGATGCCGCATGGACAAATAAAAATCCTTCTGGTGTTGCTCTACTAAAATGGGCTTCCGATACTGCTCCAAAATTAGTAAAGACTGGACGCTCTTATGATGAATTCTGCAATGGTGAGAGGCGAGATAATTTAGAAGGTTCAATGCCAAATTTTTCAGATATTATTGGATGCTGTTCTCAAGTAGATTTAATTGCGCTTGATATTCCTTTATCTCCGCATCCTATAGTTAAGCGCAGGAATGCGGATAACATCATATCTCACGAGTATGGTAAATTCAAAGTTTCAACGCATAGTCCCTCCCCCAAACGACCTGGTGTTATAGCAACCAATATTTTTGATCAACTTAAAAAGAACGGCTTCGAGTGGGCATGTGAATATAAGGAAACTCCTGCCTTCATTGAAGTTTATCCCCATGTAGCGATTATTGAGTTTTTTGGTTATGAAAAACGTTTTCCCTATAAAATTCAAAAGAGAGCAAAATACTGGCCTAATGATTCTTCTGAGGAACGTTACCACAAGATAATTTCTAAATTGAATGAATTAAGAAATAAATTAACTTTGAAGGTTGATAACATTAAAGATTTCTTGCCGCTGTTAGACCCAAACACTTATTATAAAATTAAGTGTCTTAAAGGGTATGAAGATTTGTTAGATGGGGTATTATCTGCTTTAGTAGGCTGTAATTTTCTAGATAGAAAGGCTGAACCTAAAGGTGATCCAACTGGAGTAATTTGGACACCAAAAAATTGACATAATTTATTAAGACTAATAAACTGATAATAAAAACTCAACCCACCGTCCCTGGCTCGATGACAGGGCGGCGCCGCTGATAAAAAAATTGGTAGAACAAATGCAGGAAGATAATCATTATTTCCTTCATATATAAAAAAGATAAACAAGCACTCATTGTATCAGCAAGAGACATGACAAATGCAGAACGGAAGAAATATGAGCAAAAGTAAAACTTCAATCTCAAAAGCACAAAGCTACAAAGAAATTGGCGAATACTGGGATAAGCACGATATCGCCGAGAACTGGGAGGAGACAAAACCAGCAGAATTTGAAATTGATATTAAACCGAAGTTAAATATGCATTCCGCCGAATCAACTTAAAATAACTGACACAGCATGCCTGCGATCCAGGATATCTCTTATTAATTGCCTGTCCGATTCTTTTTTAGATTTAGCCTCATTTGATTTATGCATTGTAAAATTTTGGACAGGTTGTTCCATGATAGAATTGAATTGATTAGATTCTATTTATAGTCTTTCCGGAGATATTTCTCTATCCTGTTCATTCCTTCCCCAATATTCTCAATACTATTAGCATAAGAAAACCGGATATACACTTTTGCGCCATCCCCGAACTCACAAATAAAACCGTATGTAAATATGCAATCCGACTATGAAAGCCAATGTCCAGAGGATATAAGCTGACCTCATAATTAATTTAAAATTATCTGGTCCTTTGATGATTCTGGAATATGCGAGATTTATGTATATCCACAATCCGATCAATAATATCCCCAGTGTGTGGTGAAATAGTATCTCAAGATCGAATAATATACCGTTTTTTACAAAACCCAGCATTGAAGGCAGCATAAAAAATAATATTGCTGCTATCTGGATAATGACTGCAATTCGATTAATACTGCAATGCTTTCGTAAATCCTTCTTTCTTACAATAAATGAAGAATAAGAAAGGAGTATTATAAGCAATATCTGGACTGCAAGATTTATCATTACCAGGGTTTTCACATTCACATCAAATGCCATTTTCTATCACCAGCCGAAATTATTTATCATAAATCACAGGATTCTTTCTCATCTATCCTGAATGTAATATATTCATAGATAATTGTCTGGACGACAACAATAATTATCGGGCCCAGAAGCAACCCTTTTGCTCCGAAAATAATAGGCCCCGAAAAAAAACCAATGAATATTGCAAGCGGATTGATATCAGCTTGTTTGGACCCAAAATACGGCTGCAAGACCATAGGGATAAAAACAGATAGTATAACCACACCAAAAACCAGAACGCCTGCTGCTGCAAATGTATTTCCGATATAATACATATATGCTGCGGCCGGAGCATAAACCATCCATGTTCCAAAAACAGGGAGAAAACCGAATAGTCCTGTAAGAATTGCAAGGAGAAACGCATGTGGCACTCCAAATATATAATACCCAATAAAAGAAAATGCTGATATGATCAAAGCCATTCCTATATACGACATAATGAGTACATCAAAGCTTTTTCTCAGGCCATTTATAATACTTGATATAAATTTCTCATCTTCTTGCGGGAGGGTTGATGCATAGTCTTTAACAGAACATATAATTTGAGGACCATTTCGCATAAAATAATAAGTCGCATACATGAATATTACTATATCGAGTAGCAGAAGAGGGATAGTTGTAACAAAATCCGATACAAGGCTGATCGCAATTGATGAGACTGCGGAAGTTATCTCCCGGACTCCAAGAGGTACATCAATATAAGTTCCTAATCCCAATGACGAAATAGCATCTGAAAACACAGAAATAAAATATATGATCTTGCCGCTGAGTCCGGTAATATCTCCAAATACCTGGCCAATATTTTTCATTATATATGAAACCGCCAAAACGATCGTAATTCCTATGATGACCATCAGGAGTACAAGCGCTGGAGAAAATAGCTTATGTGACTCCATCTTCTTGATTATTGGCCTGAATATATATGTTGTTATTGCAGCAAGGATCAATGAAGTAATGAACGGGTATATCATTATTGCAGCTACGCCTATGGCAACTAGGAAAATAACAGGATATGACCTTGAATGAAACCTGGAGGATAAAACCATAATACCACAGCACTATTTTGTTTGTTTGATATATATAAGTGCCTGTAGAAATAATGAAACTTTTTATTGTGCATAACTTTATATTTGATAACGGTTATGTATGGTATTGACAAAAACAATGATTATTATGAACCTCAACAAACGTGAATATCTTGAAGAAAAATTCAAAACCCGTGTGACCTTTGACCCTGTTGAACGAACGCTGTATGGTCATGATATTGCTGCCATTCCCGCACTTGTGAAGCCTTTAATTGGCAATACAACGCCTGACGCTGTAGTTCAGCCTCAAAATGAGGAAGAACTCATTGAGATAGTAAAATGGGCAGTCCTAAGTAATGTTCCCCTGACACCGAGAGGCAAGGCTACTTCCGGATATGGGGGAGCAATTCCAGTCAAAAAAGGTATAGTTGTGGATTTTTACAGGATGAAAAAAGTCCTTGCTATCGATGCCAATAACCTTATTGTCACAGTACAGCCCGGGATCACCTGGGAGAAGCTTGATGCAGAACTAAAAAAACAAAACCTGACGATCAGGTTATATCCCACAAGTTATCCTTCTTCAACTGTGGGAGGATGGCTGGCGCAGGGCGGCGCAGGTATCGGAAGCTATGAGTACGGCTATTTTCGTGAAAATGTTGTCAGGGCAAAAGTGGTATTACCATCAGGTGAGGTAAAGGATTTTGCAGGTGATGAACTTGAGTTAATAGCTGATGCGGAAGGCATAACAGGACTAATTACAGAAGTGACGCTGCGTATACAGCCTTATGAAGATATTGAAGTTGCAGGGCTTGCCTGTCCTGATGCAAATCGGCTGCAGGAACTTGTGAATACTATCATTGGATCAAAGCTTCCTATATGGTCAATGGTATTTATCAACCCGCAGATGGCTGAAATGAAAAACCGCGCTCCTGTTATGGAACACGGCGGTCATGCAGCACAAGAGCGTGTAATGCTTCCTGCTAAATATATTCTTACACTTGCTTTTCGTAAAAAAGACAGTTCAACTGTCAGGGCAGCACTTCCTGATCTTGTGAATTCATTTGGAGCTGAAGTCCTGAGTGACAAAATTGCAGGGCATGAATGGGAAAATCGTTTCAAACTCATGGTCGTAAAGCGGCTTGGCCCTTCACTTGTACCTGCTGAGGTAATAATTCCGCTTTCAAGCCTTGGCGATGTAATGGGTGAGATCCAGAACAAGGTTTTCCAGCCAATAGTAAAGGAAGGCGTGATCATCCGTAACGGGATAAACGGTGAACCTGAAGTTGTCATCCTGGGATTTATTCCCGGCGACCAGCGAAAATTCAGTTACAGTTTCGTATTCGGTCTTGTGCTTTCAATTATGAAGATCGCACAAAAACATGGCGGGAGACCCTATGCCACAGGCTTATATTTCTCGAAAAAAGCTGACTCCATATTAGGTAAAGAAAGAATGGATCGATTACGGACTTTCAAAAACAAGACCGATCCGAAAAATATAATGAATCCCGGAAAGGTCACAGGCAGCAGCCTTATGGGAATAGCCCTGGATATAGCTGGCACTTTTGAGCCGGTTATCCGTCCGCTTGGAAATTCCGTTACTACTACTATTGGCGAAAGGCCGCAAAAACAGGTAGGGGATATCCCGGCAGATGTGGCATGGTATGCTTACAGCTGCTCCCAGTGTGGCTACTGCATTGATGAATGTGACCAGTTCTATGGGCGCGGCTGGGAAAGCCAGAGCCCAAGAGGTAAATGGTACTGGCTGCGGGAGTACATGGAAGGGCACGTTGAATGGGACCAGAAGATGGTGGACACGGTCATTTCATGCACGACTTGTGAGCTTTGTAACCTGCGCTGCTCGGCAGCATTGCCAATCGAACCTTCATGGATGAAGCTTCGCGGCAAACTGATAAATGATGAAAAGAAGATGACTTTCCCGCCATTTGAGATGATGACAGAAGCTCTGAATTCACAGGGAAATATCTGGGCAGGTTACAGGAAAGACCGTTCAAAATGGTTCCCTGAGAACCTTAAGGAAAAGCATGGACCCATGCATAAATCAAAGAATGTTTATTTTGCTGGCTGCACAGCAAGTTTTGTTGAAAAAGACATAGGTATGGCAAGCGTGCGCCTCCTTGATGCGGCAAATGTTGATTTTACGTATCTTGGCGAGAAGGAGAACTGCTGTGCTACGCCAATGCTGGTGGCAGGCAAATGGGATACCTTTGAAAAAACCATGAAAAAGAATATCAGCGCGGTTAAAGCAGCCGGAGCTGATACTGTGATTACTTCCTGCCCTGCATGTGATATGATGTGGCGGCAGGTATATCCTGAATGGTCAGAAAAACTCGGTATCGATTACAAGATAAACACAAAGCATTATAGTGAAGTCGTATCAGAGAAAATCAAATCCGGTGAGTTCAAGTTCAAAACCGGCGTGGAAAAACCTGTTACGGTGACGTGGCATGATTCATGCCATATTGGACGCGCATCAGGTGTTTACGACCCGCCGCGTGATGTTATAAAGGCAATTCCTGGTGTCAGGTTCGTTGAGATGAGCTCAAACAGGGAAAAGGCTCACTGCTGCGGCTCTGTGCTGACGCTCCTGAAGGAGCCAGAAACGGCAGCAGGTATTGGAAAGATACGTCTTGATGAAGCTGTTGAAGCAGGCGCACAAAAGGTTCTTGCTCTTTGCCCGTGCTGCCAGTTCCAGCTCAGGGTAAGCGCAGATGCAAGAAAAATTCCGATCGAAGTGGTTGATCTTGCGACTTTTGCTTCATCAGCCCTGGGATATGATTTCCCCGATCCCAAACCTGAAGTACAGGTGCAATGGGCTGTCTTTGAGAAGATGATAGCCCTTATGACACCCAGGGGATTTGCAGATCTTATGGGAACCATGTGGCCTGAGCTTATCGATGCAATGCCTTATGGAATGGGGCCGATGATGCGGGCGATGGGCAAAGTACCGGGGGCTCTTACGCTGATGAAGCCATTGTTCCCTGTGCTATTCCCGATCCTTCTTCCGAAGATGATGCCAGAGGTAATGCCAGTGATGCTTGAAAAAATTGGAAAGATAATTCCAATGCCTGCATATATGGCAGAGCAGATGCCTGAACTTTTACCAAAGGTCATGGATAACCTGATGCCGCATATGATCGATGATGTCGTGCCGCTTGTTACCCAGCCGATGATCGATTATCTGACGGGGAGGAAGTGACATGGAATGAACATATCCTCTCTACTTTTTCCTTATCAAAATACTATTTTTTCCCTTTTAGTAAGTCAACAATCATGCTTCTTGCACTCAAGGAGCATTTCCTCAAAAGTATAATGTTCGGGAATGACACCCACATTTACCCCAAACCCGATCAATGTATCACGAGTGGGTTTACCAATAGCTGCTACCACCTTTTGATTCATAATCCTGATGATTTCATCTTTTTCTCCCATTTCCTGGGCAAGCGCCATGAAATTCCTGACCATCATTGTGCTTGTGAATGCAAAAATATCCACTTCACCTGCAAGCGCCCGTTTGAAAAGCGCAACATGTCGTTCATCTTTTGGGCTGATGATCTGATATACCTGGGTCTCATGCACAACTGCTCCTTTTTCAAGAAGACCTCTTACAAGTTCAGGAGCTCCATGGCTGCTCCTTGCGATCTCGATATTTGCTCCTTCTATTCCTGAAAGTTCTTTAACAAGACCTGTAGAACTGTAAGAACCGGGCATCATAGTGACGTGAATTCCGTTTTTCAACAATGCATCTCTTGTCTTCGGGCCGATCGCTATAACATTGGTTTCATTGAGCCGTTCAATAAATTCATCAGGGTATTTAATTTTCAATAAAGTGAACTCGACCCCGTTAGCGCTTGTGAATATGATATAATCTGCCTCTCCCCCCATTATGCGATCCAGGAACCCTTTGAAATTTGAATCGGTTTTATCCATTACATCGATCATAGGCGCTGTTATAGTGGAAAAACCCATTGAAGATGCAAGTTTGACAGACTCTGCCAGGTAACCGGCAGGTCTCATAATGGCTATTACTTTCATTTCGATCTATCAGGGAGCAAGTTCATGATGCAGTTTTACAACATCACCTATTACGGTTACTGCCGGAGCTTTCACCTTTCGCTGTTTACAAAGACCAACAATATCAGCGAGCGTTCCAATAGTGACCCGCTGGTCGGGCCGTGTTCCTCTTTCGATAACAGCTACCGGTGTATCTACGGATTTACCATGTTTCATTAATTCCTTTACATTACGTTCCAGCATACTGACGCCCATCAGGATAACAAGTGTTCCTTCAAATTTTGCAAGAAGTTCCCAGTTAAGAGCTGTTTCTTCCTTGTCAGGATCTTCATGTCCTGTTATGAAAGTGACCATGGATGCATAATCGCGATGCGTAATTGGAATTCCTGCATAAGCAGGGACTGCAATTGCTGAAGTGATCCCTGGTACTACCTCGACCTTGATACCTTCTGCTGCAAGAGTCTGGGCTTCCTCGCCTCCGCGGCCGAATAGATACGGGTCTCCGCCTTTTAAGCGCAGGACGATCTTTCCTTCTTTTGCCCTTTTGACAAGAAGCTCATTTATCTGCCACTGGGAAAGCTTATGGTTCCCGGCATATTTACCAACATCGATTTTCTCTGCCGATTCCGGCAGCATGTCAAGTATCGCTTTACCAGGAAGCTGGTCATAAAGAATGACCTCGGCGCTCTCTATTAGTCTTTTTGCTTTGATCGTCAGAAGCTCCGGGTCACCTGGACCTGAGCCTACAAGATAAACTTTCCCGTTCATTATTATCCTCTTTTGGCTGCAAACATTTTTACTGCCTCATCAACAAGTTTGCCGCCGCCTTTTTTATTCAACTCATTACCGATTCGCTTGGCTTCCTTTTCATACTCAGCGGGGTTTATAAATTCATCTATTTTTACGCAACGCTTCCCATCCACTGAGAGAACTTCAGTACGGACATGTATTTCATTTCCCTCTGTTTGTGCGAAAGCCCCGATGGGAACAAGGCAGCCGCCGCCAAGGATCCCGATTATTATGCGTTCGATCCTTGTCTCAAGCCGCGTCTGTTCGTCATTTAAAACAAGGACTGCATTTTGCGCTTCTGAATCTTTCCTGGTAACTATGACCACTGTTCCCTGGTTAGCAGATGGGACAAAATCGTCAGGATCAAGGCGTTCTCCGGGCAGATCCCATTTCAGTCTCTCAAGTCCGGCTTGCGCAAGGAAAATACCGTCATATTGCCCTTCCTTAAGTTTACGAAGACGTGTGTCGATATTACCGCGTAGCTCCTTTATGATAAAACCTGATCTGTACCTGGATAGCTGGGCGCGCCGTCTCAAGCTCGTTGTTCCAATGATTGAACCCTCAGGAAGATCTTTTAATTTCGTATTGTTGCGTGTAAGCAGGAAATCATAGGGTGAGTCGCGTTTCATTACAGCAGCTATTGTTAGTTCAGGAGGACGTTCGGTAGGAACATCCTTCATGCTGTGGACAGCGATATCTATCTCGCCAGCCAGCATCATATCGTCGATTTCACGCACAAAGACCCCGAAACCCTGCACTTCATGCAGCGGCCTGTCTGTGAATGTATCACCTGATGTTTTGATTATTTTAATTTCCGTATCTATTCCGTTTTTTGAAAGAAGATCTTTCACGAGATTTGCCTGGGCAAGAGCCAGTTTGCTGCCCCTTGTTCCTATACGCAATGGTTTTTTGGGATTTTTCATTTCAGGTTCCGTTGGTAAGCTTTTAATGTTTTTTCTATGTCATCTTTTGAATGGGCAAGTGACAGGAAGTTAGTCTCGAACTGAGACGGGGGCAGGAAGATGCCGTCATCAAGCATTTTCTTGAAAAATACATTGAATTTAGCTGTGTCGCATTTCAGGGCTTCCTGATAATTAGAAGGCATATCCCCGAAGAATACCTTAAACATGCTCCCCACACCGCTCACGTTGTAATCAAGCCCGATATCGGTTATGATATCGGATAACTCTGACCTTAATGAATCCCCTGCGCTATTCACTTTGCCATGGACTTTCTCTTTTTTGAGTGTTTTTATCATGGCAAGCCCTGCTGTCATCGAAACCGGGCTGCCATTGAATGTTCCTGCCTGGTAAACAGGCCCGGCAGGTGAAATTTTCTCCATTATTTCACGCTTTCCCCCGATCACACCGATATGGAAACCGCCGCCAAGTATCTTCCCTAAGGTAGTCATATCAGGAGTTATACCGTAATACTCCTGCGCCCCACCCATGGCAAGCCTGAATCCTGTGATCACTTCATCCAGGATCAATACAACATCATTTTCTTTTGTTACTGCGCGGACATCGTTCAGATATCCTTTTTTTGGTAATATCGGCCCGATATTTCCAAGTACGGGCTCCATAATTACTGCCGCAACATCATCTTTATAGGCTTCAATCGCTTCTGTCATGGCCTCGATATCGTTATATGGCACCTGGAGTGTATTCTTCGTGAAATCCTTAGGGACTCCGGCAGAATCGGGCGTGCCAAGGGTTGTTGCGCCTGAACCCGCTTTTACAAGCGCCGCGTCATGTGCGCCATGAAAGCCCCCTTCTATCTTGATGAATTTGTTCTTCCCGGTGAAACCTCTTGCTGCGCGCAGAGCCCCCATTGTCGCTTCGGTTCCTGTGGAGACAAATCGCACCATGTCGATGCTCTTGTATATTTTGATAATTTCATTCGCAAGAGACACTTCAAGTTCGGTCGGGGTTCCATAAAGCCAGCCGTCATCAAGCTGTTTGATCACAGCTTCCTTTATTGCAGGATGGTTATGGCCAAGAAGCAATGGCCCGTAACCCATTACGTAATCGATATATTCATTACCATCAATATCAGTTAACTTTGAGCCGTTCGCTCTTTTTGTATAGAATGGATATGGTTTTATTGCCCTGACGGGGCTGCTTACTCCGCCGGGGAGTAGCTTCTTCGCCTCATCGAATAATTTTCTTGATTTCTCTGTTCCCATGGATTACTCAAATTAGGGGATAAACTAATATAATTTGTGTTTTCTCTTGAAGTTTGCGAATTGCACAGCAGGTATTTTTACATAAAAAACTGTTTTTTTGGTTGTTTGAGGAATACATTTCATTTTTTAATCGCTGGAGATCTTCTATTGTATCTATGTCGTACCACTTCTCAAGAAGAGAAACGATCAAGCCTGAGCTTTGCGCTTTGTTCATCGTCAATTCTGTTACCCCGGATGTACTCCAGGGGATGCCTTCAAAAATCAGAGGTTGGCTTTCCCTCAGGCCGATCAGGTAATATCCTCCATCCTCACATGGGCCAATGACAATATCACAATTATCGAGTTTTTCCAACCCTTTCTTTATATACTCTACAGGCAGGTTTGGGGAATCGCTGTCAAGCATTAAAACTTTCTTAAAATCCTGTTCAAACAGACTTCTTGAAATATTAGCCAGTCTCTCCCCCAGGCCGGAGCCGGTCTGTTTGATCAAATTGAATCCGGAAGGTGCGATGCTTTGAAAGAAAGCAAACTCAGTTTCAGGTGTATAGGCAATGAAAGCTTGCGCTTCAATATTTTTGACCTGTTCTATCTTATCAAGCAGGAAATTATGGTAAAGGCCGGATACTGTCCCCGGGTCAAGAGATGGGATCATCCTTGTTTTTACCTGGTTGGGTAAGGGCGCTTTGGCCATTATGACGATAGCATTCTCCCGGGTCAAATCAAACCTTTCTCCCTATTATTCTTCCCCAGCCAACTTTTCCTTCATCGGCAGCTTTGACCCATAATGCAAGTCCATCATCGGCTGCCTTCCACATTTGCGCGCCATACTGTGAAATAATCGTTCCTTTAAGTTCATTTCTGACCCTGTCCTGGTAAATATGGCAGTACTTTGCAAAATCAGTTGTCATATCCTCTTTTTCGGTAATAACAAAACCATTCTGTTTTAAAATTTGCTCATATCCGGCGAGTGACTCCATATAAGGGAAAGCCATAAAACTATTGAGGCCTTCCCATTCCCTGTCTGTCATATTACCAGCCTGTATCCAGTCAGTAAAAGCAATGATCCCTCCAGGTTTTAAAACCCTGTGGGCTTCCTTTATGAGCCTCTCCTTATCAGTTACATAGCACCATGCGTCCTGCCCCCAGACAATATCAAATGCGGCAGCTTTAAAAGGCATATCCAGCGCATTCCCCGGTTTACAGGTGATAAGATGCGTTAACCCTTCATTCTCGGTTCTTTTTGTGGCTTCGTTCACCATTTTCATTGTGGCATCAAGACCTGTTACTTTACACCCAAACTTCCTTGCCAGGTGCCGCGCCGGGCCGCCAAGTGCGCTGCATACATCAAGCACGCTGGTATTCTTATTCACTCCAGCCTTTCTTGCCATGATATTTGTTTGTGAATCTCCGCCAACGTGGATCTGTTCTCCCATCAGTATCTCCCATAATACACCGACAGGGCCCTCGTAAATTTCATTTACGTCTGCTATGGTAAAATCTAATTTTTTCCCTTTTCTAATTTCGTTCATAAGTACCAGTTCTATTTGTTTGTTGTTGACATTAATCATGATGAAATTTTTTGATAGTTCATCCAGCATTTCGGGTCTGGCGCAAGCATATCCCCGCATTCGTAATATGCCGTAGCCCTGCATCCCCAGCACACTGAATTATGTTCACAGCTCCCACAGTGTCCCTGCATTTTCCCGGGATCCCTGATATGAGTAAAGAGCAGGTCATCCCGGTATCGTTCGACAATATTTTCCAATGATGATGTATGAATATTTCCAAAACCTTTCCTGATCACCGAACATGGAGTTACATCCCCGTCCACGGTCACACAAATCATCCCACCGCAATAGAATTTATTGGTATCCATTGAACCCATGGAAAGTGCAGAATCCTGGTAATTAACGTTATCTCTTGTACTGCATGCTTCTTTTATTTCCCCGATTTCCGGGATCCATTCAGGATGTCCCTCTGCAAGCCCTGCTTTGCACATCTGGGTAAGGCAGGTTCTTATTCCCATATCCTCGAAGAAATATTTGATCGTTTTATTGACGTCTTCCCCTGCTACAAGTTTAGTGAATGTGATACAATTAATGATGTTATCCTTACCAAGAGCCCGGATATTATCAAGCCCTTCCAGGATAGAATTTATCTTTAGTTTTGGGTCACCTGTATGCAATTTTCCATATATTTCCTCATCCAGGCTGTCAAGATGCACCGAGATAAAACCCCCTTCTGACATCTCAACTGCTCTTTTGGCCACATCATAGTTCTCTAATGGCATCCCGCTTGTCCAGATATTGTTTGTTAATCCGTTATCCATGGCATACTTCATTAATTCATACCAGTCACTTCGCATAAGAGGATCGCCCCCAAGCCAGTCAATAGCCAGGACACCCATATCGGCTGCTGAATCCAGCACCTCAATTATGTTCTTTTTCGGAAGTTCTTTTAGAGGAGCATCCGTGGATGAGGCATAACAGTAGAGGCAGCCCTGGGAACAGGCAAGATTGGATTCTATCTGGACAGAATAGACTTTTCCATCCTCAAAATATCTGATCGCGACTTTGTGATCCGGGTGCAGGCAACCGCAGCTTATTATGGAATCAGTTTTCATGAGATAACCCCTGACAAGAATTGGATATGTACATTCGGTCTGGTTGCTATATATAATTTGTTTATTGAAGAGGGGGATGGATTCAATCTGTGGCGGTGTGAATATAGGATACAACTCTATTTATTAGGATTAAACTTCTTAACATTTTTATAGGGTCATAGTGAATTGTAGTTACTCTACTCTGAACCATTCCTCATTAAACTGAACTGAATATATTATCGAAAAAGTGTTAAGATTACTTTTAAAAAATATTATTTTATTTTCGATATTAAGCTCCTCATTTCTATTATTTTCTCACATAGTTAATAAGATTTCATTCGTCATCGGTTTAAGATATTTAAATTCAAAAAGTAGCACTTTTTATGTCAGTTTCTAATGCTTAAAATGGAAAATCGCTATATTGGATTATAGAAGGTATTCAAAGTTGTGCAACAAAATCGTTAACCGATGACAAATGAATAAGATTTTAGTCTCTATATTTATAATTTGTTTCAATAGTTTTATATGCTTCACAGCTATCAATATTCTTTAGTATGCCAATAAAGGAGTCATGGAATTTTCACCTGAAAAATGTCATATTCGAACTTAAATCAAAGATAGATTTATTGCGTGAATTGTTTGAGTTAACTAAAATCTATTTGATTTTATTAATTGTATTTATGATATTTTTACCTGTCCTTTTTTCCTACTTAAGGATTCCGCCGCATACAGATTTAGAAAATACAAGAAATATGTTAAGCGTATTAGTTCAAAGTGAAGTAGCAGTCTTTGCAATAGTTATATCTGTTAGTCTGGTCGCTGTAGAAATTGCTGCTTCAAAATATTCGTTTAGAGTAATAGATGTATTCAAAAATACTCCTAGCTTGTGGTTTGTTGTAGAAACATACTTGATAGCTATTGTATTCGGACTTGGATTATTGAACCTAATTAACAATAACAACTTATCTGAATTTGATGCTCATATTTGGTCTGCATATTTTCTTGGTATTTTTTCATTTGTAGCTTTAGTTCCTTATATCTTGAATATTATTGAACTCTTGAAACCCTCTACTTTGATTGAAAAGCTGGCAAAAAGGATAACAGTTGAGAATATTTTATCCGCGTTTAAAGATGTAAAAAATTTTAAAGAAAGACAGTATTATCCTGTCGTTGATATGGAAAAAGACTCGATTCAACCAATCATTGACATTGTGCGAAGTTCAATGATAAGTTATGACTACGAGACAGTAAGATATGGATTGAAAACAATTGGAAATTCTACTAAATGTATGTTAAATGATGAATTTCTTGATGAAAAAAGTGAATCTGAAATATCGAAACATATTTTTCATAACTTTACAACAATAGGAAAAATCGCTGCCGATAAAAATGATGAGAGTTTTACTATTGAGATACTGAATAACCTATATATGATTGGGGAGGTTGCAGTTAATAATAAGTTGAAAAACTCTACAATGTTAGTAATAACATCACTTGGAGATGTCGGAAAAGTTTGTGCTGAAAAGGAATTTGAAATCACAAATTTATTTATATCGGCTCTTTGGTGGATTGGTAGAGGTGCCGCTGATAATAAACTTGAAGACGCTTCATATATTACTGCAATGAAACTTAATGGAATTGGGAAAGTTGAAGCCAAACATAACCTTGAAAACTTGAAAACAGCTGCTTTTTATCTTAGAGCTTGTCTGAATATTCAATCATTGTTTAGAAATCTGAATTTGTGACAACCG
>NZ_NTMG01000062.1 GCF_002487355.1 Candidatus Methanoperedens sp. BLZ2 | reverse complement strand
ATTCAGGCAAATGAGAAGTTTCATCGAGTATAAGGCAACTCTTTCGGGTGTGTCGGTTATTCTTGTCAATCCCAGAGGAACTTCTCATACCTGTCCTGTCTGTGGACATAATGAAAGACGAAATAGACCAAACCGGGATACGTTCAGGTGTGTTAAGTGTGATTTCTCTGGTCATGCTGACCACATTGCAGCTATCAATATTGCTGCAAGGGCTGCTGTCAATCAGCCTGTTATAGCATGTGATGAAGTCAAAGCCAATATTGGAATTGAGATGGAACATAGTTATAAACCTCTTTCGGGAGCATCAAACATGCCTCCGAATTCTATTCGGGGGTAATTGACTCAAAGATCTTTCCCTTCGATAAATGGCATATTTTTCTCTTTTGAATATTTGATGGCATCTTCTTTCGTGAGAGCTTTTCCTGTTTTGTCATCAAGCATCTCGCATACTACCATTGAGGGAGAAATACCAGCTTTTAATGCAAGTTCTATGGACAGCTCGGTCTGCCCGCGCCTCTCGGTCAGGAGACCTGCGGCCGCGCGAAGCAGCGCGACATGGCCAGGGGACCTGAATTCATCTCCGAAATCAATTTTTTCACCTTTCATGACCTTATCAACTGTTTCACCGACTTTTCTAATAGTAAGGGCTCTATCGTTATCGGTTATGCCTGTAAAAGTTTCCCTGTGGTTAACCCATAGTGAAAAAGATGAACGGGAGTCGTAAGGGATATCCCCTTTCTTTTCCACAAGACTGATAAGGGATTTATGACCATTTTTCGAGACGCTTCTTAGAATATCTGACATGAAAGGCAATCCCAGGCTGTCTGCGGCTTTTCCATATATCGCGACGCATATCAGCCCTCCGCCGTCACGGCGCATGAGAGCGACATCAGACGGTGTTATACATATAGCCGGGATCACAAGATCCGTTTCTCCTTCCCTGTCCTCGGCATCAAAAAGAAGTATCATTTTACCATTTCTTAATGCATCGATTGCGCTATCAAGACTCATTTTATCACTTCCACATTAACATTATGGCCATCTTTCAGATCAAGGCGGTCACGCAGGTTAACAGGCGCTATTATTTCAATAATATCATCAGGATAATGGGTTCGCTCAGGAGTTATAACGGCGCCTTCAATATCGCAAATCCTGACCCTGAAGCATGAACCTTTCCCGAAGGTCCTGTTCTGGTCTGTAAAACCAGAGATACTTATGCTTTCTGTTATTTTCTTACGAAGATCAATGCTTTTTGCATCAAGTTTGATGTTCAGTGTGCCAGGATACGGGTCAAAACCCAGCTTTTCCAGGAACTGTGTCCTGTAGCCCTCAAGTGAAATGTAATATTGTCCTTCCCCAAGCCCTGTAATTAGCTTTCCACTTAAGATTTTGATGCTTCCATTCCCTGAAAATATCTCGGTGTAATCGTACAATTCCTTATGCAGCGCATCGATCCCATTTTTTGTTATGGAGATCAACTGCCCATCAGGCAAAAACTGCCGTGAGATGAGCTTTTCCTCTTCAAGAGCCTTGAGTTTTCGTGCTGCTGTCTGCTGGCTCAAATCCAGGTGTGCTGCAAATTGTATTGATGATAATTCCAGGGGTTTGTGGTGCGCGCCAAGAAGCGCAAGTTTTTTCAAAGATCGTATATCCATATAATCCACTCATTATTGTATATCTATATAGTCCACTCATTTTTGAGCTGCTACTCAAATATGGGTTTGTGGGTGTATAAAACTTTTCATTGATCATTTTGCAGCCGGATATGATCCCAGTATTTTTAACATTCCAACCTTGCTCTTTATTTTCAAGAGCGTTTCCTTTATGGTTTTATCTTCAATGTGCCCTTTGATATCGATATAAAAAACGTAATCCCCCAGGACTTTCTTGGTTGGACGCGATTCTATTTTTGTCAGGTCAATATTTTTGCTGGTAAATTCGCCAAGTATCTCATAAAGAGCCCCGGGCCTGTTTTTCTCAAGATACACAATAATAGATGTCTTATCATTACCTGTGGGCGATGGCGAATTTTTTCCTATAACAATGAACCGGGTGAAGTTCTCCTTCACATCCTGTATATTTTCATCCAGTATATTCAAACCATACATCCTGGCCGATTCCTCGGATGCTATTGCAGCAATTTCCTTAGATCCCGATGCAAGTTTTGCAGCGTGGGATGTACTCAGGTCTGACCTTATTTCGACTCCTTTGAAATTATTCTTAATATATTTCCTGCACTGGGATAAGGGCTGAGGATGTGACATAATTATTTTTATGTCCTCAAGATTTCCTTTTGAGAGGAGGCAATTTTTTATCCGGACTACTACTTCACCTGTGATTTTTAGCTGGTGTTCCATGAGGAGATCAAGTGTGAGTGTGATCGAGCCTTCAAGGGAATTTTCAATAGGCACTATGCTGCAATCAACTTCTTTTCGCAAAAGTGCATCAACAGTATCAAATATATCATCATAAAATTTCAAATCAGCTTTATCGTCCCATTGTCGTACAGCTTTTTCCGAATACGTGCCCTTGGGCCCGAGAGTTCCTATTATCATCTGCTCCTTATATTGATGCGTAAAAGAAATAGTTTGTTGCTTTTTCCCTCATGCCAGCATCTTTTAGCAAACTTTTAAAAACAATCCATCTTATTATAAGCGGAGATTGATTTGAAGCTTGATAAATATATCCCGATAATTGGCATGGCTTTGATGCTGCTCCTTGTGCAGCTTATTGCGATCGCTTTGAGCAAACCGCTTGAGGTTAATAACTTTAAGGCATTTGAAGATCCAAACGATACAGGAAACGTTTTCGTCTGGGTTGCAATAATTCTTATTTTCACTGCATTCATTTTTCTTATAATAAAATTGAATAAGAAATGGATTCTACAGGCTTTTATCCTGATTACAGTGGGCTGGACTTTAGCATATGTCTTCTATGCGCTTTTTTCAATGTTCCCAATGTTCATAACACCCGATATGAACCTGATCTTAACAATTATAATCTCCGCTGCCCTTACATTTATTTTGTATAAATTCCCTGAATGGTATGTAATTGACATAATAGGTGTAATACTGGGAGCCGGTTCTGCTTCAATTTTCGGGATATCCCTTAATATAGTGCCAGTGATTCTCTTACTTATTCTGCTGCTTGTTTACGATTATATTGCAGTATACCGGACAAAACACATGGTGGCTCTCGCAGAAGGCGTTATGGACTTAAGACTTCCCATTTTACTTGTGATCCCGAAGCACTGGAATTATTCATTCAGGGCTGAAAAATTCGATAAAGAAGACCGCGAAGCCTTCTTCATGGGTCTGGGAGATGCTGTTATGCCAACTTTGCTTGTTGTTTCAGCAAACGTTTTCATCACCGGGACTACTTATTATTCACTCCCGCTTATTGGCGCAATAAATATCCCGGCAATTGGCGCGATCCTTGGAACATTCCTGGGATTTTCCGTACTTATGGTATTAGTTATGAAAGGCAAACCCCAGGCGGGTCTTCCATTCCTTAACGGCGGGGTTATCCTGGGATATGTTGTTGGGAGCCTGATCGCCGGCTCAAGCATATTTGGAGGATATTTTTAAGTTAGACTCCAGGTTAGATTAATCAGCGGTATTTTGTATCGTTAATCTTATTACCTCCGCTTGTTAATATTATCTTAATGAACGGGACTACTTTACAGGTAACAATAAAAGGGGTATATCTTATTGAGAAAGCGCCAGGCCCGGTGCCGATCGTATTGCTGGAAGATGAGGCAAAACGCATGATGCCGATATATATCGGGATATCTGAAGCGATATCCATAAATTCTGCTCTTAATCATGAAATACCACCCAGGCCGATGACACATGACCTTTTTGTCTCTTTAATAACCCATCTTGATTCAACGATAGATGACATACTGATAGATGAATTAAATGAAGGGGTTTATTATGCGAGGATGACAGTTTCCATGGATGGAAAGCGTTTTGAACTGGACGCAAGGCCAAGCGACTGCATAGCAATAGCTCTTCGATGCGGCGCCCCGATACATATAAGGGATAGTGTACTTTCAGAAGCGGTAATGTCAAAAGAAGAGCTTCAAAATGCAGTACCTCTTGAAAGTTATATTTCAGGATGATCACTTTCACGTTGCTATCGAAAAACAGATACGTTAAGTGATCAATCTGGAAGAGCATGGGTTTTGAAAGTAAAGGTATCTATACAGTACACGAATTCACACTGGCGGTAAAGAATGTTCTTACCCGGGGCCATTTCAATGATATGTGGATCCGCGGTGAAATATCGAATTTTACGAACCACGGCTCAGGTCATCGTTACTTTACATTGAAGGATAAAAACAGCCAGTTGCATTGCGTGATGTTCAAATGGTATGGAAAAAATCTCAAATTCGAACTTGAACACGGTATGAAGGTCATTGTTTTCGGGGATCTGGATGTTTATGAGCAAAAAGGTGTTTACCAGCTAAAAGTCAGGGATGTCCGGCCTGATGGTATCGGGGAACTATACAAAGCATATGAGCAATTAAAGAATAAACTTGCTATGGAGGGACTTTTCTCACCTGACCATAAGAAGGCGCTTCCCAGGTTCCCGAAGAAGATCGGTGTGGCAACATCCCCAACAGGTGCTGTTCTTCATGATATTCTCACTGTACTTGGAAGGAGATATCCGGTCAATATTCTTTTTATCCCGACAGTAGTGCAGGGTGACAATGCAGGCCAGAGCATTGTCAGGTCAATTGATGCGCTAAATAAAACTGATGTGGACCTGATCATCCTGGGAAGAGGCGGAGGCTCGATCGAGGACCTGTGGGCTTTTAATGAAGAAACTGTGGCGCGTGCAATTTTTAATTCAAGGATACCGATCATTTCAGCAGTAGGACATGAGACCGATTTTACGATCAGTGATTTTGTGGCAGATATCCGGGCGCCGACGCCTTCGGCTGCTGCTGAAATTGCAGTCCCTGACCGCCTTGAATTAATAAATCACATTACGAGGCTTGGGCACAGGTTAATCGAGAACCAGAGGAGATTTGTCAGCGAAAGCATGTCTTATCTTTCTGACCTTGAGGATGGTGTAGCGCCACATCTTTTTATTGAACGATTGACCCAGTACATCCAGTTTATTGATGAACTGACCCGGAGGCAAACAATGAGTATAGGACGGCTTATGGAAGTTAAGCAGGCTCTTTTGAATGCCCATGCAGGAAAACTTGATGCAGTAAGCCCGCTTGGAATACTTTCAAGAGGCTACAGCATTACATTGAAAACGCCTGGAAAAACACCTGTGCAAAGTATAGGGGATGTTGAAAAATCCGATGAGGTTTCTATAATTGTGAGCGATGGAAAAATAAGGTGCAATGTTTATGGTAAGGAGGAATGCAAATGGAAATGAGTTTTGAGGAATCACTTACAGAACTTGAGGGAATAGTAGATAAACTTGAGAAAGGACAACTTTCACTGGATGAGAGTTTGATGCTTTTTGAGAAAGGGATAAAGCTTGTGAGGGGATGCGACACGAAGTTAAAGAGTGCACAGCAGAAGGTGGAGCAATTGATAGAAGAGAATGGGCATATTAAGGAAGAGCCGTTTGAGGTAAAGGGATAGACCTTGCTATAAAGGAAAATGAGGCTTATTTGCCCATTTCTGATATTCCTGCAGGGCAAATCTTCACAAGGCACTAGAATACCGTAACGGCATCTATATATATTCCGTAACGCAATCAGTAGATATATGACTGAACGTAAATATACCCGCTGGAAAAAATGCCTGATATGCGACGATTTTGTGAAACTCATGTTCCCGGAGGATGCAAGGGATATACTCATAATTTACGAACCCGTAGAAGGAATGAGCGATGAATCCGGCAACTGGAAGAAAAAACAAATGGGATATATACACAGATCCTGTCTTTTAAAGGCTGCATCATCGTCATTGAAAAAAAATAATGAAGAAAGAAACAGCAGTATTCCAGAGGGCATATAGTGGCATATAAGGATTTACGTGAATTTATCGGAATTCTCGAAAAACGAGGACTTCTGAAGCGGATAAAAACAGAAGTGAGCGCAGAGCTTGAGATCACTGAAATTCTTGACCGGTGTGTTAAAAATAACGGCCCTGCACTTCTTTTTGAAAACGTAAAAGGCTATAAGATGCCTGTATTTGCCAATGCATTCGGTACAATGGAACGAATGTGTCTTGCACTTGATGTAAATGATCTTGATGACATCGGAGCAAGGATACGCAAACTCATGGAATTTGAAGCCCCATCCGGGTTATGGGAAGGAATAAAGAAGCTTCCCGAGGTCGTTGAACTTACATCATTTGCCCCAAAATATGTAAAATCAGGCCCCTGCAAAGAAATAATTCTTAAAGAAGGTTTTTCACTTGATGACCTTCCAATATTGAAATGCTGGCCGGAAGACGGGGGGCGCTTTATAACGCTTCCTCTTGTATTCACAAAAAACCCAAAAACCCAAAAGCAGAACGTAGGGATGTACAGGATGCAGGTCTATGACGGCAAGACCACAGGTATGCACTGGCATATCCATAAACACGGAGCAAGGGATTATGCGGATTCGGCAGGCAACGGAAAAATTGAGGTTGCGGTTGCTATCGGGGCAGATCCTTCTGTTGTATATTCGGCAACTGCGCCTCTTCCTGATAATATCGATGAGATGATGTTTGCAGGATTCTTGCGTAAAAAGAACGTGGAGCTTGTTAAATGCGAAACAGTTGACCTTTATGTTCCTTCACACGCCGAAATTATCCTTGAAGGATATGTTGATGAAAAAGAGCGCCGCACAGAAGGACCTTTTGGCGACCACACAGGATATTATTCACTTGCAGATGAGTTCCCGGTATTCCATGTAACATGCATTACACACCGAAAGAATCCCATTTATCATGCGACCATCGTGGGAATACCGCCAATGGAAGACGCATATCTTGGAAAAGCAACTGAAAGGATCTTTCTTCCGCTTATGAAAGCCCAGCTTCCTGAAATCGTCGATGTCAACCTGCCTGTTGAGGCCGTTTTCCATAACCTGTGTGTCGTATCAATAAAAAAACGGTATCCTGGGCATGCAAAAAAAGTCATGTTCGCGCTCTGGGGAATGGGACAGATGATGTTCGCAAAGACCATAATCGTGCTTGATGATGATGTAAATGTGCAGGATATGAGAGAAGTTCTCTGGGCAACGACCACGCGAATGGATCCTGCAATGGATGTCACGATAATCGATAAAGCGCCGACCGATACGCTTGACCATGCTTCGCCTCTGCCCAACCTTGGCTCAAAAATGGGAATTGACGCCACGCGAAAAGGACCGGACGAAGGATTCAACCGGGAATGGCCTGATGCTTTGAAAATGGATGCTGGAGTAAAAACGCGGGTGGATAAGATATGGGAGGAGCTTGGATTGTAATTAGTCCTTGCTCAGGTCTTCTCCTCCATAATATATCTGCTGAACTGTATTGTATATGTCTTCCATGCCTGATCCATAAGTCGATGAGGCAGGGATAATATTCTGGCTTGCCCCAAATGATTTGAGCGCCAAGAGGAATTCAATACTTAGCTGGCTTTGCATCGTAGGTACCTCGTTATGGATATCATCTTCAAGATCCATAATATTCCTGCTCCAGTTAATTATTTTCTCACGTTCATCATCTTTTAGCAGATCTGATTTTGGAAGGATATTTAAGAAAGGAACATTGAACCGCATCTGAACCGATGCAGCCTGGAGCATCAATGAAATAAATCCCGATGGGGTTTTTGAAATTATGGGATCATACAGGAAACCGATGATCGACTGGTCTGCGCCAAGGGTATCAATAAGGAATTTTCCGGACTGGCGAAGCACAAATAGTTCCATCTGCCCTGGCGTGTCAAAAATAACATAATCGGCTTCAAAGCTTTCAATTATATCTTTCATCTCATCGATATTTAAAGCAAGAAGATCTGCTGCAATGATCTGGGCTCCGTTTGGCCCAACTCCATATTCCTTTATTACATCATCCAATTTTACCCAGTCACGGATATCCACATCAGGGACATAAGGAGCATTTTCAATACCGGGGTCAAGGTTTACCGTAATTGCATCATATCTCTGATTTTCCATCCATCCAAAAAAAGCGTTTGTAAGTGAAGATTTGCCACTTCCCGCCGAGCCGATAAAATAAAGATTGATCATTGCTATCAGGTAGTAAATATCGGTCAAGAGAGAAAAGATTTTTGATGTTAAAAAAATTGAAATTATATGCAGATTTTGTTGTGCTGAGGCATACGCTGTTTGCCATCCCCTTTGCATATCTTGGCGCAATCCTGGCAAGTAAAGGTATTCCTGAACTTCGGGTTTTGTTCTGGGTCGGGCTTGCGTTCCTGGGGGCGCGAAGCGCCGCAATGGCGCTGAATAACCTTATTGATAAGGATATTGATGCAAAAAACCCGAGAACGGCGAATCGCGAGATGCCTGCGGGTAAGATAACATTATCCGAAGTATGGGGATTAATAGTCATATCCTATTTTTTCCTGTTTTACTCAGCCTATAAACTGAATCCATTATGCCTTGCGCTTGCGCCCATCATTCCGGTTACGTCAATAATATATCCATATCTTAAAAGATCTCTTCCGATATCGCATTTTGTCCTGGGGATGAACCTTGGTTATGCGCCTGTGGGAGGATGGCTTGCAGTAACGGGAATATTTAATTTTCCGTTCGGCGCTCCGGAAATTGCCATGCTTCTGTTACTTTTTGCTGTTACCTTCTGGGTAGCAGGTTTTGATATTATTTATTCGCTTCATGACATTGATTTTGATATCAAGAATAAGTTGTATTCTGTCCCGGCTGTTTTCGGTGTAAAGAGAGCGCTTGATGTGTCATTTGTATCGCATATATTGATGCTTATACTCCTGGTCGGGTTAATGTTAGTGTTGAAGCTTGGGATTATTTTCAAGGTGGGGCTGATTGTTATTGCTGCTCTTATATGGTATGAGCATACGCTTGTTAAAGCTGATAATTTTACCAATGTTCCTGTGGCGTTCTTTAATGTGAATGCTGCTGTGAGTTTGAGCATGCTGGCGTTTACGGCATTGGATATTGTTTTAAGCTGAACAGTTGATATTGAGGACTATATCCAGAAAAAGAGGGAAAGCCTTTCCCAATTATTTCTGCGAACATTATTTGTAATACACCGCCAATTACCCACCCATGCGCAAAAAACAGAAAGACTGGTCAAAGGACATGGCATTTCAGCGCATGATCTGGCTTTTTGAACTGGCTCACATTGAATTTGAGAAAAATCCCGCTCGCAGCAACCGTTATGTGCAGCTTGCGCGAAAAATAGGGATGAGATACAGGGTCAGGATGCCCCCTGAATTCAAGAGGCAAATCTGCAAGCACTGCCATGCTTATTTAGTTCAGGGCGTTACTGCGCGCACAAGGCTTCAGGGTACACATATAGCCACTACATGCACCTCATGCGGAAAGCAAATGAGATTGCCATACTGAAAATTAGAACCGTGAAATATGGAAAACATCATTAATTCAGGAACTTTTTCATTAATTATCCTTCCAATCCTGATTTTTTTGGCTCGTATCGTAGATGTTACATTCGGGACTATCAGGATAATATTTGTTTCAAGAGGTCTGAAGTGGCTTGCCCCGATTTTTGGTTTTTTTGAAATAATGATATGGCTCTTTGCAATCGGCCAGGTTTTCAGCAATATGACAAATATTACTTATTATGTAGCATATGCTGGAGGCTTTGCCTGCGGAAACTTCGTAGGTATCTGGATAGAAGAGAAAATGGCCATAGGTACAATGGTCGTTCGAATTATTACAAAAAAAGATGGGATACAGTTGATAGAATTTTTAAAAACAGAAGGTTTTGGTGTCACGAGCATTGAGGCAGAGGGAGCTACAGGAAAGGTAAAAATCATTTATACTATCATTAAGAGGCGAGACCTTCAACAAATTGTGGGCATTATTAAAAGATTTAATCCAAAGGCATTTTACTCAATAGAAGAAGTCAGATCAGCAGCTGAAGGCATATTTCCACCTGAAAAACAAGGATTAATGGGTAATTTCACAGGTTTTTCCAGGCTTATGAGACCTGGAAAATGATTCCAACTCTAAAACCTATTCAATTAACCGAAAATCAGTAATTGAGAAGATTTTAATTATTGGGACGCTAAAGTAGACTTAATGAGTGAAGAGGTTGGTAAAAGAAAAGCGAACCGATTGATCGATGAAAAAAGTCCGTACCTTTTGCAGCATGCATATAATCCTGTGAACTGGTACCCGTGGGGGGAAGAAGCTTTTGATAAAGCCAGGACCGAAGATAAACCTGTTTTCCTCTCTATTGGATATTCCACATGCCACTGGTGTCATGTGATGGAAAAGGAATCCTTTGAGGATGATGATGTTGCAGCATTGATGAATGACACCTTTGTTAGTATCAAAGTTGACCGGGAAGAGAGACCCGATATTGATAGTATCTATATGGCAGTCTGCCAGGCTATGACAGGAAGCGGGGGATGGCCGCTTAATTTATTACTGACACCTGACAGGAGACCGTTTCACGCTTTGACCTATATACCGAAAGAAAGTAGGTTCGGCCGGGTTGGTATGCTGGACCTGATACCCCAGGTCAAAGAGCTCTGGAAATCGCATAGAGATGAAGTTGAAGAAGCTGCGAACCATAATGTAAATGCTCTCAAGCCTGCGTCAGGATCCCTTGCAGGAGAAAGACTGACTGAAGAGATACTTCACATTGCATACGAACAGCTTCTGGGAATGTTCGATGAAGAACACGGCGGGTTTGGTGATGCGCCTAAATTCCCGGCGCCTCACAACCTCATGTTCCTTCTTCGCTACTGGAAACGCACTGGAGACAGGATGGCTCTTATGATGGTTGAAAAGACACTTTACGCCATGTGTATGGGAGGAATTTATGACCATGTGGGATTTGGTTTTCACCGCTATTCTGTTGATCAAAGATGGCTTGTTCCGCATTTTGAAAAAATGCTTTACGACCAGGCTATGCTGGCAATGGCTTATATTGAAGGTTACCAGGCCACAGGAAAAAAAGATTTCGAAAAAACATGCCGGGAAATTTTTACCTATGTATTAAGGGATATGACCTCACCTGAGGGAGGATTTTTTTCAGGTGAAGATGCCGACAGCGAAGGTGAAGAAGGGAAATTTTACCTCTGGACTGAAAATGAGATACGGCAGGTTCTCACGGATGAAGAGTATAAATTAGTTAAGAAGTTATTTAATATCAATGTAAACGGAAATTTCCCGGGAAATGGACAAAATATTTTTTATTTATCAAAACCTGTCACTGAAGTTCCTGATTTTCCAGCAAATATAGAGAAGATCATTGAGTCCTCACGACGCAAATTATTCGAAGCACGTGAAAAACGTATCCATCCTGGCAAAGATGACAAGATCCTGGCAGACTGGAATGGATTAATGATAGCAGCCCTGGCTAAGGCTTCCCAGGCATTTGACGAACCAGAATATGCAAAAGCTGCTCAAAATGCTGCGGATTTTATTCTTTCCACAATGCGTAACGCAAATGACGGAATTTACCACCGTTACAGGGAAGGTGAAGCCGCAATTAAGGGTTTTTTGGATGATTATGCGTTTTTGGTCTGGGGATTACTCGAACTCTATGAGGCAATCTTCGAGATCCGTTACCTGAAGGCAGCTCTTGAATTCAATGAATATTTACTTACGCATTTCCGGGATATGGAGGCCGGTGGATTTTTCCTTACATCAGATAATGCAGAGAATATTCTCATAAGGAAAAAAGATATTTATGACGGAGCCATTCCGTCAGGTAACTCGATAGCGATGCTAAATCTTATCCGGCTTGGCAAGATCACGGCTGATCCGGAACTTGAACGAAAAGCTGATGCTATCGGGCAGGCATTCTCTCTGAAAGTTGGACAGGCACCTGCTGGTTATACCATGCTTATGTCTGCGCTTGATTTTACTATGGGGCCATCGAGTGAGGTTATAATTGCAGGGGATCTGCAGGCAGATGATACGATGGAGATGCTAAAGGCCCTCAGGAAAGAATTTATTCCGGATAAGGTTGTAATTTTGCGGCCTGATGAAGAAAGTGAGATTACGCGAATTTCTGATTATACAAAAAGCCTTTCAAGCAAGGGAGGAAAGGCAACTGTGTATGTATGCCGGAATTTCAGCTGCAGATTGCCTGTAACTGAGCCAGGGAAAATGCTGGAATTATTGTGAGTGAAACCCGCAGAAGAGAAACACATCTATTTTCTCACCCATAAGAAGTACAATGCAATTACAATAAAATTCATAATTAATATGATCAATATTATAGACCATGTCGAAACCAATGATGTTTCAATTCGTGTGATGACCGCTGTTTCAACAGGCTTCTGTGATGCCCCGGGCTGTTGTGGGGTTTTAAGAGGGGATATGTTGGCATTAGGATTGGCATTGGTATTAACATTGGAATTGGCACTGGTGTTGACATTGGAATCGGCATTGGCAATAGGTCTCGCTTCACTTATCTTCGCAATTATAGCAAACGGTGAGAATGTAATTGTCTTTCCTTCAAAGAATGTGTCTGTGTCGTCTTTTGATAATACGTTGGTTTCAAGTTCTATCCAGCTATTCCCGTTCCATTTCACCAATACAATATCGCTGCTTGTAACATTGTTAGCGCTCATCCAGGAGTTTTCAACCCTGAATTTAATGAGGGCTTCCTTAATGTTCCTTGATGTTGCAAAGCCTGGTGTTCCCACCCGGATGTTGATATTTTTATAAACAAGACCCTTCGGCGGCGTCTTAACAAGGGTGGAAGTACCATTCAATACTTCCGTTAAGGTCGTTATTATATCCATAGTGGTATTGCCCGTTATATTGACGAACATTACAGGGTTCTTCACATGTGTAAACCTGTAGAATGTGGTCACATTCCTGTATATTGGCAGGTCGGATCTTTCAATCAGCTTAATATTAGATACGTTCTCTCTGGATGAACTCCCTCCGCCGCTGCTTATGGGTGTATTGTCTGGCAGGGAATATGTATATGAAGAGCCTGCTTCAACGGTTACTGGATCAGAACCAGGTACTGTGGCGACCGGGTTTTCATCTGATGGAGAGGCACTCGCCCGGGATACCAGAACAAGAAGAACTATCAATAAAATTATTTTAAATGTAACGGAGATTTTACCTGGAAATTTACTTTTAATTATTTCACTGAATTTATTTGTCATATCAGTATTGTTTGTTAACAATCCTTTTTCTCTATTCTGCAATTTAGTTATACCCCTCAGTATATAAATCATAACTTTGCAATTTTTTTGGTGATAGCCGGAATAGCTTGCAGCATAAATAAAATTTCTGAGATCTACTTCCCAATTTTAGATTTCGATTTAACAGGAACTTTGCAACAAACTTTATCCAGATACGACTCTATCCGACCCAGCGCCTCAATAAGCTGCTCGCGCGATGTTGCATATGAACAGCGCAGATGCCCCTCGCCGCAATCCCCGAATACATTTCCAGGAACTACTGCAACTTTCTCTTCTTTCAGGAGCCCGCCTGCAAACTCCTCAGATGTCATTCCGGTGCTTTTGATACTGGGGAATGCATAGAATGCGCCTTTGGGTTCAAAACAATCAAGACCAAGTTTATTTAATCCATTCACGATGAGGCGGCGTCTGCGATCATATTCCCTGATCATCTTTTCCATTTCACCGTTTCCGTTCTTCAGGGCCTCAATAGCGCCCATTTGCGCGGTTATCGGCGCGCAAAGCATTGCATACTGGTGGATCTTGGTCATAGCCCCGATCAAATCTTCGCAACCCGTCGCAAAACCGAGGCGCAAACCAGTCATGGCATGGGATTTTGAAAACCCGTTCAATATTATCGTTCTTTCTTTCATTCCCGGAATTGATGAAAAACACGTATGTGAGCCGCCATATGTTAATTTGCAATATACTTCATCCGAGATCACGGCAAGGTCGTATTCATTGACCAGCACAGCTATTTCCTCAAGGTCTTTTCTCCTCAGGACCGCACCTGTAGGATTATTTGGATAGCTCAGCACAAGAGCTTTTGTTTTCTCTGTTATGCTCTTTTCTATCTCTTCTGCTGTTACCCTGAACTCATTTTCCCTGTTTGTCCGTACTGGAACGGGGATCCCTCCTGCAAGGGAAACGCTTGGTTTATAGGAAACATAACTCGGTTCCGGGACGATCACTTCATCCCCCGGATTTATTATTGCCCTGAAAGCAAGATCTGCGGCCTCACTAACCCCTGTTGTGACCAGGATCTGGTTCTGGGGGTTGTAATCAATATTATATTCTTTTTTATAACTTTTCGAGATTAATTCCCTTAATTCAAGAAGGCCAAGATTAGAAGTATAGGATGTGAATCCTTTATCAAGAGAATATATGCACGCCTCCCTGATATGCCAGGGTGTGACGAAATCAGGCTCACCTACCCCAAGTGATATTACCCCTTCCATCTCAAGCACAAGGTCAAAGAATTTCCTGATACCTGATGGAGGGATGTTCTTTACTACTTCTGCAACGAATTCATCAGACATAAGATCACTATGGTGACACCGGCAGTCTCTCAGAACGCTCTTTCTCAAACAGGATATCCCCGTCCTGCTTGTATGTTCTCAACACAAAATGCGTGACAGTTCCCTGCACCTGTTCAAGGGTAGCTATCTTTTCCGCAACGAAAAATGCAACATCTTTCATGGACTTACCGCGCACGGTGAGTGAAAGATCATGTCCTCCAGAGATAAGACGGACTGACACAACCTCAGGGAATTTGGCTATCCGCTCTGCAATAGCATCATATCCCGTCCTTGAACGTAAAAGAACTTTTAGCTCGATAATAGCATATACATATTCTTCCCCTGCTTTTTCCCAATCAATTACAGTCTTGTATTTCCTGATAATCCCCTTTTTTTCCATTTCCTTTATCTTTGAGGCAACTTGAGCTTCCGTAAGCTCTGTCATTGTTGCTATTTCTTTTGGCTGTATTTTTGGGTCATTTTCAAGAATATCAAGTATTTCTTTCATTGTCTTGCCTCGCGACTTTTTATTGTTCTGGGAGGTAATAGGTTTTGTGTTCAAATATTCCAAAACGATAATATTTTAGAAGAGCATGAATTAGTATCAATGGTTTACGTTACAGGTTTTAGATGTTTCAGGTGTGGAAGGCTGCATAAACCCTATGAAATAGAGCGGTTGCCAATTCCAAGGTGCGAGTGCGGCTCGGCTGTGGATGCTGAATATGATTACAAATCCATAAAAAAAGTAATTCTTCGCGATGAATTCATGCGCACACCTGCGACCCACTGGAAATACTGGGCTTTCATGCCTGTAAAAGACCTTTCAAAGTGCATTTCGATGGGTGAAGGCAGCACGCCTCTTCTTGAAAACAAAAGACTTTCAAAAACAGGGCGATTGCTCATAAAATACGAAGCTGTAAACCCCACAGGCTCTTTTAAAGACAGGGGATCCGCTCTTGAAATAACAAAAGCGCTTGAGTTCAAGAAGAAAAAAGTGGCGCTTGCATCAACTGGTAACATGGGTGCATCCATGGCCGCGTATGCGGCTTTTGCAGGGCTAAAATGCAAAGTGTTCATTCCTGATATCGTGGGAAAAGAAAAGATCATGCAGATAAAAGCATATGGTGCAGAAACGATACTTGTTGCCGGAGATTATTCTGTGGCCATGAGGCGCGCCGAAGAATTTGTGATGTCAAACAACGATTCATTCCTGACAGGAGATTATCCATGGCGCAGCGAGGGCACAAAGACTGTAGGATTTGAAATAGCAGACCAGTTGTACTGGCATGTTCCCGATTATATTGTAGTGCCGGTTGGTAATGGAACACTGATATGGAGCATTTATGAAGCATTCCATGAGCTTGCGCTTGTGGGAATAACAGATAAAATACCCAGGATTATAGGCGTACAGGTTGAAAATTGCGCACCTGTGGCTGATGCCTGGGAAAATAACTTAAAAGAAATAATCCCTGTAAAAAATCCTAAAACAATAGCAACAGCCATTGCATGCGGGGATCCGATAGATGGCCTGGCCGCACTCAGGGCAATAAGGGATTCAGGAGGCTTTGCCATAAAGATCACAGATAATGAGGCGCTATTGGCGCGTAATTTGCTTTCCTGTAATGGGATTTTTGTTGAACCCAGCGGTGCTGTTGCGTATGCCGGATATATAAAGAATAAGCTGGAAGGCACAGGTGTTTGTATTGCCACAGGACATGGATTAAAGGATATGTACGGGCTGGAGTGATGAGCGCTGATGCCGGCGCTATGCTGGATATCAGATAATAAAGTTAAAAAATACCTTGGAGACTTCGATGAAAGTTGATATAGAAGAACTAAAAAAAGAAAAAAAAGCTAATTTCAAGGAACGATTGGATTTCATTGATAGATACGTTGAATGGATTAAAGCGACGCCAAACAAAGTATGGTCAAAGCAATATAAAGATTTCATAGACAGTTCATTTCAAAAAAAATGATTTTCTCGGATAGAGGCTAGACCAGCGCCGGATTGGACAGGCTAATGCTGGCGCTACAAATTCAGTCGATAAATAAAAAATAGCGTTACGCTCTCGTTCCACGCCTGAAGCGCCATGCAACAAGCAGCGCCATAAAGACAAAAATCCCTGAGGGGAACGGCGCCGCTTTCGCCGGGGGAGCGCCTGTTTCGGTTATTTCCGGTGCGGGGGTCGTTCTGGTGGCGGCGCCGGTGTATTGCTCATCGAGGATGTAGGGGTTGGCGATGGTGAAATCGACTTTTTTGTCATTCATGCCCTTGTAAAACTGAACAAAAATATTTATAGGTGCGTTTCCACCTTTCCAAGCCCCATTGGGGGCTATTTTCCACGTATAAGTTTTTGACCATCCAGACTGTATATTCATGATATCTATCCGTTTTTCAATCATACTTGGTCCATCTATGACTTCAAATGCTTTTGTAACTCCTGGTTCATACAATTGTATAATTACATCACCATTAATTTTCGATATCACATCAACTTTTATATCAGCAGTTTCCCCTATTTTTAGTTCAACACCATTTGCGGTTGCATTTTGTCCGTTAAACCAAGCTTTAACGATACCATATTCATTTTCGGCGCCTGCTGCTGTTTGAAATATCAAAATGAATGACATCAAAAACAAAAAATAATTTTTAAAACTCATTTTTTCACCTTGTACGCGGCAGATTCTTCGATAACTATCCAATCTTTATCTCCAACTCCTTCTATTTTACCCGGAGGCACTACTATAAAGGTTCCAGTTGTAAAATTGAATTTAATACGAGAGTTCTCTCCTATAATCGAATTGGTTACTGAGTCTTTCGCAGTACCACGTTCCCTCACATACACCTGCGCCTCATGCCCGAAAATCGGATCAGGATGCACCTCATTATCAATATCCTGCACCTCAAACTTCACGAACTCACCTTCCACATCTATAGCCCATGCATTAAAAGTCGCGATCCACGGCTCAAGAGTAGGCAAAATATGCACTCCATTTCCTCCCAGCAGATTAATATTCCTCAATTTCAACGTATAAAGCTGCTCCTCACCATAAGGCATTTCCGCATCCAAGAAATTTGGCTCCTGGTTGATCAACAAAGTCACGCTCTCATTCCACGCCTGAAGCTTCCCTGGCTCATAAATATTCCCATCCACATCCACATGATATGCCCTCATGCTAACAGCAAGCGGCAGTTTGAACCCGCGCGACAGGAACTTTGCAGCATCGCGGTTTGCCTGCTTCACTTTATCTGGTTCAGAAAAGTTTTTCTTTATCTCATCATCGATCTCCTTACTTCCTTCAGAAAACTTCTCCCGTATCTGGTACTTCACCTGGTCAACATACCATTCCCTGATAACAGAAATCACCTTTGCACCTGCGCTATTATATTTACCTGTATAATAATTTGACTTATTCACATACCCCGCCTCTTGAACAGAGATTTTCTCGATCAGGTCATCCCTTGCCGCATTGATCAGGTCAGAAGGAACAGGATAATTCTCATAATTAATATCAGGGTCAAGATGAATATCACTCCTCATCCGTTCACTAATATCATCAACAGCATACTGCGACTCCTCAGAAACCCATGCGGGTTCATCCACTGTAAATGATTTTTTGTCAGTATCACCATTCAAATCCATGTTCTTCAGGTTCGATATCTTATTAGAATCGAAAAAATCCCTGTATTGCAGGTATGCAGGTTCAAGATTCGGGTCTATGTAATCAACCCCATTCAAGAGAGTCAATCCGTATGTCACATTCTTTGAAACATAAGTCCCGAACAGATCATTCTTCGATGCAAGAGATTTACCTGCAAAATCAAGATTGATATTGGTATTTGAATTCTCAACAGCCTTCAACGTGATCGCCACCCTATCAGTCCTCGAATCCACCGCAGTCATATAATTATAATGCGGCACCTGCCTCGTGCAACCTGCCCCGCACGATTCAGTCACCCAGTACGTGTGCCTCCAGACATGATTTCGCGTCCATGTGAGCTCCCAGGTTTCACCATACAGGTTTCCAGGAACATACGAGTCTTTTGCTATCGTTCCTGTCTGCGTCATGCTGTCAGGTTCGCCCCATTCCTCAATACTGTCACTTTCCTCATATCCGTCATGCGATCCCGGATAATCCGTTGTTTGCCTTGCAACACCAGTTGCAAATAAAGTACTGTAAACCGGGGTAATGACAGCTCTTATCTTCTTATTCACGATCGAGCCTCCGGGCTTTGAATCATTGTTCAGGTAATCAGTAATAACTGTGGTATTAAAATCGTATTTTCCTTTCTGTGATTCTTCCTTTGCCTTATCAGGATCATCAGTTGAATTATATGCATCCTCCTTCGGGTCAACTTTGATAGAATTATTATCAAGCATCACATCCTCGTATTTCTTTTTCTTTCCCGATATCGTGTATGCGGTCTGGTTTGCATATTCAACAAGGCTCATCGGGTCAATTGAGTTAAAAACAAAACCCTGGTCAAGAAGCAGCGCCCCGTTAAGGATCAGGGAAAGGTGCGTATTATTAACAATGTTAAGAGGCGTGTGTTTTCCATATTGCATATACCCCCGGCCCCATGTGTATGCCATTGCAAACGCAGTTGTTTCTGTCATCACTGCATTTGTTCCGTTAACTCGTTGTTCGTATTCTTCAGTAAGGTCATGCAAAAGCGGATATCGCGATGTGATAAGTGTTTCCACGATTGCGTTCTCGCTTAAAAGCTCTGATTTCATATCAAGATCATTAAGATGAATCCTTACAGGAATGGATACTTTCCAGTATGTTTCATAACCATTTCCATTCTTTCCAGGTTCAAATAGCGGCGGACGTATAGTCCTGTTGAGTTTCGTTCTTATCGGAGTAATGGTTATTTTTTCCCATGAATCAGGAGGTTCCACGTTCACAGAATATCCTCCGTATGTGAACATATCGTACATGTAGTTTGATTGCATATACTCGTCAAATGTGGAATTTGTCATGGCGCGGGCCCAATTCATGTTGAACCTATAAGGGTCGCCGTTTGTGCCGTTGTAATACTGGCTTGTGTTATCAGGTATGATTACAGGTGTTTCCCCGATTTTTTTGAGTGCTTCCATAGCCGCATAGTTTAAAGCACGTTTCAGGTCTGCCTTTGCGTATGCCAGCGCCTGGTCAGGCGCTGATATTTCAATATTTGATGACATGGTCTTTGCCATTTTTATATCCATGCGTGTGAGATTGAGTGAGATGATGGTGGACAGGATTACGAGGAATATACCGATAACAACGAAGGGAACACGGGCTGAGTCATCGCGGAGGAAATGGATATTTTTATGGCATCTGTCATTTTTTAGGTGCATGTAAGGCGGCGAGAAAGAACTGTTTTGTTGATAAGGTTTACTATTCTTTTCAGATTACTATTCTTTTCAGATTTTTTGAAATTAGATTCAAACCATATATTGCACCTTACATCATTGACTTTACATCTTCGCAATGGCAGAAATCATATGTCGCGTATACAATTTCCCTTTGAACCACTTTTCCTTTCGTGATTCAATTATATCGCACGAAAAATCCCTTAACAATTCTTCCATTTCAGGTTTATCAAAATAATGATAAACTATACCGTTTTTCCTCGAAAAAGTATCTGGTTCAATCTCAATGCCACCATATCGCATATCATCTTTCCCGAACACTTCAATAAACAAAATACCTTCTTTTCTTAAAATGCGTCGAAATTCCCGGACTGTAAATTCCCTTTCTGTCAATAAAAGATGCTGCAGCACACCATAACACCAGATGATGTCAAAAGATCCATCCATAAAAGGCAATTGGAAAACATTCGCAGCTATGATACCTATATCAAGTTCACGGGTCTTGCTGCTTTCTCTTAACATTTGCAGGGCCTTTAACGAAACGTCCACACCTACAACTTCAAATCCCCGCATCCGTAAAGGCAGCGAATATTTGCCGCTTCCGCAGCCTGCATCAAGAAGCCGTCCTTTTCTTATAGACGGATCCAGTAACTCAAGTGAATAATGACCTTTCCAGATACTTTTTCCATATTCATCTTCCCATGCTTTGATATGATGCGCCATTGTCTTCCTGACTATAACTGGAACTATTATAATGTATGGAGATTATCTTTGCATGATGAAAACAGCAATGACAATAGCAGGTGCGGATTCCGGTGGTGGGGCGGGAATAGCCGCAGACCTGAAGACATTTGCAGCGCTCGGGGTTCACGGAACATGTATTATAACATCGGTTACTGCTCAAAACACGCAGGGTGTCCTTAATTCCTTTGACATCCCTCCGGATTTCATTGAAGAGCAGTTCGAGGCTGTTATTGGCGATATAAAAATTGATTGCGTCAAGACCGGTATGCTTTCATCACCTGAAATTGTAAGAGTTGCAGCAAGGCTTGTAAAAAAAGAAAAATTGCCTCTTGTTATTGATCCTGTAATGGCTGCCGAAGCAGGTGGAACTTTGCTGAAAAGTGAAGCGGTTCAGGTTTTAATAGAAGACCTCCTGCCTCTTTCTGTAGTGGTTACTCCGAATGTTTCAGAAGCACAAAGACTTTCAGGGATGAAAATAAGAGACATCTCAGATGCCAGTAAAGCTGCAAAGATAATTTCAGAACTTGGCGCTAAATCCGTTATTGTTACAGGTGGACATCTTAAAGGAACGGACATTCTTTATTCAAATGGGGAATTCATCCTAATTAAGGGAAAATTGATAAAAGGAGGCACTCACGGCTCCGGATGCACGCACTCGGCTGTTATTACGGCGCAACTTTCAAAAGGAGCGACCCTTATAGAGGCCGCGCATTGTGCAAAGGAGTTCGTTGAACAGGCAATAACCCTGAGCTTTAAAATTGGGAAAGGAGCAGCCCCGGTAAACCAGATCGGACATGTGCTTGCCGATGCCCAGAGGTTTCGTGTTATCAGGAATATAGAGCAAGCTCTGGATTTGATCATAAATAGTCAGGGGTTTTCCGACCTGATCCCTGAGGTTGGATGTAATGTCGCTATGGGTATCCCAAATGCTTCCTCAGTTTCAGATATAGCCGCAGTCTCAGGAAGGATCGTCCGTTTGAAAAATGAACCTCATGCAGTAGGATGCGTTGCTTTTGGCGCCAGCAGTCATATTGCCAGGATTGTATTGACCGCTATGCATTACAATGACCTGATGAGGGCTTCGATGAATATCCGGTATTCAGAGGAGACGCTTATTACATGTGGGGATCTTGGTTTTTCCATTGCGTCATTCAGGAGAGAGGATGAGCCTCAAGGTATGTCTACTATGGAATGGGGTGTATCGGATGCAATAAACAGAGTTGGGAAAGTGCCTGATGTCATTTATGATAAAGGCGGTGTCGGAAAAGAAGCAATGATAAGGCTTCTGGGCCGTGATGCCATGGAAGTGGCAGGAAAAGCAACAAAGATAGCAGGTGCGATGAAGAAATTTTGAATGCCAGCATTATCCTTATAAACTCAATGAGCATAGTAGTTCCTTCAGTACTTATTTATATTAAATTATAATTCCGGACAAATATGATATTCGAAAAAATACCCACAGTTCCCACAGCCGAAGAACTTCTTGACAAATCCTACCGCCGTGCCACCCGGGCCAAGCGTGGAAAGCAAATCCTTGACAGGAAATCCAAGCTCCAGGCTGAAGAATCAATGCTCCTTACAGCAGCAAATATACTAAGTGATAATCTTGCCCATATAGTACGGAAATTCCCAAGCCTGGAACAGTTGCCGCCTTTTTATCTTGAGCTTGCAGAGGTAATGGTGGGTGTTGAGGAGATGAAAATGAACCTTGCTTCGGTACAGTGGGCAGGTGAAAAAATAGGAACCCTGGCAAGAAAATATGTGGGTATGATGCGCGAAGCCGATGATTCGAAAGTTGTGCGAAAACAGGCATTTGGCAGGATATCATCAATAGTCGCAAGTATCGATGGAAACCTGCGCTTCCTGAATGAAGCACGTAACAAGTTAAGAAAGCTTCCCGCTATCGATGAAGGGCCTACCATCGTTGTTGCAGGCTACCCGAATGTGGGAAAGTCAAGTTTCGTGGCTCTTGTGAGTAGCGCCCGTCCTGAGATAGCCCCTTATCCTTTTACAACGAAAGGGCTTGCAGTTGGGCATTTCACACGAAATAATATACGGCATCAGGTAATTGATACACCGGGGCTTCTTGACAGGCCGCTTGAAGTGAGAAATGAAATTGAGCTTCAGGCAATAACTGCGCTAAAACATGTCGGGAAGGTAATACTTTATGTCATTGACCCATCCGAGACATGCGGTTATTCTCTTGATACCCAGATGCATCTTCTTGAAGAGATAAAAAATAGATTTCCAGTGCCATTCCTTATTGTTGCGAACAAGAAGGATATTTCTGCTACGGAAATTGGTGATATGAGTATGTCTACACTAACTGGCGAGGGTGTCGATGCAGTGCTTGAGAGATTGCTCGAAATGATGCCTATTATTGATCCATTGGTAAGTGTAATGTAGTGTAGAATCCTGATATTTTTCGAACTACAGATAGAATTTTTTAACAGATTATCTCTTTACAGTCTTATCCAGGGCCTGTTTTTAGTTATGTTGGTATGTATTGGCGCCTATAACACCCTTTTGACTTTTATTAGCAAAAATGAACACGAAAATAGTGAAAGCTGCTTTCAGTAATTTCAATCCATGCTATTTCTTTTTTTCAATTATTAAAAATGTTCTAAAACCAAACTCTTTAATATCTTCAAGATTCTTGATAAGGTAAGGCCATAGCACAGTTCGGAACTGCCATACCAATATTCGCAATCACTAAAAGAGGACGAGAACTACTGCTTGAGCGGGCAAAGGAAGTAAGGGACCCCATACTGGTGAACACTATGAAACTTCCTGTCCTGCCTGAAGAGAAACAGCCAGCACCGTTGGTGTGAGAAAATGAAAAAAAAATTGAAGATAGCAGTCGCTTCAAGCGACGGGAAAGTTATAAACCAGCATTTTGGCAAAGCAAGAAAATTTATCGTAATAGAATCGGACGGAGAGGTGATCAAAGTCCTGGATGTGAGGGAGAACAAACCTGCCTGTGGTTCTCTTGAATACGGAGGTCATGCTGATAATGTCCTGAATGAAAGTGTATCTCTTATCGGCGACTGCGATGCCGTACTCTGTAGCAGAATCGGAGGAGGCGCAGCTGAAGGATTGCTCTGTATGGGAATAGAGCCTGTTGAAGCTCCCGGGTTCATTGAGGAAAATGTTCTTGCATTTGCCAGATACAGGTTGAAAGCCTGCTTTATAAAAAAATAGCATAATATGGACAATAATTGCTCGAATGAATAACCTTATATTACATTAATTCGAATTTAAGGATGGTGATGAACCAATGAGGAATCGTCTTTGCCAACAATGGCCAACAAATTGAACAATCGAAGATAGAACATTTACCACCTTCAGCAAAACTTGTTTTTAAGGTGCTTGAATCCAGTGGATTCATAACACAGAAAGATATTGCGAAGCAAACCTATCTTCCGGCAAGAACAGTAAGATATGCCCTTAACAGACTAAAAGAAGAAAAAGTTCTTCAAGAACGCTTCTATTTTCAGGATGCTCGACAGAGCCTGTACGGGTTAAATATTATAGAGCCGGAGGTGGTGGGTAAATAATTTTTTAATGTAATTAAAATGTCAGCCACAGATAAGCGTTTCATTAACGCTTTTTATTTACTTTCGCCTTACGGCGCTGGGGGTTGCAACCCCCGGACCCTGAGGATGCGCCGCCGATGGCGGAGTTTCAGTTACGATTATCGGTTACAAAATAGATAATCAAATCGGATTCATATTTTGAAGAACCTATTCGCAAGATTATAATTCAACAGCTCCTTTATTTTGAGATCAGGAATATCCTGGTCCGGGCAAAAAAATTTGGAAATATATTGATCGTCCTGATCCCAAAAAGAAAGGCTGAGCTCTTTATTTTTACATCATTCTTTCTGCAATAATCCCTGAAATCCGAAATACTCATGAAATGAAGATTGGGCGTATCAAACCATTCGTAAGGAAGCGATTGGGTGATTGGCGTCTTTCCCTTAAAAAAAACCTGGAACCGCGCCTTATAATGTGCGAAGTTGGGAAAACCGATAACGACTTCTTTCCCGACTCTCAAAGCTTCCTTTAAAACCGTATCCGGTTTTTTTACCTGCTGAAGGCTATGGTTCATAATGACATAATCGAATGACTGGTCGCCGTATTCCGAAAGCCCGTTATCAATATCCTGGTGCGATACACCAATACCCCGGGCAACGCATTCATATATCGCTTTCTCATCTATTTCGATCCCGTGAGCTTTAACATTATTTTCTCTTATCAAGATAGAAAGCAGCTCCCCCTTATGGCAGCCAAGATCCAGCACTGATGAGCCCGGTCTTACCATCTTCATCATGATCCTGTAATCTACATTAATATAATCACTTACCATGTTCGTCCGCTATTGCATATCCATTATGGACCTTTTTCAAAAAATCCGTGATAGCTTGGGTCCGGTTCTGTAAATTCCGGGAATTTGCCGTTTCCCCAGTTGAACTTACCCGAATCCACGATTACACCGCCGACTGACGTCCCATGCCCGCCAATGTACTTGGTAGCCGAATCCACAACTATGTCCGCTCCATGTTCTATTGGCCTGACTATACCCACCCCGACCGTGTTATCAACAACAAATGGTATGCCTGAATCGTGCGATATCTTTGCGATCGCTTCAAAATCCGGCACATCCAATTTTGGATTGCCGATCGTTTCTGCATAGATTGCTCTTGTCCTGCCGTTAATTGCCTTTTTGAATTACTCAGGTTTTGCAGAATCAACGAATTTCACAGTTCGTCCCAGTTTGGGGAATGTATTGTGAAACAACTGGTAGGTTCCGCCATAAAGATTATTTGCTGCATGTTCCGAATTCTTAAAAACATACGATGTTGTCTGATAAATGGGCACAGCTCGCGCACCTGTAGCCGGGTCAGGAGTCTCCTGTCCAGCGTGTAATGCTATTGTTTCTAATCTATTTTTTGCCATTTTCTGTTCCTTCTTATTGGTTATTTGTTAGATGAGTTATGGACGAGTATTCTTAAATATGCAGAGAATAAGGCGATAATTGCTGGTTTGGTTTCAAAAAGAGAATAATTGCGGCAAAAAGCTTCAATAAAGAATACTCATTTTCTTGATATGTAAATTTCCTTTCCCGATATGGTTTTTAATTTTTTTTTAGTTTTACAAGTTGATACCATTTGTATTGTGATACAACACTGCATGTCATTAAACCGAGCACAATCAGATTTTGCATTAAGTAAATATTACTTTCATCTAATGTTGATCCCAGGATATCTTTCATTTGTATTATTGCATTCAGGAGAAATAGGAGACATCCAAAGGAAAGCAATATCCAGATATCCCTGAAGAACGAATCATTAAGAAAGGCTTTAGCGCCCAATGTTTTTAGATCTATTCGCGATCGTAAAATGTTGGTTATATGAACAGCAAGATAAATTCCTGTGATTGCCAATAATATTGTAATAAGTTGGATAAGCGTTTTTATTGTGAACATATTATACTCACATTTTTTTGTGTTATATATACTGAGCATCTAAATAATTTTGTATTTTAGCACAATTTACCGCTATAATTACGAATAATATTTTATAAAGTATAAGGCAATTTTTCCCTTCTATGTTACAGAATTGGAGGATTTCTGCATAAAATAGCCTATTTAAGAGGTTTAAATATGAATGTCCGATTATTAGTAAATGCCACTTCCGGCAGAAGTGAAATGTGCTTGGGAGTCACATTTCACGTCCTATCTTTTTTACTTTAAGATTGAATATTGACAGTAATAAAATTGGAAAACGAAAATGAGTGAATTAAATGGTAAAAATAAAAGGACACGAAATTGGTTCAATAATTGTCAAGGACGCCAGTAATCGAAGAGCTATGCAATTTAAGAATAATATTGTTACGGTTTTAAGAAGGATCGGTGTTAACGAAAATGACATTGATATCCCTCTTGAAAGGGTAGCAATAAAAAAAGCCAGAGCTTCCGCAACCTGGTACCTATCAGGCTATCGAATGCATTACAGTCATAACCTGCAAAGTAAATATGTAGAAAATCTTCATGTTCTATTCAAAGTAATTGAGATTGAAGCAAATCTTGTCATTTCTGAGACAAAATCACTTCACGATTTTATTTCAGAGTTCAAAGAGGATTCGGATGTTGATAATAAGCGCAAAGAAGCGCGAGAGTTTTTTGGCTGTGAACATGATGAGACCGATTTTGAGGTCATTAATAAAAAATACAAGGCGATGGCAAAAGAATTGCACCCGGATATGCCAGCTGGAGACGCTGAGAGATTCAAAAAGCTAAATATTGCACATAAGACACTGAAGAGAGAATTGACCTAGATCTCCTCAGACTTCAAGGTATTGAAAATTCTTTCAATTTCAATTAATAGCTATTGTAAAAGTTACAATACTTTTCAGATAGGCTCTAAGCCGGATTTAAGAGATGAAGTCTGCCTTATACATTCGTGAAAACAAAATTAAAGCTTGTAATAAGATTGGATTTTTCCAATCTTAAACTGCGACTGCACTTTCAGAATACGATTTACCCCATATGTTAGATATGCTGGTAAATGTGTCAGCGTATATTTTGGCTGCATTCTTTACAGGTTCCAGAATCTCTTTGAACGGGCTGACCGCTGGCGTGTTATCAAAGAAGTTGTCAATTGCCTTTTCATACGTTTTTGCCCAGAGATTATAATATTCTTTTTTTGTCTCCGTATCAGCAGTTTGTTTTGATAGTTCCCTGGCTTTCAGTGACAGTTTTTCAAGGGTCGCTATCCATGAATTATAGAGGTTCAGATTAGTGTTTGCGCTTTGCACGAAACCCTCAAATATTTCTTTTGAAGGCTTCGCTGACTTGATATCAAACAACCCGCCATAGGACTCCTGAAATGTATTCAGCCATAATGCGTAAAATTCCTTATAAGCTTCAGGACTCGCATTCCCCCGCGAGATCTGTGCTGATTTCGCAGAAAGTTCTGGTATGGATTCAATCCACGGAGCGTAAATCAACGTAAACGAATCTTTCCATTGTTTTGATATCCGGACAAGGATATCTAAATAAAAATCCGGTGTGCCTGTGAGGTTTTCGAAAATCTCTTTTATATTTTGCCGCAACGGCAGTGTTAGAAGCTCGTCGAATATTTTTCCATACGACTTGATCCATAGATCATAGACTTCTTTATATTTTGCAGGATCCGGTTCTCCATTGAGTGCTTCTCGTGTCACCCTCGAATTCTCTTCTAAATCTATAATCCATGACCTGTATAATTTATTCGATTCCTCTGCACTTACCAGGAGTTTCTCAAACAGCTCTCCTGTCTTGAAAATATCCCTCTTTTCTTCGATAATTTGATTTAGATTCATTTTGAATCACCATATACAGTTGCGAGGGCAAGGGTATTTAATCTGTGTAAAAAGGCGGTTTTTAGTATATTGATTTCGAAAAAAGAAGGATTGAGGCAAATTGTCTTATATTTTCTTACTTTTTGCTCTTTTTTTAACTGGCATATAATCCTCAAGTGTAAATAACAGCACTCCCTTCATTTCCGCCTCCTTTTTCATCCTGTCAGTAAATCCCGATTTGCTGATCAGCGCAAAATATTCCTTCCTGTCGTGATGCCACTTCACATAACCCGCTTTTTTAACAAGTTTGAAATAAACATCTATATCGACTTTGTTATTCTCCCATTTGCATTCACAGAATAGAATCTCCAATGTGTCATCATTAACAGCCACAAGGTCGATCTCGTACTCATTCTGTCCCTTCGGAACCATCGGGATTTTGCCCCATTCCCTGCCAAGTTTCTGGAACCTGAACGGTAATTTTTCCTGGGAGTTGAGAGAAATTAACATCTCCTTACCGATTTGCTCAAACGTCTCTCCAAGATAGGCATTAAAGCTATTTTTCACATCATCGATTGCCGGTTTTTTATCTCCCTGTTCAATTTCATCCCTGTGCGATAAGACATAGCGGAACCAGAATCTCAAAAAGTTGTCTTCAATCCTGTAGATGGTCTTTTTTGTTGTGGGTTTCTCAAGTACAGGATGTTCTTTTCTCACAAATCCGAGTTTTATTATTGTGTCCAGATAATACGGCAGGTCTTTTGCTTCCAGATAAGATTTGGAGGCAATTTCTCCAGGTCTTGCTGCTCCTTTTGATATTGCATAAAGGATATTCATGAACGTCGCAGGCTCTTTCAGTTCTTCCCGCAGTAAAAATTCGCCTTCTGCATACATTACAGCCTCCTTTGCGAAAAATACATTCTGTAAATTCTCATAATATGATTTGTTTGGGTCAAAGAATAACAGGTAAAAGGGAACGCCTCCGGCTGCACCATATATGTTCACTATTTCATGAAGCGGCTGTTCAGGGAAAAATTTCCTAATATGCCTGAACAGGATAGGTTTTACCTGCATCTGACCGGTTCTTCTTCCGTATAGCGGACTTGAATGGGACAGCGTGCTTTTCTCCATCATTGATACAGATGAACCGCACAGGATGAGGTGAAATAAACCAGCTTTTAGTATCTCATCCACTATCAACTGGAATACCGAAGGGATGGAATCATCCATTTGAGCAAGATATGAGAACTCATCAATAACTATTACCAGTTTTTGTCTTTTGTTCCATTTTGTTTTTATATATTCGAAAACTTCATCAAAGGTTTCAAGATTTGGCTCAAAATCATTAAAAAATTCAGCAGCTTTTTTTCTTAACCTGAAAAGATTCGGTTTTGTTCCTCGTTTATCAGCCAGAAAGTAGATGTTGGGTTTATCTTTCAGGAAATTACTGATCAACTCAGTCTTGCCTACACGGCGACGGCCATAGATCACTGAAAAAGAGAAACTCTCCGATAGATATTCCCTGTTCAAATAAGCTCTCTCTTCATCGCGGTCAATAAATTTTCGGAGCATAATCATTATAGTCTATATCCGAATTATTTATACCTTTCGGAATGATCATCCTTTCTTTACAAAGATATGATATGATCCTTCTTTTGACTCGACATCCAGGAACTCATCACCGGATTTGGTCAGCCATACATCTATATTCTGCCATGCTTCAGGATCACTGGCTATAACTTCAAGTATCTCGCTTTCAGCTCACTCAAATTTATTTTTTATTTGATCCTTTTTCTTTCAATACCGAATCTAAGAAGCTCTGATCCACCCATGAGTCCCAATTCACTTTTCCATCCAGCAGATTATTATCATTCATGAATTCCTCTTCGTCTTTAAAACTCCGGACCGCTTTATCTATAAGTTCCGGATTCACATAGAATGTATTAGCAGGGAATTGTTCTCTAACTGCTTCCTCTTTATCTTTTCTTGCAGTGGCATAGATCGTAATCGCCTCATCAAAATGTTCATCTGACCATTGTGCGGTTTCCAGATCGACTTTTAACAGTCTTTTAACAAGATCCGGATGTTTCTTTGCAAAATCCCCCCGGACAGTAATGGCACTTGGCGATGACCATTCCGGATTATCTTTTCCGCTTATAATGATTCTTGCTTCTCCTGTTGAAACAAGCGGATAAACCGTAGTTTCACTCTCGACCAGGGCATCAATATCGCCCCTTATCAATGCCGGACCTGATGCCTGGAAGTTAAGATTGAACGATTCGATATCTGCAATGGACATATTTTCTTTCTTTAATGATTTTACGATAGCTGCATGGCGTACAGTCCCTTTCAGGTATGCTACCTTCTTGCCTTTCAGATCACTGATCGACCTTATTTTTGAGTCGTTCCTGACTACTATAGCTGTACTCGTAAGAGGATTAAATGAGGATATGGCTATTAATTTAATATCTGCACCAGCCGCCGCTGTACGTAATGCGGGGTTGCTGCCCGTATAAGCAAAATCAAGACTTCCGCTTGCTAAAGCGGTCATGGCTTCGGAACCTCCGCCTGTGAATGGATAAAATTCCACTTTTATCCCGTCTTTTTTAAATTCATCAGCCATCCATCCTTTTTGTTCAAATATTATAAATTTGGCATGACCGGGAGCAGTGCTTCCGATACGGATTACAGAAATCTTCTCTTCAGTTCCCTGTGAATTATTTGCTGCAATGATAATTCCTGCCACAGCTGCTATCAGCACGATTCCGATGACTAATAGTGATTTGTTGACCATATTTTTCTCCTAACTAAGCATTTCAATAAATGATTCTATACGATTCTGGGTCTGCTCTACAGATTCTAATTGTCCCAGTTCAGCAACTTCGAGGTTGATCGTTGGAACACCGGTTTCTTCTTTTACGATGTCGGCGATCATCCTGGAAATCCCTGATTGGAAGCTGCATCCCCAGTTATTTCCGCAAATAACACCATCTGCCCTGGATTGTTTAACCAATTCAACTACCCACCGGGCGCGAATTTCAGTAGGCTGTTCGTAGTGATATGAAAGCACACTCCTGGCCAGATTCTCATATGGATCTCCGGTCTCATCAACATCAGCATATATTTTGCTTAAGTGATCGTCAGTTCCTACATGTATACCGCCTTTATCTTCAAGAAAATCACCGCGAAGACCAAAACAAGAACCGCATGAAAATATCCTGACAGGATCATCAGCCACCCCATCTGCTTTTACCGAATGTTTCACTCTTTCCCTGACCTCATGATTCGCTTCTTCCAGGACCTGTGTTGCAGCAAGAGAATCGCCGCGGTCAAACCTGCCAAGAGTGATAGTACTTGAAGTCTCCACACTATTCATCGGAGGAGTGGAAGCTGACCATGAAAGTTCAACAGTTTCACGCGCCAGTCGCCGTCCTTTATTTTCAAGCTTAATCTCTTTTTTCAGGTCTTCATCGCTTGCTTCACTGCCTTTTATTTCGCCAATCTTTTTTATCAATCCATGAATTCTTGCTGCAAGATATTTTACAGTCCAATCTTTATCCTGGCTGATCGGATAATCCAGGAGATATACGGGGACTTTGTGTTTACCGCTTCTGTAAGATTCGATCGCATAACCTATATCAGAGCAGCGCAGGCAAAGATATGGCGCTATCAGGTCAACAGGCACTATTTCCTGGTGGATTGCTTCTATGGCAGCTATCGGATTATTGCAGGCATCGATTGAAACCGCTTTTCTCCCGCCTTCAAGGATTTTCATCACCCTGTTGCCAGCTTCCCGTAAACTCAGTCCTTCCTGCATATCCCTTGCCCAGCCCCGAAGTGGTCCTGGTACAATGGGTATCCCGCCCGCAGCAAAATAAGGATCAACTGTTTGTCCTCCCTGGACATGTATGATAGGTGTACCCTCATTATGTGCTTTTAAAAGACGATCCCGCAGTGTAAGGGAAAGATATCCCCTTTTTATCCCGCTGAAGAATTCTACATCTTTTGACAGCTGGCTATTATGGTATCTGCTCATACTGAACGCATGGGGAAATCTTCCTGGAGCTTCAAGTGTCATAAAATTCCAGATCTCTGCGGATGAAACATGAGTTCCATCCCTGAAATCCAATCCTTTTGTTTCAATAAATCGCTCTTTTATTTCCTCAGGATATGCAAATATTTTCTCTTTATTATTTAATTCATTCATTGTTCCACCTGTTCAATTTTTAAGTAATTCTTAGTATTTTTTATAATATTGCAGAATCAAGATCCCCTTTCCAGTATGTTGCCCTCTTTTCGATCCAGATAAGAATATAATTCATTGAAACACCAATTATTGAAAGTGTTAATATTCCTGCATACATCTCCGGGATGCGAAACATTAATTGGGAATCCTGGATAAAATATCCTAATCCTGATCTGGCAGCCAGCATCTCGGCGGCTATCACTACCATTACAGCAGATTTTGCTGACAGCCTTGCACCGGCGATTATAGACGGAAAAGATCCGGGAAGTATAACTTTCTTGAACAAATAATAATTCGATATCCCGAATGATTTAGCAGCCTTAATATAGAGAGGATCTACGTTTTTTACTCCGCTTATTGTGTTAACCAGCATGAACCAGACTGCTGCATAAAATACCATTGCAATTTTTGATACCTCACCAATTCCAAGCAATAGAATAAACAGTGGAAGAAGGGCAAATTGCGACGTATTTCTTAAGCTCTGCATGAGCAAATCCGTATACTTCTCAAAACGCGTGTACCATCCCATAACGAATCCCAGCGGGATCGCAACAATAGCGGCTAATCCGAATCCTATCAGGGATCTTTCCATACTTGCTTTGAGATGGAAAAACAACTCTCCGGACAAAGCTAAATTTTTTAGGGCAATGACCGTATCGGAAAATGGAGGGAAGAATACGGAACTAACTATTCCGCTCCTTGGTAATATCTCCCATGCTATAAAAAACAAAAAAACAAGTATCAGACCATGCGACCGTCCGATCACTTTGTCTTTCAAATTACTGAATATTTCTCCTGACATAATTAACTCCTGATTTTTGATCCTGCCTTGCTACTTTGCTACCTTGCTACCTTGCGTACACAGATGCCAGTTCCCAGTCTTTCTGTGCTTTTAACACTTCATCTTTAAGCGCATCCCAGACTTTATGCCGGTTCCGGGCAAATTCGTTGCTCGATCTTATGTTTCCGTTCCTTGGTCTTTCAAGATCGATGTCTATTAACTGTTTAACAACACCCGGCCTTGCAGTCATAACAGCTACCCGGTCTGCAAGGAATACTGCTTCATCGATGCTATGAGTTACAAAAATAACAGTTGTATCTGTCCCTTCCCAGATCCTTAGAAGCTCGTTCTGGAGAATTTCCCGCGTCTGGGCATCTAAAGCTGCAAATGGTTCGTCCATCAACAATACATCCGGATTGGTGGCAAGAGATCTTGCGATTGCAACTCTTTGCTGCATACCTCCGGAAAGTTGATAGGGGAACCTGTCCTCAAAGTCCGAAAGACCGAATTTGGATAACAGCTTACGTGCAATTTTTTCTCTTTCCTCTTTTTGAATACCGTGTGTTTCAAGTCCGAATTCTATATTTGAAAGGGCATTTCTCCATGGAAAAAGCGCATACTGCTGGAACACATAACCTGTTTTGAAACTGGGCCCGACTATCGGTTTGTTATCCAGGTAGACATTTCCGCTCGTAGGGTTCGTGAGTCCGCCTATGATATCAAGAAGAACGGACTTTCCACATCCGCTTGGCCCGACCACAGTGAGGAACTCTCCCTTTATAATACTCAGGTCAACACCGTTTAATACCTCGACTTCGTTTGTTATCGAGCCATTTTTATTAACCTTCTGGCCATCCTTAAGTTTGAATTTTTTTTTCAGACCTTCGGCTTTTATTTTTTCCACAGGTCAAGCCTCATTCTCAAGAATATTTTTATTTCTTATCAGCTCGACAAAAGCCTCAGCCCGGGTTCTTATAGCTTCAACGTCAGAGCCTGCATACTCCGTGTGTATCTCAAGCAGAGGCACACCTTCTACTTTCAGTACATTCTTTGTTTCTCCGGCTTTGAAGGAGAATGCGTCGCAGTAGCGCAATGTGTGATATAATACCCCCTGTGCCCTGTGGTCCCTGATAAGCTGCTTCAGGTTTTTGAGCCGCCTGTCTGTTTCCAGGTCCAGAAAGGGAAGTGCAGCATGAGGAACGCGGTTAATATACGCACCTGCTATCCCTTTTATAGATGCTTCCCTGATATTTACATCAAGTGAAGGATTAAGACCTGACCATAGATCATCGCCCACTATTCTTCCCCCAACCTGCTCTATGATATTTATCAATTTTGTATCTCCCGGTGGAATTATGCTTCCTGATATCAGGATACGGGCATCTCCATTCAGGTTTCCAATTACGGGTTCACCATGTTTTTCTTTCAGTTCAGTCAGCAGTTCCTGCAACAATGAAAGATACTTTTCCCTGTCGAGGTAAAATCCTGCATGTACTATATCGAAAACCTCGCGCCATTTTATGGGCTGGTGTTCTATTGCCTGGTATTTGTATAATTGTTTCAGGGATTTTCTGATGTCATTATAGAGCTTGATGGATTCTGATAGCTTGTTCGAATTAAGCTCAGTTCCTGCAAATACTTCCAATTTCCGTGTGAACGATTGCAGTTCTTTCCTGAAATATTCCTGTCCTTCGGGCTCAGAGAAATGCTTTGGTACTCCAAGTATCAGCGTATTCACCTTAAAATAATGTTTTATAACTTCTGCCACACGGTATGTTTGCAGGCAGGTTGCGTCTACTGCGACTATATCCGAATTTATAATATATGGGTCTTGATTCCGGGCAAAAAGCCCTACAAGTTCTCTTGTATAAACACAATTTTTTGTTGAGATGTATCTTGCGCCAATTTCAACTAACCTGTCGTCTCCACCTGTTCCCAGCCTGATCGGGATCAATCCCAGTGCGTAAATGATCTCTTCAGGGATATTGTAGTTGAACCAGCCGGCGACTTTAGCTCCTTTTTCTCTTGCTTTTACAAGCTCCCGGGGTCTTTCCTTTACAGCCTGATTTATTTTTTCTAACGTTTCCAATACCATTGTTATACCTTTCCGCTGTAGTTTCTTGCAAGTACTGCTGCCCCAAGCGCTCCGACTAACTGAGGATCATATTCCGGTGCCACTATTTTGGCTTTTAGCACTTCTTCAAGTGCAGATCTCATCCCTATATTTTTTGCAACCCCGCCTGAGAAGAAGACATCACTTTCGACGCCAACGCGCGAAAACATGCCTGATACCCTGTTCGCAATAGCATGGTGTATTCCTTTGAGGATATTCTCTGGTTTTTCTCCCCTGGCCAGGAGGGAAACAGTTTCTGATTCGGCAAATACGGTGCATGTGCTGCTCATAGGAACGATTTCTTTTGCCCGCAGCGCTAAAGAACCAAGATCATTAAGCTTGACCTTGAAAACATTAGCCATCACTTCAAGGAACCGGCCTGTACCTGCTGCGCATTTATCGTTCATGGCAAAATCCACGACATTTCCATCCTTATCCAGGCGTATTGCTTTGCAATCCTGCCCGCCCATGTCGATAATTGTTCTTGTGGTCGGATGCAGGTAATATGCGCCTCTGGCATGACAGGTTATCTCTGTCACAGTCTTGTTTGCATATGGCGCTGAGATCCTCCCATAACCTGTTGCGACGATATATTTCAGGTCTTCACGTTTGAGGTTTGCTGACTCCAGCGCTTTCCGGAGAGCGAGCCGTCCATTCTCTTCCGTATCTATTCCTGTTGGAATCAGCCCATAGCCAGCTATCGAACCATTTGATATGATCACTGATTTGGTCGTCAGCGAGCCTACATCTACTCCGGCAAATTTTGGTATGTTATCTGATTTTGTTGTCATATATCCTCCTGATAACACTCTAATCCCTGTTCTTATAATACACTTTAGAAATCAGCAACTGTCGCCTATTTTATTCCGGATTCTGCATGGTTGCGGCAATAATTTCCCATTCAATTCTGTTTCTTGTGTTTCTTGTTTTCCACGAAAGTATAGATCGCCAGCATGCCAAATGGCACTATAAAAGCAAGGAAAATCGTATGGACACCAAAAGAATCCCCTATCATTCCGGCAAGTGTAGGTCCTGTTATAGAGCCCAAGGCATTACCAAAAGAAAAAAAACCCGCTATCTTACCTTTTTCTCCATCAATATTTCCAACTTCTGTAAAATTGATCAGGGTTATAAGACCGGTGCCTACGCCATTTATCAAAGAGGCTACAGCCAGCGCAATAGAATCAGTTCCAATTCCTAAAAGAAGAAGTGAAAAGATAGTTGTAATGTAAGCAAATAAATATAAACCATTATTGTTTTTCTGAAGGTATGTCCCCCCGAAGAATACAACAAACAATGTGGACACCCCTTTTATAGAGATAAGCGCTGCAGCTATGCCCGGAGATAAACCCAGGTCTTTGATCGCCAGCACGATTATAAAGGTTGTAAAGGTCATGAAAAATGCGGAGTTCAAACCATTTTTTATAGTTGCGCTAACAAGAAGCCTGTTTTTTGTAAGAGACTTATAGTGGTTTGAAGTATCAATGAAGCTAAAAATTTTTGGTTTTACCTGCGAAGTATTTTCGCGGTACAGGCGGGAGGATATGATAACAAGCGGTAAAAGCAAGAATGCACTTGTTAATACAAAATAGCTTGTATAACCCATGGCTAAAATCGCTATTCCTCCGATTAATGGACCGATCAATGCCGATCCTATGGTTATTGAACCCTTAAAATAGCCGGCTTTACTGGCTCCAATAGTGTTCATATGTTTAAAAAAATCAGCATTATTTGAAGTTGTCCTGATAGTTTTCGATATGCCATAGAATAACATTATTAGCAGGAGAAAACTGGCATTTGTTGCAAATGAAATGGAAATTATTATCAAAGATCCGAATATACAACTTACAGAATACATCTTTTTTGAGCCAAAATAATCTATGAGAAACCCAGCAGGTAGAACTATAAGTAAATCCCCGATCCCTGTAAATCCTTTTATCAGGCCGATTTCAGCAGACGTTGCATTGAGACTGAGAGCATACACCGGAATGATAAAATTCATCATGCCAACGGCAATCCCTGAGCTGATGTTCACAAGCATAAAATTGAAGAGAAGTTCATTTCGCTCAAGAAATTTCATGGCCAAACTCTGAAAAGAAAATATATATCCCTATAGAAATCAGCAAGAATTGTTTTATTTATTCGGAAAAACGAACATTTGAGGCAAGGTTCCTGTATCGATACCGATGGGATAAAATCCAACTTAACCAACTCCTGAAGATAATACAGTTCTTCCACCTTTTGCTGACCACACGAACACACCCGTTATTACCAGCGCAAGCACAAAACTCGCAAAAAAGCCGGCTGTGAACCCTGCTACGGTAATGATCATACCGGTCACCAGCGGGCCCATCGAGTGCCCGATATCCATTGTTGATGAAAGGGCTCCCATGGATGCGCCGATCTCTTCCCTTCTGGCAATATCGGCGACATACGCGCTTGTAGCTACTGTGGACAGTGAAATGCCAAGGCCTGTCCCGATACTGATCGCGATGAATTGGGGGAAGGATGAAGAGAGAGAAATGGCTCCAATCGATATCCCTGACAGGAGGAGACCCGTGCATATCTGCAGGCGCTTATCAATGCGATCAGCGATCCAGCCGAATACTGGTTTTGTGGTCGCGATCAGTAACACCTGCACCGCAAAAATGATGCCGATATGGTACGGATCAACAGCCCTGGATGCGAGGAATAGCGGCAGGAATGTTTCGAATGTTCCGAATGCAAAATAGGTCGCCATATCGACAAGAGCGATAGCACGAAGCCTGCGGTGGGAAAAGAAATCAACAAAGCTCTTCCTGAATATCGACAGGGTGATAACTTTCAGTGGTCGGTCATTTCTTTCCCTGTAGAACAGGGTCATCACAAAGACAGGAAATGCAGCCAGCGCGGCAGCAACATAGACCATCCTGAACCGAAAAATACCAGGGTACGCAGCAAAGAATGAAAGGATCATGCCGCCAGCAATGGGCGCAAATGTCCGGCCGATCAGGGTTGAGGATGCATACTTACCGAGCATCTCTCCTTTTTTGTCAAAGAAGCGTTCAACAATGATAGCAGAGATGACAGGCCCCAGGATCGCAGTCGCAGTACCATGAAAGAACCGGACAGGGATCATCCAGAGGGGCGCTTCAATGAACAGGTATAGCAGCGGAGCGACCAGGAATATCGCCCCCGCAGTGATAAGCAGGCGCCGCCTTCCGAGACGGTCCGAGAGAACACCCACCGGAAAGCTGAACAGGATGCCGGCAAATGGCGAGATGGCGGAAATCAGGCCGATCACTGCATCGCTTGACCCGATCGATTGCATAAAGAGGGGTAGCACCGGGTTTTTCGAGATAGTGGTTGAAAAGATCGCAAAAAAACCCAAAAGAGAGATATAGTACATCAATCTGCAGTCAGTGGACGTCGGTGCTTGTGGTTCATCGGGTTCCGGGATCGAGAGCTTCAATTTATTACTCCTGTAAATGTTTGGGCTATCAGGCTGCATCTTAACAAAGCTGTTTGTATTGATGTCCGGAATGGCAGTATCGAGTCCCGATATTATTTCTTCACTATTTTTAACTGTTTTTCAGACTACTCTACTCTAATTCTTTTCCGATGCTCCACCAATCCGCCATCAGCCAGTATCTCGCGAAGGAAATCAGGAAGTTTCGTCGCAGTATATACTGTACCTTCATGAACAATTATTCCATTCCCCGGATCGATTTCAATAATATCTCCTTCTTTACAATCGATCTTAGCTTCAATAACAGGCAGGCCCACATTGATTGCATTCCTGAAAAATATCCTTGCAAATGATCCTGCCACGACACAGGCTACTCCCGCATATTTTAATGCCAGCGGCGCCTGTTCGCGGGATGAGCCGCATCCGAAATTCTCACCAGCCACTATTATATCGCCTTTTAGCACCTTTTTTGAGAACTGCGGGTCTATTCCTTCAAGGACATGCGCTGCGAATATATTCAAATCAGTAGTGCGCAGGTATTTTCCTGGAATAATTACATCAGTATCTACATTGTCGCCGAATTTCCACACTTTTCCGGTGATCTTGTTAATATTAATATTATTTTTATTAAAATAATTATTGATCGTCATATCAAAACCTCCCTCGGATCTGCTATCTCCCCACGCAATGCGCTTGCTGCTGCTGTTTCAGGAGATGAGAGGTATATCAATCCCCCGGCGCCCATGCGTCCCTTGAAGTTGCGGTTTGATGTGGAAAGGCACGTCTCGCCTTCGCATATCACTCCCTGGTGAGCGCCTAAGCACGGCCCGCATCCTGGCGGCACGATGACCGCACCTGCTTTTAGAAGAGTTGTAATTATTCCGGAGTTAGCGGCTTTTAGAAGTATTGAACGCGAAGCAGGAAGCACAATTGTCCTGACTTTCACATGCTTTTTGTTCAGGATATTTGCAGCAGCCTGGAGGTCTTCATATCTTCCATTTGTGCACGAACCTATGAAAACCTGGTCAAGCGGTGTCCCGGCGACTTCGCTTATGTTGAAAACATTATCGACTTCATGCGGTTTTGCGATCTGCGGCTCAAGATATGAAACATCATAATACAGATCTTCGCAGTATGTTGCGTTGTCATCAGAATAGACCGGCTCGTATTTTTCTTTTGCCTTTCCCTTCAGGTAATCAAACGTCTTTTCATCTGCAGGCACAATACCGGTTTTTGCCCCCATTTCTATGGACATATTGCAAAGCGTCATGCGCTGAGCTATCGACAGATTCTGGATCGTTTCTCCGTAATATTCGATGGCTTTATAATTAGCCCCATCGGTTCCTATGTTTTTTATGATATTAAGTGTCAGGTCTTTTGCCGATACCCCTTTTGGGAGTTTTCCATCAACCGTTATCTTGATCGTCTGCGGCACGCGAAGCCAGAGTTTTCCGGATACGAAAACTTCAGCCATGTCAGTTGCCCCGACACCTGTTGCAAACGCCCCGAAGGCGCCGTAAGTGCATGAGTGCGAATCCGCTCCTATTATTAGTTTTCCAGGCATGGCAAATCCATTTTCAGGAAGCACCTGATGGCATATCCCTTCACCTATATCAAAGAAGTTAGTAATTTCCTGTTCTTGAACCCATTGTCTTATACCCTGATGCAGTTTTGCGCCGGTATCTGTATGAGCAGGCGTATAGTGATCAAACGGTATGATTATTCGCCCCGGATCCCATACTTTTTTTGCACTCATCTCTTTGAAGGCTTTTACTGCAAGCACACCCGTGCCGTCATGCGCCATTGCATAATCAATACTGGCAATCACAAAATCATCTGCAGCGGCTTGTTTTCCGGCTGCGCGGCTGAGTATTTTTTCGCTGATCGTTGGCATGGTTATTTGCCCATTGTCTTAGAGCGGATATTTAGCACTATAGATATCAGCAAGTATTGTCTCGTTTATTCGGAAAAGCGAAGAGTAGGGGCAAAATGATTATGTATATTTCAAGAAATCTAAACTCTGTTCGGTTCGTTTAACCTTTTATAAACTTTTTTCAGCATATAATCCTTTACGACCTCTGCAACCACGTTATCATCCATAATTTTTGCAAAAATCTCTTTATTTTGTTCCATTCTTTCTATCAATTTGTTGATGAAGACGTCCTGGAATCCGTATTTAAAATTGCCAATAGTATTGGTTTTTGCTTGTTTTGATAATGTTTCATCTGATACGAGTTCTTCTTCGATCTGGTCAAAGAACAGTTTATCAGCATCTGTAAGCGGTTTCCCAAATCTATCATTGAATACGTTTATGATCTGGGAAAGCGCCGCAAATTCCTCTTTGTCCTTTTTTGTGCCAGCTTCTGTAGTGGGTTTTAGCTCATATTCCCCACCTTTTTCAAGAGTAATACTTCCTTCACTGATTTTCTGGAGCCTGTAATATTCAAGAGCGACTTCATCATTCAATTTTAACTTCTCTGACATTCCCTTTTTAGGAAGTTTATTGGCAAGCAAACGCCCATAAGCATAAAATTTTTCAAGCTCTGCATCTTGAAAAGGCATAATTTGTGATAAGAATGAGTAAAGACGCAAGTAAACTGTTAAAGTATGTTTGAAATCTTCCTGGACTTCCTCTTTTTTGATGGCTTTATAGCGGTCAACCGCCGGGTCGATATAAGCATTTAATTGAGCAGAATCCCTGTCGGTGCGAGAGCCACTTTTCTTGAAAAAAACATTGCAGAAAGCATCAATTTCCGATTGCCAGATGACTTGCGTTCCTTCCAATTTTGTTTTTAGATCATAAAGCTGGTTTGGATCGGTCGTTTCTGCCAGGAATGTTTTTTCGTAATACGGTTGGAAAGAGTCCAAAATTTCTTGAGTATCATTAACGAAATCAAGAATAAAGGTATCTTCCTTGCCAGGGTAAATCCTATTTAATCGTGAAAGGGTTTGAACCGCTTTAACTCCTGATAGTTTCTTATCAACATACATTGTGTGAAGTAACGGCTGGTCAAATCCTGTCTGGTATTTATCCGCAACCAATAACAGTTGATATTCCATGGTATTAAATTTATCCGGGAGTTCTTTTTCACCGAAACCATTTATGTCAGATTCCGTGTGAAGTATCCCGAACTCATCTTTAAAAGCTGAAAAAGCAACAAGGGTTTTTATTTCACTATATCCTTTTTCTGTTATATATCGGTCAAATTCCTGTTTATACCGAACAACATGAGGGCGTGAAGCTGTAACCACCATTGCTTTGGCTTTTCCCCCGATTTTCTTCATTGTGACCTGGCGGAAATGTTCAACTATAATTTCTGTTTTTTGAGCCAGATTATGCGGATGAAGGGATACAAACCTTGCAATGGCCCTGGTCGCTTTTTTCTTATTTATTTTAGGGTCATCTTCGATTTGCTTGGATAGTCTGAAAAAGGTCTTGTAGGTCGTGTAATTTTTTAATACGTCCATAATAAAACCCTCTTCGATAGCCTGGCGCATTGAGTACAGATGGAATGGTATCGGTTTACCTGTTGAATCTTTTATGCCAAATACCTCAAGAGTTTTTGGCTTTGGTGTGGCAGTAAATGCAAAGAAACTCAAATTCTTGTGCTGTCCTCTTGATAACATTGATTTTCTGATCTCATCTTCTGTATCTGACCCTGTGTAGGTTTTTTCCCTCTCTTTTCGGGCTGCATCTTCCAGATTGCCTGTCGTAAGAACCTCTTTTAGTTTTTTGGCAGCCTCCCCGCTCTGCGAACTATGTGCCTCATCCACGATTACCGCATAATTCCTGGCAGGGATCTGCCCGATTTTCTCTATGATAAAAGGGAATTTCTGCAATGTCGTAATGATAATATTTGTTCCTGAACCAAGCGCTTCTGCCAGTTGATTGGAATTCTTATCAATTTTCTGGACAACTCCCTGCTTATGTTCAAATTGATATATGGTATTCTGCAACTGCTGGTCTAATACAAGCCTATCGGTAACCACAATTACGGAATCAAATACCCTTTTATCGTTTTTATCATGCAGGCTTGATAAGCGGTAGGCGAGCCATGCAATAGAATTGCTCTTACCACTGCCTGCCGAATGCTCTATCAGGTAATTTTTTCCTGGTCCGTTTGTCCTTGCATCATCTTCCAGCTTTCGGACAACATCTAATTGATGATGGCGCGGAAAAAGAATGCTTTCCTGCTTGAATATTTTCCCTTCAAATTTGTATTCTTCAACCTGTAAATGAAGAAAACGACTTAATATATCCATCCAGCTATCTTTTTCCCAGATATATTCCCACAGGTAAGATGTTTTGTAACCATCCGGATTTGGCGGATTTCCTGCCCCTTTGTTATAACCAAGATTGAACGGAAGGTATTTTGTTTTTAACCCATCAAGTTTCGTGGTCATATACACTTCATCAGTGTCAACTGCAAAATGAACCAGGGCTCTTTTCTTGAACTGGAAAAGCAATTCCTTTGGATCCCTGTCGTCAATAAACTGTTTTTTGGCGTTTGTTACATCCTGTCCTGTAAATCGATTTTTAAGCTCAACCGTTGCAACAGGCAGACCATTAAGACAATGAAGCATATCAACAGATTTTTCACTATTTGGACTGTATTTTACCTGTCTTGTTACAGTTAACTTGTTGAGTTTGTACAGCCTCTCTGCTTCCGGGTTTAACCCGCTTGCAGGTTTGAAATAAGCCATTTTATAGCGGACGCCGTAATCAATGAAGCCATTTCTTAAAACATCCAGGGTGCCCCTGTTATCAAGTTCTTTTGTGAGGCGCTGTAATAGTTTTGATTCCAGAGCTTTGCCATGTATTCCGAGGGATTTTTCCCATGCTTCAGGCTGGCTTTCCTGCAGAAAAGCAAAAATCGTTTTTGTGTCAAGAGCCAGCTCGCGGTTGAAATCATCGGGATTTCCTTTCAGATATCCGCCTTTTTGGAGCAGGCTGCTTTCAATTGCTTCTTCAAAGGCTTTTTCAGTGTGTATTGGTGTTGGAATCGGTTTCACGACCTCAGAATTCTTATTTTTTATAATGAATGGAAAAATTCCTTCTTAACTTTATTGCAATTTTATAATAGTCTTCTTTATTATAAATTTATCTATAACCTCTTTGATATTTTTAATTTCTTCTGGAAAAAGGAATATTTGCATAAGTAATCAACCACAGAGTACACCGAGAACGCAGAGGGTTGCCATTTTTCTCTGTATACTTTGTCTCTGTACTATCATAACCGCTAAAACTATATAGTTTATTCCTAATATACTAGTAATAATTATGTATGAAAGAAGCATTATCGAGAGAAACCCATGGTGGACATCGGGAAGCGTGCCTGAAGAGCTTATTGGTATTAACCGCAAGGAATACATTGGAAAAATAACGGAGCGTTTAAAAGACCAGAAGATACTTGCAATCCTTGGTATCAGGAGAAGCGGCAAATCAACGCTAATTTATCAATCGATCAAGTATCTTCTTGATAATGGTACTGACCCAAAAAAGATATTCTACATAAATGCAGATGACTTCGAGAAGCCTGGAAGAGCGAACCTTGAGGAAGCGCTTGATTTCTGCCAGCAGAATAATATGGTTTCCCTGAAAGATATAAAAATCTATGTTTTCATTGATGAAATCCAAAATATCAGGGGATGGCAACAGCTCTTGAAAAAATATTATGACCTTAAATATGCTTCAAAATTCATTGTTTCAGGCTCATCTTCCAGTCTTATTTATAAGAATTCATCGGAAAGCCTTGCAGGAAGAATTAGCTTTATTGATGTTTTCCCGCTTACATTCAGGGAGTTCCTGCAGTTCAATAACTTAGAGGTACAAAAGGCAGAGCTTCAATTTAAATCCCTGGAACAAATGTATTACAGGCTTTCCCCGAAAATCAACGAGATAGCTGGTTTCCTATCGCAGTACCTGAACGTGGGGGGATTCCCGGAATGGTTCGATATAAAGAATGAGGAGACCTGGTTCAAAATACTGTCAGAGGAGTATACAAGCCTTCTTATCTACAGGGATATTGTAAGAATTTTCAGGATTCGCGACCCGCTGCTCCTTGAATCCGTCTTCAGGTTCGTATCCGCCCATTCAAGCGAGCGTTTCAGTTATCTTGGGATCGCAAAACAGAATGACGGGGACAAGGAGACCTCAAAACAATATGTTTTCCATCTCGCCCGATCACATCTCATCAATCTATCAGATTTTTATACAAAAAGCAAAAAGGCTTCTGAGCGAAAGGAAAAAAAAATATATTTTTGCGATATGGGTCTAAAGAATTCCATCGGCGGGCGCCAGGATATCGGTTTTGATGCCGAAACTTGTGTATATCTGCACTGCCTCAAGCATGTTTCCGGCTACCCCATGGGAAAAATATTTTACTGGCTTGATAAGAAAAAGAACGAGACAGATATTATTATGAGTTATGGGTCTGAATTAATTCCGGTTGAAGTAAAATACAGGTCTTCTATTGATGATTCGGATTTGAAAGGGATTTTGGGTTTTTGCCATGATTTTAGTGTTAAAAATGCGTATGTTGTGACAAAAACGCTAATGGAAGAAAGGGAGATAGATGGTGTGATGGTTTCATTTATCCCGTTATGGTTGTTTTTGCTGGTGTTTTGAGGTCAGGTTCATCTCTGTTATAGTTCACAAATCGGTTAGGTATAAATACACGCATGAAGGCACTTAATATTATGGCACACAAGACTCTAACAATTTCAGAAGAAGCATATGAAGCTCTGGCTGGGCTTAAGAAAGAAGGAGAGAGCTTTACTGATCTTGTAAAACGTATCACTGCGCCTCTTCGCAAGAGAAAGCTCAGTGAATTTGCGGGTATGATAAAAGATGAAAACTTTAAAAAGGCAGCGCTTGAAGCAAGGCATTTTAAAAGTACCAGATTACAAAGATTGAAGCTATGATCCTTTTTATCTTTCAGGACAGTATTTGTGCGCGCGCCCGGTATTCTATGTCGCCTCTCTCACATCGATTTTTCCTGTTACGATTTCTGAAATCAGGGCGGTGCGGTATTCTTGCAAGAGAAGGAGTTCTTTTTCGATTATAGAAACGGCGCTGTCTATTTTGGCGGATTCCAATTCGATAAGCTTTACAATATGTTTTTGTTCTCCAATCGAAGGAATTAGACAAAAAACCTCCTTTAGCTTTTCTCGTGTTAAATGAGCTATGCTTACTCTACTGACAATCGAATCAAAGTAGCCCATTTGCCCATACAAGAAAAATAAATATAAAAAATAGTGGGGGTTATTACCATCCAACATTGTAACTTTATGAACTGAATTTTGAATGTAGCACTCTTCGATTATATTTTTCCAAATAGCAGTTCTACCAACTTCACCACCTTCACTAACCAATAAATCATTCAATTTTACTCTATATTGTTCAAGTTCTTTTTCAGAGAACCACATTTGTTTTATATCATCTGCATTAACTTTTTGCCAACCAATATTTTGAGCACGCAGATATGGTTTATAAAAATAACCACCCTTATCATCACTTGTTAGCATTTTTCCTAAGACTACCTCTGCAACATATTTCAATTTTTTCACTTTCCAATGCTCCGGCACCTCCCCCAGCCACTCAATCCCCGAATCCTTCATCGGGGCATCAGGGTTCAGACCCTTTGTTACAGCCTGGTTGATGACTGCGGCGCGCTCCTCTTTGAGCAGTTCGATCATTTTTTGTTTTTTTTCGATGAGGGAGTCTATTTTCCGGGTGCGGTCGTCGAGGAAAAGGGAGATGGATTTTTGTTTACCTATGTCTTTTGGGTAACAGATAAAAAAATCTTCAAGAAATGAGTTAGTTACTCTTTTTTGTCCAGCGGCGCCGGTCATTGAAGCTTCGCCTAACTTCATAAAAATATCAGATTTCGTTAAATAATATAATAACTCTTTAATAATATTTTCCTTTGGTCTTAGAACGTGAAATTCAGTTGAGCCAAATCCAACTTTGCTTCCTAAATTTTTAATTAAAGCCCCTTTGCCGTTTTCAAAACAAGGAGTAATTTTAGCCACTATAATATCATTTTCCTCAAAATATGTGAATCCGTTCCATAAATCCTTTATTGGCTTTTTAATTTCTATATCAATTTTCCCATCTTCAGAAACTTTCTCCATAGGCAAAAAGGTAACCAAATCTTCTGAGTTTTTATCAAACTTAGAATTTGATTTAACAGGATTTATATATGATATCCATTTCAACCTCTTAACTTCCCAATGCTCCGGCACCTTCCCAAGCCATTCCACGCCCGAATCCCTATACGCAGGGTAGGGCTTCCAGCAGCTGGCTGGCGCGCCTGTAGCTGCATTCTGTTTGAGTTCTGCGCTCATTGCGCCGCCTCCTTCTCTGTTACTGAAGAAAAATGCCACTTATATCTGATTTTATTGGTTGAATTATCAACGATAGAACACGGATTGCGCGGATGACGCTGATGCGCGCGGATCTCGTTATCCGTGTAAATCCGCCTGATCCGCGTCATCCGTGTTCCTGATTGGATGATTTTGCCCATACTCACAGACTTATGCTGCTCTACTTTGCGTTCTTCTCGTCCTGGCATGACAAAAATTAACAACGAACTTGTACGAACTCATGCTGCTAGAGTTCGTTTCAGTTCGTTTTAGTTCGTTGTTTTTTTCATGTCCATTTATGAACCGGGGTTCATAGCCGACTTTGCGGTGAATCGGTGCAATTAATCTGCGTTTATCTGCTTTTATCTGCAGTTCCTTCATTCTGGACAGGATAACAGGATGAACAGGATCAAAAGATAAGGAGTATCCTGTCGATCCTGTTAATCCTGTCTGAAAAATATAAAACTGTTTTATCACTGTCTGAAAAATAGAAAACTGTTTTATCACTCTATCGCCTTCCTCAATAACCCTTCAGTCTCCTTCTCCAGAGCCAGAATATCCGCCCTTATTTCCGAAAGCCTCCGCAACGGCTTATATTTATAAAAAAACTTCGTGAAATTAATTTCATATCCCTTCTTTGTTTTACTATTATCAATCCACGCATCCGGTACATGCGGTAATACTTCCCTCTCAAAATAGGTCTGTATATCTTCTTTGAGCGGCACCCGTTCATTATCCCTTAAATTAGCATCCGACTTGAGCTTTCCTTTCCCATCTTTCACAATATTCCCGCCTTCATCTCTCAAAGGTCGCTCAACCGTAATTTGCCAGTAGCCAAATTCTGAATTATCATATATCCTTGAAAATTCATTCTCCTTGAAATCACCATACATCCTGGTTATCGTTTCAATATGACCCTCGCCGATTTCATTGCGCTTATTACCCAGGCTTCTTGACATTTTATTGTAAAAGGTGACTGCGTTTACCAACTGGATTTTTCCCTTTCTCTCTTTGGCTTTTCTGTTAGTTACTATCCAGATGTAGGTGAAAATGCCCGTATTATAAAATAATTGATCGGGCATTGCAACAATGGCTTCAAGCATATCGTTTTCAATGATCCATTTTCGGATGTCGCTTTCCCCGCTTCCCGCACCGCCCGTAAACAAAGGCGACCCATTAAAAACAATTCCTATTCGAGATCCGCCATTTGCAGGTTTCATCTTGGAGATCATGTGCTGCAAAAACAAAAATGAACCATCGCTGATCCTTGGCAGTCCTGCGCCGAAACGCCCTCCAAAACCCCTTTTTTCATGTTCATCTTCGACCTGCTTTTGAACTTTCTTCCACTCAACGCCAAAAGGAGGATTTGAAAGCATATAATCAAACGTTTCATTCTCTAATCCATCATTAGTAAATGAATTTCCGAATTTTATATTTGAAGCGTTCTGGCCTTTGATGAGCATATCTGATTTACAGATTGCATAAGATTCCGGATTTACTTCCTGCCCGAATACTTCCAGTCTTGCATCAGGATTAAGCTCACGCACATATTCTTCAGATATTGACAGCATGCCTCCCGTTCCGCTGGTCGGGTCATATAGTGTTCTGACGATACCCTCTTTTGTTAAGATTTCTTTATCATTCACGAAAAGCAGATTAACCATCAGCCGGATCACTTCTCTTGGTGTAAAGTGCTCTCCTGCCGTTTCATTGGATAATTCAGAGAATCTCCTTATAAGTTCTTCAAAGATGTATCCCATCTCCAGATTGCTTACTTTATTCGGGTGCAGGTCAATCTCACCAAACCGCTTAACGATCATATAGAGCAAATCTGCATCATCCAGTTTTGAAATATGTTCATTGAATCCAAAATAATCAATGATTTCTCTTGCATTTATGGAGAAACCGTTGATATAATTATTGAGATTGGCAGCAATATTATTTGGATCTGCCTTTAATTTCTCAAAATCAAATTTGCTTTTGTTGTGGAAATTGAAACCTGCAATGCTGTTAAGGACAGGATCGGTGTTCTGGATATTCATGGTGGCAATTTTGGGTAGATAATCCAGGACTTTTTGTTTTGTCGGTTCCAACACGCAATCCAAACGTCTTAAAACAGTTAGCGGTAGTATTACTTTACCGTAATCCGATTGCTTATAGTCGCCTCGTAGAAGGTCAGCAATCTCCCAGATAAAATTAGCATTCTCCTTGACGTTTACCATAATATCGACACCATTTAGGCTTTGAAACTCATCTATACTATATAATTGTACTTTTTTTAAAAGTAAAAACAGCTAATCCATATCCTCCCTCAACCGCGCCGCTTTCGTAAAAAAGCTATCCGTGGAGAAATGCAGCACCAGGCTTGATGCGATCATCCCTGCCACAAAAATTGATGTGAAAATCGCTATCTGTATGGATGCCGCTTCCATCGGGTCAGCGCCGCCAAGCAGCATTCCAGTCATGACGCCGGGTATCCACAATGCCCAGGGTTTTTCATATTATGCTTCTAACTCAGAGCGCCTGTTTTTATCTCACAATTAACCCTTTCTCAGAACCATATATCCTGTCGCTACAAGACCTGCCGCAGCAAAAAATATCCAGTTCCATTGCCGGGTTTGGCCGTATCAACGGGTTTTGTTACTGGCGAACTGACCTGGGCTGCGCCGGCTTCCTGTGACGATGTGGATGGGGTTGTTGCTGCCGATGATAAGGTGGACGCAATGGGTGTGGTAGTTGTAGTGGTTGCATTGGCTATTGTAGCTTTAAAATCTACTTTTGGGCTATCCTTTAAAACCTGTTCAAAATATGGATAAAATCGCAGTTTTCATTTGCTTCCTTTGCCTCGAATACACCGAACTTATCTCCTGCTTTTATTTTGAGCACATTCCGGGATATCAGCCATGTGTATCTGAACTGGACAAAGGCTGACATGCCTTCTGCGCCTGTAAATATACTATCCACATAAGTTACGAATACGGGCACATCGGACTCACCGTTTACGTTTTTCTCAATATAGGTATATACTTCTCCTTCGTTCACAACCCGTTGGTCAAGATTTTTGCCGTCCTTATTGAAAGAAAGCCATGCCTGTCTTGGATTTGTTGCTTACCTGGAAAAACTTTTATCGCCTTTTTCATTCATCTGTCTCATGACCTCTTCATACTCAAGGGGATGTTCATGTTTCATCTGTTCCTCTGACAGGTTGCCTGTAAGCCATGCTTTTGACATGGGGAATACTTCAGGGCTATAATGAACATTCCACCAATGGACAATAAAAATAAACAGCGTAGCCAGTAATGCCTCATCTGTATGAACGATAGTGGAAAGATGCACGTAGGCATAAGGAATTACTTCCATAGCCTGGAATGGGTATAACATTATTAACCCGGTTACGCAAAGCATCACCATTCCCCAGAATGCACCCCAGTAATCAAATTTCTCTTTCCAGCTATACCTTCCATATTTTGGCGCTTGTGCTTTTCCAATGTAGAACATTATTGTCTGCCAGAAATCCTTTGCATCTTTTAAAGTCGGCCATACTTTTCTATCCAGCAATGATTCCTTATCAACAAAAACATGATAAACAACATGATACACCCCAAGGATGACCATCCCTATCCCTGCAGCATGATGTATCTGTGTCCTCATTGCAAATCCTCCAAGAAAATTGATTATAACCGGGGACCACCATGCATCCGGGAATTTCAGGGGCATTCCACTTATTACTAAAAGCATGAACGTCCCTATCATTGCCCAGTGCTCTGCAAGCTGATTGAAAGTAAACCTTTTAAAATAAATTTCACCCATATTTCTTTCTCCATTTTTATTAGATTCTAAAGCTTCAATTATTTTTTGCCGGGACATATTCTAAAATCTCCTCTGGATCTTGAGCCTTGATAAGAAATCAAGAATTACCATTCCTGTAAAGAAACCTATCACGGTAGTGGTCAATATCTTGAAAAATATTGCTATCCAGTAAGCAAGGTCAAATGGACCAAGGAAATAATCTTTCATATTAGAATCCATGCCCGTTTTATTCCACTTAAGCTCGGCAGTATGCAAAGACTCTTTATCATGTACAAGCCCTCCTGCCACCTTGGCATCAAAATTCACTCCCTCGTGGCAATTCTCTTTTCCGCATGTTTTAGGAATATTTTCAGGGTAAGTGCTTGAAGTGGGATCTGTATGGGATTTAGTTTTATGATTCTCATGGCAGTCGGCGCATGTTGCAACAAGGGTATAGCCTCTATCAAGCGCCCTCCAATGGAATGATTCTTTATATGTATCGAACCGGTCTGCCTTAATACCGTAATACCATGCACTCATCATCTCATTGTTTGAATGGCACTTGGCGCATGTCACAGGGCTGTTATGATGATTAGAAGATGAATTGGGATCTTTTATGGCCCGGATCTCATGTATTCCATGACAATCTGTGCAGGTTGCAGCTTCAGGATGGCCTTTCTGGATCGCATCCCAGTGAATGCTTGTTTTATAATCTTCAGTCTCCTTTACATGACATTTAGAGCAAATGCCTGTAATATTATTTCTTGTGGGCCTGCCCACAAAATCTCCTGACATTACAGTATTGGAGATCAAACTGGAATTGGATTTTTCTGCTCCACCATGGCAACTTGCGCAGTTAAAGCCTTTATCGTAATGAATATTGTTCCTGAATTCATTCACCACTTTAGTGTGGCAATGATAACATGAAACATCTTCCTGGGCACTAACAACACCGATAAATATCGATAATAAAACCATTAAAATCAATGTATATTTATTTTTAAATAGTGAATATATTTTATTGCTTAGAGACATTCAATGATACCTCTCTTAGTCGATCTATCCTTCCTTATAGCCCGTTTTTAATAAGTTAATTTTAACGTAATGCTTTATATAACTTATCATTTTTTTTTATCATTATTTTATATGTTATAACTATTTATCTTGAAAAGTTGATTAAATCAATAATGAACGCAGTTGATATTGAAAAAGAAATAGTATGTATTTATTCATTTCCTGACGAAGTTTATATTAAAATAATTCGTGAAGTGGGATTTGAATGTGATTTCTGCGGTAAATGCTGTACGAGTGAATTTAACGATCATGTCTTCCTGCTCGATGATGATGCGCAAAGGATAATCGAAAACTTCGGGAGGGAATTTCTCAGGCCTGCGCCATATTTTGATCTATGTGACAACCTTGGGAGATTTTACGTAATGGGTTATGCCCTGAAAACCAAACCCGATGGGGACTGCATATTCTATACCGGCACAGGATGCGAACATTATGAAGCTCGTCCCTGGATATGCAAAATATATCCATATATGCTTCACAGGGAGCCTGATGAAGAAGGAAATATTGAATTCAGGCAAATAAGCGGCCTGGATATGCATGGATTGTATCACAATGAAATAAGTGATAAGATATGCGAAGAGATAATAAAATCAGTAAAGGATTATGAATCCGGATTTCTCAGGCAAAAACTTGGATTTATCAAAGAAATCGAAAGATATTTCAAAGAAAATAATTTAAGAAACAGCAAGCAGATGTATGACCGGATGATGAGGCAGTATGAGAAAGGTAAAGAAATAGAGATATATGTATTCTTCCAGGGAATATTTAAAAAAGAAATAATAGCCAAACAAATTATTAACCCTGAGTGATATTGAGTAATCAAATTCGAATAAATATAACAGATATAATAGATATTTATGACAAAAGAATGTTATTATTGCGGTTTTAGGGATCCTATGCCGTTCACATGCAAATTTTGCGGTAATTCCTATTGTTATAACCACCGGCTTCCTGAATCACACAATTGTCCAGGGCTGTTAGAATATAAATCGAGGGCAAGAGATACCGGGATCTTTTATAAGAAGGACTCTGTAGTTAGACGGAAACAAAACCATTTCTTGAACTCACTAAATAATATTATTTCTGCTGTTAAAAGTAATTATTCTCTGATGATTCTTTTGATCGTTCTCATTTCTTTTGTGTTGCAGTATATTATTCCCGGATATTTTTCTTATCTGGCTCTTTCACCCTATTATATTTTCTCCAGGCCATGGACACTTATCACACACATGTTCCTGCATTCCGGGCCTGTACATCTTCTCTTCAATATGATGTTTTTATTCTTTTTCGGACCTGAGCTTGAGCGACGGATAGGGGGAAAAAGATTCCTCTTTGTATTTTTCATTTCCGGAATTATCGCTGCGATCGGCTATTCATTGTGGTCGGTTTTCATTTTGAAACAATATTCGACAGCCGTTGGTGCGAGTGGCGCTTTGTTCGGGATATTTGCATGTCTTGCTATTCTTGCGCCAGATATTGAGGTTGGCTTGTTTTTTTTTATTCGCATGAAGATAACATATGCATTGATATTTTTTGCTCTTCTGGACCTTTTGTTCATAGGCTCAAGCGGTGACCTGGTAGCAAGAAGTGCACACTTAAGCGGGGTGGTAGCGGGTCTGGCTTTTGGAAAATACTTAAAAAAGAAAGGAAATTATCTTCGTTAATAAGATATTATATTTCTCCGGGTCCTGCTATTCTTTTATAATCGCTATGGTATTCGTATGATTTATCTCCAGCTTTTAAGATGATCTTGAACCCGGGTGTAATTACCTGTGCATACACCATGCCTTTTTCAGGATAGCCAAGGCTGGTGTCCGGCCACTCAACCGCTTCTTGTTTAACCAGCTGAATATTTTCAATGGGAATTTTTAATCGTTCAGAAAGATCTTTTTTGGCCAGATCCACCACCGGAGAATATTCAGGGGTGACAGAATTATTATAAATCGGCTCATTTTGACTTTGTTCCACGCAACCCGTGAAATAAATTGATATTAAAAACAGGACCATTAATCGTTTCATAATATTGTATCTTTCTTGAACATATTTAATATGATTGCAATCAAGTTCAATCATTATATTGAAAATATATTTATATCAAATAGACCATATTAAACGTCTATAATGAACGGAGAATTTACGGAAATAATCGAAGCATCACGACCATCTGTGACTGTAATCGGACTTGGGGGTGCCGGAAGCAACATAATAACCTTCCTTTCTGAAAAAAACATTGCTGGCGCAAAGATCATTGCGGCAAATTCAGATATCAGCCATCTTATCCTCCAGCGGGCGGATAAATTATTGCTGCTTGGAAAAGATAGAGGTAAAGGCAAAGGATGCGGTGGATTCCCGGAAGTTGGCGCAGAATGCGCATGGGAAAGTAAGGAGGATATCCAAAAAGAACTTGAAGGAGCAAATATTGTATTTATCGTCGCAGGTCTTGGGGGAGGGACTGGAACAGGCTCAGCCCCTGTTGTTGCAGAAATTTCACGCTCAATGGGCGCACTCACAATAGCCTGCTTGACAATGCCTTTTGAAATCGAATCCTTGAGGCGTGAAAATGCCAAAAAAGCAATACGTGCTCTTTCGCAAACATGTGATTCCGTCGTTTTGATAGATAACACAAAACTCAGGCAGGTCGCAGGAAACCTGCCTCTTAAGACGGCTTTTGCTGTAGCGAATTCATTAATCGGAGCATTCATTAAAAGTATTACGGAAACCATCACCCTCCCGAGCCTTATGAACCTTGATTTTGCAGACTTAAAAGCTGTGCTTGAAAATAAAGGTATTTCCTCATTCGGGATAGGGGAATCAGAAGGTCCGGACCGCGTGAAAAAAGCAGTATTAAAGGCAGTATCTGCTCCTCTTCTTGATATTCCTGATCTTGGGTCTGCACATGGTCTGCTGATCCATATCAGTGGCGGGCAGGACCTGACCCTTGAAGAAGTGGCGCATGTGGATGAATTGATGGCGCAACAGGTTCCAGGTACAAAAAGGATAATCTGGGGTGCAAATGTGGATGAGACCATGACAGGGCGAATCCGCATTATGGCATTGTTCGCAAGTGTTGGCAACCCTTTTGAGTAAGTGTAAAGGGTTGTTTTTTTGTTATAATCATAATTATTACAATCATTTTTTAAATCTTTAAACTGCAATAATTATAAGTAGACAGTAATCCAATATGAAAATAATCATTCAAGACGATCATTGACGATTTATTGAGTGAACCAGAATATGGAGGAAGAAAATGATACATGAGAAATTATGGAACAGGATATTATTCTGTATGTTAATATCTATCTTACCAGCGATGCTGCTTGTTCCTTTATGAGCAGCACAAAAAGAGATTCTTTGATTTTTCCGTAGATTTTTTTGCTTTCGTACTTTTTGCTTTTGAGAAAAAAGCTCTTTTAAACAAGTTTATATCGTATTGAAATAGATACGTCTAACCCGAAAAATATGCTCGAAATAATAACTCCCTCCCGTCTGCATCTGACACTGATCGATATGAATGCAAGCATTGGGCGCGTTGATGGAAGCATTGGCCTGACTCTTGATAATCCCGTAATAAAAGTTAAAGCCCGAAAATCGGATATTATTGAAATAACAGGTAAGAGCGAGCATATTGAACGCATAAGGAATAGCGCAAAAGCTCTGCTTCCTGATGGCGAGGGAATACAGATCTCAATCGAAGAAGATTACCCATCACATATCGGTCTTGGTTCAGGCACCCAGGCAGCTCTTGCGGCTGGCATGGCTGTAAGTGAATTATATGGCCTTGGCCTGTCTGTTCATGAGATCGCAGTAAAAGTGGGAAGGGGAGGCACAAGCGGAATTGGAGTCGCTGCATTTGAAAATGGCGGATTCATACTTGACGGGGGTCACAAATTCAGCCAGAAGAGGGCATTTCTTCCCTCAGCTGCAAGCAAGCTTCCGCCAGCGCCAGTTTTATTAAGAAAAGAGTTCCCTGATTGGGATATTGTTGTAATTGTGCCAGAACAGAAAGGTGCGTCACAGCAAAGTGAAGTGGATATATTCCGGAAAGAATGTCCGGTTCCACTCAAAGAAGTTGAGGCACTATCCCATGTGATCCTGATGCAGCTTCTTCCTGCACTTTTTGAGAATGACATCGTTACATTCGGGAAAAGTATTTATGCAGTCCAGGAACTGGGTTTTAAGAAACGGGAAGTTGAATTGCAGCCAGCTTCATTTGATTTGATACAGGCTTTAAGAGATGGCGGCGCCAATGGCGCAGGGATGAGTTCATTCGGGCCAACCGTGTATGCTTTCGGGGAGGATATGGAAAACCTCAAGAAAATCGCAAGTGAACTCCTTGGTGGCAAAGGGCTGGTATTTAGTACCAGAGCGAGGAACATGGGAGCGATTATTGATAGATGTCAATAAGAATTAGTATATTGAAACATTATGAAAGTCTCTCCAGGGACTATGATCATAGATTTGACAATCCCCGCATCAATTATATGAGGTCAGTAGAGAAAATAGTTCTCCTGAGTAGCCTGAAGATGGGATCAATACTTGATATTGGTTGCGGAACCGGAGAGCAATCTTTGTTCCTGGCTGAAAAAGGATATCGCGTACTGGGTTTAGATATATCTAAAGAGATGATAAAAATAGCAAAAGAGAGGATAAAAGATGCCAGATTCAAAGACAATTTGTCTTTTGTTATTGCATCAGCTGAATTTCTTCCATTTCGCGATAAAAGTTTTGAAGGCATAATTTCCATCTTTGGAATATTTAATCATATCCAGAAAGTCGATAATGCCTTCCAGGAGACATCCAGGGTTTTAAAAACCGGCGGACAGGCCATCTTTACAATTGTTAACAGGTGGAACCTGACCTGGTGGGTCAATGCTTTTATAAGATGTAAAGTAAGCTGGATAATATCTTCCCTGAGAAGTAAAGAGTATGTAGTGAATGGATTGTGGACGTATTATTTTTCAAGAGGGGACCTGATAAAAAGACTTAAGGGTGTCGGATTCAAAGTAAGAATTGGAAGTTTGTTATTGTTTGTGTACCCGTTTTATTCAAAAAAATTATTATTGCATGAAAAAATATTCATTCGTTTTGAGGATGCAGCCCGATGGTATTACCCATTCAATAGCCTGGGTTATTATCACCTTGTCATAATAGAAAAAGATGCCGTATAATGCTTTGAAAAACTACAGCTTCACAGGCAAAAAATTATTTTGTGTTTTTGGAAAGGTATTTAATATCCTACCACCATAATGGGTTGCCTTCGCTTATAAGAATTTGAAAATCAATTGAAAATAATAATTATTGGAGAAAATTAAATGGCAAGAATGCATACACGCAAAAAAGGTCAGGCAGGGTCCACAAAACCAATCAGGACGGAGCCCCCAAAGTGGTCGAACACGAACAAGGATGAGATCGAGAGTACTATACAGCAGCTTGCAACGAGCGGAACATCCTCAAGCAAGATCGGCATGATCTTAAGAGACCGTTATGGCGTCCCTGATGTCACACTTGTGACCGGTAAGAAGATAGGGACCATAATGAAGGAAAAGAATGTTTCTTCAAAAGTCCCGGAGGACATTCATAATATTATAATCGATGTACTTGATCTCAATAAACACATTTTAAAGAATCCTAAAGATATGCATAATAAGCGCGCGCTTAATAATAAGATATCAAAAATAAGGAGACTTGAAAAATATTATCGCCGTGAAGGTGTACTTCCAGCAGACTGGAAATTCTCTATTCAGAGAGCAGAAATGCTCATTTCATAAGTCCCGATGACTGATGGACAGGAAAGCCTCGTTGAAATTGAGGCTTTAAGCAGGCAGGTAGCAGAAGCCATATTGGAACATGATATAGTTCGGCTTATCTCGCATAACGATGCTGATGGATTATCTGCTGCCGGTATCATGTGTAATGCCCTTCATAGGAAGGGCATACTTTTTCATGCTGCGATAGTCAGCCAGTTTGACCAATCAACTTTAGACTTAATTGAAAAAACATCCAATGGACCCGTTATTCTTTGCGACATGGGAAGCGGCCAGGTCGAACTGACTTCCAGGATAAAAGAAGCCATTATAATTGACCATCATAAACCAACAGGGAAACTGGAACATATCCAGTTCAATCCGCATCTTGTGGGTATTGACGGCTCAACTGAATTATGTGCTTCATGCGGCGCTTATATGGTGGCCCGCCAGATGGGTGATAATACCGACCTTGCAGGACTTGCTATTGCAGGGGCGACAGGGGATAAACAGCCAATGAAAGGCGCTAATAAATTTATCCTCGATGAAGCCATTGCCAGGAAGACAGTAACTTCCAGTAGAGGGCTTCGAATGGGGGATGGGTCACTCGCAGAAATTTTTGAAAATAGTGTAGACCCTTATCTTGATATAACCGGTGATAAGGATAAGATCAAGGTCTTTCTGGATAGTCTTGGAATAAAAGGTGAATTGCGAAATCTTTCAGAAGAACAATTGATGAAACTTTCTTCTGTAATCATATTGAAACTTGTAAAGCAGGGAAGCCTTCCGGCTGTTGATTCTCTTATAGGTGACAACTATAACCTGAACAGGGAAGTTGTACAAAATATTTATGATTTTGTAAATATCCTGAACGCCTGCGGTAAAGATGAAAAGGCAGGAATTGCACTTTCGCTGTGTATGCGGGATGAATCGGTCATTGATGAGGCAAAGGTCATAACACGAGAGAACCAGCGCGCTTTGATCAGCGTAATTAAAAAAGCACAAGCCCGGATCAAGTCAGCCCGGAGTTTCAGGTATGTGCTTCTGGAGGATTCAAGCGGCACTGGAATAATTGCAGGAACAATGACGCGATACTTATATCCGGATAAGCCTTTCCTCACATTTAACGAAATTGAGGGAAAGATCCGTGTTTCAGGCCGCGGGACAAGGAAATTGGTGGGCAAAGGACTTGATCTTGCAGCGGCTATGAGGGAAGCATCAGCAGCTGTCGGAGGCATGGGAGGGGGACATGATGTCGCATCCGGTGCCACGATACCCACTGGAACGGCAATGAAGTTCATAGATCTGATCGATTCAATTATTGAAAAACAGTTAAAACCAAAAGCATGAAGATAGAAGGAAAATTAACATTCAAAAGCGAAAGAGCAGGAGAACTGGTTAATATTATTGCGGTTAATATTATTGCCCGGTCCCTGGCGCCGGATAATGTTCCTGGAATAAAGACAATTATTGAAGATGGTTCTGCGATGGTTTTATTCGAAGGAGAAAAGGTAGGTACGATCCTTGCTTCGGTTGATGATTACTTGATGAATGCAAAAATTGCGTATGAAATGATAAATTTAAATAATATGATCCCCGGGTCATGTACTAAAAAGACAAATTGATATTCATGTCTCATCCATTTGATGACACTCTATTGATCAAACAAGTTGACCAACTGCTGCAAAGCTATTTGCGCTGGACAGGACGAGAGCTTATTCCTCCTTGTGGACTGCAAGAACGTGCCAGGGCACTATTTTATCAGCCGTTCGTAGTTCTCTCGCATGGGACACAGGAAGATCCTGTTTTGAACTACGGTAATCAGGCAGCACTTGACCTGTGGGAGATGACGTGGGAAGAATTCATTAAAATGCCATCTCGCCTTACTGCGGAGCCTGTTAATCGGGAAGATCGTGAAAGATTCCTTGAAGAGGTCAGACGCAATGGTTATATCGACACATACCGCGGAGTACGCATATCTGGAAAAAGTCGGAGATTCTTGATAGAGAGGGGCACGGTCTGGAATATCATTGATGAGAATAACAAATATGCGGGGCAGGCAGCGACTTTTAGCAGATGGACATATTTATAACTAATTTTTCCTTTTTCTTAAGAATTAAACAAGAAGTAAAGATTGTTAAAATTAATAAACAAATACATGTATATCATTCCTAACATTGCGCCTTTTGCCATCCTTCTGTTTTGAACGGGAATCCGATGCATTACTGACATTATGAGAAAGACTATTGTCAATTTGAACGGGACGAACCATTCCTGGTTATACAGGGGATTTAGTTCTTTGTTTTGCGGGTTTTGAAGTGCAAAATACGTGATCGTCAGGTCAGATATTTGCAGTATTGTGAATAATATTCCAAATAATATTATAAATCGTATGTATCCGGAATTACCACCGATCAAAGATTTAAATCTATAAAGAAAATTATATTTTACCTCACTTTTTACCTCCTGATTTTCCAGATTATTCACATGATCTTTTGCGTAGGTCATCTCATACACACCAATTCTAAACATCACCTTTATCTATTTAAATATATCTAATTGATTATATAATTATAATCGTTATTATCATAAGACATTTATCCAATTGAAAATGAAGTTTTATTCAACAGAGCAAAATATTCCAAAGCTTTTTATTGGTATACCTTGTCTTTTGAGGGAATATGCGAGCCGTTATTCCATTCAGGAAAAGTAATGCAAAGTCAAGATTAAGCTCATTGCTATCTGAAAAAGAGCGCGAGGAGCTTGCGATGGCTATGCTGAATGACGTGTCTGGAACACTTGTGAGTTCAGGATGTTTTGACGTGATCGATATTTTATCCACATCAATGATCGAAATCGAAGGTGTAAATATCGTTCTGACCGAGCTGGGTTTAAATGAAGCCCTGAATGAATATCTTGGCAAGATGTCCTCACATAAAATAAATGAGCCAGTCCTTATAATTATGGCGGATATCCCGCTTGTCTCAACAAAGAACATATTGGACATTGTTTCAACCAATGCAGATATCGTGATCGCACCCGGCAGGATGGGAGGCACGAATGCAATATTTATCCGCGACCCGGCAAGTTTCCATGTGGATTATTATGGTGCAAGTTATCTTAAACATCTTAAAATCGCTTCAGACCTTCATACAGAGGTCTTTGACTCTTTTAATCTCAGTACAGACATAGATGAAGTTCCTGACATTATAGAAGTCCTTCTTCACGGAAAAGGGTATTCGCAGGAATACTTAAAGAAGATCGGCATAGATATATTAGCGAACGGTGGTCGTGTAGGGGTTAAAAGGTAGACCTTTCCGATAAGCGTAGACATGCTTGTTTTCAATCTTGTTCTGTCTATCCCTTGATCCAGAGCCTTCCAGGACATGAAAGGAGAAACATTATCTGAGGTATTCGATTTTATTGAAAATAAAAAGTCTATAAAAACAAGCTCGCAATCAAGCCAACCAATATCGCAATTACGAAACTAAGCAAAGTTCCGATTAAAACTTATCGAATGACCAGCAAAATATAGGTCAGTTCTTTGCTGCGATAAACACTCATCCCCGCAGATTCTATTTTTGCATTTTTAACCATTTACATGAACTTGATGCCCTTCGGCATCTCTCCTACCTTTTCCCTGAAAACCTCAGGCCAATTCTTTTCATCATACCCTTTCTGGGCAAAGAACGTGCTTGCCCATCTCTCAAGCCCGATTCCTGAACAGCCGCTCCATACGTCTTTTCCCGATTGCAGCTTTACATTGAATCCTTTGGTATACTTATCTCCGTTGACGCTAAGGTTCTGGAACTCAAGCCATTCACCATCCTTTCCCCGGTAAGGAAGCGGCGCCTCAAAGTCAATGGTCCCTACACCTGTTTGTCCGGCAAGACCTGTGAGTCCTTCCTGTGCCATGAACCATGGTGTTACCCATGCCATTCTCCATTCAAGGTCAAGGATATCATTAAAAACATGTTTATAGCACTCCTGCATCTGCTTTGAATGTTCAAGCACCTGTTCTGGAGTGCCAATGAACAGGAGTTCGATCCTGTGGAATTCATCCACTCTTTCCATGCCGTGTATGCCGCCGCTCTCGTACCTGTGTGATGTGCCTGAGCGGTCAAACACCTTTACAGGGAATGATTCATCCGAAACCGTTTTTCCCTGCATGAAAGGCCAGAACGATGGGCACTGTGCATAACACAATCCGCCCAGGGGTTTATCGATCTTCTCTGCGATCATATCAATGGGGACTTCTAATGTGACTTTGTAATTATCTATAACTTCTTCCCAGAATGCAGGGTCTCTTGTTTTGGGAGGGCAAACATAGTAGATTTCCGGATATACGCCCTTTGCATGCCCCGAATGTTTCCAAACGTCCCATGGAACAAGCTTGGGGAAGATCATTTCAACATAGCCAAGGGGTTTTATGACTTCTTCAAGCACAATTTGTTCAAAAGTCCTGAAAATCCGTGTCATCTGGGGGCCATGTATCCACTGCCCGCGGCCTGCGGCACGCTTTATCCAGCCGCGCTTTTCCGCTTCAACCGTGGGATCACCGTTGAATGTCATTTCCTTTTTCGGACCTTCCCAGAGAAGGCTCCAGTGCTCCGTTTTTCCACCAAAGCTTTGCGCTGCGATCTTATCTTCAATGAGTGAAATTATCCTGTCCGGGATCTTATTCTCAAGCTGCGTTTCACCTACCTCAAGTGAAAGAGTGATCATCCCGTCCTCAAACTCAATTGATTTTACAAAAGGTATCTTTTGCTGGTGCAGCGGTTCCTTTGATGGCATTTTTACAATGAACTCTTCAACATCAACACCTCTAACGCCAATCTTATATGCCTTGCCAATAACGCCAGCAAGAGGCTTCCTGAGCCTTATGAATGCGTCATGTGCGCGCAGGTACCTGTCTGATTCGATATCAAAGAATATACTGTTATCACGGATTTCCCAGTTTATGATCTTAGCACCCCTTCCGGCCGGAACGCCCTTCTGGAGGATGGTCGCTTTTGACTCTTCAATGAATTTTTCAACTTCTGCCCTGGCAGCTGTCACATCCGCACTTGTTTTATAGCTTCCTTTTAAGTGAAAGTAAGGTTCCATAGTTTCAGTCCCATAAATTATTGATATGAAGATATTGATTACGATTTATCGGTTCTTATACGATTTAGATGTTATTTAAACTTTCATTTTTTGCGCCACTACCGCAAAATGATCTGAATGATACGGTTCAAGATTCATCAATTCTTTTACTTTAAACTTTCCTTCCAGTTTTTTCACTTCCAGATCGGCCACATCCCCTGGATCTCTTGTTGAATCAATGCTTCTTGCCTTTATCATTAAAACAAGGATACCATCTTTTTTGAGATACATCCGGGCATTCCTGATAGCGATCATGGCCTGATCTTTCTGAGCCACATCCTGATAAATAATATCCACTTCAGGAACCATATTTTGATATGATTTCGGATTTTTTGCATCTGCCAGTATGGGTGCAAGGTTCATCCTTGAAGCACTGATATTAATGAGATCTTTCATTGCCCGTGGCGAGAATTCTACGGCAAAAACAATGCCACCGGAAACGATATCTGAAACATGGCTCACAGTCGTTCCATTTGCCGCTCCAAGGTAAAGAACACTGTTATTTTTCCTTAACGATATCGGTGAACCTTTTAATACCAGGGCTGCAAGCTTGCTTCGAAACGGGTCCCAGATGCGATATTCTTCATTTTCAATATCGATGAGTTTTTCATCATAAACTCTTATTCCGGGAACAAGATTTTTTGTAATTAATCTTTTAGAACCATCTGAAATAACAATAAAAGAATTATCAAGCCCGGTTCCGATTAATTCGATTGTTTCCATTTATCGCGGTTGTTTTTGATTTAAAATTTATCGATCATTAAGTCTTTTGAAAGAACATCTGATAATTTAAAACAACGAACAAATACGAACTGATACGAACTCACGCGCCAGAGTTCGTTCGTGTTCGTTTCAGTTCGTTGTTTTTATCATATATCAAAACCTTATACTTATATTTCCTTAAGCAATCGCGCAATATCGTCCCCGACATCAGTTGTCGTGTTTGAGCCGCCCATATCGTATGTTTTTATTTTATTGTTAACAATATTTTTCTCGATAGCCTGCACGATCTGTCTGGAAGCCTCTTTTTCACCCAGATGGTCAAGAAGCAGCGCCCCTGCCCAGATGGTCGCTATTGGATTAACCTTGTTCAGTCCCTTGTATTTTGGCGCGCTGCCATGGATGGGTTCGAACATGCTTGTGCCTTCAGGATTAATGTTCCCGCCTGGAGCAAGTCCAAGACCTCCCTGGATCATTGCGCCAAGATCTGTTATTATGTCACCGAACATATTTGGTGAAACAACTACATCGAAAAACTCAGGATTCTTGACAAACCACATGGTTACAGCATCCACATAATTGAAATCCGTTTTTACCTGCGGGTATCCGGAAGCTATTGACGTGAATTCTTCCCGCCAGAAACCGTAGATATCAGATAATACATTCGCCTTATCCACTGAAGACAGATGTTTATTCCTGTTCTTTGCAATCTCAAATGCATAACGGATCACCCTGCGTGTGCCTTCTTTACTGATAAGACCAAGCTGGTAGCCTATTTCTTCACTATCTGAAGTGATATCAAGGCCGAATTTTACATTATACATGTTCCTTATAACTTCAAGTGTTTTCTTGCTCTTCCCTTTTTTGGCACGCCCGCCAATTCCGATATAGAAGTCTTCGGTATTTTCCCGCACTACTACAAAGTCAATATCCTTTGCAGTTTTATCTTTCAACGGGGTCCAGACTCCTTCAAGAAGTTTCACAGGACGGAGGTTTACATACTCATCAAAATAGAACCTGATATTCAGGAGAATTCCTTTTTCAAGTATTCCAGGCTTTACCCTTTCATCTCCGATTGACCCGAAATAGATCGCCTGGTATTTTGAAAGATCTTTTAGCGTATCTTCGGATATCAGCTCACCTGTTTCAAGATAATGGTCGGCTCCATGCGGATATTCGATCCATTCAATATCAAAGCCGAATTTTTCACCCGCAGTTTCAAGGACTTTTCGTCCTTCTCTTATTATTTCCGGGCCGATACCATCACCGGGGATTACAGGGATTTTGTATTGTGTCATTTATTGTCCTCAAATTTCATTTTATTTCATTTTATTTTTCCCCTCTGAATTCCCTGTCAGGTAATTAAATTAACTACCGGACTTTCGGAAGCATTAAAGAATCATAAAAAATCCATGCAAAAGTATTTTATACATCTCTTTCGATTCTAGGCAATATGAAGGCATATGAGTTTGATTTCCCGGAGGATCGGTACTACATGAAAAATCACGTATGGCTGAAGCCTGAAAATGGGGAAATACTCATAGGAATAACCGAACTCGGCCAATCATTATCCAAAGGAATCGTACACATTGATCTTCCTGAAATAGGAGAATCAATCAAAAAAGGAGACATGCTTGTGGCATATGAAACGATAAAGGCAGTATCCCAGATATCAGTTCCATTTGATACGAAAATAACATCAGTAAATGAAAAGCTCTGGGATGACCCGAATGTTATCAATAGTGACCCTTACAATGAGTGGATCGTGAAAGTAAAAGGGAAATTTGATGAAAGCAAAGTAATGAAAGTTGAAGAAGCAACAGGATATTATGTCAGGCTGATCGCTAAAGAACGAGAACGATATGCTGGTAATTAACTTTATATATTACAATGTAATAACCTAACAAAAGAGGAAAAATAATGGTTGAAATAGAGGGACATAATCTTCCGGAAGAATTGTATTATACTAAAGATCACACATGGGCAAGGATTGAAGACAATGGTACTGTTACAGTTGGTCTTGATGCCTTCGGAACAAAAGCAGCAGGAAATATAGAATTTATTGACCTTCCCCTTGATGATGACGAATTCGAAGCAGGAGAAGCATTCGGATCGCTTGAATCAGCAAAATGGGTGGGCGGCTTATTAACGCCTGTTTCCGGTACTGTAATAGAAGTAAATGAAAATATCGAGGATGAACTTGATCTCTTAAAAGGAGACCCATATGGAGAAGGCTGGTTGATTAAATTAAAGCCCAGCAACCTGAAGGATGACCTGAAAAGTCTTGTTCATGGACTTGATGTAAGTCCGTGGCTTAAAAAAGAGATCGAGAACCGGAAGAAAAAATAGATTACAGCTTTTGTTCTCTTTTTTTATTTAAGTATAAAACCAGATAGGCCACAGCCCGGATAATTAGCAGTATAAATGCAACTTTAAGAAAAGTTGCCATCGAGCCTTGCGCTTCTGTGATTATACCTGCAAAGCTTACAATCAGGGTTCAAAGGGGCAAGAAAGCTCCCGACTTCAGTCGTGGAGAGGAATTGCCCCTTTGCAAGTGTGATACCTAACCCGAAAAAAGAATTGTTAAGGTTCGATTTTAAGGGTTAGGCATAACGAATATATAGGATTAAACACATATATAGATTGTTAAGGTTCGACATGAATATGAATAAAAATGAAACCATCAAAGCCACCCTTAAAGCAACAAGAGCAAAACGAAAGAATCAGACTTGCAAAGTCTATGAAATCAAATTAGACAAATCACATCTCAACAATGCAACAAAAACACACCTTAACAGATTATTCATCGAAGCAAAATGGTTCTATAATCACATTCTAGCTCAACATAAGATTTTTGGAATGGATGATAATGTTCATCAAGTTCCAGTAAAAGTCAAAGATATATTTGAAATCCGTGACTTGCAATGCCTTTCAGCACAGATGAGGCAAAGTATTCTCAGCAGGACACAGGACAATATCAGAGGATTAGCAGAACGAAAAAAGAAAGGATATAAAATCGGGAAATTGAAATATAAAAGTTTGATTCAATCAATCCCGCTAAAACAATATGGAAATACCTATAAAATATTGAATACAAAATATATTCGTGTACAGGGAATCAAACAGAAATTAAAAGTAATTGGATTAAAGCAAATCCCTGTTGATTCAGATATTGCTAATGGTACTTTGATTCACAAAAATGGTGATTATTATTTATCAATCACGACATATCAGGAAAAAGGAAAGACAAAACAAGTACATGCAAACAAATCAGTAGGAATAGATTTCGGTCTTAATAGACAATTAATGCTTTCAAGAACGGGAATAGCAATCCAGTATTCCATCCCGATCAGTCCGAAACTTCGGAGAATTGCAAGAACACTCAGCAAGCAGAAACTCCATAGCAAGAATTGGAATAAGACCAGAATCAAACTCAATAAGGAATATGATAAAACAACCAATATCAAAGAAGATATTAAAAACAAAGTCGTTAGCTTCCTGAAAAACAATTATGAAACTGTATGCGTTCAGGATGAGAGTTTAAAAGCATGGCAACGGATATGGGGAAGAAAAATCTTATCTACTTCAATCGGAGGGATAATAAGCACACTTAAGAAAAAGGTACATACTCTGATTGAAGTACCAAAGAATTTCCCATCAACCAAAACATGCTCGAAATGCGGAAACATTCAGGAAATAGCTCTGGATGAACGAGTTTATATTTGCAAAAATAAGAATTGTAATAATATCCTGGATAGAGATCACAATTCAGCAGATAATATGGAAAATGAAGGATTAAAACAAGTAGGTACGGTGCGTACCGAATTAACGCCTGTGGAAATTGAAGCCAATACTTCGATGTTCCTGAGATATTTGAACAATATCCCATACATCAGAGCAAGTTCGGTTTATGAATCAGGAAGCTCCCGGCTTTTAGCCGGGGAGTAGCTCACACAACACAAAACATTTAAAGGATAATTGTTAATTCAATAAAATGTGGTTTTATGAGTGGGAAAATCATTCCTGAAAATTTTAAAGAATGCAATCTTGCGGATAGAATTCTTCTTACACTGCATCTTGCTGACAGGAGAGGGTATGGAATGTGTCCGGATCATATCTCAAAGATGCTAATATATGGGGAGTCAAATGAAGAGCAGGTCAGGCAAACTCTCTCTTCTATGCATTTGGTATCGCACCAGAACGGCATCTATTGCTTGAAAGGAAGTGAGGGTCTTCTTTCTGAAACCAGAAGGAAGCTTCTCTCCAATGGAGTGATAAGGGAGAGATACGAAGCAGAAGCTATGCTCTTTTCCACTGAATATGCTTCGCTATGCCCTTTCATCAAGTGCATTGCTATAACCGGTTCTATGGCTTCCGGGGGTTTTTCCGAAGAGGACGACATCGACTTTAACATCTTCACAGAGCATGGATGCAAGTATACAACGTATCTTCTGGGGATCCTTCTTTCCATTAAGTATTCGGTCAAACACAGGAAAAAATCCCTGGCGCGAAAATCAAGGACTCCTTTTCTTCCCAAGCTCATCTGCATCAACGTCATCTGGGAGGATGAGGAAGCTTTTCCCTTTGTGCGTCAGGACAAATACATGGCCTATGAACTCCTGAGGCAAAAGCCCATTATGGGCCTTGATTTCTACAAGAAAATACTGGAAAAGAACAGCTGGCTGGAGACCTTCTTCCCTCAGATATGCAATAAAAAATCACAGGAAGTAGAGACAAGAAGAACATCCATCGCAAGAGTATTGCGGCTTATTTATTCAAACCGGGTTCTTTCGCATCTGGGAGAAAGAATGTGCAGGGAAATTTCTTATCTCCTCTGGAGATATGTGCAATTCTCACGCAGGAACAACCCTGAAGCACTTTCTCGCGTCAGGTGGGTCACAGAAATGCAAAAGCCTTATGCTCTATTTGGTGACAGGATATGAGATTGCTGGATATAATAATTGCTATGTATATCATTGTCCTTTTCACTCTTTTCATATATGGGAGCAATTGTTTTGTCCTGACTTATCTTAACAGGAAAAAAAAGAGAGAAAAACCAGCCAACTTGCCCTTTTACCCCATGGTCACTGTCCAGCTTCCGGTTTATAATGAACTTTATGTTGTGGAGCGCCTCATCAGGAAAGTTGCACAGATGGACTACCCTGCGGGGAATCTTGAGATACAGGTACTGGACGACTCCACAGATGGTACTACAGCCATTATACAGCGATGCATTGGCGAACTTCGTAATAAGGGATGTAACATCAATCATATACATCGAACGAACAGAGATGGGTATAAGGCCGGAGCGCTCAGGAATGGCCTGAATTACGCATCTGGTGAGTTCATCGCTGTTTTTGATTCCGATTTCCTTCCTGACAATGATTTTCTCAAGAAATCCATCCACTATTTTTCAGATACTAAAGTCGGGATGGTGCAAACCCGCTGGGGGCATATCAATGAGGACTATTCCCTTCTCACAAAAGCGATAGCTATCGGAATTGACGGGCATTTCCAGATAGAGCAGAATTCAAGGTACAGTTCAGGGCTTTTCCTGAACTTCAACGGCACGGCCGGCATCTGGCGCAACACTACAATTAAAGACGCGGGCGGATGGCAGGACGATACTCTCACCGAAGACCTTGATCTCAGTTACAGGGCGCAGCTCCGGGGATGGAGGCTTGTCTTTCTGGACGGTGTGGTCTGCCCCGCAGAAGTGCCTGTGCAGATAAATGCATTCAAGCGCCAGCAGTTCAGGTGGGCTAAGGGCTCGATCCAGTGTGCAAAAAAATTACTGCCTGAAGTGTGGTCTGCAAATATCCCTGTTTTTAAGAAATTCCAGGCATCAGTGCACCTCACCTACTATGCAGTCCATCCAATGATGGTAATTCTCTTGCTTCTTATCTTACCCCTGATTTTTCTTGCAAGTTCAACCTTCACGACATTTTTTTATTTGAATTTTTTATCAATCGGCACTCTTGGCCAGGTAACCATGTATGCGCTCTCCCAGCGCGATTTATATGGAGGATGGAAAAGCCGTTTGAAGTATCTGCCTGTCCTCACATTCCTTGGAACAGGTATTTCTGCCAACAATACGAAGGCGGTGGTGGAAGCGCTGCTAAAGCGTGAAAGTACATTTGAACGCACGCCAAAGTTCGGGATCGAAAAAAATACAGATGAATGGGAAGGGAAAAAATACAGGGTGAATTTTCCGATAATCACGTTCATAGAAGCAGGACTTGGTATCTACGCTCTAATTGCGCTTTATTTTTCATTAAAAAATGGAAGTTATTTCCTGGCCCCCTTTCTTGCTCTCTATGTTATTGGTTACTTCTATGTCAGCGGACTTACTGTACTACACTCCATTCCACGCTCGTTGTATCCAAAATTAGCCATTGCCTTAATTCTTATTACAGCGCTGGCTTTGAGGCTCTACAGGGCAACAATGGGCGACCTTTCCGAAGATCCCTATCAGCACTGGCTTATCTCTGCAAACCTGGCTTCAAGCGGGGTCAATACCGACCCGATTTCGGGTGCCCTGGAAAAATGGCCGCCAGGATACCATATCATGGCTTCAGGGGTCATATTCCTGTTAGGGAGGGATATACTCTGGCTCAAGCTTATGAATATACTGCTATCCCTTGGAGGGATCTACCTTATATATAAGATAGCGAAGAGGCACTCAGAGAAGGCTGGTCTTCTTGCTGCCGCTTTTTTAGCCCTTAACCCTTTTGAGATCATCACTTCCTCCACATCCTATGCAGAGCCGATGGCGGTTTTCTTTTTTCTCCTGACAGTGTATCTCCTGCAGCAGAATAAGGAAAAAAAAGCTGGCTTAACCTTTCTTCTGAGCGCGGCGACAAGATACGAGGTCTGGTTATCCCTGCCTTTCCTGTTCTATGGAAAAAGGGAAAAGAGGTGGTATCTTATCGCGCCGTCGTTAATTTTTATCCTTGTGTGGTCGGCCTACTCAATCGCATTTCATGGTTTTTTTCCTGAAAGCATAATTGGGCAAAGTCAAGAGGTACTGAGTTTCGAAATTGGAAAGGGGGCGGTTAACGCAGACATAACAGGGCGCATCATACGCATATTTGAGTATTCTTTTATTTCATCGCCTCTTGTCTATGCAGCGGGTCTTTACTTTGCAGGGAAAAACATAAGAAAAGCCGGTCTTTACGCCTTTGTACTCGTTTATATTTTGCTGTTATTTTTTGCCACAGCCTCAGGATTTATCACAGGTTCTTTCAGGTATTTTAGCCTCTTATTACCGCTTATTTGCATTTTTGCTGGAGTACAGTTCTCAAAGACCAAATATCTCCAAGTCATTGCACTGATCTCCCTGATCATAGCACTTCCTTTTTATTTCAGCCTCTACTCGAATCTGGATACGCTTTACCAGCCCATGATCAGGGCAGGCGAGTTCGTCGGCAGCACTGGCGCCGATGGCGTCATTTCCAATTCCCCGGTTCCTCTTTACTTCACAGGGCTTGCAACCTCTCATCTTTTCGGTCCTTCAATTCTTAAAAATGTAAGCAGGAATGATGGGATAAAGTTCCTTGAGAAATACGGTGTGGAGTACATAATATATGTGGAATCACCGCCTGGAGAGCTTGAAAGGTTATTCCCGGGAATGGAAAATGGAGCGAATGCTTCCGGGCTTGAAATGGTCCTTGACCCGAATAGCTGGGAGCAAAGATACGGGGCAAAAAAAGTCTATGTGTACAGGCTCTCTAACGGATTTTTCAAAAGTACAGGAAGCTATATTACTTCTTCGCCTCTTCTCGCTGATATCGACGGGGATGGATACAATGAGATCATAGCGGCCTCTGATAAGCTCTATGTCTGGAAAAGAGATGGGAGTCCACTACCAGGTTTCCCGGCAAAGACCTGGGGATTGATAGCCTCAAGCCCCAGCGTCGCTTACACGAAGAGCGGAGCCATAATATTTGTGGGCTCAGATGATAACAGGCTCTATGCCTGGTGGTATAACGGTTCATCTTTATCCGGTTTCCCCGTGACAACGAATGGCGATGTGTTCTCAAAGCCACTTATTGTGGATATGGATGGAAATGGGGAGATTGAGGTCGTTACCGGATCAGATGACGGCATGGTTTACGCCTTTTATTTAAATGGCTCCACGGTACCGGGCTGGCCTCAGGAGACACTGGGATTCGTTTCCTCTTCTCCTGTAGCTGCTGACCTCGACGGGGATGGGAATCCGGAGATAATAGCAGGCTCGTGGGATGAAAAGCTTTATGCATGGCATACCAATGGCAGCAAACTTTCCGGCTTTCCCCTGAAGACCGGGGATGCAATATGGGCAACTCCGCGAATAATTGATATCGACGGAGATGGAAGCCAGGATATAGTAGTGGCTTCAGACATGGTATATGCATGGAACAATAGAGGTGAGCCCCTTCCCGGGTTTCCCGCCAAAACCGGAAGCTATATAGTGGCTTCGCCTCTGGTGGCAGATATCGATCACGATGGAAAACCAGAGATCATTGTTGCAGGAGATGCCCTCTATGTATACAATACAACCGGCGCTCTGAAGGAGGGCTGGCCGATATATACCGGATATTATTTCTGGGCATCTCCATCAGCAGGAGATTTTGATAATGACGGGCAGCTTGAGATAATTGTGGGCGACTGGAGCGGCAGTGTCTATTCATTCAAGGCAGACGGGACTGTGCTTTCAGGATTTCCCAAACACACAGGAGGGAAGATATTTGCCTCTGCTGCTATAGGTCATCTGAATAACAACGGGAATGGGGAAGTGGTTGCAGGTTCATGGGACAAGAACATCTATACCTGGAGCGTGGATGGCATAAGCTCTTACCGTAAAAAGCATATGAAGCCGCCAAAAATCGAAGAAGGCCCTCCGGTCTTTTACGGAATATCTGTTTCAAAAGAATACGGGGTTTTATTTTTAGCTGCTAATTTTTCAGGTTTGGCGGAACGGCCAAAGCTCAACTATTATGGGGACGATGGCGTCTGGCACCCATCTCCAATGGTACTATCACAAGGAATGTATGTTGGCATGATAGCGCCGCAGATGCAGGGAATATTGAAATATTATATCAGTCTTGAGAATAGTAACCAATCATACCGCTTCCCTGAGGTGAACTATTATGAGCTCAAGAACTGACGTACTTCTAATATATCCCTACTTTCACAGAGAGCCGGGGTGGAGAAAGCTCTGGCTTTTCCCACCGCTTGGACTTGGATACCTGGCTTCTGTTCTTCGGGAGAGCGGGATAAGCGTCAGCATACTTGATGGGACTTTCATGCTGCCTGAGGAACTAATTAAACGCGCCCAGGAGCTTTCGCCAGGCGTGGTGGGCATATACTGCATGGTCACAATGAGAGATAATGCACTCAAGGTAGCAAGGGCTCTTGGAAATCGCCCGGATAAGCCTCTTCTTGTCGCTGGAGGGCCATTCCCGACATCAGAGCCCGGGAAATTCCTTGAAGACTTTGACGTGGTGGTTTTGAGGGAGGGAGAGCAAACCATGCTTGAGCTTGTAAAGAGGCATCTTGCCGGGAAGGAACTTGCCGGAATAAAGGGCATTGCGCTAATGGATGACAGCGGAATAATGAAAATGGACTTGAGGGAGTATATAGAGAACATCGATTCAATCCCCCATCCTGCCCGTGACTTGTTTGAGAACCGGAAATACATGAAATACTGGGAAAAAAAGTTTGGCTATTCCTGCACGCCTGTTATTACGACAAGAGGATGCCCATATAACTGCGACTACTGCGCACGTCCCGTGTTCGGGAACCACTACAGGGAAAGGAGTTTCCAGGATGTTATCGGGGAGGTAGAGGAAGTGCTGGAGCTGGGCTACGGCCGGGTGTGGTTCTCGGATGACGTTTTTACGCTCAATAAGGAAAGGATTATGAAACTCTGTAATGAGATAAAAAGGCGCAGGCTTGTGTTCACATGGGACTGTCTCTGCAGGGTGGATAATGTAGACTTCGAGCTTTTCAAGAATATGCGCGAGGCAGGATGTGCCAGAGTTTTATTTGGAATAGAATCCGGTGACAACGGGGTCTTAAGTATGCTTAACAAAAGATTTACGGTCACAGAAGCGCAAAATGCGGTAATGATGGCAAAGAAAGCGGGAATTGAAGTGGGAACATTTTTCATGGTAGGCTACCCTGGCGAGACCGAAGAAACCATACTCAGGACGATTCGTTTCTCCACGCGCCTGCCCTCGGATTACCTGTCCTACACATTACCATATCCCCTTCCCGGCACAGGGCTTTACAAGAAGCTTGAAGACAGGCTAACACGCGATGAGTGGAAAATGGCGGGGCATAATCTCCTGATGTTCAGGGGAGATTTCTCGCAGGTAAAACTGCGGTTTGCGATCTTTAAGGGCATAGTGCAGCACAAGCTCAGGAAAAACGGGTACGCCAGGCTGGCTGACGGATTTGAGGCTGTCACTGATAATATGTTCAAAATGCTTCGGTAGATGCAAAATTATTTTGAAATTTGGTATATTCCGAAAAACGTCATGTATTGCTGGAACTGTCCATTCGAACCCGTGTCAAGTGATTTCGGGGCAATCCTCAGATTCATATCTTGTTTATCGGCTTTTTGTATTGTGTTTTCATTCATATGAATCTCCTTCGTTTATCAACTCAGTCTGTCCAGAAAAAGATAGGTAAAAATCTTCCTGTTCTTTCTTTATTGTGTTCCTGCTCTTCAGTCATTCTTTCAGCCTTCTCTATCATCTTTTCGTTGTTGTTCTGGGTCATAATTCCTCTGGATACTATCTTTTTCTCGGACTTATCAATAATAAGTATAATCATAATTATTTATATACATATTTGGTTAATAAAATGATTATTATAATGACAATCCGGCCGCATAAAAAGCATGAGAAACCCAATTTCTTCTATAAGGATGCAGCAGTAAAGCTGCATCAATTGCTACAATACGAGTTAAAATAATTTGAACCCAAAAACGATTAAGAAGAGAATAAGCAGGGGCTGGTGAATTAAATAAACAGTTAACGAATGTTTACCCAAAAATTTAAATATATTTGAAAAATTGCTATTAAACTTGATTTTTTGCGTTTTTTCAGCTATATATTTCCCGTAATAAATACCCAGTAAAATGACGCCCATCCATGGTATCATAGGAAAATAATCGAATGTGGAAAAGTTTTCAGGAATGAAACCAAGCCAAAAGAAGTATGAAAAACCGAATGTTTGTTGCTGCAAATAAACGCCAGACAGAATAAACAATAAACCGGCAATCAGGTTCAGCTTGTTATACTTTATAAAAACAGGTATGAGAAAAGAGGTAACTGCAAAGAAATGCAGTATCCCGAAAAATATCGCATTCCGGGGTACAAAAACATAAGTGAATAAGGTTATTAATATTGCATAAAAAAGAAGCTTTATTCCCCGTATTAAATACTTCCTTGTTACTTTTTCCTTTTGTTTTTGATAGCTTATATAAGATGTAACACCTGATATGAAAATAAAAATAGAAGCGATAGAAACAGGAAGGATGTAGCGGTATAAACTACTTGAGGGGATCCTTATCAAATTGAAATAATCCAGAGTGATAGAATAATTAAATAAAACCATAAATATGATATCAATACCTCTTACAAAATCAATTGCCTGTATTCTATCCTGTTCGAGGTTTTTTGACATTTATTTATACTCTCAGGGGTTAATCAATAATAAGATAGCAGTATTATACCGAAAAGTTAGTATATATGAGGTCAATAATATAGAATATGAAAGGAACAAAAAAATTAGCTGACGTGGGAGAATGCTATGCCTTTACTTGAGATCAAAGAAATTACCTGCGGGGTGAAAGAAAAAGATATTTTTTCAGGACTCTCACTTTTAGTTCATCCTGGTGAAGTCCATGCAATTCTTGGAAAAAATGAAAGGAGGTAATCTATATGGGAAAGATAAATCGTCAATCAAATAATGACAGAATAACCCTGGTAAGCATAGGGGATGCGCAGATCGGTCTTATGTCTGTAGGTGAGGTATTTGAAAGAATATACCAGGGAAAGAAAAAACCCGAAGAGATCGAAAGAATTGAGCTTGTCAGGGAACTTTCAGATTATAATTTCGTGCCAGACGGGTCATGGAATGAATATGCAGATGTTTTGATCAGCGAATATGAAAAATATTACAATAAAAAGATACTGAGTCATAAATAAAATCATTATAACGTTGGGTTAAAGTAAAGAACACTTAGCCCTTGGAGCTTTAGATGAATCATACCTTTGTAATTGTAATATCAAGATCAAATAGTAAGAACTACGGGATTTCAAGTGTTCATTCCGATAATCTCAGAAGCATTCCGGAACGTCTTGCATTAATAATGGCCGCATCAAGAACTATCATGCCGATAACGAAATAAAAAAATCCCAGACCGAAACCAAACATTACATTTGCTTCCCCATATCCATAAAAAGATCTCATATATTCAAGAAAATAAGTAAGAGGAATCGCTTTTGCTATTAGCTGTATGGCCGGCGGAAGCATAGAAACCGGATAATAGATCCCGCAAATGAACATCATTATCCCTGTTAATGTCCAGGCTACCACCTCAGCGCGCTGTCCGAACCTGAGAATTGAAATACAAACAAGAATTCCAATCGAGGCTGAGGTCAGGAAAAGCCCGCCCAAAAAAACCAGAGTCGGCCAGATTCCGGCAACAAGGAAATCAAAGCTGAAAAAATAGAAGGACAGTACCATAAGGATAATAAAGACAAGCGTGCTTCGAAGAATGCCAAATAGAAGCGAGCCGATTATGAGGTGAAAGCCCCTGACCGGCGCCATGAACGTGTGTTTCACACTTTTGCTCCACATATCAAAAAGCATTACATATGCGATATCTATCTGGCATACCTGGATGATGGATAGAGCGATCGCACCTATCAGGAGAAAAGATATAGTGGTTTGTGCCATTGAAAAAAATGTTGCCATAAGACCAATAGACATAAGACCGATAAATGGCCAGAATATCACCTCAAAAATGGTGAAGAAATTCCGTTTTGCTATTATCCAGCTTTTATAAAACGAAGCCCATATCCTCCCGGCTTCGATCCCCGGATCAGACATTATTTTCACCTTCCTTATTCTTTAATTTTGGCAGGAGTATATGAAAAGTACTTCCTTTACCGTCACTTTGAGCCCATATTTTTCCATAGTGTTTATCTATTATGCTTTTGCAAATGGAAAGCCCGAGTCCCGCGCCGCCGTATTTTCTTTTTGCTGACCCGTCCACCTGGTAGAATCTTTCAAATATGCTATTTAATTTATCAGCAGGAATACCAATACCAGTATCTGAAATACTGATTTTGACATGTTCACTATCTTCTTTTGCTTTAATTGTGATTTTTCCCGTATGAGGTGTAAATTTTATTGCATTTATAAGTAAATTCATTATAACCTGTAACAGTCTTTCTTCATCTCCCCAGATTTCAGGAAGTTGTTGAATATCCTTGATGATAATAATTTGTTTATCATTAGCCTGTGGATGGATATCCTGGATAGTTTTTGAAAGAATACTGTTTAAGGAAACAAGCCCGAACTGCAATCCAAGTTTATTATTTTCCAGATTTGAAGTATCCAGTAATTCTTTTATAAGCTTTATCAACCGGTCAGAATTACGAAGTATTATTTCAAGGCTCTTTTTTTGCTCTACATTGACCTTGCCCATTGTTTCATCATCAAGCAATTCCACAAAACCCCTTATGGAGGTAAGAGGTGTCAGTAATTCATGAGTGATATTTGATATGAATTCAGTTTTGACATTGTCTGCTTCTAACAATTCCTCATAGGATCTTTCCAGTTTTACACGATAATCCTTGAGCTTTTGTTCCAATTTTATTTTCTCAGTTATATCGCGTCCTATGCCATGAATTCCAGTGATCCTGTTTCCTTCTTTGATGGGACGTGTTCTTATCTCGGCCCATCGGTGCTCTCCATTATTGCAGACCAGTTCATATATTACCGGTTCTTCAATAGATACACTTGACAAATGTTTTTTAATCCTTTGCTTTGCTGATTCGAGACTTTCAGGAGTGAGCCAATTGACAATATGGGTACCTATTATCTTTTCTTTCCCGGCTTCAAGTATCCTGCAGCCAGCGTTATTAATTGATTGGAATATACCATTCATATCAATTGTGTACATAGGGTAATCTGCATTCTCAAAAAGGTCGCGGTATCTTGCTTCTGATTCTTTGAGCTGATGCTCCAGTCTTATTTTTTCAGTAATATCCCTTGCAATGCCGTGAGTTCCCGTTATCCTTTCCCCGTCCCTGATAAATCTATTCTTAACCTCAACCCATATGTGTTCTCCGTCTTTCCGGACCATTTCATAGACCATCGGCCCTTTATGGATACCGTTAGAATATTCCTTCAGCCTCTTCCTGGCAATCTCCATGCTTTCAGGCGTGAGCCATTCTGATAAGTTGCTTCCGATTATTTCATCTTTTGTTGCGCCAAGTGCATCAATCCCCACATTGTTCATTGCAAGGAAAGTACCATTCATATCCAGGGTGTACATAGCATCCTGGGCATTCTCAAAAAGGTCGCGGTATTTTGCTTCTGAATCTTTCAGGCTGATTTCAAGTTTCTTCTTTTCCGAGATGTCTTTAGTTACCATGTTAATGGTACCCCTACTTTTCTTGCCGCAGATTATCCATTTTCAATATAGTTTTCAAGTCTAATAGACTCTTCATACCCATACGTTCGGGTGGATATTGTTCTTTTTATACTTTAATATATCCCAATATTATTTTAAATTATATTACTTTGGGTTTTTTATTATTCAAAATTGAAGCTAATTTGATCAACCTGTTTATAGTTTTATGCATGCTCTTTAATCCTTCCTCGTCTTTTTTTGCGCCTTCTGCTCCTTTGTCCTTTGACCAGAAAGTTCCGCCAAGATTTGCCCCGAACGAGCCGCCTCCGACTGGAATTGCCTCATTGATCATGTAGAAGTCCAGTATCGTCCGGATCGATGGTTCCTGCCCTCCAATGCGGTCGCCTCCAACAGCAAAAGCTGCCCCGGGTTTGTTAAGGATAAAATGTATATCCTGGGCTGCAAGCGCCCTGCACCTGTCCATTATGACTTTGGTTTGTCCGCTGACCGATCCCTGATATACCGGTGTCCCTATTATGATAGCATCAGCCCATTTGAGTTTTTCATAAACTTCCGGCATATCATCTTTATGGATACATCCTTTTTTCTCGCGTATGCAGTAATCGCAATGGATGCAGAAGTTCATTTTTTTACCCATAGCAGAAAAATATTCGGTCTCAACGTTATATTTTTCTTTTGCGTATTTTAAGGCTTCCTGCACAATGTAATCGGTTGCGCCTTTTTTCGGGCTTCCGCAAATACCAAAAAGTTTTATCCTGTGTTCGGCGTTCACATATTTTGAATTGGCAGGTATACTTCAAATAGATGACGGCGTTAAACTTAAGTATTATCATTTACAGAAATGGTATTGGAGGTAGTTAGTAATGGTAGAATCATCATGGAGTGATTTCAGAAGATTTGAAGAAACTATGAACAGGATGTTTGAAAATTTCTGGGGAAGACCGGCATCAAGACATTTATTGTCATCTGGAGAAAGCGGCGCTATTGTTCCTGCCGAAAATCGTGAACCTTTCATAGATCTGGCGGAGAATGATAAAGAGATAACTGCAACAGCAGAAATGCCAGGTCTTGAAAAAGAGAATATCAAAATCAATGTCACAGAGGACAGGCTTGAGATATCGGCCGAGACAAAACAGGAAGAAAAGAAGGAAGAAAAGGGTTATATTTACAGGGAAAGACGAAGTGGCAGTTATTATAGGGCAATTTCCCTGCCGTCGCCGGTGGATCCTGAGAACTCAAAAGCAACTTATAAGAATGGGATTCTTGAGATCAAAATGCCCAGGACCGAGATCAAGAAGAAAACACCCCTTCAGATTGAATAGATCAATGATGATGGCTTTAAGCCATCAATACTATTTTAAAAAAATTTAACCTATATATCTTAAATCCTCATCGGTTGAAGCAGGCATTTGTCCCTGCTCCATTTCCCGCAGTTTTGCGACTATCTTTTCCATTTCCGATGCCCTTTCTTCCAGGGCTGCCATATCAACTTCTATTTCAAGGACCTTGCAAAGAACTTTAAGAACGGCCTGGGCGCTTTTAGGATCAACAAGATATCCTGATGTTACACCCATGAGGCAGGCCGCATCAATACCGCGCAATTCCCCAAGACCGAGAAGTAATCCTGATGCTCCCACAATACCGCCGCCGGGTTCATTGGGCTTGAATTCAACACCGTATCCTTTCAATTCCTTAACAAGTTTAATATTGTTAGCTGCCCCGAGAACTGTTTCAGTCTCAACGAGCTGGCCAACACCATATCCTCCAAGGGCATAAATTCGCTTTACCTTGAATTCTTCTGCTATATCAAGGAATACACCGGTCAATTCATAATGTCCTTCGTTCGTAGCGCTCTGGTGGTCCCCAATGAGTATTAATATATCATTTTTACCTTTTGATTTATATGCGTATAATTCATTTTTTACAAGCCTGATGGTACCATCGTCTTCGACAATGACCTGGGGGGGCAGATGCGGTGAGTAAATTTCCATTATTTTTTTAGCGCCCAGTTCCTCGATCATATGTTCTGCCACAAGTTTCCCCACATGCCCGACCCCGGGAAGCCCTTCGATAAGTATAGGGTCTTTAAGTCTGGGTTTTTTTGTCCGTAAAATTGTTGTCTTGATCATGATTCTGTCTTCTTGGTTATCCGTCTGTATTTCCCGTATCTGTCTTCAAGAGAAAATCGAGCAGGGCGAGAATATGTTGTCGGGGAGCCGCACACGGGACAAATTTCCTTGAGCGTGTATCTCCCGCATTTGCATTTTCTGATCTTTGATACCATATGTGCAGTTTTTGATACTACGAGCCGGCCTTTTGTTCACTATGCCTGTGGAACTCACCGTTTCCACCTGCTTTTTCTATTATCTTGATAGCCGATTGCGCTGCATTCTTAAGTACGCCTTCAGCCTTCTTATAATCAGGCGCTATAACATGGATCCTGTACCTGGGTGCGCCCACGTAACTAATATCTACCTTTATATCATTACCGTCGGCTTTATTTGCGGCGATAAGGGCTTTGCGTATATATTCTATCCCATCAGGGAGATAGCATGTCAGGTCTATATAACCTGATATGTCAACCTGCGGTTTTTTCAGGTTATCATTCGCGACTTTTGTGATCGCATCAGCAATTTCTTTTCCCACTCCAATTTTTACAAGGATCGATGCACCTTCCGATCTTGAATTTTCAAATGCTGCATATACACTGCCAAATTTGGAATAGAAAAGGTCTGTTAATTTAGGAAGATCATCTTTGCTTATTTTAGCGGTCTTGGCAACATATTCGATCCATTTTTCCGCTTTCTGTTCATTCTTCCATTGCTGGATCTTTTCACGGCGCTGGTGCTCATTTACATCCTTGAGCGAAAGGTCGATATGATGTTTTGCAGTATCAACATAGAGTACTTTGCAGACTATCTTCTGGCCTTCCCTCACATGGTCCCTTATGTACTTGACCCAGCCGGAAGCCACATCCGAGATATGGATCAATCCTTCTTTATGTCCGTATTCATCAAGTTCTACGAAAGCCCCAAAATCGGTAACCCTCTTAACACTGCATACAACATTGTCACCTTCATCGGGCCATCCGCTTCTTTCCATCACTCAAGAACCTCTATGATCTGTGTTTTTACGAATGCTTTACCACCTGTTGGTTCGGAAAGCGTCCTGTTGCATACAAGACAGGTCACGGGAGTGCTTGCGCATCCGAAAATGACCTGCTCATTCTCACAGTCGTTACATTTTACTTTTAAAAATCTGCTCTTTGGTTCCATAATTAAGACTCCACGATCTCGAATTTCCCTGACCTGAAACATTTGGGTTTCTGATGTGCTTTCTTACAGGTTTTGCATCTGTATCTCAGGTTAATACGCTTTGTGGGCTTGTCTCCTCCGGGTACTTTTGAGAATTTGCCTGAATTTCCGATCCCTGTATGCCTGGCCTTTTGCCTGACTATTCTTGTCAATGTCGATGCCTGCCCCTTTTTTACTCTTTCCACCACGTGCGGTGTATGGGTCTTGCATGACGGACAATATGTATTGAAGTTTTTGGGTATTTTCATGAGAATCACCTTTTAACCATGATCTGAATGGCTGCTTTGCGATTGATCAATGCTTTAGCATTCACCGTCGATAACACAGCAACATCTTCCTTTGCCAGGGTATAATTGCGTCCATCGACTCCTACAAATGTTGGAATGTCTTTTAGCAGACGCACCACAATGTATTCTTTACTTATATCCTTTTTGTCTGGAAGCTCTTTACTTATATCATTTTTTTCCGGGGATTGTTTACTTATATCGCTTTTTTCTGCGGAAAGTATTTCGGGTAACTTATCTTCCTGCTGCAGCACTTCAGGCTTATGATAGACAGGCTTCTCCCGTTTGAATATACTGTTTACTATTTCACTTCTCCATTGCGTCATCACTTCAAGAAGCCTGTTATAGAATATCCTTTCTTCACCGGTCATGGAATCAAGGTTTTGTTTTTCCTTCTGTCTTGAAGTCTCATGAAGGGACATTTCTGCATTATACCTTGCTTCATTGATAATTTTGGTCGTCCGCTTATATATTATGCTTTCGATAGCGTTTTTGACCGTTTTTTGTTCATCCTCGATAATGGCATGCTTTGTACTGTACTGATCATTGATCCTGCGTTTTTCATCTTCAAGGCTCTGGATCTGCTGGACGATATTCCCGTAAAAATCATGCTCAAGGGGAACAAGTTTCTTTCGCTCCTCTCTTTCTACTTTCAGTATGTTCTCAAGATTTATCCGGGATTTTTCAGTTTTTTCAGGCATATTCAGCAGCTCCACGGCACATTAGATATATTGCCGCATATTCTGGCAGGGTGTTCTTACCTTCTGTAACTGTAAAGCTTTTTCCTTTCATTTCAACTTTTGAATTCTGGGGGCGAAGAGGCGGAATTACATCAATGTCTATCATCTTTTCACTGAATACCACGGCATCATTAAGAGGCTCAAAATTTTTGAATTCAGACAGAGTCAATGGCACGACCCGCATCCCCGAGCCGCCGTGAAGAGAGGAAGGAAGTCGTATGAGGCGCCTGATATCGGCTGTAACGGGTTCGTCTGTGTGTGCGCTTCCAAGACTGATACTATTTTCTTCGATCGCCTTCTGGACAATTGCGTCAAATATAAAAGAATCATTTATTATCCCCTGATTTTCGATCCGTTCTAATGTTTCGGGGCTATTTGATATATTTCTTATGTTCTTGAATATTATTGTTGCCTCTCGTTTATAATCCAATAGATCACTCTTCATTAAGAAGTTCTTGACCTTATTTTTATGGATCCCAGCTTCCTGCGCTATTTTTTCTACTCCGATTCTGGGATTTTCCTTCTTCATATAAATTATTTGATCGGCAATATCTTCCGGGATCGTATCATAATTCGGTTTATTCAAATAATAATTCCTCATCAACTGTGCAATTTGATCCTGAGCCTCAATTTCATCTTTAATTGAAATATCCTTCAGGAATTGAACAAGGTATTTGCTGATCCGTTTTCCCCAGCCGAATCCACCAGATCCTTCTTCAAAAGAGGCTATCTTCCTTGATGTATCCAGTTCTTTTTTCTTAAATTTCCCATCGTCATAGACCTTATGCTTCGCAGGCCTGAACAAAAAATCGACACTCAATCCGGTTCCGCTCACATAATCCACGATTTCCCTCCTCTCGGCGCTTTCAAGTGCCAGAACTTTCGGGTCACGCACATGGATATGATACCCGCGACCTCCTGAAAATACTATGCTTATATAATTTTCGGAAAAGCCAAAGTCCTCAAGGAGAAAGTCAAGGAGCTTCCCGGTTTCTGATTTCACATTGGAAAGCATTTCCGCATACGATCTTGCCTTCCCGGGTAAATGGTCTGCATCAAGATCAAATATCAGGTCAGCTCCCTGCCATTTTTTCTCTTTCATGGTGCCAGCGCCTGGGAATTCATAATACGCAGCAGAATGGTACGCATGCGCCGGAACCATCCCGCGAATATAATCAAGCGCTTCGTTTTCCCTGGAAAAAGCTTTGTGGCGGCGCATCACGACTTCGGGAAGTTCATCAAAGAATATAAAACCCCATTCGCGCCTTATGAAATCATGGGGCAAGTCAAGTTGGGAGTTCATGTAATAATCTGCAAACTTTTTTCTCAAAAATTGCTTTGTCCTGAAATTCACGGGTTTTTATTGTCCTGCAAGCTTAAAACCATAATGTATCTGGCCGGGTTTATTTATAGTGGTATAACCTTATTAGTGCTGGACAAGGAAAACATTTCAAACTTATTATTGATGTGGTTTTTCCATGTTGAGGCATAAAACCATATTGGGCTCGTAGTATAGTCCGGATAGTACTTGGGCCTCCGGAGCCTAGGACCTGGGTTCAAATCCCAGCGAGCCCGTAAATGTCTAAAAACAATCCGATACTAATCATTACTATTATTATAATAACAATCCGATAATAATCATTACCATTATTATAATTTCGTTTAGATAAATTTAAATATCTTGATGGATTATACTCTATTAAATAACAATTGTGAGGAAGGGTTATATGTCAAAAAATTCTAAAGCAGGAATCATCGTTGAATGGGATAGAGGAATGGCAACAGGGTTCGCATCAAAACAAGAAGCTGAGCGGTTTATTGAGCATATATGTATGAAAACCGCGCCACATCTGGATTATAGTATTTACCGTGAAATCTAAAATTTCAGAAGCGCGCTTGGCTCGTCACCACCGTGCCAGCTTTTCCTGGGGCGCATACGGACAACATGAGCTGACTCGGAATTATCATCAACTATGAATGCCACTCCTTTTTCAGTCCCCATCTTTCTCAGGGAATCACCTATTCCTTCTCGCATATATGTAGGACGAACAGCTTCAAGAGCAGTTATGTCATCCTGTGCTGTAAGGCGATGGCAGATTATAATATCACTTTGTGACATGACATCGGGGTGAAGCGCAGCCGGCCTCTGTGTTGCAAAAATTATAGAAAGACCGGGCTGCCTTCCCTGCCTCAGCCATTCAGTCACAAGTATATCTGTTGCAGGCGTTCTGGCAGCACGGGGTAAAAATAAATGTGCTTCATCTACGAACATCCAGACCATGGGAATGCCTTCTTCATCCGGACTTTCTCCCATTTTCCTTTGTTCATAAATCCGCCTTGATCTTATACTTTCATGATAAATTTTAGAACCAAGGATCTTAACAGCAATGGCCTTGATATTCTGGTTGTCAATCGAGCTAAGGTCAAGAACGATTACCTTTCCTTTCCGGATAATATCGGAAAAAATAATCCCTTTTTCATGAAATATTCCCCACGAAATTGCCGAGCGAAAATAGTTATTAGCGGCATTTCGCAAAGTCGTATCCTGTTCTTTATCCTTTTTTACAAAATCCATGATCGTTTTCAAAGAGATTTCCCGCGTATTTTCCTTGATATCTTCAATTGTTTTCATTATGAAAACACCCATCGGGCTTATCGGATCAAGACCAAATAAAGAACACCAGTCATACCCTGAGAGTTCTGATGGAGGAATAGAAAATGGCTTTACATCAATATGCATTTTTTCATAATGTCCGATGCTTCCTTCCGGGACATACAATTCTATGTCGGTACTTACAGGAGAAAGACCCCATTTTGATAAAATATCCTTTTCCTTGGTATTTGGGTGGCGCATTGTCCAGAAAATTCCCATCGTATCAATAACAAGAGAAGCAATATTCACATTCTCCGGTAGTGCTGCAAGTTCTTCTATCAATGTTCCCATTGTATAGGATTTTCCATATCCGCGTTTACCGCAGATAAGAATAGCATGTGGTCTTAATGCATCCATCTGGACTTTTGATCCCATGGACTTATCAAGAGCCAGGTATCTTCCCACGTTCAGAGTGCCTGTGTCAGTGTCCGTATCTCTCCTTCCGATCACGTATTGTTTATGGGTGACACCTGAGTTTCGAAGATCCTGTGAGATTATTTTGTCTTCTGAATTCATTTTTAAGTCCATTAAAGAAATTGGTAAACGTTGCACAAACTATTTAATATTTATGTTATTATTTTATATAACAAATACTTATTATAATCATAATAATTCTAATTTATATTATTATAATAGTAATTATTATTATACTGGAGTTCGGATAAATTTAAATAATCATGGGATTTACAGTGATTATTCCCGGTTGGGTGGAATAAAATATTATATTTAATTAAAAATGGACACAAAACAAATCAACAGGAAAATGGCTCTGCATACTGCGTCAATAGTTGATGCGCTAAAGTCATTGACCGGTAAAAAGAAAGATGAAGAGAGAATTTGTTCTTATAAGGTTAGAAAATATAAACACCAGCGTATAATTATTCTTGACTGCAAGAACTGTAAGTCGGGTTCATCATCCATCACAGATCCAGCATGCAGGGAGTATATTTTCCAGATCTTGAACTGCGAACCCGCAGCAAATCGCCTTGTACTCTCCCATCTTTTTGACAGGGACTATGAAATGGAAAACCTGGATTTCCTATACTTACTGGCCCGGTTCATTAATAATATCCACGAATATAAAAATTCAGAATTCGGGATGCAGGGCGAACAATATAAAGCCCGCAAAGAATGGTTCCTTTCAATTATAAATGCAAGTACTTCCGACCCTGTAAAAGCATATTCGGAAATAAGGGAAAAAATCAAGACCCTTCAAAAATCAAATACGCAAGCCACTATCGAATCCGATTTTATATCATTACTGGAAAAAATGATATCCAGTGTACCAATGCTTGCAGACCGGATAAAAGGTGAAGTGGAAAGTCCGGAATATTACAGGAATATTATTAAATCACTTGTCAGGCCGGGTTTTTCCACCACAAGGATATACACAGCCCCGCCATCAAATACTGAATTTCTTGAAAGGTATGAAGTGCAAAGATCCTGCGGAAGGATCCTGCCAATAACTATCTACACGCTTACTGACCGACCGGAGAGCCTGTATTTTACGATTCCACCGGAATATGATAACATGCGCCCGGTAGAACTGGAAATTATTGAATCGGTGCGGAAAAAACTAATGAGGCATAGACCAAAGGATATCAATTTTTCAGAATCCGCTAATTCAAGGGATTATTTTGCACGCCTTGGAACACAGATGATTTCAGAGGAAGCCAGAGAGAAGGACTTAAAACTCACCCCGGATGAAATAAACGTTTTATCAGATATACTTGCAAAATACACAACCGGTTTAGGCATACTGGAAGATGTGCTTTCTGATGAGCGCGTTACTGATGTGTATGTAAATTCACCTGCTGACATAAATCCCATCCATGTCGTAGTTGATGGCGAAGAATGTTTTTCAAATATCTATTTATCCCAGGATGATATCGATTCCATGATAACGCGGTTCAGGGCGATAAGCGGAAGACCATTCGGGGAAGCAAATCCGGTTCTTGATATGGACCTGCCTGAGTTCAAAACAAGAGTGTCGGTGATCGGAGACCCGCTGTCATCGGGCGGATTGGCATATGCATTCCGGAAACATGCACGAAATCCATGGACACTTCCGAAACTGATAAACACAGGCTCTATCACTCCGCTTGCTGCTGGTTTATTGAGTTTCCTTATGGATGGCCAGTCTTCTGTCCTTGTAGCCGGTGGTGTCGGTTCAGGAAAAACATCCCTCCTTTGCGCTTTGCTTCTTGAAATACCCCAGAAATACAGGATCCTGACTATTGAAGATACCCCTGAGCTTCCTATTGAGAATCTGCAAAAACTTGGCTGCAAGATACAGGCAATGAATACAAAGTCTGCGGTAGGTGGAACGAACATCGAGGTCAATCCCGAAACAGCGCTTCGCGCAGCCCTGCGGATGGGAAATGCCACCCTGGTACTTGGTGAAGTGAGAGGTCCTGAAGTAAAAGTATTGTATGAGGCAATGCAGGTAGGAGCCTCCGGAAATTCAGTTATAGGCACAATCCATGGGGCATCCACAAGGGCAGTATATGAACGCATTGTCAATAGCCTTGGAGTACCTGCGCCATCATTCAGATCGACGGATGCTGTCATTGTAGCACAGAATGTGAGGATCAGCGGCACAATGAAGAAGAAAAAAAGAGTTGTGGAAATAGCTGAAGTAACAGGGGGAGAATGGGAAGAACATCCGGATGCAGATGATATTTTTAATGATATAATGGTATTCGATGCAGCCCGGGATAAGCTTATAGCGACTGATCTGCTTGACAGGGGAGGTTCGGAACTTGTCAGTAAGATCGCCCATAAATGGGGTATGGGCATTGATGAAGCCTCTCTTAATATAAAGGTGCGGGCAAGGATCAAAGAAACGATCGCAAAAGTTGGCGAACTGCATCCCAAATTTGTGGAATCGGACATGGTAATGAAGGCAAACAATGCTTTTTGCCTTTACCTCGAACAGATGCAGGATGATAAAGGAAAAGTGGATTTCCATGGTGTTTATGACAGGTGGATGGCATGGTACCATGATTTCGTGGAGAAAAACAGGTAAGATAATTTATGGATGATAACCAGAATCTGTATTGCCGTGCCTGCCGTTTTTCCGTGAAACATTTTAGCTGGCTTGTGAAGGATCTTGATGAATACAGGAAAAAAAGCGAAAAAACCGCAAGTAATGAGTTCTTTGCTGCATTAGATTTTTCCGGATTTGAACTTGAGCCGTGGGAAACCCACATACTTTCCTATACTGGCGGCCTTTTGTTATTCATTTCGTTAGTTGGCCTTGATATTATTTTATTTAGCATTTCCACATATGAACGAAATTCAATAATTTTTGCGGCGGTTTTTACCTCGCTTGTTCCCATAATTGTAATGATTTACCTGAGTGAATATCCCAAGATACATGCAAAATTCTTAAAAATCCATACGCTTGGAGATATCCCGGAAATCCAGAGTTATATTGTTATGTCAATGAAGCTTGTTCCCAACATGGAAAGAGCTATAATTTTTGCAGCTGACAATTCATTCAGGCCCCTTGCAAGGGACTTAAAGAAACTTATCTGGGACATCCATATTCGCGTATATAGCAATATCGATGAAGCGCTTATCGATTTTGCAAACCAGTGGGGTAAGAACAGCGAATATTTCAAACGTTCGCTTCACCTTGTAAAAAGTTCTACAAGCGAACCGGATGAAGCCCAGAGAATTATGACCCTTAACAAATCACTTGACATAGTTCTTGAGGGGACAAAAACCATGATGGATGCATTTGCGGCTAAACTTAAAACCCCGACTTATGTCCTGTACTCTATTTTCATATTGATCCCTCTTGCCCTTGTGGCATTGATACCCGCTGTAAGCATCGTTGGCGTAAGGATGGATACGGTAACCCTTGTATTGATCTACAATATCGGACTGCCCCTTCTTACTTTTATATATTCGGAATTTATTTTACTCCAGCGGCCTGCCACTTTTTCACCTCCGAATATTTCAGATAAACATCCTGACCTTTCAAATATCAAATCAACAAGGAAAATCATAATTACTGTTACGTTGCTGATCGGAACAACAGTGGGTTTTTCAGGATATATTCTTCTTTATTTTGGCAATCCTTTCAATATCATATCAACAGAAGCCATGGCTGGATTGGTTTTAGCCACTTTCCCGATCATCTGGGCAATAACTGCGATGATCACGATATATTGCCTCGGACTATATACACCTTACAAAAAAATACGAGATGGGATAAAACAGATCGAGAATGAGTTTGCTGATGCCATGTTCATCCTTGGCCGAAGGATCTCAGAAGGACGGTCAGCAGAAGAAGCCTTCGCGCACACATCAGAAACGATGAAAGGGGCGAAAATCGGCGAATCCTTTGCAGATATTGCAAAAAATCTCACATGCATGCGGACCACATTACATGGCGCTATTTTCAATGAAGAATATGGGGCATTCAAGGATATTTATTCGGACAGGGTGCATACTATGATGAAACTCCTGACCGAGAGTGTACATAGAAGCCATGAGGCAGCAGGCATGGCGATCATAAAGTTAGCAGACCACCTGAAGGAATTACAGGAGGTGGAGGCTAATATCAAGAGGGGGCTGTATGATGTTACTTCCACTATGAGGTCAACGGCTATTATATTTGCCCCGCTCATAGCAGGAGTTACGCTTGCTCTTTCCGAAGTGATCCAGAAGATATTGCAAAATATTTCAAAAGAGACCAGCAATTTGCCAGACGAATACAATATCGGGGATTTTATGAAAGAAGCAGGAACGGGGATGACCCAGACAGTCCCTCCTGATATTTTCGTGCTTGTCGTGGGAATATATATGATCTTACTGGTGATGATCCTTACAAGGTTTGCAGGCGGAATCGAGTATGGCGATGACAGGCCTCAATTCATGTACGATCTGGGACAGACCCTGCCCATATCGATCATGGTGTTCACGGTTACGACTATTGTATCAAGATTGATTTTCAGTTCTATGGTGTGAAGTATTTCCGAATGGCTCACCGCAGAGGACGCAAAGAGCGCAAAGTTCAGGATAATTGTTCTTTGCATACCGGTATAAAAAAAATAAACAACTAACTCTTACGAACTGTTACGAACTCACGCTACCGGAGTTCGTAACAGTTCGTATTAGTTCGCTGTTTTTTTCATGTTCATTTTTGAACCATGGTTCATAGCCGACTTTAGGTGTTTAAATATCAATAGGAGGTCCCAAAATACTTTAATGTAGCTATTATTTGTCTTTAATGCAATTCCAACATTCCTTCAAATACACGCTCGGCGGTTCCTTCCATATAGGCGGTATCATCCAGCGTAATTCTCAATTCCCCGCCTCTCGTATTCACTTTAACTGATTTTCCGGTCTTTCCAAGGCGATGTGCTACTGCTGCACAGGCTACTGAACCAGTGCCGCAGCTTAATGTTTCACCCTCAACTCCCCGCTCATAAGTGCGAATAGTTATTTCATTCCTGGAATCAACATGCACGAAATTCACATTAGTTCCTTTCGGAAAGATCGGGTCATAGCGGATATCCGGCGCTATGCACATTAATTCGGTATTATCAGGTGAATCTACAAAAATCACTGCATGTGGAACTCCTGTGTTGACCGCAGATACTTCATATCCATGCAAAGCCACATTGAGAAATTCCCCTGACCCTTTAGCTGGTATTTGTGTCCTCTGGAATTGCGGTTTTCCCATATTGACCGAAATCCACGTTTTCTCCTCTTGCCGCGAAGTTACGGGTAGAACACCCGCAAGCGTTTGGACACTCGCTTTATCCTGTATATATCCTTTATCCAGTGCATATTTCACAAGACAGCGCACGCCATTACCGCACATCTCGGCTTGTGTGCCATCAGAATTGAAGATCTGCATCCTGATATCCGCTATATCGGATTCGGATCTTCCGAGAAAAAGCACACCGTCTGCTCCTATTCCGAAGCGGCGGTCGCAGTATTTTAACGCAAAACCGGCTTTTTTATTATCCCCGATGATTTTTTCATTATATTCATCGATCAGGATGAAATCATTTCCATTCCCGTGAAGTTTTGTAAAATGCAACATATTATTTTTTCTCTTTCTTTAATGCAGAGGAGATCATCTGGCCTGCGGTCTTTATCATCATATATGCGCCGCCAATTATCAATACAGGCCCGGCGGTGCCAAGAGCCGCTGCTGCAATACCCGCGCTTGCAAGAAGCGCAGTATCCTGGTTAGTGAGGAAACGTGAGACTTTATCAAGTATGGAAGGTTCGATATCTATTGCATCTGTCTCAAGTACTATCTCCCCTTTCTGGAATATTTTTATCCATCCGGTTTCTTCAGAGACTAAAACGGCTGTGATCGTCTCGTCATACAACGTAATCCCTCTGGCTGCTGCATGTTTTGTCCCGAAACCAAGAAGTGTTTCGGATTTTAAGATCCTTGCTCCGTATGCAACCATTTCCCCGTCAGGGGTAAATATCATGGCCCCGTCAAGCGTAGCAAGTTTTTCGACAACAGCATCCATGCCCTTACTGAGTAAATTTCCCGCGAACTGGATCTGGGGATAATGAAGGCGGTAATTTCCTTCAATTTGCTTCCCATCCGAAATTACGAAAAGAGCTCCCTGATTATCCTTTGCAAGCCTCTTTGAGATATTGAGGATGTTGCGCATTACTTCAGATTTCTTATCAGGGTTTTTATCTGTCTGTATCATAAGAGCCTACTTACTTTTAAGATAAGTTATATGTTTTGGTAAATTGATTTCGATTGGACTATAGAAGCAGCAGGTAATAATGTCTCAATTGCAAAAAAAAGAATATGTCCGGAATATGTTCGCAGGTATTTCCAAAAGGTATGATTTTTTAAATCATCTCTTGAGCCTTGAAAAGGATAAATACTGGCGTCGCTTTGCTGTGTCAAAACTTCCACGAGGATATATTATTGATGTCTGTTCAGGTACGGGGGATGTCGCAATAGAAGCTTCAAAAAACAACCGGGTAATAGCCTCGGATTTTTGTTATGAGATGCTGCAATTATGCAGGCCCAAGCTGGAGAAAAAGGATATAAAAAATGTAAGTTGCATCCAGAACGATGCAGAGAACCTTTCTTTTAAGGATGGGACATTTGATGGCGCAATTGTAGCTTTTGGGATACGTAATGTCGCAGATATAAAGAAAGCCTTATCCGAGATGAACCGTGTGGTCAGAAAAGGGGGCAACATAGTTATCCTGGAATTCTCTTTACCTGAGAACAAGGTTTTCAGATCTTTTTATTATTTTTATTTCAAGAAGATCTTACCATTAGTGGGGGCGATTATATCCAAAAGGGATGATCCTTACAATTATCTTCCTGCTTCAGTAATGGCATTCCCAAAAAGGAATGAGTTTGTTGAACTTATGAAAGATGCAGGTATTTCGCATGTTGAATATTTTGACCTGACTTTCGGGATAGTCACGGTTTATGTGGGACATTGCAATGGTGAAAATAGTGTGGGTAAGGAATGTGTCTTCTAAAAGCAATCAGCGTTTAAAATCATAAACACATATTTTTATATATATTGGGAGTATTATATATAGCTGTTACAAATCGCTATAATTCCTAAAATAAACACTAAGTGGTGGTTATTAAATGATAAAAGATTCAAATGCTGAAAAAATAGCAAAAGTGTTCTCAGACTACTGCAAGGACAAAAATTATCATGTTAAAAAATCTGAAGATTCAAACGATATAAGACTTGAAATTTCTAATATAAAAGAAAGAACTATAGTGAATATATACCACACCTCTAAAATTTTAATTCAAGGATTATTTATTAAAGATGAAAGTCCAAAAATAAAAGCATGCTCAACGAGATACGATATAATGCTAAGTGAGCTTAGAACTGAAATTAAACAGTCTTTAAACACACTTGGAGCTGCTTTAGAAATAACTGATAATCAGTACAAAACTAATGCGTAGAAACAAAATTTTGACATCGCAAAATACGCAAATAACGCAAAGCAGGAGCGTTTTTTGTGATATATTTTTGCGCCGCAAGAAGGAATTATAACCGCATTCATCTGCGGTTCCTTTATTCATTGTCCATAATAACTATATTTATTATATATAATATATGTAAATGTTGTGTTTATTCCAAACGTAATTTCATAATCATGAAAGTTTTAGTACTTTCAGGTAAAATACAAGCCCATGCAAATTCGAACATGGTTCGGGATCTTCAATGTAGATGTAGAAAATAATACAATCATAAATGCCGAAATATTCCCGAACGACCTTTCTTCAATCACCAAACGACTCCTCCATGAACCATTGTTATTAAGAGGAAATGTCGCAGGTTCAGACCTTCGCAACCTGGCGGTAAAATATGGTTTTGCAGGTTCGAATGATGAATATGACAAATTGCTCCATGAACTCGAAATCATGCTTGCAAAAGAACAGGTCGCGCAAACCGTGACACCAGACAGGAGAATAATCGCTGCTGTGGAAGCTATCGATGACCTCAATGAGACAGGTAATGTCCTTTCGGAAAGGCTCAGGGAATGGTATATCATGAATTTTGAGGATACAATTTTGAAAGGTGAAGAACTTGCCCGAAAGATCATTGGCATTGGGATGGACGACCCTGGAAAAGCCTCTGACCTGGAAATAATGCAAAGCTTTTCTTCAAGTCTTGTGGCATCGTATGAAACGCGAGACCGTATCGAAGAATACCTGAAAAAAAACATGCCGCTGATAGCGCCAAATATTACATGTATCACAGGACACATTCTCGGTGCGCGCCTTTTGAGTATTGCGGGGGGCCTTGAAAAGCTTGCTTTCATGCCCTCAAGCACGATACAGGTAATAGGTGCGAACAATGCGCTTTTCAAACACTTAAAAGGTAAAGCCCCATCACCGAAACATGGTGTTATTTTCAGGCATCCCCTCATTAATACAGCCCCAAAATGGCAGCGCGGGAAGATCGCACGAGTCCTTGCAGCGAAAATATCGCTTGCTTCCAGGTATGACCTTTATTCAGGCGAGGTAAAAGAAGATTTACAGCGGGAATTAAGATTAAAGGTTGAGGCTATCAGGAAAAACTCTACCAGGCCGAAGAAAAAATCCAGGTAAAAAATAGAATAAACGTGAAACTAATTTATAAATATATAAATAATTTAATGTCAATACTATTCTCTAATAACCACAGACTATATATCACGGTTATTACTATAATAATCATACATCTTCTTGATAAAGAAATGGATAGGTAAAGTAAACCACTATTTACAGTAATAGTGGAATAAAGGGCAGGTAAGGTGATAATTGTGGTAGAGAAAATATTGTCAAATAATATTTTAAGAATATACACATTCGGAATTGCAGTTGAATTCATAATGCTGGCATTATTAATAGTCGGTGGAACAATATTATTGACATCGATTTTGCATTGAATTTTAACTGCCAGTATAAGTCCAGATGATCATAAATACGGTTCGTTAAATAACGAACAAACATTTTCCTTTTATCCAGCACAGCAACGCAATAAATATCTTCAAATAGAAAGAGAATGAATTTAATTTATGGGGTAATATGTATGACAAGCTTTGATGAGATGGTTATTAGTGCTGTAGAAAAAGTAATACCGAGTGTTGTGAACATCAGTGAAGTAAGGCTCATGAAAAATGCATATCTTCAGGTGCATCCTGTTCCGGGAGTGGGTTCCGGTTTTATATTAGATGAGGATGGCCTTATACTTACCAATGCCCATGTGGTTCTGGGTTCACAGGAGATAAAAGTTGCCCTGGAAGACGGAAGGGTATTCCCGGCGCAAATAAGAGGTCTTGATACCATGAAAGACCTTGCTGTAATAAAGATCAACGCCAGGGGTCTGCCAGTTCCCAGAATGGCAAAAGATAACAATCTTAAAATCGGGCAGATGGCTATTGCCATAGGAAGCCCGCTTGGCCTTGTTGGAGGCCCCACTGTAACAGCAGGTGTCATAAGCGCATTGAACCGGTCTATCCAGACTGAAGTGACATTCATGGAAGGACTGATGCAGACCGATGCTGCCATTAATCCCGGAAACAGCGGAGGTCCCCTGGTTAACAGCAGCGGTGAGGTGATAGGGATCAACAGCGCCATCATACCTTTTGCCCAGGGCATCGGATTTGCTATACCAATAGAGGCTGCCATGGAAATAGCAGGCGAGTTGATAGAGTATGGCGAGATCATCAGGCCGTGGATCAGCATGAATGCCATAGATGTCAATCCCAAACTGGTGGCTTATTATAACCTGCCCACTACAAAAGGTGTAGTTGTTACTGATGTAGTGAGAGGAAGCGAAGCCGATAGGTCTGGTATAGAGGTAGCGGATATCTTAATCCGGATGGATGGAACAGAGATAAATAACGTCAGGGATCTTATCAAAGTGCTCAATAAGCATAAAGTGGGCGATATTGTCACGATGGAATTCTTCAGAGGCCAGGAGATAGTGAAACTCAAGACAATGCTTGAAAAGGCGCCATCTTTGCAGAGTCCACGGATTCGATAATAAATTATTCAGATGCTTTAATTACCTGGAGGAATTTTATGAAAACTTCGTTCCAATTAGGGAAAATAATGGGTATACCGATAAAATTGCATATAACATTTCTTCTGATCCTGCCATTTTTTGCATGGAGTTTTGCAGCAACCCCTTCACCGTTTGGTTTCAGCGACCAGGAAGTACCGTTTCGATATGTACTTTCGCTGGCTGCGGCAATATCGCTTTTTGTCTGCGTATTATTGCATGAACTCGGACATTCTTACATAGCCAAAAAACACGGAACCAACATCCAGAGTATAACACTTTTTCTTTTTGGCGGCGTTTCATCATTAGAAGAAATCCCACGAGATCCAAAGACTGAATTGAAAATGGCTCTTGCAGGCCCTGGTGTCAGTTTTTCGATTGCTTTAATATTGATAATTATAGATCTCTTTTTCAAACCTCCCGGTGAATCGTTTGTAGATTATTTCTTTTTAAATCCAATAAACGATCCATATCTTCGTCTTGTCTGGATGATATCAATCATAAATATCATGCTTGGCATCTTTAACCTTATTCCGGCATTTCCTATGGATGGCGGCAGGGTGCTCAGGGCATGGCTTGCACAGAGGATGTCTTATATCAAGGCGACGCGGGAAGCAGCAGGAATAGGAAAGATGTTTGCCATCTTTATGGGGATTTTCGGATTATTCTACAACTTCTGGTTTATACTCATCGCATTCTTTATTTATATAGGTGCTTCGGAAGAAGAAAAATCCACAGAGATAAATCTGATACTTGAGGGCGTTAAGATAAAAGAAATTATGTCTAAAGAAGTTCAAACCGTAACTTCAGGAATGTCTATTGAAGAGCTTGTGGAATATATATTCAGGTTCAAACATATGGGGTATCCGGTCGTGGATGATGGGCAGTTAAAGGGCATAGTCACATTTACAGACATACAAAAAGTCCCCAGGGAAGAAAGAAAAGCCGTCAAAGTATCACAGGTAATGACTAAAAATATTATAAGTCTCCAGGAAGATGATGATGCAGTAAACGCATTAAAACTAATGTCACTGAATAACATCGGCCGTATAATAGTTAAAAAAGGCGAAAAAATTTCAGGAATAGTATCAAGGACTGATCTTATGCGGGTTATACAATTATTGGAATAAGCGATTGTTACTTCATGACAGAACGCAAAGCATAGCAGCAAAACCTTTGCGAACTTTGCGGTAAAAAAGTTTCTATCCGCGGTTAGCACTGTCGCCCAACCGAAAAACCGACAAAACTTTAAGCTTAATTGCTGTGTAGATGCGTTAAAGTGATAAAATGCAGATACTACTTATTCATTCGGATTTTATTGAATATGAAACCAAAAAAAGCACGCCTGTTGCTGAGAAAATAGATGATGACCTCAAGAAAGGAAGGATGGAAGAAGTCCTTGCTGTTTTTGTAGCTGTTGAGAAAAGCGATGAAGATAAACCTGAATATGCTGCTTCACAGACTGTTGCTGAAATAAAAAAGGTCACTGAACAGGTAAAAACAAATCGTGTAATGTTATACCCGTATGCACACCTGAGTTCAAGTCTTTCATCACCAAAAACTGCGATTGAAACACTGAAAAAGATCGAAGAATTACTTAAAGAAGCGCAGTTTGAAGTCAAACGTGCTCCATTTGGCTGGTATAAATCCTTCACAATAAAATGCAAAGGGCATCCTCTTTCTGAACTTTCAAGAACGATAAGGATCGGGGAAGAAAAATGCGTTATGGTATTAAAGGAAAAAGAGAAAGAAGAGGTTGTTTCCGAAGCCCTGAAATCAGAAGCAAAAGCCACTTCTTACTGGCATATTCTAACTCCTGAAGGTGAATTGCTAAAACCGGAGGAATTTGATTTTAAGGGTCATGATAATCTTAAAAAGTTCGTGAATTATGAGATTCACAAGAGCCGGGCAGTAGACAAGATCCCGCCGCATGTTGAACTCATGAGAAGGCTTGAGCTTGCTGATTACGAACCTGGCTCTGACTCCGGAAATATGCGCTTTTATCCCAAGGGCAGGCTCATGAAGAGCCTTATTGAAAATTATGTCCTGGAGGAGACTGCAAAAATGGGTGCAATGGAAGTTGAGACGCCTTTGATGTATGATATGAACCATCCCACATTGAAGAAATATCTTGACCGCTTCCCTGCGCGGCAGTATTCCATTGAAGCTGACAAAAAGCAGTTATTCCTGCGCTTTGCTGCATGTTTCGGGCAGTTCCTTATGAACCACGACATGACCATTTCTTACAGGAACCTGCCTCTGCGGATGGTGGAACTCACACGCTACAGTTTCAGGAAAGAGCAAAGCGGAGAACTTGTAGGACTGCGCCGCCTTCGAGCATTCACCATGCCTGATATGCACTCGCTGTGCAAGGATATGGATGAGGCGGTAGAGCAGTTCAACGAACAGTACAATATGTGCATAAATGTTCTCTCAAAGATCGGCATTAATCTTTCGGATTTTGAAGTAGCGATTCGCTTTACCAGGGATTTTTATGAAGAGAACAGGGATTTCATTGTAGGGCTTGTTAAAACAGTCAATAAACCAGTATTGATAGAACTCTGGGACCAGAGGTTCTTCTATTTCGTACTCAAGTTCGAATTCAATTACATAGATGCCATGGACAAGGCAAGCGCCTTATCAACCGTGCAGATCGATGTTGAGAATGCAGAACGCTACGGCATAAAGTATATCGATTCAACAGGTGCGGAAAAAAGACCTTTTATCCTTCATTGCTCACCCAGCGGAGCTATTGAAAGATGCATCTATGCGCTCCTTGAAAAAGCTAACATGAACTCGGAGAAAGGAATTGTCCCGATGTTTCCTGTCTGGCTTTCACCCACGCAGGTGCGTGTGATCCCGGTTGCGGGAAAGCACATGGAGTATGCAAAAAAAGTAGCGGGAGAATTGAACGGCAGGGTTGACATTGATGACCGTGAGGAGACCGTTGGCAAGAAGATCCGCGATGCTGGAAAGGAGTGGATACCGTACGTAGCCGTTGTCGGGGACGAGGAAATAAATAGCGGGAATATTACTGTCACTGTGAGAAGTGAATCTTTGCCGAATAAGCCCTCAAATATAAAGATGAGTGTTGGTGAACTTAATGAACGGATTTCAAAAGAAATATCTGATTTCCCCTTCAAGAGACATCCGCTTGCTGTAAAACTGACGGAAAGGCCGAGGTTCGTGTAGTATAGAAAATTTTACCTAAAAATACAAAAATCGCTAAAGAAGTTTAAAAATAAGACATCTTTAGCGAATTTTATTTATTATATTGAGTTTATATAATAGTAAGAACCCTTACTCAGGAAATTATGAACCGGGATTGCCTACACCTCTTTTGCAGCTCTGAGTAGTTCTTCTTTTGACGTATCCCAGTTATGCATTTTCTTGTTATGCTGTTGCACGAACGAAACTAACTCATCATCGTTCTCGCTCCTGATCATAAAATTACATCTTTTGCAGCTTATTTCCTTAACCATAGTTACTCACCTCCACAAACAAACTTTGGTCTGGGAATTAATAAACCTTGTGTAAGGATTGCAATAGCTGACATCTTTCACCTGGAACTGAGCAGTCAAATAAAATTGTTGTTGGAACCCTCAGGTACATTACGTGAACTACCCCGCCCTTTCGGGCTGGGGTTTCCTACGAGTTCTGTGATAGAAACCGCAACATGATATTGATAGAACTATTCCTATCCCTATCAATTAAGTTCCCGCATTATCTGATTACTGCATTTCCGGGTAAGCTTGTTTTTTACCCGGTTGAGTCTCTTCCAGTGATTACTTCCTTTTTTACAATGATCTCTTGTCAACATATGGTTTTTCAGGAACTTCATGAACAATTCCAAGATAATATTTCCCTTCGGCCTGAGAGACGTTTACCTGGTAAACTTTATTATAATTTCGTAATAATTCAAATACAAGAGGTACATCGTTGTAATAATGGAAGCTTGAGCAGTAAGTGAACGCTGGGGTGGTTACGGTAAGGATGGCTGAGAACGCTATCTTGTGTGACCGAGGAAGGTCTCATAACGTCCTCCTCGAAGATGGATACAGACCCTACAAGTTTCTGGGTCACTGGATTCCACCAAGAGAGAACAGGTAGTATAGGCATAACCTAATGGGAAAACCAAGCAATGCGTTATGAGAAGTCCGACGAACTCATAGTAGCAATGAAGGTCAGGCCAAGAACATATAGAACCTGTGCCGCAGGGTACAGGAGGCGACTGTAAGAGGACAAAACCTGACCCAGCAAAGGGGTTCCAGATTTGGAAAGAGTAGAGGTGAACAGCACGATAACATCAATCGGATTCAAAGAAAACGCCAGAAAAGTAAGCACTGTCAAAATGGCAATAAAACGCTATCTTGCGCGAGAAGAATCTGTCCTTAAAAGTGGAATAATGAACGATGGCGAATTCGAGGAGAGTATAGAAGGTACTCCACAGGGAGGAAATATCAGATACGCCGATGACATCGTTATTTTCTGCAAGTTTGAATCAGATGCGCAGGATGCACTCATACGAGCAAAGGAGATGCTTCCATTTCAATGGACGCTATAGAAGTCCCAGGGATAAGGCAAAGAAGAAGTTCAAGGGGTTGAGGGAACTATTTCAAAGATGGTACAGTAAAGACATTGTTCGGTGAATTAGATAGTTATATAAGGGGACGCTTGAGGAGCTTTAAAGCTAAAAAGCGTAACTGGAACACTATTTTATACACGCTTCCTGAGCCTGAATTGAGAAAAATGGGGCTGGTTTCACTTTCTTCGTTGCTGAATGAACACATCTCCTGCAAAGGGAAAAGCCAAACGAAAGCTGCATACGGGGAATCTGTACGTGCAGTTTGATGAGGAGGGGGAGGTTGTTAAGACCTCTTCTTTACTCTAGCCCCTTGACCCCACGAAAGTCAAGTCTTTCGCTGACCTTGTATTCATCAAATCCTTTTTTCAAGCCAGCCCCGCCTTGTCACATCCACATTTCTTGTCATTCACGAAACCACTCTCCCATCCTTTATCCGTATTATCCTGTCTGCTTTCTCTCCAAGTTCAGGTTCATGCGTCACCATGACAATAGTCTGTCCTTTTTCGTTCAATTCGCGAAATAGCCCGACTATCTGGTTTGAGGATTCCGTATCAAGATTTGCCGTCGGTTCATCCGCAAGAAGGATTGCAGGCTCATTCGCAAGTGTCCGGGCAATTGCTATGCGCTGCTGCTGCCCACCCGAAAGCTCACTTGGATAATGCGCCGCCCTGTCACCTATTCCCACAAGCTCCAGAAGTGAACTTGCTCTGGTATATTTTCGATCATCCATTATCATCGGGAGTGCAACATTTTCAAGTGAATTCAATTCCTTAAGCAAGCTGAAGAACTGGAAAACAAACCCCATTTTCCTGAGCCGAAAATCAGCTCTCTCATTATCATCAAGAGAAGACACCTCGATCCCATCGATAACGATTCCCCCCGATGTTGGAGTATCAAGAAGGCCAATCATATTTAAAAGCGTTGATTTCCCGCTGCCTGATGGACCCATAAGCGCAACGAATTCACCTTTTTCGATCTTAATATCAATTCCCCTTAGAGCATGAACCTCAATTTTGCCCATATAATATATCTTCTTAAGGTTATCGATCTCGATCAAAATATCCCGAAGTAGGCAAGTGCAGTGATAAAAAAGAAATCGCAGCTTGATATTTTCTAATCAAATCGTCATCGTTATTAGGAACCATTTAATATATATAGTATGTTGATTATCATAGTAATAATTAGGAGGTTAAAATGAAAAAGAAGTTAGCTACATGCATCATATCAGTTCTACTGGTGAGTTTTGTAGCTGCATCTGTTGCTTCTGCAACACCTGTCGATGCCCCAAGTTCTCATCTGCCTGGTAATATAGATAATAGAGGTTATGGATTAACAGACACTGCATGGGACGATGTAAAATGGTCTACAACACCGAGTAATTCTCATAACAACCAATATCCGCCATACTTTCAGATGAAATGGAGTACCGGCTATGCATCTTATTTATCTGCTTGGACTAATCTTCCTGGAGGAACGATAGATACGCTTGCAAAATATAATGGGTGGATAAATTATGGTTACACTTGGTCTTCCATAGTTCCAAATAGTAATTACGAGACAGAGGTCCAGGTAAAAGGTGTAGGTACTACAGGTAATCCCTATAATATGCAAGTGAGATTTTATGCATATGATAGCAGTGTGAGCGATTACAATTATATCGTACTTGATAACATTGGCTTGACAGTATAAGGAGCAAAATTATGAATAAAATAACTAAAGTTATCCTAATATCTTTAATAATTGGTTTATTAATCGGAACAGGGTATGCTATCTCGTCAGATTCTATAAGATTAGGCAAAAATAATGTTTTTGTAGAGACTGTGACGGGAACAGATGGCAAGCCTGTTATCTTCATTAAACCACCAACATATGGCACATCTCAGTTCGAAGCATATAAAGCAGAGAGAGGAGCAGACCTTAAGAATTCTGCACAAAAAAATCCTAAGACAATAGTATGGGCAACCATCAACTTTAATGACATCAGCCCAAGTGAGCTTGAAAGACTTAAAACTAAATACTCTCTAATGCTTATGGATATCAGTGGAGCTGCCTCAGAGACGTTTCAAAGCGAGGTTAGAAAAGATGCTACAGCAGTTGCGGTAAATGTCGAAGAATTAGGTGAAAAACCTGAATGGTTCTCGAAAGTTTACTATGTTACAGCCAAGGCATCCGTGATCGACCTCGATAAGTTATCTGTAGAGCCGAATGTAATTCTGGTTGATCTGAACATAAATGGCGAAATACATAAACCAGTATATATCCCAAGGTAAATGGAATAAGAGCTTATGTTAAAAAAGCTCTTTTACTTTTTAATCATTCATATTTGTTCGTAAGGCTGAGAACGTTAGCTATCCAGGTGCCATTCTCAGTACAATCCTCGCTATTTTTCAGACAATCGATTCCCCAACATCTGGAATATCTTCCAATTTGTTCTCTGAAGCGATATTTTCAATGTCCTCCGTTAATCCTTCAATAGCTCATGCTGCCTTTGCATAGGCCCTTAATTTGAATATACTTCTCCCCTTTTAGTTCCAGAAGGTCGCTAATGTCGTAGAGATACTTTGCAACTCCGGCATTTCCCGTCATTCACGAAACCACTCTCCCATCCTTTATCCTGATTATCCTGTCTGCTCTCTCGCCAAGTTCAGGTTCATGCGTCACCATGACAATAGTCTGTCCTTTTTCGTTCAATTCGCGAAATAGTCCGACTATCTGGTTTGAGGACTCTGTATCAAGATTTGCCGTCGGTTCATCCGCAAGAAGGATTGCAGGCTCATTCGCAAGTGCCCGGGCAATTGCTATGCGCTGCTGCTGCCCACCCGAAAGCTCACTTGGATAATGCGCAGCCCTGTCACCTATTCCCACAAGCTCCAGAAGTGAACTTGCTCTGGTATATTTTCGATCATCCATTATCATCGGGAGTGCAACATTTTCAAGCGAATTCAGTTCCTTAAGCAAGCTGAAGAACTGGAAAACAAACCCCATTTTCCTGAGCCGAAAATCAGCTCTCTCATTATCATCAAGAGAAGACACCTCGATCCCATCGATAACGATTCCCCCCGATGTTGGAGTATCAAGAAGGCCGATCATATTTAAAAGCGTTGACTTTCCGCTACCTGATGGACCCATAAGCGCAACGAATTCACCCTTTTCGATCACAAGGTCTATCCCCCTGAGAGCATGAACCTCAATTTTGCCCATATAATATATTTTCTTAAGGTTATTGATCTCGATCAAACCTATCCGCTCCATATTGCTTTAATAATATTTGTCCTTGAGGCGATAATTGCGGGATATATCCCTCCGATAATGCATGTGAGAAGTATTGATAGATCGGCTGCCATTATTGAACCTAATGATATCCGGGGCATGATTATGAGTTTCATACCGTACTCAGGCGTCATGATAAGCGGATTCTGCTGCATTCCGTTTATCAGGAATAAACCTATCAAGGTACCAAGCACTGTCCCGATGATACCTATGAATAAAGCCTGCGCAAGATATATCTTCAAAATCATTTCGCCTCTTGCGCCTATTGCTTTAAGGACACCAATTTCACGGATCTTGTTTTTTACGGTCGTGTAAATTATAAGGCTGATTGCGATCGCGGCAACAAATATGGAAATGCCTGATGTCATCGAGGATATTGCCCCAAATGTCTCGATCATTCCTGCCATTCCTGCTGAAAGTTCCTGCCAGGTCTTGACATTAGGAAGTGTGGTCTCTTTCTGGAGAATTAATTTATATTTTGTGGATTCTTCAGGATTCTCAAGCCGAATAATGATATTGCTGGCTTCATCTTTTTCGATGAGTTCCTTTACGGTACTGTATGTTGATATTATGGCATACCTGTCAAGTTCAAATGTACCTGTACTGATGATACCTTTTACCCTGAATTCGACGGGTTTTCTATCCTGATATGTGAGAATAACAGTATCACCAACATCCACTTTCATTACTTCTGCAAGAGAGGTGCCAATCAGCAGTTCATTTTTATCCTTATCATCAAGGAATTCTCCCCTCTCCAATGTTTTTGAAAGTGTGGAGGCTTTTTCTTCAAGTGATGGTTTTATCCCGAATATTGCAATTCCGATTTTTTCAGATCTTGATTCGAGATCTATACTGCCTGTAATCCGGGGAGCAGCACCTACAATGCCTTTTATCCCTGTGACCTTCGAAAGCACGCTTTCTGATTTTGGAATAAAGCTATCGCCAGTATTTGGCTGGATCTGCAAATGCCCTGTGTAAACATTAACAGTATTCCCTACAAAAGCATCCTGCATCCCGTTATTCAACGCTGTCGTAAAAAGCGGTCCAACGACCCCTATCGTTATGGCCAGGATGACCATCAGTGTTTCACGCCTTCTTTTTGACATATCCTTTATGGCAAGGAACAGCCAGGCTTTCATGGTCAGTGTTTCCTTTTTACCAGGTAAAATATTATAGCAGCTATTGCTATTATTCCAATTAATATCGGCAGGAGGTTTTGGCTTTCTGCTGGATTCACAACAATGATCATGTCTTTTTGTATCTCATGTTTTCCAAAGTCATCTTCAAAGGTTATATGCAAAACACCGTTTTGTTTACCGCTGCTATCAGCATCCAGTGTAAAGAGCGCATTTGAATAATCATCCTTTTTTATCTCCCCAAGATAAGCAAGATTATCCCCGGAGAGTGCGGATTCAAGACGTGCCATAACTCCTTTTGCATCTCCTGTGCCTGTATTTTCGATCTTTATATTAAGGGTAAAAGGCTGGTTCTCCATTAATCTTGCAGGTTCTGTGATCTTTTTGGCGATGTCCATATTTGCTCTTCCTGAGGCAATTATGCCAACAAGTTTGCTCTCGTTATACTCTATGCCCCTTTCGTCAAGATACTTAAGCTCAAGATCGATAGGATAATTTTTGATAGCTGCGTCCTTTTCCAGGGAAAACCATATTTCTGAATTTTTCTGTGACCCCTGAGGCATATCTTTAAAGATCAGTTCCGAATCCGAAGAGAGGGGGATAAGGGCTTTATCTTCCGGGTTCAGGCTGATTTTTAACCATTTAATTTCGTTATCGCCCACATTTTCAAGAGAGATTTGTATTTTAAAAACTTCCCCTGGCTCGACCTGGCTATTGTTTGATGCTACCGATACATTTTTTATCTCTATCAGTGTCTCCCCTTTGATCGTTAGTGTGATCTTGCCGTTATATTCCTTATTATCATAAAAAATTGTATAGGGTAGATCATAAACCCCATATTTTGCGTCCCGGTCAATATCTATCTTGAAAAATGTTTTTCGAGACATGTGCGGCATCAGGTCAAAATAAGGTGTGTATTCATCTCCTGATCCTCCTGCGCTGATAAGATATCCGGGGTTATTTATTTCACCGAGCTTGTTATTCGGAGAGTAGGATGCAGAAAATGGATATCTTAAAAAAAGATATGTTTTGACATTACTAAGGGAAGTATCCTGATCATTTTGTATCGTGAATTCAAGCCCGATGTTCCTGTCACCAGGCGTCAGGTGAGGAGCAGAAAGCACAGTTGTTACATTGAAAGGATCAGCCTGTACGTTTATGACAAATGCTAATATTAAAAATAATGTAATTATATATTTTCTCATATGTTTAACTCCGGTTTCTGATTCATTGATTTATTGTATGTATCCCAATTTTTATCATAATTTACCTTCAGCATAAAATCAAGAGATCCTTTAATCATATCATTTACCTGTTCCTCAGGGAATATAATGCCTCTACTGCGAATTATTAATGATGCGATTCCATGGACATAAGACCATAATGAGAATGCGACTATATCCACGTCCATCCGGGGGAACAATCCCTGTGTCATACATTCTTTCACATTATTCTTGAGCAATTCATATGACTTTAGACCGATGTCACAGAAATTCGTCTCCTTTATATTTTTTACAGGACCTCTCATCATAAACATCAGGTCATAATATTCAGGATTTTCAAGGGCAAATGAAATATATGCCTCCCCATGTTTGAGCAGACGTTTAAGGGGATCATTTGTATTGAGTGAAGTTTTCTGCCATTCGTATAGCTTTTCAAATCCTTCTCCCCGGAGAGTGTAAAGAATTTCATCTTTATTTTTGAAGTATAGATAAATAGTCGCCGGGCTGTATTCAATTTTTTCTGCAATATTTCTTATGGTTATGTTATTGAACCCCTTATCCAGGAACAACTTCATTGCTGTCTTTAGAATAAGTTCTTTCATTTCAGATTTTTCAGTTTCTTTTCTTTCTTTTATTCCCATAACTAAACATTGTTAATTTAATAAACATTATTTTTCATATTATTTATAGATTACGGATGGCAGGAAGCACTCCTTGAATGATATCAGAAGGGAAAGGAACTGTTCGAGTCTGGAAGGAGCACTGAAGGAAAAGATTCCACAAATTACGAAAGTTAAGGCAGTTCGGGATCGAGATATGACTCGTATGTCGCGATCGCATTGAAAGTGGATTTTACTTTGGATTTAATGCAGCAAGAAAAGCTTTAAACGATTTGCATTTATTCGAAAGCACATCAAAATCCAATTCAGCGGCATACTTTGGAAGACGACTTTTTATATATCCATCTTTCTTTTTTAGCGCATCAGAAGGTTTTGAGTGCTTCCAATTTAGATCTTTGCTGATGCATATCCACTCTTCGATCTCATATTCTGCAAGTATAATTTTAACAGGCGTTGTCATATTATTCGGTATATGGCCCTTTGCCCTTTTTCATATCTATATGAATTCTGAGGGCCATCAGCATCAAGAACTATTATGATCAGGTCACATGTGTTATCCTTATCAACCATTTTCAAAATTTCATCCAGCTTTCCATTACAATCAGCTGGTAAATGTTTTGGTTTTTGAATTATTAAATTTTTATTTACGAGATTCTCCGTTTTAAGTCTTTCAATTACAATTGGAAAAAAAGGAACACCCCAGGAATCTTCGACTATTAGTTTTATTTTCATGTTTTTTATTCGATGTGAGATATCTCTCCATAAAGCCAGCCTGTACTAAACGTTATACCCTTTTCCTTTAAGAAATCTCTTATTTTATCTGGATCTTTAATTCTCTTGAATCTCGATTCTCCCCGTTCTTTTTCTACAAGGATCATATCATCAGGCTCGGTCATATCAACTACAACTGGCGAGTGTGTTGTTATTATTGCCTGGATATCGCTTGCTTTTATTGTATCTAGAATAAGTTCCAAGGTTTCAGGATGCAGGGAATTCTCAATTTCATCGATTATGAGTAGAGGCGGTTTTAGGTAAATCGCTATAAGAACAGTCAAAATCTTATAAATTCCATCGGAGGTATTAGGTGGTAAAAGGTCAAACCCGTTCTCAAAGAATTTTATCATAACCCTGCCATCGTCAGTAATATGCGGGCGCACATCTATTTTTGGAAAAACTAATGAAAGTGGATTGTAAATTTCTTCTGGTACTTTACCTTCTTTAAGATAAATTGTGTGATATACGCTTGCTAGATTGGTTCCATCTTCTTTTATTGTTTCTTCCCTTCTGAATTGTTGGGGTACTTTCATTAGACGGATATTGAGCGGATATAAAATTAATTGCTTATCGAAAGTTAAGGAGATTATATTAGCTGCAATTGTATAAAGCGCATTGAAAAGCAAAATGGTTCCTTCTTTGAATCCCAATTCTTCTTCACATTCTATAGCAGGACATAAAATTGTAATTTCCTCAGACCTTTCTCCCGTAATAATACTCTCTTTAGGAACCTTAAAGACAGATAACATAAGACTGTGTGAGGTATTTTTGTCTGTAAAAATATCACCTGTCCAAGAAAGTTTTCTGGATGCATATTCAAAAAGTCTTAGCTCTGAGCCCACTCTTAATTTTGTTCCTTCTGTAAAAGAGCCTTTTATCTTTTTCAATTTGATTTTAGCCCCTTTGGAAGTTTCATATTTATTAAGATTGTTCATAAAATATTCTGAAGCTTTTACATCATGCTTAATCGTTAGCCATTCACCTTCTTTCTCAAATTTAAGAAAACCTCTTATATCCAATACTTCTTTAAAAATCTGGAATTTTCCCCCAGTTCCAGTAAAGCTAGTCTCAAAATAGACATCATACTCTTCAATATCAAAAAGCAGCCCCATAATTATAGGCAGCTCTTCCTTTCTTTGCCATACTACATTGTTATAACCCCACCACTCTAAAAATGGAAAAGGATCTTTATCAACATATATCTTTTTCAATAACCTGAATGCTTCAATCAAATTCGATTTCCCTGAAGCATTAGCCCCCACAACTACATTCATCTTCCCAATATCGATTTCACAATCATGAAGGCTTTTGAAATTCTTAATAAAAACCTTTTTTAGAGACGCTTTCACCATCAAAGCATTATTTAAAGAGCATACTATTTAAATTTTTGTAACCTCAAATAATAAAACATCGATACAAATTCACATCTCCTTCCTCAGCTTCGCTATCCTGTCCCTTATCTTTGCAGCCTTCTCAAACTCCTGGCTCCTGGCAGCCCGATGCATTTCAGCTTCAAGCTCCACAATATAATTGAAAATCTCCTCTCTGGGCGGCGCCTCCTCGGTTACCGCACGCGGTTCAACAGCCTTTTGTATAGTCTGCGGCGTGATGTTATGCTCTTTATTATATTCTATCTGCATGGTTCGCCTTCTGTTTGTCTCATCTATCGCCCTTTGCATCGAACCAGTCATCCTGTCTGCATACATCACCACTTTCCCCTCAACATTTCTTGAAGTCCTTCCTATTGTCTGCAAAAGAGAGCGGTCAGAACGCAGGAAACCTTCCTTATCAGCATCGAGGATAGCAACAAGCGCGACTTCAGGCAGGTCAAGTCCTTCACGAAGGAGGTTGATCCCTACGAGTACATCGAATTCACCAAGACGCAGCCCCCTGATTATCTCGATTCTCTCCAGCGTCTCTATCTCAGAATGCATGTATCTTGCTTTGATCCCGGCTCCAAGAAGATATTCTGTAAGGTCTTCTGCCATTCTTTTTGTAAGAGTTGTAACAAGAACCCTGAATTTTTTTGCGGTCTTTGCGCGGATCTCCCCGATCAGGTCATCAATCTGTCCTGTTATGGGTTTTACTATGATCTCAGGATCAACAAGCCCTGTGGGGCGGATGATCTGCTCTACGACCTGTGCGCTCATGGCAACCTCATAATCAGCAGGCGTTGCCGAAATATACAGAGTCTGGTTCACCCTTTCGCTGAATTCATCGAACGTGAGAGGGCGGTTATCGTATGCTGACGGCAGCCTGAAACCGTAATTCACCAGAGATTCTTTTCGCGCATGGTCTCCTGCCTGCATACCGCGTATTTGCGGAATGGTAACATGCGATTCATCGATCACTATCAAAAAGTCCTTCGGGAAATAATCCATAAGCGTATATGCGGGCTCACCCGCTCTTCGGCCGTCCATGTGGCGGCTGTAATTTTCTATTCCCTGGCAGTACCCGATCTCATGCATCATCTCAATATCGAATTTTGTGCGCTGTTCAAGGCGCGCCGCTTCCAGTATTTTTCCAGTTCGCTTTAGTTCCTGTAATCTTCCTTTGAGTTCTTCCTCTATTGATTCAATAGCAAGATCGATCTTTTCCTGCGGCATAACAAAATGCTTGGCAGGATAGATGACCAGGGCATCTTTTTCCAGAATAGTTTTTCCTGTCAGCGGGTCAAATTCCGAGATGCGTTCAATCTCATCACCGAAAAGTTCGATCCTGATTCCGGTTGATGCATAAGAAGGAAATATTTCGATCGTATCACCGCGCGCCCGGAATTTCCCTGTACTGAAATCAAGGTCATTTCGTTCATATTGCATATCCACAAACCTTGAAAGTATTACCTTTCGCGGCGCTTCATCTCCTTTTCGAAGAAGAATGGACATATCACGCCATTCCTGCGGCGACCCGATGCCATAAATGCAGGAGACGCTTGCTACAACAATAACATCCCGCCGCTCGAACAGTGACCGTGTTGCAGAAAGGCGCATCCTGTTAATCTCCTCGTTTATGGAAGCGTCTTTTTCAATATAGGTATCAGTCTGGGGGATATAGGCTTCAGGCTGGTAGTAATCATAGTAGCTTACAAAGTACTCAACTGCATTTTCGGGGAAAAAAGCCTTGAATTCGGAATAAAGCTGTGCTGCAAGGGTCTTGTTGTGCGAAATGACAAGAGTCGGGCGCCGGGTATTCTGGATAACATTGGCGACAGTGAAGGTTTTCCCGGAACCTGTCACACCAAGAAGTGTCTGGTGTTTCATGTCCTGATTAAGACCCATGGTCAGCTTCTCGATGGCTTTTACCTGGTCGCCTTTTGGTTCAAATACTGATGTGAGTTTAAATGTCAATGTTATCCCTTTAGTTTAGATTTATTCAATTGATAATAAAGGGAATCCTGTTCATTTATTTTTTTTTCAGTTATGCATAAAGTACGGTAAAAGTGCTTTCTTATATTTTCTGGCTATGTGAACGCCATTACCTGTTCTGTGGAAACCATGTCTACCATCCTGTGTCTTCCTTCTTTAACAAGTTCTACTAATCCAAAACCTTCCAGGTATTTTAAATCCCTTAATACAGATTTCCAATCCCTATGCAAAATTTCTGCAATTTCACTTACATTGATATGAGGATTTTTTGCGATATGATGAAGCATTTCAAGCCTTCTGGGTGTGAATAATCCTGCTGCCTGATGTGGTGTCAGCAAGAGGGTGTTATCGTCCTTTATAATACCTTTTTCAGCATTGCCTAAGATTTCATTTATTTCTGCATCAATTTCTTTTTCACAGATTATTCTTATTTTCATAACTTTTCACAACCATTACTCGTAGTTCACGTCCAAGCTCTTCGACAAACTTCCTTGCCTCTGTCAGTGTCATATTTATGGTATCGGGCAGAATAACCTCTGGCAGAAACTATCAAGAATCCTTACTGCAAACAAATATCCGATAGGCATTTCAGATCATTCATTGCTGTCTTATATCATCTATATTCATTTCCCGTAGAAAATGCACTTTTAATTCAGGATGATGTTCCCGTACGTTATGAAAAAAACGTCTGTCGCCTGTTATGAGAATAGAATTTTCACGATAAGCGCATGCAAAAACAACAGTATCAAATCCACTTAAATGTGTTTCTACACCTTTTTCCATACAATATTCCGTAAAGTTCTCATTCAAATATAATATCAAAGAAGCATTTTTCTTAATACTTTCATAAACATCTTTAGCAATTCTACTTCCTACTGCCCTGCTCATAACGATAGCAACTTCTACCAAAACTGTTGAGGGAATTATCAATTCGTAATCACCATTGATTACATCTTTGAATATATTGTCTGCCTTGGTATGCAGGACTTTAAATTCGTCATAATTATCTTTGTATATCTTTTTAGTTGGTTCTATAAAAGCATAAACAAGAACATCACTATCGATTGTGACTTTCATTACTATATCAGATATTTCTTTTCTCTCATTATTCTTATTTCGGCAGTTGGATCAATCGGCTCTTTTAAGTGCTTTGAGATTGTTTTCTTTAGATTTTCATATTCCTTGATCTCGGCTTGTACATCCCGCTTTTTCTGCTTATAAATATATTGTAATAGCATATGGATTTCATTATCCATTCCAAGAAGCCTTTTCTCGACAACTTCCAAATTCATAATATTTCATATTATCTATTTGTATATAAGAATATTCCAGTATCATTTCTGCTTCATGACGCTGTCCTCTACAGCCTTCAGATCACCATCTGAAAGCAGCGCCGCATATCCATCCTCGGACACTGGAACAGAATAACTCGGGGATCACCAATATATAAATTTACTTATTGTATTTTTTGAATATAGCCCTTTCTTAGGTTTTGTTTGTCAGGCTCTACCTGTTGATTTCTGTATATTCTTTGAAACTTGGGTCAATAACATTTTATACTTCTTTATTACATAGTATTTATCATAAAATATTCATCATAAAACGGCGTGGCAGGATCTTGAGCTCAAATAAAAATACTGAACAAGTTAAAGATAAGTTCAGGGAAGATTTGACTTTCTTCGATTTAACCAATATTATTGTGGGTTCGATTGTTGGGGCTGACATTTATATAGCTTCTGCATTGACAGCAGGAATGATCGGACCTTTTTCAATAATCGTCTGGATTATTCCAGGTATAATGGCCACAATATTAGCATTGGTTTTTGCTTACTGTAGTTATTACATTCCGAAGGTGGGAGGTCCTTTCGCTTTTGTTTCTTATGCTTTTGATGATTTTTTTGGTTTCCTTACCGGCTGGAGTATGTGGGTTGCAGAAATCCTTGCATTACCGGTTTTTGCTATAGCTTTTGTACAATACCTGCAATATTTTTTCCCCTGGATTCTGTTCAACAAATTCTCGTAAAAGGATTGTTCGTATTTGCTTTAACTTTTATAAATATAATTGGAGTTAAAGCTGCAGGAAAAGTCAACGACGTTTTGACTGTCATTAAACTGATCCCGCTAATTTTATTGATCTTCGGGGGGATTTTCTTTTTCGTATTTAATCCAGAAACTCTTGTTACAAATTATACACCATTAGCCCCGCTGGGTTTGAATAATTTCGGGGCTGCCCTGGTGTTGATATTCTGGGCATATGCCGGATTTGAACTGGGCACACTGCCTGCAAGTGAAGTTAAAGATCCAAAAAGAACAATACCAAAAGCGATAGCAACCGGTATGATGATTGTCACAGCATTTTATCTTTTTACTAATTTTGTTATTTATGGGACAATTAAATGGTCTGCTTTAGCAACGACTTCAACTCCCCTGGTTGATGTTGCATTAGTAATTTTTGGGACGGTTGGAGCCTTAATTATGGCTATAGGGGCTTTATTATCAGTATCAGGATCTGATGAAGCAAATATCCTCACCACCGCACGATTATCGTATGCAATGTCTATTGATGGCTTATTTCCCGGAATATTTTCTAAAATCCACACAAGCTTTGGCACACCATATATGGCATTATTGATCCATGGGATAATTGCATTTACGTTGTCCATTTTTTCCGGATTACGTGGATTGATCTCATTTTCTGTTTTTAATCTTGCATTTTCATACCTGTTAACCTGTCTTGCCCTGATCATACTAAAAAAACGTACAGAAAAAGGTTTATATGGGCAAAATATTTTGCCCTGGATTGGTATCGGCGTATGTCTATATCTCCTTTATTCCACATCTATGTTCGATAAGGTTGTTGGTTTGGCGTTAATATTCTTCGGTATCCTTCTGTATGTGTTTTTTTCACCAAAAACAGATATCCTCCATCTAAAAGAGTTGTTTATTTCTGAAGAAAATATTTTTATAAGGAGAATGGAAAGGAAAGAGCGGTTCTTAGCAAATTTTATACGGTTGTTGCGTAAAACCTATCGAAGAGTCAGGGCAATTTAGCGTTTGATGGTATCTAATAGGCGGTTGTCACAAATTCAGGTTTTCAAACAATGATCAAATATTCAGACAAGCTCTAAGAAATATGTACCTCTTCATGTTTCATTTTCTTAAGCCCGCCCTCTTTTCGCCGGAGCACAGGATGTACGGATGCGGCTTCTAAAATCCATATTTGTCCTTTCTCAGTCGGAATGCTTTCTCTCCTCCTTCCATTACGGAAGTGATTTCATTTCTGACCGTTTTCTTATCAATTGCACCTTCTTCTTTTAATATTCCTCTTGTTTGACTTGTTGAATCTTTGTAATCACAGCAAATTACTAATTCAGCATCTCCATTAACAACAAGATTTGCATTATGACTTGTAAACACTAATTGCCTTTTCTTTTTTGCATCCCAAATGTTTTTTATTATTTGGTCAATTGCTCTGTTGTCAATATCATCTTCAGGCTGGTCAATAAGAAGCGGAATTCCGGACTGATTTAATAAAACTGTCAAAAGTGCTGTTGCTTGTTGTCCTGCCGATGCTGCCGCAAATGGAATAACATCACCAAGTTTATTATTGGTTTTGTAATAAAATTCAGGATTAAATTCTAACTCATTTGTAGATAACCTCAACCAATCATCTGTTGAAATTTTACTACATAGTTTTGATTTCTGTTCTTCGGTAAATTTACAAGATGTCAGAATTGGAGTTTCAGGAATTTTCAATGTTTTATCATCTGAAACTTTTAGTTCGACTAACAATCTAAATTCCTCTAAAACTGAAATGTATTCTTTAATTGGTTCGTTTGATTGTTTGATATGCTCAATTATTGCATCAATTTTTTCTTCTCTAATTCTTGTTCCTTCAAAAATATTTTTTAGTTGCGTTTTGAAAGGTTGGAAATTAATGCTCTTTGTTACTTCGGCTTTTATCAAATTATTTGATAATTGTGTAAACTGTTTTGCTTGTTCATTTAATAACAAAACCTTATCTGTATGAAATTTTAACCAATTCTGCTTTTGAATATTAAAGTCATTTTCAAAATTTCCAATTTCTTTAATAAGTGATTTTTTGTCTGAAACTTCTTTATTAATTCCACTTATTTCCTTTTCAATTTGCTGAATTTCATGAAGCTGTTGTTTGCTTGATTGAGACTTGCTTTTTGCAATATCATAAGCAGCCTCAAAAGATTCTTTTTTCAATCTCCATTCATCCAACATTGCATTGAATTTATTCAAATATTCAGCACTAAAAATGTTTTTTAATGTTGTTGCTGCTGTCTTTATCTCAACAAATTTTGCTTCAACTTCTGCCGAAATATTTTGAATTAATTGTTTGTTTTCAGTTTCATCAACTTTTCTTAATGGTTCAGGATATAATTCAAGAAGTTTAAGAAGCTCATCTGCTTTATTTTCAACCACACTTAATTCTTTTATAGAATTGTTTATTATGGTTTGTTCTATTTCATATTTTGATTTTTTATTAATGGTCTCTTTGTCAGCATCTGAAATTCCTTTCAGAGATTTTCTGATATTGTCAACTTGTGTATTTAATGACTGGAATTGAAGATTGAAGTTTTTAATCTCCTGTTCAATTTCTTTTTTTCTTATCAACTGATTATATGAATTTTTAAGTTTTGTCCCAGTTTCACTAAGTTGAAATTTCAATGTATCTAATTGGCTAAGAATAGGTTGTTCAATAAATCGTTTCAATTCCTCTGTCTTTACACCAACATCACTTAGCTGCTTTTGACTATATGATTGAATTGGAAGTAACTTACGAATATCTTCTTCTTTCACCTGCTGAAATTCATCTTCTCCGATTTTCAAAAGTATTTCTCGCCCAGAATTGCGCTTTACAACGTGAAGAATTCCATTCTTCTCCATTGTTATTCTTACTTCTCCATTTACATCAACCAAAGTTTTTTGAATTAATGCATTCCTTCTTTTTTCAATAACAGTTAGCTCATCGTAATCAGCATTCTGAATTGTTTGGTCACATAATCCCCATCTCAAATATTCCAGTATTGTTGATTTTCCGGTTCCTCTTCCGCCTATTAGAGCATTATATTGTTTGTTGAAATCTATATTGAATGTTCCTAAAAATTTGGAAGTTGTAACATCAATTGATTTAATATAAATTTGAGGTAATTCAGGTTCTGTCTGTGAAATTCTGGATTCTTTCGCCAAACAAGCTTGTCGTATTGCTTCTGCTGTTGGTTCTGCCCACTTAATCCATGTTGAATGTTGTCCGAATTCTCTGCCATCTTCAAAACGATTATCAGATGTTGAAATAACAGCAATGGATTTGTTTCCATAATGAACATCACCACCATTGATTTTATTTTGATAACCCGATTCAGGTGAAATAGCTTTGTCAACATAGCCACCAACGCAAGGCATTTTTCTGTAATGTTCTTGAAAACCTCGTCGCAAAATTGAATCCTGCCCATCTTTTCCGACATGAGGTAAAATAATATAGTGTCCACGACAATAAGCAAGTTCATCTAATTTTTTATGGAGATGCACTAAGTACCTATCCGAAAAGTAGAAAAACAATGACATAGAGAAATAATGTAGTAA